>CAIOLO010000073.1 GCA_903859155.1 uncultured beta proteobacterium
GGCCGCAGCCGCCAGGACATGCTCGCCACCACTCACCGCCTGTTTCTGCGCGACCAGCATCTGGATTCCTTCGACAGCCTGAACCGTCTGCGCGAGGGGATGCTTGCACTCGCCAGGCGGCACCGCGACGATCTCATTCCCGCCTATACCCACAACGTCCAGGCGCAGCCCACCACGCTGGGACACTACCTCTCGGCGTTCGCTGCCGCGCTTGAGCGCGAGGCGGCGCGCATGCGCGAGGCATGGGCGCGCGTGAACCTCTCGCCGCTGGGCGCGGCGGCGCTGGGCACCTCGAGCTTTCCGATCGACCGGCCGCGACTGGCGCAATTGCTGGGCTTCGACGGCGTACTGGAGAATTCCTTTGACGCCAATCACGTCGCCCCCTGCGACCTGAGCCTCGAGATCGCGGGCATCGCCGCCTCGGGCGCCCTGAGCGGCGATGCCCTCATCAACGACATCCTCAGCCAGTACCGGCAGTCTGCGCCCTGGATCGTCGTTGAGGAGGGCACGTTGACCGGATCGAGCACCATCATGCCGCAGAAGCGCAACCCCATAGTACTGGTGGCCGCGCGTCATCTGGCGAGCAATGTTCTCGGACAGGCGCAAGCCTGCCTGTTCGTCGCGCACAATATCGGCACCGGATTGCTCGAACATCGCGGCAACGAAGCCCTGCTCGCGCTGCAAGCGGCGGCGAAGTTCTTCGACATGCTCGACCTTGCGGTGAGATCGCTGAAACTCGATGCCGCGCGGGCGCGCGCCGAGATCGACGCGGACTATTCCACCACCACCGAACTGGCCGATGTGCTGCAACGCGATGCCGGCGTGCCGTTCCGCACCGGCCACCACTTTGCCTCGGAACTGGTCAATTACGGTCGCGGCAACGGTCTTGCGCCTGCGCAGATTCCCTACGGCGAAGCGGTGAGAATCTATGCGGCAGCCGCGCATTCGATGCCGGGCACTGAAGACCGGCTGCCGCTCAGCGAGGCGCGTTTTCGCGAAGCGCTGTCCGCCGATAACATGGTGCGCTCCAGTCGCGGGCTGGGCGGACCGCAACCCCCGGAAGTCAAACGCATGCTGGGCGAACAGGTGTCGCAACTGGATGCGGACCGCAGCTGGCTGCAGGAGCGGCGGTCACGCCTGGCCGCGGCGTCGGTGGCGCTCGGTGCTGCTTTCGAAGGCCTGCGCTAAGCACGGCTGGTGTCACGCTCTTGAGAGAAAAACCTGTCGACGGGGCGGGCGCTCGCGGCCCGCCGGCGAATTATTTTAGGCTGACCGCATCCAGAACCCCCTGAATCGCCTTTCCTTTCTGTAAAATGCGCCCTTTTTTTCAGACCATAGAGGTTAGATGCATTCTGCAACAAACAAGCGGGCGCGACGCTTCGTCACGCGCCGTTCCGGCATACACGGCAGGGGCGTTTTTGCGACCACCCCCATTCCCGGCGGCTCGCGCCTCATCGAATACAAAGGCGAGCGCATCAGCGACGAGGAAAGCGAGCTTCGCTATCCGGATACGACACACACCTTCCTGTTCATGCTCGACAACAGCGAAATCATCGATGGCGGGCGCAACGGCAACACCTCGCGCTGGATCAACCACAGCTGCGAACCCAACTGCGAGGCCAACGAGGAGGATGGCCGGATTTACATCGACGCGCTGCGTACCATCAAGGCCGGCGATGAAATCACCATCGACTACAACCTCTACATCGAGGAACGCTACACCGCCGCGTTGAAGCGCGAGTACGCCTGCGTCTGCGAAATGCAGAAGTGCCGCGGAACGCTGCTGGCCAGCAAACGCTAGGAAGGCACAGAGCAAGGGGGCGCCGCCGCGGCAATGCGCAAGGAGACCTGTTGCTGGACTTCGCGTGACCTGCGTTCGCCCCCCGGTCCATTAAACCCGCCCGATAACCTACAATGCCCCGGCTGACCCGACGATTGCACAACCTGGCCCTCTAGGAGGCGGCATGGCGATTCACCCGGTGGTCTCTGCAGTGACGCGGCGCATACAGGCGGCCAGTCGGGACACGCGCGCCGCCTACCTCGCAACCGTGGCGGCGGCGGCGCGAAGCGCGGACCCCGCGCGCGCGCGCGTCTCGTGCTCGAACCTGGCCCATATTTACGCGGCCGAGCCGGCGCCGGACAAACTGCGCCTGCGCGAGGTGCGCGCGCCCAATATCGCCATCGTCACCGCCTACAACGACATGCTCTCGGCGCATCAGCCCTTCGCGCGCTATCCGGAGATCATCCGCGAAGCGGCGCGCGCGGCGCGCGCGACGGCGCAGGTGGCCGGCGGCGTGCCAGCCATGTGCGACGGTGTCACCCAAGGCCAGCCCGGCATGGAACTGTCGCTGTTCTCGCGCGACGTGATCGCCATGGGTACCGCCATTGCGCTCTCGCACGGCGTGTTCGATGCGGTGCTGTGTCTGGGTGTATGCGACAAGATCGTCCCGGGCCTCCTGATCGGCGCGCTGCAGTTCGGCCACCTGCCGGTGATCTTCGTACCGGCCGGCCCCATGACAAGCGGCATCGCCAACGACGAGAAAGGCCAGATCCGCCAGAAATATGCGCAGGGCCTGGTGGACCGCGCCACCATGCTCGAAGCCGAAAGCCGCTCCTACCACGGGCCTGGCACCTGCACCTTCTATGGAACCGCCAACAGCAACCAGTTCCTGATGGAGGTGATGGGCCTGCACCTGCCCGGTGCCGCCTTTGTGACACCTGGCACAGCGCTGCGCGACGCCCTCACCCGGGCCGCGGTGCATCGCGTCGCCGCCCTCTCGGCCCTGGGCGCGGCTTACACGCCGATCTCGCAGGTGGTTGACGAGCGCACCATCGTCAACGCCATCGTCGGCCTGCTCGCCACCGGCGGCTCCACCAACCACACGCTCCACCTGGTCGCCATCGCCCGCGCCGCGGGTGTGCTGATCGACTGGGAGGACTTCGACCGGCTCTCCGCTGCGGTGCCGCTCCTGGCGCGCATTTATCCCAACGGCACGGCGGACGTGAACCACTTCCAGGCGGCGGGGGGAACGGGATTCGTCATCCGTGAACTGCTCGGCGCGGGACTGCTGCACGGCGATGTGGGCACGGTGGCCGGCACGTCGCTCGCGGCATACGGCGAAGAGCCCTTTCTCGAGGGCGACAAGCTCGTCTGGCGCCCCGCGCCCCAGGCCAGCGCCGACACCGGTGTGGTGCGCCCCGCCGCAGCACCTTTCGACGCGGAGGGCGGCCTGAAGATCCTGCGCGGCAATCTCGGACGTGCCGTCATCAAGGTTTCCGCGGTCAAGCCGGCGCAGCGCCTGATCGAGGCGCCGGCCATGATCTTCGACAGCCAGGACGAGGTGCTCGCGCGCTTCCAGCGCGGCGACATGAATCGCGACCTGGTCGCGATCGTGCGCTTCCAGGGCCCGCGCGCCAATGGCATGCCGGAGCTGCACCAGCTCACGCCGGCGCTGGGCGCCCTGCAGGACCTGGGGTTCCGCGTGGCGCTGGTGACCGACGGACGCATGTCGGGCGCCTCGGGCAAAGTGCCCGCCGCCATTCACGTTTCGCCCGAGTGCCTGGCAGGAGGACCGCTCGCCCGGGTGCGCGAGGGCGACATCATTCGGCTGGACGCCGGGCTGGGCGTTCTCGAGGCGCTGGTCCCCGCCGAGGTGTGGGCGCTGCGCGCGCCGGCGGTGGCGGACCTGCATCGCAACGCCACGGGATTCGGCCGGGAGCTGTTCCACGCGGCACGCGCCAACGCGAGCGCCGCCGAAGAGGGCGCGACCACCTTCGGCTGGCCGGACGCGGCCAGCGTCAAAGTCCAGGAGAGCGCAGATACCAAGGAAACAACCACATGATTACGATCGCCAGTATTCTCGCGGCCGGGCCGGTGATGCCGGTCATCGTCCTCGAGCGCACCGAGGATGCCGTCCCGCTGGCCCAAGCCCTGGTGGACGGCGGTGTGCGCGTGCTCGAGGTCACGCTGCGAACGCCGGCCGCACTCGATTGCGTGCGCGCGATCCGCAACCACGTTCCGCAGGCTCTGGTGGGCGTGGGCACGCTGCTCAGCGTCGGACAGATCGATGCGGCACGCGACGCAGGAGCAGTCTTCGGTGTCAGCCCCGGCGTCACCCGCGCTCTGCTGGCGCACGCGACTGAACTGGGCTTTCCGATGCTGCCGGGGGCAATGACACCCTCGGATGTGATGGCCGCGCTCGACGCGGGCTATACGACGATGAAATTCTTCCCGGCCGCACAGGCGGGCGGCGTGGAGATGCTCAAGGCGTTTGCCGGTCCCTTCCCCGGCGTGAGCTTCTGTCCCACCGGCGGAATCGATGCGGTATCGGCGCTGCGCTACCTGGCACTGAAAAACGTCGCTTGCGTCGGCGGGTCGTGGCTTGCGCCGGCGGATCTCGTCACGGCCAAGAACTGGGATGAGATAACCAAACGCGCTCGCGCGGCCAGCGCACTGCGCCACGCGGCCTGACCCTTCGACTTTGCAACCATGATCACGACCGAACCGATTCAACCCGATTGCCGCGCGCTGGTACTCTTTGGCGCAACCGGCGACCTCGCCAGGCGCATGCTCTGGCCCTCCCTTTACGCCCTCGATTGCGAAGGCCTGTTGCCCGGTGACTTCCAGCTGGTGGGTACGGCGAGCTCGCCGCTTGGCGACGCGGAGTTCATTTCGCGCGTGCAGGAAGCCATCCGCTCATCGGCCAATGCCGAACTGTACGACGAGACCCGCTTCGCGGCGTTCGCGCGGCGCATCTGCTACGTGTCGGTCAAGGTCGCGGAGCCCGGCGGGCTTGCGCCCCTTGCCAGAGCGCTTCGCGCGGGCGAGGGTGGCGTGATTTTCTACCTCTCGACCGGACCCCAGCTGTTCGCGCCGATCTGCACCGCCCTTCGCGACGCTGGGCTGGTTGACGCAAAGAGCCGCCTGGTGGTGGAGAAGCCCATCGGCACCGACATGGCGAGCGCGCGCCTGGTGAACCAAGTGATGGGGACGAGCTTCGCCGAAAGCCAGGTGTTTCGCATCGACCACTACCTTGGCAAGGAGGCGGTGCAGAACCTGCTCGCGCTGCGCTTTGCCAACGCGATCTTCGAGCCGCTGTGGAACGCGACGGCCATCGATCACGTGCAGATCACCGTGGCGGAGACGGTGGGCGTGGGCGGGCGCTGGCCGTTCTATGACGCCACGGGGGCCTTGCGCGACATGGTGCAGAGCCACTTGCTGCAGCTGCTGTGCCTGGTGGCGATGGAGCCGCCGGCAGGTTTCACGCCCTCCGCGGTACGCAACGAGAAGGTCAAGGTGCTCTGGTCGCTGCGGCCCATCACGCACGAAACCGTGGCCACGCACACGGTGCGCGGGCAGTACACCGCGGGCTTTTCCGAAGGGGCCGCGGCCCCGGGCTATCTGTCCGAGGCAGGCGCCGCCCCCGCGAGCGACACCGAGTCCTTCGTCGCCCTCAAGGTTGAAGTGGACAACTGGCGCTGGGCGGGCGTTCCGTTCTACCTGCGCACCGGCAAGCGCCTGCAGGTGCGCTCCAGCGAAATCGTTATTCAGTTCAAACCCGCGCCCTTCAACATTTATGCCAGCGTCGGGCAGGTACTCGCGGCGAATACACTGCTCATCAAGCTGCAGCCCGAGGAGATGATCACGCTGTCGCTCATGCACAACAAACCCGGGCTGAACGAGGTGCGCCTGGGCGAGGTGCCGCTCAATCTCTCACTGAACGGCGCGTTCGCCGGGAACCGGCGGCGCATCTCCTATGAGCGGATGCTCCTCGATGTGCTGCGCAACAATTCCGCGCTGTTCGTGCGCCGCGACGAGGTGGAAGCCTCCTGGCAGTGGATCGACGGCATCATCGAGGGCTGGCGCGCCACCGGGCAGAAGGTGAAACCCTATCCCGCCGGAAGCGCGGGGCCCACGGCGGCGATCGCGCTCACGGAACGACACGGCCACTCCTGGCACGAGTAGCGCGAGCGGCGCGCGCCGAAGGACAAGCAGCCTGCAGCACCTGAGTTGATGCCGATCAGGGTTCCGCCTGCCCCGGGTTGTATGATGTGCTCTGGCTGCATTCAGGGAACCTCCATGGTGACGCACCTGCCCGAACTGCCCGAACTCGTCCGTCCAAGCCTCGACGTTCCGTCGATCCAGCGTTCGCTTTATAACCGCCTGATCTACTCCATCGGCAAAGACCCTATCACTGCGACCAACCGGGACTGGTTCTACAGCGCCGCCGCGGTCCTGCGCGAGGGCATGATCGAGCGCTGGATGGAAACCTCGCGCAGCTATTACGTCGAAGATCGCAAGCGGGTCTACTACCTGTCGCTGGAATTCCTGATGGGCCGCACCTTGATGAACGGTATGCACAATCTGTGCTGCGAAAAGGAATTCTCGAGCGCACTGGCTGCGATCGGGCTGAATATCGAGACCATCCGGGAACAGGAGGCCGACGCCGCTCTGGGCAACGGCGGGCTGGGGCGGCTGGCGGCCTGCTTTCTGGATTCCATGGCGACCATGGGGGTGCCCGGCTACGGCTACGGCATCCGATACGAATACGGCATGTTCCAGCAGCGCATCGAGGACGGGCGCCAGGTGGAGCACCCGGACAACTGGTTGCGCTACGGCAACCCCTGGGAGTTCCCGCGCCCGGAAGTGCTCTACCAGGTGAAATTTCACGGCCGCGTGGTGAATTACGCCGACGAGCACGGTGTCATGCACTTTCAGTGGGTGGACAGCGACGACGTGATGGCGATGGCCTTTGACTCCCCGATTCCCGGCTACGACACCTCCACGGTCAACAACATGCGGCTTTGGGCGGCCAAGTCGACCCGCGATTTCAATCTCAAGTACTTCAACGAGGGCAATTACATCAGGGCGGTGGAGGACAAGAACGAGTCGGAGAACCTGTCCAAGGTGCTCTACCCGGACGACACCACCGAGATGGGGCGCGAACTGCGCCTCAAGCAGCAGTATTTTTTCGTCTCAGCCTCGCTCCAGGACATTCTTTACCGCTACGCCAAATCCGATCTGTCGCTCGACGAGTTGCCCGACAAAGTGGCCATCCAGCTAAACGACACCCACCCTTCCATAGGTGTCGCAGAGCTGATGCGCATCCTGATCGACCAGCACCGCATGGAATGGGCACGCGCCTGGAATATCACGACGCGCACCTTCGCCTACACCAACCACACGCTGATGCCCGAGGCCCTGGAGACCTGGCCCGTGGCGCTGATAGAGCGCGTGCTGCCGCGCCACCTGCAGATCATCTACGAGATCAACTACCGCTTCCTCAAGGAGGTGATGCACCGCTACCCGGACGATCCGGCGCTGTGGCAGCGCATGTCCCTGGTCGACGAGTCCCAGGACAAGCGCATCCGCATGGCGCATCTGGCGATCGTCGGCAGCCACAAAGTCAACGGCGTGGCCGAGATCCACACGCGCCTGATGAAGGAGACCATCTTCTGCGAATTCGACCGTTTGTGGCCGGACAGGATCGTCAACATCACCAATGGCGTGACGCCGCGGCGCTGGCTGAACCAGGCCAATCCGGCGCTCGCGGGGCTGATCTCCGCGCATATCGGCAAGGGCTGGCTGAAGGATCTCGACCAGTTGCGGCGGCTGGCTCCGCTGGCCGCCGACGCTGAATTTTGCGCCGGTTTCGCGCGGGTGAAGCGCGACAACAAGGTCCGCCTGGCGCAGATGATCAAGACCCGGATGGGCGTCCTGGTCAACCCGGATTCGATGTACGACGTGCAGATCAAGCGCATCCACGAATACAAACGGCAATTGCTCAACGTGCTGCATGTGATCACGCTGTACAACCGCATCCGCGCCGGCGGCGACCCGCCGCCGCGCACGGTGATCTTCGGCGGCAAGGCGGCGCCCGGCTACCAGATGGCGAAACTCGTCATCCGACTCATCAACGATGTGGCCGACATCGCCAACAACGATCCGCTGGTGCGCGGCCTGCTGAAAGTGGTGTTCATCCCGAACTACGACGTTTCCACAGCCGAGGATATCGTTCCCGCCGCCGACCTGTCCGAACAGATCTCGACCGCGGGCACCGAAGCCTCCGGCACCGGGAATATGAAGCTGGCGATGAACGGCGCGCTCACCATCGGCACCCTCGACGGTGCCAACGTGGAGATCCGCAACGAGGTGGGAGAGGAAAACATTTTCATCTTCGGCATGACCGCCGACGAGGTGGCGCAACGGCGCGCCCTGGGCTACAACCCCTGGGTCCATTACGAAGGCGACGCAGAACTCAAAGGCGCGCTGGACATGGTCCGGGACGGCTATTTCTCGCCCGAGGAGCGCGGCCGGTACAAGCTCCTGTTCGATGCGCTCACCAGGCACGGCGATCATTACATGCTGCTTGCGGACTATGCCGCCTATATCGCGTGCCAGGAACAAGCGGGGCATCTGTACCGTGATCCGCAGGCCTGGATGCACAAGGCGGTTCTCAATGTCGCGGGCATGGGCCGCTTTTCGACCGATCGCACCATCCGCGAATATGCGGAAACCATCTGGAACGTGAAACCCTTACCGCGACCGGCGGGCGCCTGATACAGGTCAAATCCACCACGGCAATAAGCGTTCGCATGGCAGGAATTGCGCTAAAGTCGGGCCTTGCCGGTGAAAGCCGCGCACTATTGATTCTGGCGACGGTCTTTTCATAATCATGGACAAACCCTCCGCGCTGCAACTACCGCGTCGCGCCGTGGCTTTGGTGCTCGCGGGCGGCCGTGGCACGCGCCTGAGCGAGCTGACCGCGAGTCGAGCGAAACCGGCTGTTTATTTCGGCGGCAAATTCCGCATCATCGATTTTGCATTGTCCAATTGCGTGAATTCGGGCATTCGCCGCATCGGCGTCATCACCCAGTACGAGTCGAACAGCCTGCTGCGGCATCTTCAGAAAGGCTGGGGCTATCTGCGCTGGGAGATGAACGAATTCGTCGAACTGCTGCCTGCGCAGCAGCAAAGGGAGGACGAGTCCTGGTATCGCGGCACCGCCGATGCGGTATGGCAGAACATAAACATCATCCGCGATCACGATTCGAAATACATCGTGGTGCTCGCCGGCGACCACGTCTACAAGATGGACTATTCGCGCATGCTGCAATTCCACGTCGAATGCGGCTCGCAGTGCACGGTGGCATGCATCGAAGTGCCGCGGGCCGAAGCGGCCGCATTCGGCGTGATGGCGGTCGATCGCTTCCACCATATAACGAGCTTCGCCGAAAAACCCGCCGATCCGCCGGCGTTGCCGGGCAACCCGGAGCGTTCGCTCGCCAGCATGGGCATCTATGTGTTCAACACCGCATTCCTGCTCGATCTGCTGCAGCGGGACATCATGAACGAGAATTCCAGCCACGACTTCGGCAGGGACATCATCCCGGAAGCCGTGCGCCTGGGAGTGGCTTGCGCGCACCCGTTTTCCTTTTCTTGTGTCGGCGCCAATCCCGAGGCACCCTATTGGCGCGACGTCGGCACGGTTGACGCCTATTGGTCGGCCAATATCGACCTGACCATGCCGACGCCGGCCCTGGACATGTACGACACCAACTGGCCGATATGGACCTACCAGGAACAACTGCCGCCGGCAAAGTTCGTATTCGACAACGACGGTCGGCGCGGCATGGCCGTGGACTCGATCGTCTCCGGAGGTTGCATCATCTCCGGTTCGCGCGTGGCGAAATCGGTGCTGTTCTACAGGTGCCGCGTCAACTCCTATTGCAAGGTCGAAGGCGCGGTGTTGCTGCCCGGTGTCGAGGTTGGCCGCCATGCACGGCTCAGGAAGGTGGTGGTCGACCGCGGCTGCCGGATACCGGAAGGCATGGTGATAGGCGAGGATGCCGTGGCGGACGCCGCCCGCTTTACCCGCACCGATCAAGGCGTCACTCTGGTGACGCAGGAAAGGCTGGATCAGCTGGCCATGACGCGCGCTTGAAAAAGTCTTACGTGCCAGGTCACGCCATATTGTTGCGACGCAGCCGCGCCAGGCGGACATGATGCGGGTACTCTACGTCAGCACTGAAGTTTTTCCCGCGCTGAAAACCGGCGGGCTCGCCGATGTGAATGCGGCGCTGCCACGGGCGCTGCGCGACGCGGGCGCGGACGTTAGACTTCTGCTGCCGGCTTTTCCCGCCTTGGTGTGCGCGGCACAGGGTGCGCGCTCGGCGGTGCGGATGGATTCGCCATTCGGTGGGGCATCGACGCGGGTCCTGCTTGCACAACTTGCGGGCGTTCCGGCCTATCTGATCGACGCCGAAGAGTTTTACGCGCGGCCGGGCAATCCCTACGTTGATGCAGCGGGGCGCGAATGGCCGGACAATCACCTGCGCTTTGCGCTGTTGGGCTGGGTGGCGGCGCGTTTTGCCGATGGCAGCATCGACGGTTGGCGGCCCGATATCGTGCATGCACACGATTGGCATGCGGGTCTGGCGCCCGCCTACCTCGCAGCGCGCGGCGGCGAGCGCCCCGCCAGCGTATTTACCGTTCACAATCTTGGCTACCAGGGGGAATTTGCCGCGGAAAAATTCGCCGATCTGGCTCTGCCGCGGGATTTTTTTTCAATGCACGGCCTTGAGTTCCATGGCAAGGTGAATTTCATGAAGGCGGGTCTGCATTACGCTGACCGGATCACCACCGTAAGCCCTGGCTACGCGCGCGAGATTCAGACGCCCGAATTCGGCTGCGGCATGGACGGACTGCTGCGTTCGCGTGCCGGCGCGGTGACCGGCATACTCAATGGCGTGGATGGCGCGATCTGGAACCCGGCGACGGACGCAAACCTGGCGTTGCGCTACGACTGGAAAAACCCCGAGGGCAAAGCGCGCTGTAAAGCGAGTCTGCGCTCGGCGCTGGGACTGGCCGATGCATCCGGGCCAGTATTCGGCGTTGTCAGCCGCCTGACTTCCCAGAAGGGCCTGGACCTGGTGCTGGGGATCCTTCCCGAACTGGTTGCATGCGGCGCACAACTGGCAATGCTCGGGGCCGGCGAGCCTGAACTTGAGAGCGCTTTTCAGGCAGCGCAGGCTCGCTATCCGGGCGCCGTGAGCGTGCGTCTGGGCTACGACGAAATACTCGCCCATCAACTCATCGCGGGCAGCGACGTGCTGCTGGTGCCGTCGCGCTTCGAACCCTGCGGACTGACCCAGATGTATGCGCTGGCCTATGGCTCGCTGCCGCTGGTGCGCCGGGTTGGCGGGTTGGCCGACACGGTGCGCGACGCCAGCACCGAAAATGTGGCCGCCGACATCGCCACCGGCTTCGTCTTCACGGAAGCGAGCATCGCTGGCCTTCACGGAGCGCTGCTGCGTGCCGTGGCGCTATGGAGCGATCAGGGACAATGGGCCCGCGTGCGGCGTGCGGCCATGCAACAGAATTTCGGCTGGGAATCGGCGGCGCGCCTTTATTTAGAGCTTTATCGGGAACTGCGACCGCTGGCATGATCATTGCATTGGTTTTTCTCCGTATACGATTACGACTCCGATTCAAGAAAAGTGGCGTGTTAGCTTGGCGTTACCCGCAATCGCGTCCGCTCAAGCAGGAAATCCGATGGATACAAAACTAAAACTGATGGACCGCGTGGAAGCCGGCGCGGACCAAGCCGAGGTTGGATCGCTGCGCGAGGCGATTTCGCGTCATCTGATCTATACCATCGGCAAGGATGCGTTCGCCGCTTCCAAGCGCGACTGGCTGTTTGCCCTGTCGACGGCGGTACGCGATCGCCTGATCGAGCGCTGGATGGACACCACGCGCCGCTCCTACCAGCAGGACGCCAAGCGCATCTATTACCTGTCGATGGAGTTTCTTCCGGGCCGCACGCTTTCCAATGCCTTGATCGCGATCGGCCTGCATGACGAGTGCAGCGAAGCATTGCGAGAACTGGGTCTGGACCTGGACGAATTGGATGCCCTGGAACCGGATCCGGCGCTGGGCAATGGCGGCCTGGGCCGCCTTGCCGCCTGTTTTCTCGACTCCATGGCGACGCTGGGGCTGCCCGGCTTCGGCTACGGCATACGCTACGAATACGGCATGTTTTCGCAAC
>CAIOLO010000074.1 GCA_903859155.1 uncultured beta proteobacterium
ACTGACTCATGTGCCCTTCAACGGCCTGGCCCCCGGCGTGGTGGCGCTGCTGGGCGGACAGATCGAAATTGCGATCACCAACATCGTTTCGGTGAGCTCGCAGGTGCGTGACGGCAAGATCAAGTTGCTGGCCGTCACCCGGCCCAGGCGCTATGAGGATGCGCCCGGCGTGCCCACCGTCGCCGAAGTGCTGCCCGGCTTCAATATGCCGGTGGCGTTCTTCGGCTTCCTCGGTCCGGCAGGCCTGCCGCAGCCGGTGGTCGCGCGCGTCAACGCCGAAGTCGGGCGCGCGCTGGAGTCCGCCGAAGTCACCGCCAAGGCAAAGGAGCTCGCGATGTCGACGCTCTACACCACGCCGGAGCAGTTCATGGCGCTGATACGCGGCGCCATCGACGCCTACGGCAAGATCACGCAGATGGCGGGGATCAAGCCTTTGTAGCCGCAGATGGCCTACACCACCTGCCCGAAATGCCGGCACCAGCCGCTGCCCGACAATCAGGCGTTTCCCGTCGCCTGTCCGGGCTGCGGAGTGATCTTTGCCAAAATGAACGAGAGGCCTGTGGGCGTCGCGCCGGAGGCTGCTCCGGCGCACACGCGCGAGGTCAGCAACGATCCTGTCGCCGAAAATGTATCCCGGCTACGGTCTATTGCAGCCACGCTGTTGCATGTGCCCGACCAGGTCGACAAGCTCAACTGGTACGGGCGCATCGCTACGCTGGTGATGTTTCTGCTGTGGACGTTTTTCATCTGGCGCGACATGGACATCTCCGGCGGCGATGCCGGGAGCTGGTTCCTGCATCTGGTCCTCACGCCGTTTCACGAGGCCGGGCATTACCTGATCTTCCGCTGGTTCGGCCAGTTCATCATGATCCTGGGCGGCACCATGGGGCAGCACCTGTTCGCCATCGTCCTCGGCGGCGCGCTGCTGTGGAAGCGGCGCGATCCTTTCGGCGCGGCGGTATTTCTGTGGGTGTTGGGATTCTCGGTGTCGGATATGGGCGTCTACATGTACGACGCCTTCGATCCCCAGCTCATGCTCCTCGACGGGCGCACCGGCGCGGACAGCGACGGTCACGACTGGCAGAATCTTTTCGGCGACCTGGGCTTGTTGAAACACGCGCGCGGCATCGGGATTTTCTTTGGCGGATTCGGCAAGGTGATCATGGTGGCCGGACTGGCCTGGGCGGCAGGGATGGTCTGGCTGCAGCGGGCGCGGCTCTCCGATTCGCCGTTCGCCGAGACGGATCTGGAATAACGGCGCCTAGCCCTGCCAGACCCCGTAGCCCTGTTCCCGCAGGGCAATGCCCAGTTCCACCTCCATTTCCGCCGCGGCCTGGTAAGGCATGGGGTTGTAGCACTCGTATAGTTCGGGCAGCAGGCGCAGGCCGAATTCGCGCACGAAGCGGTTCGACTGAATCCCCGCCTTGTGCTTGTCCAGGCGCACATCCGGGGAGAGGCCCGTCATGCCGACGTAGACGCAGGGCTTACCCTGTTCATACCCGGGATTGGCGCGTTTGAATTTCGGCTCCAGCGTGACGGTGCGCGCCAGCTCGACCACGTAGACGCAATGATGGTGGCGCGCCATGAATTCTCCGCAAGAATCGGTTCCGCGGAAATTCTGCGCCCGGTGCAGCCGCGAGGCAAGCGCGCTGCACGGCCGGGCCGGGACCCAATCTGGCCGGGACCGGTCGTTACATCATGCATCGGTTAAGCGCATAGAATTGCCGCAACCTTTGGAGGAGGGAAGCATGAGGATTATTCAGTCAGCAGGATTCATCGCACTGGCCGCAGCGCTTGCTGCCAGCGTTGCGGCGCATGCCCAACCCGCAGCCTTCTACAAGGGCAGGACCGTCAATGTCATTGCGCCGACCGATACCGGCGGTTCAGTCTACGAATACACGCTGCTGGTTTCCAATCACCTGGGCAGGCACTTGCCGGGTGGCGCGCGGACCGTGGCGCAGACGCGCCCCGGCGGCGGCGGCGTGACGGCCTCGAACTACATGGCACGAAACGCGCCCAAGGACGGCTCCGCGATCGCGCTGATGCACACCGGCGCCCTGCTCATGCCCATGACCAGCGGTGCCGCCGCCTACGATCCGCGCAAATTCGGCTGGCTGGGTTCGGTGGCGGTGCGCTCCTATGTGGGCGCGGTGTGGCACACCGTGCCGGTGAATTCGCTGGAGGACGTCAAGACCCGCGAGGTGGTGTTCGGCGGTTCAGGCACCGGGTCGCCTTCGTATCAGTACCCGGTGTTTCTTGCGCACATCACCGGCGCGAAACTGAAGGTGATCGCCGGTTACAAGAGCGGCGGGGAAACCAACCTGGCGCTGGAGCGCGGCGAAGTGCAGGGACGCGGCAATTTCTATGAAGGCTTTCTCGCCACCAATGCGGACTGGGTGCGCGATAAAAAAGTGAAGTTCATTTTCAAAATGGGTCCGGACCATCCGGACCTGGCCGCGGTGCAGCCGGCCAGCAAGTATGCGTTGACGCCGGTGCAGCAGCAGATGCTGCGCGTACTGGAGGCGCCGCTGGCGATGGGCACGGCATTTTATGTGCCGCCGGAGATTCCCGCGGACCGGCTGGCTGCGCTGCGCGAAGCCTTTCAGAAAATGCTGGTCGATCCGCAATTCAAGGCCGAAGCCGACAAGATGGGATTGTTCCTCAATTCGCGCAGCCATGCGGACGTGGCCGAGGTGGTGCAGAAACTCTACGAGACGCCCAAGCAGGTGATGGCAGAGCTCGATGCGATTATCGCGCCAAGAAAATAATTACTGGTTGCAAAATGAAATTTGCAACCTTCGATGTAGGGGAGCATGAGGGGAGTATCCCCTCAGTTTGAAATCGACTCTAATGCCTAGGTACCAGGCGCATGACTGCTCAGAAACGCCTGCATGTGGAACCGCGCCTGGGCCTTCGCATAGCGGTAATCGTCGCCGACCGGGCAGGCATGGCGGGCAAGGCAGCCGCCATCCATGCAGGCAGGTTCCGGCCTGCCTTCAAGGTGGCGGGCACAGGCGGGAACGTCGTAGGCTTTGCCATCGAATGCGCCCACCGGGCAAGCCCTGAGGCAGGGGCGCGGCGCGCAGCCGGTACAGGGGCTGGCGCGCGTGTCGGGCAAGGGCAGCTCGATCAGCGTGTCGAACAATAGCGCCGCACGGTAGCCGTGCCACAGGCCGTAATCCGGATGGATCAGCAGGCCAAGTGGCGATGGGTGGCAGGGTTCGGCGCGCACCGCCCAGCGCTGAAAGGGGAGCCAGGGGCGCTCGAAGGGGAACACTACGCGCGCTCCCAGTTGCGCCGCCAGAGCGGTCGCTATCCGTTCCGACCATTCATCCAGGGTCATGGCGCTGTCGCCGCATGCGGCGGCGAAGCTTTGCCACATGTGCGGTCCTGCATTGCCTGCCAGCACGGCGGTTCGCGCCGGCACACCGGGTGCAAGCGCCGGCACGCCGTCTGTGGCGAGCGGATGAAAAGCGCCGCGCGGGGTGAGCCCCGCGTCCTGCAGCGACTGATTGATTTCATCCAGTGTCATCAGCGATCTTTGCGGAGCTTGATTACCGTGACCGGTACGGCGGTCGCGAAGGCGAAGTCTGCACCGGTTTGAATGTGGCCCCGGGTCAGGCGCAAGCGAAGGGGGTGGCGTTTGGCCTCAGCGGGACTTGCTCCTGCCCTCGGCTTCGGCCTTCCACATCGCCCAGGTGCGGTCTCCGCCCTGGCCAGGCTGCACCACGTTGCGTCCCACGTCCATCCGCTCGCCTTCTTCCCGCGTGATGTAGTTCACCGGCCCGCCGAGCTGTATCGCCTGCATCTGCAGCTTGGCATTCACCTCGGTGTAGATGGCGCGCGAGACGGCCGTGGCCAGGTCGTGGGCGACCACCGCGTTGCCGTGGCCGCGCAGCAGCACCACGTAGCTCTCGCCCAGCGTCTCCGCCAGCGCCCTGCCCAGCGCGGTGCTGCTCACCAGCATGTTACGCAGAGGGCCCGCCTTCCTGATTTCGTAGACCGGGGCTCCTTTGAAAAGGAAGTACGAGGTGTGCGCGATGGGCTGCAGCGGCGTTTGCGTGACGCTGAACGGGATGACCGTGGGCGAATGGCTGTGCACCACCGCATTGACATCCGGGCGCATCCTGTAGATTTCGCCGTGGATGAAGCGCTCCTGGTACACCGGCCGCCCGCGCGGGTCCAGCGCCTTGCCATCGACGTCGAATTCCATGATGTCGCCGGCGGTCACCAGCCCGGGCGCAAGCGCCCGGGACATCAGGAAGTGGTCCTTGTTGCGCGGATCGCGCACGCTGACGTGGCCGAAGCCGTCGAGCACGCCCTGATGGTAAAGGATGTGATTGGCCGTGACCAGGTCGCCGATGAGCGCCTTGAGGTTGACGGCCGGTTGCGCCGCGCCGGCGACAGTCGCGGCCGCGAGCAGCGTGACTGCTGCGGCCATGCGCAATACCCGCTGTGTGATCCGGCGCGTGCAATCCTGCGAAGTCGTTGCATTCATGTCTGCCTCCTGAGGTTAATGATTTTCCGTTCCCCGCACCTGCATTGACTCCCGCAGGCTGCGGCCGTGTTGCGGATCGATGTGCACATCGATCAGACAGGGCTTGCCGCTGCGCACGGCGGCGACACCGCGTTGCATGGCCTCGGCCAGGTCCTCGATGCGCTTTACCGGTCCGATGCCCAGGACGCCCTGGCCCTCGACGATCTTGGCGATGTCGGGCGCGGGATGGTCCAGCGATTGTCCGATCCAGCGGTTTGCGGTGTTGCGTCCGCGCTTGAGCGCGACGCCCTCCTGGTGCAGTTCGTCGTTGTAGTAGGAGCGGTTGTTGCCGATGATGGCGAGCATCGGGATGGCGTAGCGCGCGGCGGTCCAGAAGGCGCTCATGCCCATCAGGCAATCGCCGTCGCCGAGTACGCCGACGGCGAGCCGGCCGCTGCCCTTCAACGCCAGCGCCGCCCCGACACACAGGCCGGGTCCGGAGCCCAGGCCGCCACCGCCATCCTTGCCAAGGTAATCCAGGGGATGGCGGTGCGGCCACAGGTCGACGGGCCAGCCGCGCGCCAGCGAGGCGAAGCTGACCGGCTGATCGCCCACCGCTTCGGCCAGCGCCTGCGCGATGTGGCGCATGTTGAGTTTGTCGCTGTTCTCCCTGGGCGCGGCGGCTTTCTTGGCCGCGGCGGGTGCGGGGCATTGGTGCGCCGCCAGAGCGGCCAGCAGTTCTTCGACGGCCACATCGGGATCGCCATACAGATGCACGTCGATGGGCGGCAGCTCCAGGTGTTCCTTGCCGAAACCATTGTGCAATTGCAGATCCTGGCCGGCGTGAATGACCGTGGCGGTGGGCGACTGCCCGTCGAAAGCAATATGCAGCGCACCGCCCAGATCGTTCCAGTCCAGCGACAGGATCACATCGGCGCCCTTCAACGCCTCGAGCGCGGTTTTGGACAGGTTGTTGAACGGCTGCCCCAGGTGCAGCGGATGGTCGGTGGGCACCATGCTTCCCGCCTTGAGGTCCGAGAGCATGCCGGCGCCAAGCTTCTCCGCGAGCGCGACGCGGCGGTTCCAGTCTTCGACGCTGCGGCGCAGGCGGCCGAACAGGATGACCGGCTTGTTCGCGCGTGACAGCGCCTCGGCCGCACGGCGGACCGCTTCGCCGGAAGGGCGCGGACCCGGCGCGGGGAGGAATCGTTTCGGATCGGGAAGAGAAATCTCCGCCTCGAGCGCCTGCTCCTGGATGGCGGCATCCAGGCATACATACGCCGGTCCGCGCGGCGCGGTGCCGGCCTGCTGCCAGGCGCGCAGTATCGATTCGGGAATCGCGGCGGCCGAGCCGGGCTGGTCGTCGTATTTGACGAAGTTGCGTATCAGCGCGCCCTGATCCTGCGCCGTGTGCAGCCAGTCGATGTTGGGGCGGCGCAGCGTCGCATCCACCGGGCCGGTGGCACCGAGGATGAGCATCGGCTGGCGGTCGCACCAGGCATTGAAAATTCCCATCGAGCCGTGCAGCAGGCCCACATTGCTGTGCAGCGCCACCGCCATCGGCTTGCCCGCGGCCTTGGCGTAACCATGCGCGACCGAGACGGCGTGATCTTCATGCAGGCACATGATGATCTCCGGCGTGCGGTTGCCCAGATGATTCACCAGGCTGTCGTGCAGGCCGCGGTAGCTGGCGCCGGGGTTGAGCGAGATATAGGGAATCTCCAGGCGGCGCAGCATCTGTGCGGCGACGTCGCTGCCCCAGCCGACATTGGGATCGATATCGCTCGGTTCGTCGATGCGAGTGCCGCTTTGTTTGGTGTTCATTGAAGTGGACTTTCGCTGATTCAGTGTGCGCGGATTGTAGCGGGGAGCGGGGATCGGCGCGCTGCAGGAGTTCCGCCAGTACAATCCCCACAGGCGGGCAAGGGGGACGGCAATGGATGCGGGCATGCTGGAGGCTGCGTGGCAGGCGTTGTTGGCGATGTCCGAGCCGGCCAGGCTTGCATTTCTGTTTCTGGGCGCGCTGCTTGGATTGATCCTGGGCATCCTCCCCGGCATCGGCGGTGTGGCCGGCACCGCCATCCTCATCCCCTTCACCTACGGCATGGACCCGATCACGGCGTTCGCGTTTCTGCTGGGTCTGGCCTCGACCACCGCGACCGGCGATCCGATTCCCGCGATTCTCTTCGGCATTCCCGGCGGCGCCGGTTCGGCGGCCACCGTCCTCGATGGTTTGCCGATGGCCAGGCGCGGCGAAGCGGGGCGGGCCCTGTCCGCGGCCTATATGTCTTCGCTGCTGGGCGGCCTGTTTGGCGCCGCGCTGATGGCGGTGTCGCTGCCGCTGGTGCGCCCGCTGGTACTTTCGATCGGTTCGCCGGAGTTGCTGGCGCTCGCCGTATTGGGCATTTCCATGGTGGCGGTGCTCTCGGGCAACACGCCGCTGCGCGGACTTGCCGCCGGCGGATTCGGATTGATGCTCGCCATGGTGGGCACCGACCCGCAGACCGGCACGCAGCGCTGGACGCTGGACAGCGTCTACCTCTGGGAGGGCGTGCCGCTGATTCCGGTGGTGCTCGGGCTGTTCGCGCTGCCCGAACTGTGCGACCTGGCGATTTCGCGAACCGCCATCAGCGGCAAGATGTTCGAGGTGAAGGGCGGCCAGTGGCAAGGGGCGAAGGACTGCTTTCGCCACTGGTGGCTGATTCTGCGCTGCTCGTGGATCGGCTCGTTCTTCGGCGCCATCCCCGGCATCGGCGCCGCCATCATCGACTGGCTTGCCTACGGTCACGCGCTGCGCACCGAGCGCGGCGCGCAACAGAGTTTCGGCAAGGGCGACGTGCGCGGCGTGATCGCCTCGGAGAGCGCCAACAACGCCAAGGAGGGCGGGGCGCTGGTGCCCACCATCGCGTTCGGAGTCCCGGGGAGCGCCGGCATGGCGGTGCTGATCGGCGCATTTTCTCTGCACGGGTTGATTCCCGGCCCCGAGATGCTCACCAAGCATCTGGCGGTGACCTATTCGATGGTGTGGAGCATTGCCCTTGCCAATATTTTCGGCGCCGGCCTTTGTTATCTGTTCAGCGCCAAGTTCGCGTTGCTTGCCACGCTGCGCTACACGCTGATCCTGCCCTCGGTGCTGTCGATTGTGTATGTGGGCGCGTTCAGTGGCTCGCGCCAATGGGGCGATCTGTTCGTGCTGCTCGCTTTCGGCGCGCTCGGCTGGGTTATGAAGCAGCTGAAGTGGCCGCGTCCGCCCTTGCTCCTGGGTGTGGTGCTTGGCGATATTTTCGAGCGCTACATGTTCATTTCGGTGGAGCGCTACGGCTGGGACTGGCTGACGCGGCCGCTGGTGGTGGTGTTGTTCACGCTCGCCGTAATTGGTCTCTTGCGGCCGCTGGCGCAGGACTGGCGCGCGCAGGGCGGCCTGCGCGGCATGCTGGGCGGATTCGGCGCGCCTTCGTGGCAGGCCCCGCAGCTTTTCCATGCGCTGCTGATTGCGTCGCTGGCGCTGATGTTGTGGCAGGCGTTCGGTTGGAATTCCTCGGCGCGCATCGTGCCGGTGATCGTGGCAACGGCGAGCCTGGCCTTCCTGCTGGCGAGCGCCGCGAATGCCATCTTTCGCAAGCCCGTGAAGGCGGCCGATCTGCAGCAGTGGGCGGAGTCGCTGGTGGTGGAGAAAATACACATGGATCTTGCGTCCTCCACCGGCGATCTGCCGCTGCGTGTAATTCTGCTGCGCGGCGGCACTTTCTTCGCGTGGCTTGGCGCCTTCATGCTCAGCATGGCGGTGATCGGCCTGATTCCGACGGTGCCGCTGTTCGTCATCGCTTACATGCGCCTGGAAAACCGCGAACCGTGGAAACTGATTGTTCCCCAGGCGCTGGTGTTGGTGGCATTTTTCTATTTCGTTTTCGACCAGATGCTCAATATGGCCTGGCCGGAGACTTTGCTGGGAACGTGGTTTCCGCTGTTGAAGGTGATTCCTTCGCTTTGAGCACCTGACAGGCAGAGCCGGAACGAGACTGCATGCTTTGGATTGGCGGCCGTTTGTCCCGTCAATTTGAAAAGTTGCAGAAGGCGCAACTTTTCAATTTGACGGGATGTGTACAAAAACTGGTTTTGGGCCGGGATTGCCGCTGCATTATTGGCAGGCGACCCGTCGTATCGCTTGCATCACCTAATCACCGCGGCGAGTCGATTCCGGTGGGGTTGAAGTAAGTTGTTTTTGCGCTGCGCGTGGCACGCCATGGATATTCATTGACGTCGTACTTCTCGCTGTCGCCTTTCACCGGCCGGTGCAAGCGCACCTTGCCCTCGATGACATCGCCCTTGACGGTGCCGATGAATTCATGCTCCTGGTTGCCTTGCAGGTCGGGCAGCGGGATGTTGAGAGTGAAATCAAGCCGGTTGCCGTTGATCTTGAATTCGCGTGTTGCGCGGCGGATGTTGTTGACGCGCACCACGGCATCGGCCTGCTGGAAGCGCTGGTCGATGATGGCCGCGTAGGCGTTTTTCCCGGCCCCCGGCAGTTTCAATTCCCAGTTCCAGTTGCCCGCGATGCTGGCGGGCACCACCCACATGCGCACGCTTTGTTGTTCGCTGTCGACGGCATCGGGCAGCCACGGCCCCATGTCGAACATCTGCGTGACGATGCGAGTTCCAGGGCGTGCTTCGGCCATGATCTTGTTGCGCAACAGTCGCTGCAGTTCCGGAAAAAGCCACATGTAGATCACATTGACCTTGCTCAGATCGGCGTCGAATACATTCTGGTTGAGGAATTTGACCCGGTCGCTGACGCCCTCGACCCAGGCGCGCGCGGTGGCTTCACGCACCAGCTTGGGGTCGAGATCGACGCCGAATCCGCTGACCCCGGCCCTGGCCTTGGCCGACCCGATCACCAGACGGCCGTCGCCCGCGCCCAGGTCGACAACCACCTCGCCCGGTTTGAGCGCGGCCAGGTTGATCATGCGGTCGGCGATTTCCGAGCGCGTGCCGACGAACAGGGAAAACATCGCCTGCGCCGTGGCGGCACCCGGCGCCAACAACGCCATCAGCAGACAAAGGCTTCTTGCGGCTTGCATCAACATCAGTGACCTCGGCAATTTGCATCAAGACACCGGCTACAATCGCGAAGGCGCGCCGGACCCGCGAAACGCGTGGAGTTTAGCTTGCGCCGGTCACAGACGCCGGCGGCGTGCTCATCCGTCTCATCCGGCCAAGGAGTTGCCACGTTGGAAGCCTTCCTCGTCTCCACCGGCATTGTTGCGCTCGCTGAAATCGGCGACAAGACGCAACTGCTGGCCTTCATTCTGGCGGCCAAGTTTCGCAAGCCGCTGCCCATCATCACCGGCATTCTCGTCGCCACCCTGGCGAACCACGGCTTTGCCGGCGCTCTCGGGGCGTGGATCACCACCCTGATGGGGCCGCAAGTGCTGCGCTGGGTATTGGGTGTCTCGTTCATCGTCATGGCGGCCTGGACGCTGATTCCCGACAAGTTCGATGAGAACGATGCCAGGCTCACGCACTTCGGCGTCTTTGGTACGACGCTGGTCGCGTTCTTCCTCGCGGAGATGGGTGACAAAACCCAGGTCGCGACCATTGCGCTGGCCGCCCAGTACCATGCGTTCTTTTCGGTCGTCGCCGGAACCACGCTGGGCATGATGATCGCCAATGTGCCGGCGGTTCTGCTGGGTGACCGGATCGCCAAGCGCATGCCGGTGCGGCTGGTTCACGGCATTGCCGCCGCGATCTTTGCCATCCTGGGCGTGGCTACGCTGCTGGGCGCCGGCGAGCGCTTCGGTTTCTGACCCGGCCGAGGATCCGTTTCCCTTGGCCCGCCCGCCCGCCCTGCCGCGCAATCTGCCCTGCCCCTGTGGCAGCGAGCAGCCTTATACGGCCTGCTGCCAGCCCTGGCATACCGGCCTGGCCGAGGGCAATCACGCCCCGAGCCCCGAAGCGCTGATGCGATCGCGCTACAGCGCCTATGTCGTGGGCCTGATCGATTACCTGCTGGCCACCTGGCATCCGTCCACCTCGCCGGGTGAACTGGAACTGTCGCCGGTGAAATGGCTCGGACTGGAGGTGCGCCATGCCGAAGCCTCGGGGGATGCGGGCGTGGTGGAGTTTGTCGCGCGCTGCCGCGTCAACGGCCGGGCGCAGCGCCTGCACGAGACCAGCCGCTTCGTGCGCGACGCCGGGCGCTGGTATTACATCGACGGCCAGATGCTGGACGAAGAACGCTGAATGAGCGCGCGCTCGAGCGTCAAGCCACAATGACCGGTTGAAACCGACCCCATCGGATGTCCGCAAGGGGGCGGCGCAGCATGGCAGCCCGGTCGGGCATGCAGCCCGGGTTATACTTCCGCCTGCAGTCTGAGTACTGCTTATGCATCACCTTGCGGCGCCGCTCCGGCGCCCTGCGTAAGTTGTTGCGAATCCCCGCAACGGCGGTTGTTTCACTGATGGGAGCCTGACATGTCCAATCGTATCCAGCGACCTTCTTCCTGACGGGGGCACGGCGGCGGCCGTTGCCATATCGCGCGCAGCATTTGCACGCACTGCAATCCTTGTTCGATCGAGCATGCGCACCGCGCGCTTGCCGGTTCAATCATTTTCGTCCGGGAGACACTATGAAACGCAGAAACTTCATCAAGACCGCACTCACCCTGCCCGCGTTTGCAACGCTGGGCGCGCTCGCCCATTCCGGCGCCGCGCGCGCCGCCGGAGCTGCGCCATGGAGCAAGGGCACGGAATGGAAACGCTACGAAATCACGCACCGGGTCGAGGTGCCGGCCAGCGACGGCCCGGCGCTGAGTTGGATTCCGCTGCCCTCGGTGCACAGCGACTATTCGCAGCCGCTGGGCAATGAATGGACGAGCAACGTCAACGTGCAGCTTGTGCGCGACCCCAGGTATGGTTCCACGGCGATGTTGCAGGTGCAGATGCCTGCGCTGGACGGACCGCGCTGGGTCGAGGTTACCAGCCGGGTGCTGACGCGCGATCGCGCCGTGGACCTGACGCGGCCGCAAGTCTTCGAGCGGACCGGTGCCGGCGAACTCGCCGAGTACCTCAGGTCCACCGAACTGCTGCCCACCGACGGCATCGTGAAATCGACCGCACTCAAGGCCGTGGGCAAGGCAAAAACGGACCTCGACAAGGCGCGCGCCATCTATGATTGGATTGTCGACAACACCTTCCGCGATCCGAAAACGCGCGGTTGCGGCCAGGGCGACATCAAGGCCATGCTGGAAACCGGCAACCTGAGCGGCAAATGCGCGGACCTGAACGCCCTGTTCGTCGGCATGGCGCGCTCAGTGGGCGTGCCCGCGCGTGACGTCTACGGCCTGCGCATGGCTCCTTCTCAATGGGGCTATCGCAGCATGAGCGCCTCGGGCAATGTCACCCGGGCGCAACACTGCCGCGCGGAGTTTTACTCGACCTCCCACGGTTGGGTGCCGGTGGATCCGGCCGACGTGCGCAAAGTGATGCTCGAGGAGCCGCCCGGCAACCTGGCGGCCGCCGACCCCAAGGTGGGGCTCGCGCGCGAGAAGTTGTTCGGCGCCTGGGAGATGAACTGGCTCGCCTACAACACCTCGCACGATATCAAGCTTCCCAACAGCAAGGGAGCAGCGCTGGGCTTTTTGATGTACCCGCAGGTTGAAACCGCCACCGCGCGCAAGGATCCCTACGACCCGGATAACCTCAAGTACATCATTACCAGCAAACTGGTGTGACGGTGCGGCCACGCCTGCACGCAAGACGACGCGTGCTTTCGGCGCTGAGCGCCGCAATGGCCGCTGCCACGCTATCCGGCGTGCCGGCTATCTCGTTCGCAAAGGCGGCAGCGGCGCGTTTTGCGCCGTGGAAGGGCGGCGCGACCCCGCCGCTTGTCCTGAAGGACGGCCGGGGCCGCACCCACGACCTTGCCGCTTACCGGGGCCGGGTGGTGCTGGTGAACTTCTGGGCCACCTGGTGCGAACCCTGCCTCGAGGAAATGCCCTCGCTCGAAGACCTGCAGGATCGACTGAAGGACCGGCCGTTCACGCTGCTTGCCGTCAACATGGAGGAATCCGACGCGAGGGTAGCGCGGTTCCTGCAGTCCACGCTGTTGCAGGAGGACAGCCTGGTGGTGCTCTTTGACCGCTTTGGCACCGTCGCCAAGGAGTGGAAGGCGCGGATGCTGCCGGTGTCTTTCCTGATCGGCCCGGACGGACGCATTCGCGACACCGTTCTTGGCGCAGCCGACTGGAGCGCGAAGCAAACCGTCTCCCGGATAGAACGCCTGATGCCGGTGCCGAGCGCCCGCGGCAGCCGCTAGCGGTCGGTGCCGTCCCGGGAGATGCCCGATCTCCGCGCAACAGCATAGGCCTCCGGACTGATGTGCCGGGGCCGCGGCAGGTCATGCGACGCCTGTTGTAGTATCGACTGAAGATCCTTTTTGAGTTGGGATATGCCCCGCACGATCCGGCTTGCGCTCGCCAGTTCGATGGACTGTCCCTTTCACATCTTGAGGAAAATACCGAAATGAACCAGCAAAAGCCGCTCGAGCGGCGGGACGCGTGAGCATGGCACAGGAACGCTCAGTCATCGAGGCCCTGCTGCGGCCGCGCTCGGTCGCGATCGTAGGCATGTCCTCAAAGCCGAAGACCGCCGGCCATGTCGTCCTCGGCAATCTCACTTTGAATAAATTCCCGGGTGCGATCCATCTGGTGGGGCGATCGGGCGGCACCATCGAGTCTCGCCCGGTGCTGGCGAGCGTGGACGAGCTGCCGGAGAACATTGACCTTGCGATCTTCACGCTGCCCGCCGCGAACGTGCAGGAGGCGATCGAGGCCTGCGGCAGGCGCAAGGTCAGGGTCGCGGTCGTGTTCGCGGCAGGCTTTGCCGAAATGGGCGATCGCGGGGCGCAGGAGAAGCTCACCCGCGCCGCGCGTGCGGGAGGCGTTGCCGTGCTCGGCCCGAACTGCCTGGGCTACATCAACTACATAGACGGGCTCCAATTCAACTTCACCAGTGCCAGCGTTGTGGAGAAGGCTGACGCGATCCGCGATCCTGCCACTGCGATCATCTCGCAGAGCGGCGGGCTGATGTCCCACCTGGCCCGGGGTCTCCAGGCGCGGGATCTGCCGGTGTCCTATACGATTTCGACGGGCAACGAGGCGGTTCTCGGCGTGGCGGATTTCATCGACTACATGATCGAGGACGCGAACACCCGCTCGATCATCGTCTATATCGAGCAGGGGCGGCAGCCGCAGCGGCTGCTCGCGTCGCTGCGTCGTGCGCGCGACGCCGGCAAGCCGGTGATCCTCATGCATCCGGGCAGGAGCGCTCGCGCCAACACCGCATTGATCTCACACACCGGCGCCCTGGCGGGCGACCATGCCGTGATGCGCGCGCTGCTGTCCGATGCGGGCGCGATTGTGGTTGACACGCTGGACGAGCTGATCGACGTGGCGGAGCTGGTTGCCCGCTACCCGCGATTGCCGCTGAAGGGGCCCGGGGTGATTACCTTCTCGGGGGCGCTGGTGGCGATCGCGCACGATTTCTGCGAATCGGCGGGCCTGGACATCCCGACGTTGACCGCAGCGACGGTCGCCGTGCTCAAACCGCAGCTGCCGGCCTATGCGCACACCTCCAATCCGCTTGACCTGACGACGCAGCCGGTTTTTCAGCCCGAGCTCATGCATGTCGGTCCCAAGGCGCTGCTGGACGATCCGAACACCGGCAGCCTGGTTCTGGCCATCATGCCCGGTGGTCCCGCGATCCAGCTCAAATATATCGAGGGCCTGCTGGCCGCGATGCAAGGCTCGGACAAGCCGGTGCTGCTTTCGTTCATGTGCGATCGCCTGCCGCTCGCTCCGGAATCCGTCGCATTGGCGCGTGATAAACGCATGATCCTGTCGCGTTCGTCCGATCGCGCCATCCGCGCGCTCGCCTGCGTGACGCGCTACGCGAGGGCGACCGCGCGCCTGAAAAAAGCCGGCGCGGTCCCGGCCGAACCGCCGCTGGCCGACCTGCCGCCGCTCGGCCAGGGCGCGCAGCCGGAATGGCTGTGCAAGCAATTGCTGGCGGCGATCGGCATCGCGACGCCGCAGGGTGCGCTCGCGCGAAATTGTGATGAGGCCGAACGCATCGCCGCGACAATCGGCTACCCGGTGGCGATGAAAGCCCAGGCGGGAGCACTTGCGCACAAGACCGAAGCGGGCGCAGTCCAGCTGAATCTGGCGGATCGCGCGGCAGTCGCGCAGGCCTGGACCGAGCTCCACGAGAACGTGCGCCGTGCCCGGCCCGATATTGCCCTTGACGGAATTCTGGTGGAAAGAATGGCTGAAAAGGGCGTGGAGCTCGTCATCGG
Organism: uncultured beta proteobacterium; assembly: GCA_903859155.1. Classification (GTDB taxonomy): domain Bacteria; phylum Pseudomonadota; class Gammaproteobacteria; order Burkholderiales; family SG8-39; genus 2-02-FULL-62-17. The sequence continues at coordinate 14,829 of CAIOLO010000074.1, forward strand.
CGGCAAGCGCGATCCGCAGTGGGGGCCGGTGGTGCTGGTCGGCCTGGGCGGTATATGGATCGAAGCGCTCGGCGACGTACGCCTGCTGCCGCCGGATCTCGTCGAGGAGTTGATCATCGGGGAACTGCAGCAACTGCGCTCGGCCAAGCTGCTGCAGGGATTTCGCGGTGCGCCGCCTTCGGATCTCGGCGCCGTGGCGCGCGTGGCGCGGTTGCTCGGTCAGCTGATGCGCGAGCACGAAGAGATCCTGGAGATCGACCTCAATCCGGTGTTCGTTCACGCGCAGGGCCGCGGCATCACCGTGGCCGATGCGCTCATCGTTACGCGCTAAGGAGGTGGAAAGAATGGCCCGGGGGCAATGGTCCAGGGGTCTGCGCCCGGTTCTTGGGCCGCAAATTTTCCGGAGATTTTTAGCGGGAACAACTTTCACCAGCAACTTCGCAGCGTACTTTTGTTTCCTGGCAGTTTCCGCCAACGATGCCGGAACGGGCCCGAGATATTCTTAAAACTGTTGACTGCACCTGCATGAAGGATGGAAGAACCGATGAACAAGCGCGTTCTGGTCATTGATCCGCTTTGGAAGTTTTACTGCGACGGCCTGCGCGGCCATTTTCCGGAGCTGGTGCTCGACGGCGTCGCCGCGTCGGCCGAGGCGGACGGCTGCCTGGCGAAGGTTGAAATCATCTGCGCCAAGACCACACCAAGAATCTTCAACGATGCATTGCTGCGCCGGGCGACGCGGCTCGAATGGATTCAGGCTTTTACCACCGGAACCGATGGCGTCACCAAGCTCCCGTCGCTGCGCCCGGAGGTGGTGCTCACGTCGATGCGGGGCATCCATGGTCCGCAGATGGCGGAAATGGCCATGCTGATGATGATGGCGATGGCAAGGGGTCTTCCGCGTTTTGTGCGCAATCAGCTGGCGCACCGATGGACCAAACACGAGCCGCGCCTGCTCTGCGGCAAGACCGTCGCGATCCTCGGGATCGGCGTGAGCGGCGAGGCGCTCGCCATCCGCGCCAAGGCCTTCGGCATGCACGTCATCGGCGTCACCGGCACGCCGCGGGATCTGCCCGGCTTCGACCAGGTGCTGCCGCGCGAGCGCCTGATCGACGCGGCGGCTGCGGCCGATTTCCTGTGCCTGCTGTTGCCCTGGACGCCGGAGAACGACAAAATCATCAATGCGCGTGTCTTGAATGCGATGAAGCCGGATGCGTGCCTGGTCAACATCGCACGCGGCGGTGTGTGCGACGAACAGGCGCTGCTGGAAGCCTTGCGCGGCGGGCGCATCGCCGGCGCCGCCCTGGACGTGTTCAACCCGGAACCGCTCGATGCGTCCCATCCCTTCTGGGACATGGAAAACGTGATCATCACGCCGCATACGGCGGGCGACTCGGACGATTATCACCAGCGCGCGCTGGAAGTCACCGTCGACAATATGCGGAAATATCTGGCCGGTCGCCCGGGTGAGATGGTGAACCTCGTGGCGCATTGAGCGATCTGCCCGAAACTTATCCGCCCGGATGCAAACACCGGGCGTTGCAAGGTTGCTTCCCGGTCACCATCCTTTACGCGGCATGAAACGTGTTTTACGCTTCAGTAATTGAGGCGCAATTGCGAGGTCAAATTCCGCCAGGTCCGTAAAGGTTGGCCGATATCCACGCCGACTGCGAACTTGCTGCTCACGGTTTCATCCATTTTCTGTGGTTATGCAAAGGCTCGAAGGTATCGGGCGCCATTCCGGTACCATCAGGCCCGAATCCATGGTTGCGGGAGTTTTGTTGGCGTTTATCGCCGGCTGCTGCGGTGTTGCCGAAATGGCAACAATCCGATTCCCAGATCCGCGATTTGCGGCTGATATTATCGAGGTTTTCGCAATTTCGACGAGGAAGCTCATGACACGCTTGTTAATCGCTGCAGGACTGGTGCTGGCCGCTGCGGTCGCGCCGCTTGCGGCACAGGAATATCCGATCAAACCCATCCGCCTGGTGGTGCCCAACTCTGCCGGAGGCGCGACCGACGTTGCGGCGCGACTGACGCAAAACCGCATGATGGAGATCCTGGGGCAGCCTCTGGTTCTTGACTATCGCGTGGCCGCGGGCGGTGTGGTCGGCGCCAATCAGGTGGCGCAATCGGCACCCGACGGTTACTCCCTAATCATGGTGTTTGACAGCTTTACGGCGAACCCGTATCTGTTCAAGGATGTGCAATACGATCCGGTCAAGGATTTCCAGCCCATTTCCATGCTGGTGCATGGTATTCAGGTACTGGCGGCATACCCCGGCGCGGGAATGCATAATTTTGCCGAATTCATGAGGTTGGCAAAATCCAAGGGTGCGGCGCTTGATTTAGGCACTGCCGGCCCCGGTACCTCGAGCCGCTTCAGTATCGAGCTGTTCAAGCGGGCCACGGGCATCGACTCCACGCTGATTCACTACAAGGGGGGCGGTCCTCTGGTGACTGCGATGCTGGGCGGGCAGGTGCCGGCCACCATCATCACGCTGGGAGTTGTGATGGCGCAGGTGAAGGCAGGAAAGTTGCTGCCGCTCGCAGTGACATCGGCCAAGCGCGCCAAGCTGCTGCCCGATGTTCCCACGGTGGCGGAGACCTATCCTGGTTTCCAGGTGCAATCGTGGATTGGATTGCTCGCCCCCGCGGGTACGCCGCGTCCGATCGTGGATCGTCTGCATGCCGCGATGGTGCGAACGCTGGCAACGCCCGACGTGCACGACAAGTTCGAGGCGCAGGCCTACGAGGTGATCGGCGGCACACCGGAGGCCTTCGGTGCGTGGATCAAGACCGAGTCGAGCAATCTCGGGCGCTTGATAAAGGACCGCGGCATCACGCTGGAATAAACCTGCGCACCCGCATGCGCTACGTTGCTTTCCGTTTCGACTTCCGCGGGATGGCGGTGTTGTGCGCCTGGCTGCAGGCCTTCTTCCCGATCAGAAGTGGGGCGCTGCTCCGTGGAACGTCTGGGTGATCAGTTCCACCAGGTCGGCACGCGACACCGGGCGTGGATTGGCGAACGCTGTGGCGCCGACGAAATCCGCCGCGGCCTCGATGTCGGTCTCCTTCATGCCGAGATTCTTCAAACCGGTCGGAATGCCCAGCCGCACATTCAGATCGTAGAGGCCGAGGCCGGCATCTTTCACGCCGAGTGCCCGTTCGATCTTTTCCATGGCGCCCTTTGCCGCGTCGCGATTGAACGCAATGGCATAGGGCACCACCACCGAATGCGTCCCCGCATGGCTCAGTCCAAAGCGCTGGCGCACCTTCTGCGCGATGGCGTGCTCGACGCCGACCTGTGCGCGGAACGCCGCGGCGAGCCACGCGCCGTAAAACGCATCGGTGCGGGCGTCGATGTCATCGGGGCGCGCCACCACGCGCGGCAGGCTTGCCCCCAGCTGGCGCACCGCGCATTCGGCCAGCATCTCCACGGCCGGACTGCGATCGGCGCCATAGAGCGACTCCACCGCATGGGCCATGGCGTTCATGCCACTCTGGGCGGAGATCTTTGCCGGCAGACTCAGAGTCAGGTCCGGGTCATACAGGGCGGTCGCGGGCAGTGCGGCGAGGCTGTTGCCGTTCCTCGCGTCCTTGCCTTTGCCATAGCTCCAGTTCGAGGCCATCTCCGAGCCTGAATAGGTTGTCACCACGGCAAGATAGGGCAGGCGCGTGCTGGCGGCGACGGCTTTGGCAAGGCCGATCGGCGTGCCGCCGCCCACGGTGATGAAGCCATTGGCGCCGGTTTTTTTTGCGTGTTGCGTCGCGCGCTCAAAATCCTCGGCGCTGATGCCGGCGTTGGCAAGGCGCAGCACCTCGATGTCGCAGCCCGGCGATGCGGCGGCGATGCGCCGGGACAACTCCGCACCCGAGCCGGTACACAGAACGAATGCGCGCGTGATCTTGTGCAACGCGAGCTCGGCGGCCACGGCATTGATCGTTCCGCAGCCGAACAGGACGCGGGGCGCAGGTGACTGGAACAGGAAATTTTCAATCATGGGAACTCTGGTCATTGAATGAACGGCGGACTGCGGATATGCGCTGGCGTACCTGCATGCGCGAGCAGGGACACCCGGGGGCATTCTAACCACCCCGGCGATTTGACGGCTGCCGACGACTACTTCGCCAGCGGGTCGGGCCGCAACTGGAAGTGCACCGCCTGCGGTTTGGTGCCTTTGCCGCCTTCCTTCAGCCAGGGCGTGCGGTCGCCGCTGGTGGTCCAGAGGCCGCGCGCCTTCCACCCGCCATTGGGGTCGTCGATGCGGCCATCGAAACCCTTGGCGTAGAAGCCCAGCGGATAGGGCACCCGCAGCGTGATCATTTTGCCGTCCTTGTAGGCGATCAGGCCGTCGTTGAGGTTGCCGGTGGACATTGGCACATCCTCGCCCAGGCCAAAGGTGTTGTGCTGATCCACCCAGGTGTAATAGCTGGCCTCGGCGCTGTTGGGGCCGATGCCCTTGAAGCCCGGTCCCGGGTACTGATGGAAGGTCCATCCCTCGGGGCAGTGGTTGCCGGTTGCGCTGGGACCATTTAGCGGACCCTTGCACTTGCTGCGGTCAAAACTCCCCAGGTGCCCGCTAGCAAGCGACACCCAGACGACGCCTTTCTTGTCGATGTCGGCGCCGCGCACACCGAACCCCGGCGCCGGCACGTTGTAAATCTCCGCCAGCGTGGTCGAGGGCGGGTTGGCGCCGGGCGCGACGCGCACCACGGCGCCGGGACTCGCAAATACCGAACCCCAGACGGAACCGTCGCTGACATTCGGCATCACCGCGTAAAAGCCGGCGATGACGCGCCGGTCCTTTTTCGGGTCAGCGGGCTGATTGGGTTCGGTGTACTCGTCGCGCTGGCCATTGCCGTTGGTGTCGAGCACCAGCGCGGTCCAGCCCTGTGCTTTGGCCGCGTCGCCGGTCTCATCAAATATTTTCGTGTTGACCCAGCCGACCACCGGGCCGCCGCCGCTGGTCCACAGCGTGTCGTTGGCGTCCATGGCGAACTGCAGATGGTGGGTCGAGAAGCAGGTGTCGACGAAGCGGTACTCCATGGTCTTGGGGTCCAGCACCGAGACGTGACGCACCGCCCGATCCAGCGGCGTGAGCTTCGCGGAAGGGTGGTCGGAGCCGGTCTTGCAGAAGGCGGGATTGTCCGGGCCGCGCACCGTGGCCGCCATCCAGACACGTCCTTTCCTGTCGAACATGCTGTTGTGGTTGTTCGCCTTGGTGTCCCAGATCCGCTCCGAGCCCCAGTATGCCGAGGGCTGCAGCGGATCGAGCATCGCGGCATGACCGGGCCCGAGCGCAAGCGGGGTATTGGCATCGCGCACCGGCAGCGTGAATTCGGTCGCCGTGTTCTTCACCGGGTCGAGGATGGGAATGTTGTCGGTGCTGTATTCGGTGGAGCCGAACAATGGCCCGTAGGCATTTACCGTCGGATAGCGCCGGTCGCTCGCGATCAGGTCGTGAAGGTATTTCTTCTCGCTGGACCAGTCCCACAACGTGACCACGATATTGCGCTCCACGCCTTGCGGCCGTTCCGGTTTGCTGTCGGGCAATTCGCCTTTGGCGATGCGGTCGGTCCAGTTGGCGTAGTAGCGCGCCGGGACGCCACCGAACTGGCCGGCGATCTGGCCGACCATCAGCTCGCCCGCCTGGCCCGATTGCACGCGGCGTATCCAGGCGGCGAAGGAGGAGCTTTCCTTGGCGAATTCCTTCGGCAGGGTGCGTGTGGCCAGCTGGCCCAGTTGGTGGCAACCCACGCAGCCTGCGTTCTTGATGCCGCGCAGGTAGTCGTACTGCGTCACCTGCGGCGGCAGGCCGCTCTTGTTGTCGGCGCCGAATTGCTTCACATCCGGAATATTGAGCATCGAATACCAATGGATCGCCGGGTAGTACTGGGCGGCGGCCCTGGCATTGGGCGCGGCTCTGGCCGTGAGGTTGACGATCTTCCCGGGTTGCGCTTTGACCTTGGCCGAATCCACCAGGCCGTAGCCGCGCACCCACAGGTCATAGCTGGCCTGGGGGAGATCCGGAACGACATAGCGCCCACGATCATCGGTCACCACAATGCGGATGAAGCGCGTGGGCAGGCCGCGTGTTTCGGCGATCACCCAGACGCCGGCCTCCGGACCCTTGGGGCCGCGCACCACGCCGCCGATGTCGTCGGCGTCTATGGCGATTGCTTCAGTGTTTTTCTGCTGGGGCTGCGCGGCCGCGCCTGTGGCGGTGAGCATTGCCGCAAGAGACGCGGCGGCCAACCGGGCAAAATGTGAGAACGATATCCGCATGATTCTTCTCCCCCCAGAGTCAAGTCGCGATCAGGCTACATCAATATCCGGGAATCGGCTTGCGGGCCCGGCGCGGCGGATTGCGGCCGGTGGCATCAGGCCATTCAGAGCCGCGTCGCGCTCCAGCGCCGCAATGATTCGCCGGTGACGTGCAGGGTGCCTTCAAGCGCGGCCCCCTTGTGATTGCCGATGAAGTCAAAGCGCCGCTCGCCCACCACCAGGGTGAAGCGCAGGCGGTCGGCGAGCACATTGGCATCGAATAGCGGCAGCCGCGTGTTGCCGTACAGGAAATGTCCGTTGATTTTCTGGTAGCGCTGCGTGAGGGTGACTTCGTATTGGTCGGGATTGGGTCCTTCGGTTTGAATTCGCCAGCTGCCCTCGAAGCGTGCCGGCACCACCCAGAGCATGCCCTGCACGTTGTCGAAGAACACCCAGTCATCCGGCTCCCAGTCCTCCATCGCGAACACGTAGGAGACGATGCGCGTTCCCGGCCGCATTGCAAGGATCTTGGGCAGCAGCCGCGCGTTCACCTGCGGCGGCATGAACAGGCTGATCACGCTGCCCTGGCTGAAATCTACTTCGAAGATGTCGCCGTTCACAAAGGTGGCGCGATCGGCGACGCCCTCTTTTTTTGCGGTCTCGACCGAGTAGGCGACCAGGTCACGGTTGAGTTCAATGCCCAGGCCGCGCGCGCCGAACGCCTTGGCCGCGAAGATCGGAATGCGCCCGTCGCCCGAGCCCAGGTCCACCACCAGGTCGTCCCTGGAGACGCCCGCCATGCGCAGCATGCCCTCGACCATGGGGGCCGGCGTGGGGATCCAGCCGGCATCCTTGCCGGGGGTGCCGAATACCGGGGCGGGCGCCGATTGCGCGAATGCCGAAAGCGGCAGCGCGCCAAGCGCAAGCGATGCGAGCAGCGCACGACGTCTGGCGCAGGGCGCGATGGCGGTGTTCAAGGGGGCTTGGTTGCGCGGTTGCGGTCTCATGGGAATTCCAGCGGGTGTGAAGTGGCAGAGGGTGCCTAGGATGCCTGAATGTACGCAAATGGGCGAATAAAAGTGCGCGAGCCTTCCACGGGAAAAAGTTTCGGGTCGCGCGCGATTCACCGCCTGGCCAAGGTTAAAATCCACGCCTTTCATGAGTTCACTTCTCGATAATCTCAATCCCGAGCAACTGGCCGCGGTCACGCTGCCCAATCAGCACGCGCTGATTCTCGCCGGCGCCGGCTCGGGCAAGACCCGCGTGCTCACCACCCGCATCGCGTGGCTGATCCAGACCGGCAATGCCAGTCCCAACGGGCTGCTTGCGGTGACCTTCACCAACAAGGCGGCCAAGGAGATGCTCACGCGCATCGCGGCGATGCTGCCCATCAACATCCGCGGCATGTGGGTGGGCACCTTTCACGGCCTGTGCAATCGCCTGCTGCGCGCGCACCACCGCGACGCCAACCTGCCGCAGTTGTTTCAGATCCTCGATTCGCAGGATCAGCTGGCCGCGGTTAAACGCGTGTTGAAGGCCATGCGCGCGGACGAGGAGCGTTTTCCGCCGCGTCAGGTGGCCTATTTCATCAGCGCGGCCAAGGACGAGGGCAAGCGGCCGCGCGACATCGAGGCCATCGACGAATTCACCCGGCGCGGCGCCGATTTCTACGCCGCCTACGACGAGCAATGCCAGAAGGAGGGCGTGGTCGATTTCGCCGAGCTTCTGTTGCGAAGTTACGAACTTCTGGCCAGGAACGAGCCGCTGCGCGAGCATTACCAGGCGCGCTTCAAACACATCCTGGTCGACGAATTCCAGGACACCAACCGGCTGCAGTACCGCTGGCTGCGCCAGCTGGCCGGGCGCGACAACACCTTGTTCGCGGTCGGTGACGACGATCAGTCCATATACCGGTTTCGCGGAGCGAATGTCGGCAACATGGCCGACTTCGAGCGCGACTACAGGGTGCAGAACATCATCCGCCTGGAGCAGAACTACCGCTCGCAGGGCAACATCCTGGCCGCGGCCAATGCGCTGATCGCGCACAACAGCCGGCGCCTGGGAAAAAACCTGTGGACCGCGGAAGGCGAAGGCGAGCCGATCCGTATTTTTCAGGCGGCCAGCGACGGCTACGAAGCCGCCTGGCTGGTGGAGGAGGCGCAGTCGCTCGCGCGCGAGGGCATGGCCTATCGCGACATGGCGATCCTGTACCGCTCCAACGCACAGTCACGGGTGCTCGAGCATGCCCTCTTCTCCAACGGCATCGCCTACCGCGTTTATGGCGGGCAGCGCTTCTTCGACCGCGTCGAAATCAAGCATGCGCTGGCCTACCTGCGCCTGCTGGCCAATCCGGAGGACGACGGCGCGTTTCTGCGCATCGTGAATTTCCCGACGCGCGGCATCGGCGCGCGCTCCGTCGAGCAATTGCAGGACGCCGCGCTGGCGGGCTCCTGCAGCCTGTACCAGGCCGTGCCTTCGGTGCCCGGCAAGGCGGGCGCTTCGCTGGCGGCTTTCGTGCGCATCATCGAGTCACTGCGTGAAGAAACCAACAGCCTGCCCCTGCCCGAGGTGGTGGGCGCGCTGCTTGAGAAGAGCGCCCTGGTGGCGCATTACCAGTCAGAGCGCGATGGCGCCGACCGCGTCGAGAACCTCGGTGAGCTGGTCAATGCCGCCGCGGCGTTCGTGCAGGAGGAAGCAGCCGGTGGAAATGGGGGCGACCTGGCCACCTTCCTCGCGCACGCCGCGCTCGAATCGGGCGAGAACCAGGCCGGCGAGGGCATGGACGCGCTGCAGATGATGACGGTCCACTCCGCCAAGGGCCTGGAGTTTCACGCGGTGTTCATCACCGGCCTGGAAGAGGGCCTGTTTCCGCACGAGCAAAGCGTCATGGAGGACGACGGGCTGGAGGAGGAGCGGCGCCTCGCCTACGTCGCCATCACCCGCGCACGCACCCGGCTTTATCTGTCTTTCGCGCAGACACGCCTGCTGCACGGGCAGACGCGCTACAACATTCCTTCCCGGTTCCTCGACGAAATTCCCGACGGCCTGATGAAGTGGCTGACGCCACGCCTGGGGTCGTCGCTGTCGCAGGAGACGGCATGGCAGGCGCCGGTCGCGGCGCCGCGCGTTAGCCAGAAGGACCCGGGACACGGTTTTCGCATCGGGCAGAATGTGGTTCACGCCAAGTTCGGCCAGGGCGTGATTGTCAGTGCCGAGGGATTCGGCAGCGAGGCGCGCCTGCAGATCAATTTCGGCCGCCAGGGCATGAAGTGGCTGGCGCTGGCATACGCCAAGCTTGAGCCGCTGTGAGAAAAATAATCCATTAATGGAATGAAAAATTGTAGAAACACTAGGCCATACGGCAATTATCTATAAGTATTTTTCGTAATATACTTTGGTGGGCCGACACGGCTTATCCTGAGTCACCGGTATTTGCTGGCATAGCAATTACGGTCTTAAGATCGGCAAGATGAACCCTTGCGAAGTACGAAGTAGATGGATACATCTTCACCTGCCAGGTTAGTGCTCCGCTTTGCGCGCGTCCGCTACCAAGGCACCACCTTTGGGTGTCAATCCGTATTTTTGCAGTCGGCTGTTGGGTTTGTCAGGCAGGGTCATGGCGACGAGGCCCATTTCAAGCAAGCGTTTGACCTGCTTGTGCAACTCCCCGGATACCGTCTTATGTCCCAAGCTACGGGCAAGCGCTGCTTTGCCCATCGCCTGCGTGGCCACTAGTACGGCGATTCGTGCAGCCAGTGCCGACTCTAGCCGTGACTCTAGCCGTGACTCTAGCCGTGACTCGGGCCGTGAGACTAATTGTTCCGCTTTCCCCGACATTTCTACCCGCGTGTTCACCTGCGCTCCGACCCCGTAGCGCTTAAGGTGCTCGGGGTTGGCACGAAAAGTTACCATCAGGCCAGACATGCTGTCGTCGAATTCGGGCGCGTCGATGTCGTGTTCCCGGCACTCATGCTCGATCTTTTCGACGCCGCGACCCCAGGATTCGATATAGCCGGCGCGAAAGAAGGCATTAGCCAGAAGCGGATTGCAGGGGCTGGAGGGGTGCTTGCCCAGCAGCCTCGCCAGCGTCCAGTCCTCGGGCAGCCGCCCTGGGTTCCAGAGCACGATCCGGTCGTCGTATACGCTGATCTGGATTGGAATGCCGCTGCCATAGTCCTTGTGCACCACGGCGTTCAGCAGGGCCTCACGCAAGGCGTCCAGCGGAAACAGAAAGGTTTCCAGCCGCTGCAAGCGCTGGTAGCTGATGTAGGCCTTCAGATATTTCGCGCTCAGCAGGTCGAGCGCTTTCTCAACCTGCTCGATGAGGCAACCGTGAATTTCGTCCTGATAACGCAGATCATGATTCGACACGAAGAAGCCGATCTTGATCCACGCGCCATTGACGTAGCGCTCCGGTTTTTCGGAGAACAGCAGGCTGGCCGCGCGCTTCAGATAGCGGCCTTCGAGCAGATCGAGATTGCCGAGTATCGTTTCGCGTTTGTCGCGCAGCACCGATCTGTCCATGCGGCCGCTCTGCGCGGCCTTCTGCGCAAAGAGCCGAAAGGCACTGGCGCGGCCGTCGACGACCTTGAACGCCGGGTCAGGTACGCTGTCCCAGTGTCGTCCTTGCTTGCGCAATAGGAAACGGTCGAGCGCCGCGCCTTTCAGTGTCTGGTTGGTGCTGCCGCTGCGGTAGAAATATTCACCCTTATAGCTGATCGGGTTGCTGTAGGTCGGCACCACGATTTCCAGCACGTCGCCTGCGGCCAGTTCGCGCAGGTTCACATCCGCCATGATGCCGAGAATGTCGCGTACCTTGTTGGGGATGTCCTCCATCAACTTACGCGCATCCTGCACGCCCACCGCTGTGCCCTTGTCGTCGCGGCCGATCACCAGTGTGCCACCCTCGGCATTGGCGAAGCCGCAGACCCAGCGCAGGTATTCATCGCGCCAGGATTGCTTCCACTCGGTGTGCTGGCTTTCCCTCATAAGGCGAATGTTTTGTAATGAGCTTTGGTTTTGCAATCGGACTTCATCAGCCCCGTCTTACCGTGGATTGCTAATCGGCAGGGACTGCAATGCGTCTCGCCGCGAACCACGCGGAATAAATCGGATCGCGGCACGATTGTGCAGTCAAGCTGCAATCTGTGGAAAGATTAAACCCATAACTGGAATTTAAAGTTACCGACAATAGACGCCAACCGGCAATTTTAAAAACACAATCTTCTAAAATATTATCTGTGCCAAAGCCTGCGCCTCAGCCGCCCTCGTCCTGAAACAGCTGCAATTGCCGCGTGCCGATCAATACGGCCTGTTCCACCGCCAGTTTGGCCTGCGACAGCGTCGAGGCTTCGCCGGCGTGGTGCCCGGCCTGCCAGCGGTAGATGCCGTCCCATTCGCTCTTCGGGCCGAGTTTCACCGTGCCGAGCTTGTCCTTGCCGGCCCAATAGCCGTGCGAGTTGTAACCGCGCTCCCAGATCGGGCGTTTTGGCAGGCGGCGTTTGACGGGTTTTTTCATGAGGATGCTTCGATACTGCAAAGGAATATCGTAACCATAACGGGCGCAGGGCCGTTTGTGCAAGTAAGTATTCGCAAGGTCCCGGCAGCCGCTGTCGCCCGGGGGGGCGCGCTCGGGAGGGCAGACCGCCTGGACCGTTTCCGGGGCGATATTCAGAGCATCGCGCCCTGCGCCACCACCAGGTAGCGCAGCAACCGGCCCAGCATCTGCCAGGCGGCGACGGCAGCCCAGTTGAGCTTCAGCCACCCGGCGGCGATGCACAGTCCGTCACCCACCAGCGGCAGCCACGCGAGGACCAGGGCCGGCGCACCGTAACGCTGCACGCGGCCCAGTTGTTCCAGCGGCTTTCTGGTTCCTATGTATCTGCCGATCAGATAGCTGCTCATGCCCCCGAGCGTGTTGCCCGCGGTGGCCACGAGCAATGCCGGCCAGTAAAGGTCGGTGTGCAGTTTCAGCACCGCGAACAATGCCGCTTCGGAACTCAGCGGAACGATGGTGGCGGCGAGAAATGCCGCTGCAAACAGCGACACAAGGCTTCCCGAGGGTGTGAGCAGCAATGACTCCATCTATCCAAGCATAAGGCAATCCCCGCCTTCGGGTAGAGTAAGGGCTGCGATTCATCCCCGGCGGCACAATCAGGCCGCCATTATTCCCCATGAAAAAAGCCGCAGCCAGCAAACCCGACTACCTCGAACGCATCCTCAAGGCGCGCGTCTACGATGTGGCGGTGCAAACGCCACTGGACCTGGCGCCGATACTCTCGGCGCGCATCGGCAACCGCCTGCTGCTCAAGCGCGAGGACCTGCAGTCGGTGTTTTCCTTCAAGTTGCGCGGCGCCTACAACAAGATGGTGAACATGACCCCGGCGCAGCGCGCGCGCGGCGTGATCGCCGCCTCGGCAGGCAACCATGCGCAGGGCGTGGCACTGTCGGCGCAGCGCCTGGGCTGCAAGGCGGTGATCGTCATGCCGGTGACCACGCCGGGGATCAAGGTCAATGCGGTCAAGGCGCGCGGCGCGCAGGTGGTGTTGGTCGGGGATTCCTATTCCGATGCCTATGACCACGCGAAAAAACTCGCGTCGCGCTCGCGCATGACTTTTGTGCATCCCTATGACGACCCCGATGTGATCGCGGGGCAGGGCACCATCGGCATGGAGGTGCTGCGCCAGGCTACCGGACCGGTGCACGCCATTTTCGTCCCGGTCGGTGGCGGCGGTTTGATTGCGGGCATTGCTGCCTACGTCAAACGCCTGCGGCCGGAGATCAAGGTGATCGGCGTAGAACCGGTTGACGCCGCGGCCATGGAGCGCTCCCTTAAAGCCGGGCGCCGCGTGGTGCTCGACCATGTGGGGCTGTTTGCAGACGGCGTGGCGGTGCGCCAGGTGGGGGAGGAAACGTTCCGCATCTGCCGCGAACTGGTGGACGAGATGGTGCTGGTGGACACCGATGCCATCTGCGCGGCGATCAAGGAAGTGTTCGAAGACACCCGCACCGTGCTGGAGCCCGCGGGCGCGCTTGCGATTGCCGGGGCCAAGGCCTACGCCGAAAAAAAGCGTCTGCGCGGACAGACGCTGGTGGCTGTATCGAGCGGGGCAAACACCAATTTCGACCGGCTGGGATTCGTCGTCGAGCGCGCCGACGTGGGCGAGCACCGCGAGGCGCTGCTGGCGGTGACCATTCCCGAGCAGCCGGGCAGTTTCCGGAAATTCTGTTCCTTGCTGGGCGCGCGTAACGTCACCGAGTTCAACTACCGCATGGGTGATCCGGGCGAGGCGCATGTATTTGCCGGCGTCTCGGTGCGCAATCGCGACGAAACACGCCGCATCATGCGTTCGCTCATCGGCCACGGCTTGAAAACGGTGGACCTGTCGGACGACGAATTCGCCAAGCTGCACGTACGCCACCTGGTGGGCGGGCATATGCCGCTGACCACGGCCAGGCGCGCGCCTGCCGAACTCCTCTACCGGTTCGAGTTTCCCGAGCGCCCCGGCGCGCTGATGGGTTTTCTCAATGCGATGCGTTCGGACTGGAACATCAGCCTGTTTCACTATCGTAACCATGGTGCGGACACCGGGCGGGTCCTGGTGGGCATGCAGGTTCCGAAGGCGGAGATGCCCCAATTTCGCCGCTTTCTCGACTCGCTGGGCTATCCCTGCATCGACGAAAGCCGCAATCCGGCTTACCAGCTGTTTCTGCGCTGACGCAGCGCTAGAGCCGGGAATTCGATCCCCGCTCAGGGGATTGCGTCGCTCACCTCAAGAAACGCTTCACCAGCGGAAATAAATATTTCACGTTTATTTCATACGCCTGTCAGCTGCAGGCATCAATTTTGCGTTGTTTCAATCGTAAGGTCGTTGAAGTCCCGGTAATCATTCGTTAGGAGGTCGCCATGCGAACGCTCGATGATGTGTACGGTGATAATCTGGATCGTTTCCCCCTGGAGCAGGAGGCGCGCAGGCGCATCTCCCGCCTGGAGTGGGACGAGAATGTTCCCGATGAGGGCGATGAGGTCTGGTACCTGGTTCCCGACGAGGACGAAGATGTCTGGTACTCGGCCGTGAACAAGCGGGCAGTTTCCGCGGCGGCGCGCCGCTAGCACCGCGCGGCCCGAACCCGGCGTGATGCCCGGCGGGCTAGGGCTCGCTGCCGCCTTCGCGCCGCAGCTCGGGTGAGTTCGCGTAGCAGACGGGCGAGCTCAAGGGAACTTGAGTGCCTTGTAACGGAGCGGCGAGAAATTCGAGCCGTGCGCCGTCGCGGCGATAAATGCCGCGCTCGGTGACCACGAAATCCATCGGCATGTCATGCGGCTGCGGATGGATGGTTGCGATGCTTGCCAGTTCATGCGCAACACCGATCACGGTGGGCCGAGGATCGAGGCAGGCAAGTGTGCGATCGAAATAACCGCCGCCGTAGCCTAGGCGGTAACCGGCGGCATCGAATCCCACCATGGGCAGCAATATCACCTGCGGATGACAGGTCCGGGTGCTGACCGGAAAGGGTATTCCCAGGGCGCCCTTCTGCATCAGCACGCCCGGACGCCATTCACGAAATTGCAGCGCGCTGGCGCGTGCGACCACCACGGGCAGGGCGACAACCGAGCCTGAGCGCCGCAGTCGCGCAGCGAGGTGACGTGCATCGTACTCGTTGCGGTAGGGCCAGCAGATGGCAAGCAGGGCACCCCGCAGTCCCGGGAAGCCGCGCAGCAGATGGTCGTCGATGGCCTCGCGGCACCGGCGCAGTTGTTCCGGCGCGATCGCTTCACGGCGTGCGATCAGCACTGCGCGCTGTTCCCGCCGCCACGCGGCGACACCGTCCTTGTCATCAGCCATGACTATCGAAACACCCTCACGTTGCGTGATCCGTGGAGAATAACGTACCTAACCCAAGGGAATTACCATGAAACAATGGATCGCATTTTTGCTGCTGGCAATGTTCACCCTCGGCATGCCGGTCAGCGGCTACAGCCAGGATAGCAGGGCAAAGGCCGAAAATAAGGCAAAGCAGGACGTCAAGACCACTCAGGACGCCAAGGGCAAGAGCGCGGACAAGGGCAAGACGTCGGACGAAATCATCGACATCAATACCGCCACCGCCGTGGAACTGATGACCCTGGACGGCATCGGTGACGCGCGCGCCGCGGCCATCATCAAGGGCCGGCCCTATAAGGCGAAAAACCAGCTGGTCAGCAAGAATATTCTGCCGGCGGCGGCCTATGACAAGATCAAGGACAAGATGATTGCCCGCCAGTCAGCAGCGGCGAAAAAATAGTCATTCGTTTCGCAACGGCTGAAACGCCCCGTGGTCTTGGGGGCTAACCCGCTTGCCCGCTGTCGAGCCGGTTCCGGGATGCGGTGCGGCGCAGTTCCCGGCAAGGGTGCCGCGCACTTGTAGAAAGCCCCATGAAATTAGGGCCTTGTTATAATGGTCTTGAGAAAAACCATGAACTTGTGCCTGACAGTCGCAACCTCTAGTTTCCGCGCCCTGTGTGCGGTAACCGCCGCAATTTTGCTTGTCTGTCCCGGAGCGGTAATTGGCGCAGCTCCCGCGCACGCCGCAAAAGTCGTTGCCGCGCGTGCGGACAAGGCTGAACAGGCCGTACTGCTGGCGCGCGACGCCTTTCGCAGCGGCAATGCCGCGATGCTCGCGCGCGCCGCCGCGCAAGCGCGCGGCCATGTGCTCGAACCCTATGTGGGGTATTGGCAGCTGCGTTTGCGCCTGGAGGAACGCGGCGCCGACGAGGTGCGCGATTTCCTCGCGCGTCATCAAGGAACATTGCTGGCCGAACGGCTGCGCGCTGACTGGCTCAGGGTGCTCGGGAAGAAAGGCGACTGGGATGCGTTTCGCAATGCGCGGCCGCTGCTTGTCAATGACGACCCGGATATTGCCTGCATGGGCCTGCTGGAGCGTTTTCGCGCCGGCGATTTATCTGCGCTGGCCGAGCTGAGACCGGTCTGGGTCGCGCCCAGGGCCCTGCCCGACGCCTGTCTGCCGCTGGCAGAGCATTTGATCCGCACCGCCCAATATGGCAGTGCGCAGATCTGGGAGCGCTTCCGCTTGCTTGCCGATGCCGGCCAGATGTCGGTGGCGCGGCGGGTGCTCGCGGCGTTGCCCGCGAACGAACAGCCGGTTGCGGCAACCGTCGACCGTGTGCTGGCTGCGCCGGCAAAATATCTGCTGCAGTTAGCGGATGTCTCGGGCACGCGGGCAACTCGTGAAATGGCGATCCTCGCGCTGTCGCGCCTGGCACGCAGCGATCCGCAGGCCGCAGCGGTCAGTTGGAACGAATCCTTGCGTGCCGGCTTTTCCGCGGAAGACCAGAGCTATGTGTGGGGGCAGATCGCGCTGTCGGGCGCGCGCCGTCACCTGCCCGAGGCGCTGGGTTGGTATGCGCAATCCACCAATGCGGGCTTGAGCGATGAACAACTGGCCTGGCGCGTCCGCATCGCATTGCGTAACGGCGCCTGGAACGATGTGCGCGCCGCCGTCGAACAGATGAGCCCGCAAGCCCGTCAGGATTCGACCTGGATTTACTGGCGCGCGCGCGCGCTCAAGGAGGCCGGCAGCCTCGACGCCTCGCGCGCGGAATTTTCCCGCATCGCCGCCGAATTCAATTTTTACGGCCAGCTGGCGGCCGAGGAGCAGGGCATAGCCTTCAAACTGCCCCCGCAGGCCGGGTCGCCCACCGCCGAGGAACTCAGCCAGACGCTGGCGCTGCAGGGCCTGCAGCGAGCGATGGCCCTGTTTCGCCTGGACATGCGCACCGAGGCGGTGCGCGAGTGGAACTGGTCGCTGCGCGGCATGGATGACCGTCAGCTGATCGCCGCCTCGGAAATCGCCAGGCGCAACGAAATCTGGGATCGCGCCATCAGCACCGCCGACCGCACCGTCGCGCAGCATGACTTCGCATTGCGCTATCTGGCGCCCTACCAGCAGATATTTGCCGGGCAGGCGCGCGCGCAGAAGCTCGAGGAGTACTGGGTGCTGGGACTGGTGCGCCAGGAGTCGCGCTTCATCTCCAATGCGAAGTCCTCGGTGGGTGCTTCGGGATTGATGCAATTGATGCCGGCCACCGCGCGCTGGGTCGCCCGCAAAATGGGCATGAAGAATTTTCAGTGGGCCAAGGTGCATTCGGTTGAGGTCAATGCGGCGCTGGGCTCGTATTATCTGAAGACCGTGTTCGACGACCTGGACGGGCAGGCGGTGCTGGCCTCGGCCGCCTACAACGCGGGACCGGGGCGAGCGCGCCGCTGGCAGGATGAGAAATCGCTGGAGGGCGCGATTTACGCGGAGACCATCCCGTTCGATGAAACCCGCGATTACGTCAAAAAAGTCATGACCAACGCGCTGTATTATGCCGCGGTCCACGGCGGCAATCCGCGCAGCCTCCACGAACGCCTGGGGGTCATCGGCCCGCGCGGGCGGACTCAGTCCAGCAATATTCCTTAAGGTTCAATCATGTCTCAAATTCTGGTCATCGGCGGTTCCGGATTCATCGGCGGTCACGTGGTCGCAAGGCTGGTTCAGGCAGGGCATGACGTGCGCGTACCCACCCGACTGAAAAAGCGCGCCAAGAAATTGCTTCTGCTGCCGACCGTGGAGGTGCTGGAGGCGGACATTCACGGCGATCGCGCGCTCGAGCAACTGGTCGCCGGGTGCGACGCCGTGGTGAATCTTGTCGGGGTTCTGCACAGCCGCTCCGGCGATCCTTATGGACCGGACTTCGCGCGCGCACACGTGGAACTGCCGCGCCGCATCATCGACGCTTGTGAAAAGGCCGGCATACGGCGCCTGGTGCATCTTGGTGCGCTCGGGGCAAAGAGCGATGCGCCCAGCGAATACCTGCGCTCCAAGGCGGCGGGCGAGGAAGTGCTGATTGCCGCGCGTGCGCGCATCGATGCGACCGTATTGCGCCCTTCGGTGGTGTTCGGGCCCGACGATGCTTTCCTCAACCTGTTTTCACAGCTGCAGTGGCTTCTTCCTTTCATGCCGCTTGCCTGTCCCGAGGCGAAATTTCAGCCGGTGCACGTGGCCGATGTCGCCCGATGCGTGGCGCGCTGCCTGGAGGAGCCGGATTCGATCAATCACAGCTACGATTTATGCGGTCCCAAGGTCTACACGCTTCGCGAACTGGTGCGTTTTGCCGGCAACGCAACCGGTCACCGGCGCCCGGTAATCGGTCTTCCCGACAGCCTGGCGTATCTGCAAGCCGCGGTGATGGAGTGGCTGCCGGTGAAACTCATGTCGCGCGATAACCTGCGTTCCATGCAGGTACCCAGCACCTGCGACTGCGAGTTTCCCTTCGGCATCCATCCGATTGCGCTGGAGGCCAGCGCGCCTGCCTGGCTGGGCGGCAAGGGGCCCAGCACGCAATACAACGAGTATCGCGGCAGGGCGGGGCGTTGAGCGCACTGCGTACCGGCGGAGAGGGGTTTGCGCCATCCGGCGTTGCCGGGGGTTAGCCGCATGCAGTTTCGCCGCCTGCGGTTGAATGCCATGCGCCGCGCTGATTGCGCCTGAACAGCATGCGCATTTATCAGGTCGGCGGCTCGATTCGCGATGAATTGCTGGGCTTGCCCGTCAGCGACCGCGACTGGGTGGTGGTCGGCGCCACGCCTGAGCAGATGGGCCGGGAAGGTTATCTGCCGGTGGGCAAGGATTTTCCGGTATTCCTGCATCCGGTGACCCGCGAGGAGTACGCGCTGGCGCGCACCGAGCGCAAGACCGCGCGCGGCTACAAGGGTTTTTCGGTGCAGGCATCGCCTGAGGTCACCCTCGAGGAAGACCTGGCGCGCCGCGATCTCACCATCAACGCCATGGCGCGCGGCGAGGACGGGGTGCTGATCGATCCGTTCGCCGGCGGGCGCGATCTGCGCGCCGGGGTGCTGCGGCACGTGAGCCCGGCATTCAGCGAAGACCCGGTGCGCATTCTGCGGGTGGCGCGCTTTGCCGCGCGCTTCGGCTTCGTGATTGCCCCCGAGACTGCCGCGCTGATGAAGACCATGGTTGCGAGCGGCGAAACCGATGCGCTGGTCGCCGAGCGCGTCTGGCAGGAACTCGCGCGCGGACTGATGGAAAAAAATCCCTGGCGCATGCTCGCTGAACTGGCCGGGTGCGGAATGCTGGCGCGCGCGTACGCGGCGCTCGGCATTGCGGCAAGCGGAGATATTCCGGCGAACGCCGCGAGCGATCAGCTGGCCAGGGCGCTGGGTTTTGCCGCGAAGGAAAACCATGTGCTGGCGGTGCGTTTCGCACTGCTGACTCGCGCGGCGCGCGAGCCGCTGGATCGCCTGGAGGCGCTGTGCGAGTCGCTGCGGGTGCCGGCCGAGTGTCGCGACCTGGCGCAACTGGCGGCGCGTCATGGCGCGGCGGCTGCGCGCGCGGAAACCCTCGCGCCCGTGGAACTGCTCGGTCTGGTGGAGGCGAGCGACGCGTTTCGACGGCCACAGCGGCTGGAACAGCTGATGGATGTGGCCGAGGCCGAGACCTTCGCCGCGCGGCATTGGGCACAGGTTCCGTTTCCCGCGCGTCACACCGCGCGCTCGGCGCTGGCGGCTGCGCGCAGCATCGACGCAGCGGCCGTGGCTGCCGACGGCGGCGATATCGGCGCGCGCATCCGCGCGGCGCGCTACGCCAATTTGCTGCAGACCATGGGCGGAGCACAGGGCCGGTGAACGTCGCAGCGGTGTGGCGGGATTTCATCGCGAATCTGTCTGCCGGCACGCGCCTCGCATTGTTCATGCCGGTAAAAGGCGGGGATCTGCGGGTCTCCGCGGCAAACTATGCGCTGCTGGTGGTGGCGAGCTTCGTCATCTGGCTTTTCGGCGGCATGGCCCGCGAGGGATTTCCCGGCACCATCAATCCGGGCGCCCTGACCGTGGGGCTGGCGCAGATACCCATCGTTCTGCTTTTCTGCGTTCTGGCCGCGGCCGTCCTGCGCAACGCCGCCTATGCCATGGTTTTCGCGATCCTGATGGTGGCCTCAGATCCCTTGTTCGAACTCGCCTCCGTGCTTGTTTATCACCTGGCGCAGCTGGAGTCGATGCTCGAGATCGCCCCTTACCTCAATCAGGTTTTTCTCCTCTGGGCGCTGCTGGTGCTGTTGCGGGTGCAGTGGGTGGTTTGCGGCTGGCAGGCAGGACGCTCGCTCGCCGCGTCACTGCTGTTTGTCCTGATGCTGGTGTTTTTCGCTTTTGGTTTTCCGCGCAGCGAACTCTGGAGCAGCGAGCCGCAGTCCGACGAGCAGGCCGCAGAGGGCCTGATCCGCGAGGATTTGTTTCACCTGCAGGGCCGCCTGCTGGAGCGGCAACTGCTAGGTCTCGAGGCGCAGCGGCCCGGCATCGACGACATGTATTTCGTTGGCGCCGCGCCCTATGCCTTCCAGGAAACCTTCATCAACGAACTCGGTGTCGTGCGCCGCCTCATGGACGAGCGCTTTGATACAGCGGGGCGCTCCATTGCGCTGGCCAATCACAGTTCGACGCTTGCCAGTCTGCCCCTGGCCACCGTCTCCAATTTGCGCGCCGCGCTCGACTACCTGGGTGAAAACATCGACGTGGAAGAGGACATCGTTTTCCTGTTTCTGTCCACACATGGCTCGGCCAATCACGAACTTGCCTTTGAAATGCCGCCGCTTGCGCTGACGCAATTGAATCCGACGCTGCTCGCGCGCATGCTTGCCGACAGCGGCATCAAGTGGAAAGTGGTGGTGGTGTCCGCCTGCTATTCGGGCGCCTTCGTCGAGGGGTTGAAGGACGACAACACACTGGTCATTTCCGCCTCCGATGCGGACAACACCTCGTTTGGCTGCGAATCCGACAGCCAATTCACCTGGTTCAGCCAGGCTTATTTCGACCAGGCGCTGCGCGCGACGCGGTCGTTTGCCGCGGCGTTCGGCATGGCCGAGGCGGCGGTGAAGGAGCGCGAGAGGAGCGGTGGTTTTACGCCTTCGAATCCGCAGATGTATCTGGGTGCGGCGATGAAGGCCAAGCTCGAAGCGCTGGAGCACCGGCTGGAATCCAACGATCCCGCGCGTCCGGCGATACATGCGCGCCTGCGTGCCAACGCCGTCCGAAGCGCGCGCAGCCCGGGATAGAGGGGGGGGCGTCAACGCCGCTGCCGGCGCGCGCGTTGTGCGCCAATGAAACCCATCCCGATGCCGGCGCGGTTGCTTGCGGCCGTTTTGCTGTCGGTCCCTGCGACGCAGGGCATGGCCGCCACTTTGCGCCTCAACCAGTTCGACGCCTGGACACGGGCCGATGCGGACGGCAACGGCGGGCTGACACGCGAGGAAGCTCACCGCATGCCGCGGCTCGCGCGTCACTTTGATGCCATCGACGGCAATGGGGATGGCGTCATCACGGGTGCCGAGGTTCGCGCCTGGAGGCAGGCAACGCGGCGCTCGCAGCGGGCCGCGAAGGAATTGGCCGGATCCAAAGGCTTGGATGAAATCCTGCGCATTGCCGACGGCGATGGCGACGGCGCCCTCAGCCGCGCCGAATTCAGCCAGGGATTGCCGCGGTTCGCACGCCGCTTCGAGCGCCTTGATCTCGATCACGATGCCAGCCTCTCCAGGGCCGAACTGGGCCTGTGGCTTGCAAGGCTGCGCGGCGCACGGCGTTCAAAGCAGCCGTGACAACAGCGTCAGCGCCAGTGAAATCAGGATGGTCGAGGTGAAGGGCAGGTAACGCTCGCGGCCGCGAAAGCGCACCACCACGTCCCCGGGCAGGCGTCCTAGACCGTAGCGCGACAGCCAGGGGGAGATCGCGGTGAACACCACCAGCGCAATGACAACCGTCACCACCCACTTCAGCATGGGGCGATCCCGGACCGGGCGGTTCCTGATCGCGCAAGGCACAGGCTGTTGTTCACCGGTTGTGACATTGACAAGGCTCCATGGGGACTTCCATTGTAAACTTGCCGCCCTGACATCCGAAGCCTGGACAAAAAAATGATCGACCTCTACACCTGGGGCACGCCCAACGGCAAGAAGGTCTCGATAATGCTCGAAGAGTGCGCATTGCCGTATGCCTTGCACAAGATAAACATCAGCAAGGACGACCAGTTCGCCCCGGACTATCTGAAAATCAACCCCAACGGCAAAATTCCTTCCATCGTCGATTCCGACGGGCCGGGAGGCAAACCGATCGCCATGATGGAGTCCGGCGCCATCCTGATCTACCTGGCCGAGAAAGCGGGTAAGTTTCTGCCGGCGGATGCTGCGGCCCGCTATAAGGCGATCGAATGGCTGATGTTCCAGATGGGCGGCGTGGGCCCGATGTTCGGCCAGACGCACCATTTTCTGCGCGCCGCCAAGGAGCAGGTGCCCTACGCGATTGCCCGCTACACCCGCGAGAAGGACCGCTTGTACGGGGTGCTGAACACGCGCCTGGGCGAGGCTGAATTTCTCGCCGGCGAGTATTCGATCGCCGATATCGCCACCTATCCGTGGGTGTCACGGTTCGACTGGCACGACACCCGACTGGCGGATTTTCCCAACGTGGAGCGCTGGTTCAAGGCGATTGGTGCCCGGCCTGGCGTGCAAAAGGGCATGGCAGTGCCGTCGTAAATGAAATTTACGACGCGCAAAGATCTTCCTGCTGCGCGCGCCTTGGAGCCGTGTCGCAACCCGAATAAGGGCTATGGCCGCGATGATCCTACAAGGTGTGAGCGCGGTCGCCCTGGGAAAAACCCAGCAGCGGCACCTGCCAGTGTTTCGAGAATGCGATGGCCTTGAACAGTTCGCCCATCTCCGCCGGCGAGAGCAGCCGGTTGGCCTGGTTGGACAGCGGCAGATAGCGCAGGACATCGTCGACAGGCACCTGCGCCAGCACGTCGGTGATGCCGCAATTGATCAGGAATTGGGCTTGTGTGGCGTAACCGGCAGGCTCCAGGCCGGCCTCGACGGCAGCCGTGGCGATGGCGCTGAAATCCACGTGTGCGGTGATGTCCTGCAATCCGGGAAGGAAAAACGGATCGTCGTGTGCGCGGTGGCGGTAATGGCACATCAGCGTTCCCTCGCGGCGGTCGGGATGATAGAACTCGTGCGCCGGAAAGCCGTAGTCGATGAACAGCACTACGCCTTTTTCAAGGCACTCCCCGATGCTGCGCATGAACGCCTGCGCCGCAAGACCTATTTCGGTGCAGTAATCCTCGGGCAGCGACAGCGCCACGGCGGCCTCGAGCAGTGCTTTTTCAGCCGGACGGGGCGCGACGCGAAATGCGCCCTCGGCGATTTCGACACCCAGTTCGTCGACGCGCCCGCTGTGCTGCTGCACTTGATGCACGGGCATGGCATCGAGCACTTCATTGCCCAGGATCACACCGCAGAACGACGGCGGCAAGCGGTTCAACCACGCCACGCGCTCCAGCAGGTGCGGCACGCGCGCCGCGAGCGTGTCACGGCTGCGCTCGCGCAGGTCGGCCGAGAGTTCGAGTATCAGGTATCGGGCCGGGAGCGCATGCAGTCGCTCCAGTTCTTCCAGCACCGAGGCGGCAAGTGCACCGCTGCCCGCGCCCACTTCGAGAATCTCCTCCAGGCCCTCGCCCATGGCCTGCGCGAGCTGTCGCGCCAGGGTGTGGCCAAACAGCGGGGTGAGTTCCGGCGCGGTGACGAAGTCGCCGGCGGCGCCGAGTTTGCGGGCGCCTGCGCTGTAGTAGCCCAGTCCCGGGGCGTACAGCGCGAGTTCCATGTAGCGCGCAAAGGAGATCCAGCCGCCCGCGGCTGCGATTTCGCTGCGGATGTGCGCGGCCACGCGTTCGCTGTGCGCAAGAGCTTCAGCATCGGGCGCGGGCAGATCGATTGCGGGGTTCATCACGGCTTTTCAGTGGGGGTCCGAACTAACATGCTGCGCGATTCCGGTAAGATTCGCAACGTGAATACGCGCCGGCAAGCCACCGCAGATCGGGAGTCAGCAATACCCATGACATTATCCCTGGAAGGCAAGGTCATCCTGATTACCGGTGCCGCGAGGCGCGTCGGTGCGGCGATTGCGCGCCGCCTTCATGCCGCCGGCGCCAACATGATGCTGCACTACCACCATTCGGAAAGCGATGCGCATGCGCTGCGCGCCGAGCTCAATGCGCTGCGCGCCGATTCGGCGGCGCTGGTCCAGGCCGACCTGCTGAACATTGCAGGTCTCAACGAGATGATCCGCAACACGCTGGCGCGCTATGAGCGGCTCGATGCGCTGGTCAACAATGCCTCGAGCTTCTACGCCACCACCATGGGGGCCATCACCGAAGCGGATTGGGACAGCCTGGTCGGCACCAATGTGAAAGCCCCGCTGTTCCTGTGCCAGGCCGCCGCGCCGCACCTGCGCAAATCCTCGGGGAGCATTGTCAATATCACCGACATTCATGCCGAACGCCCGCTCAAGAATTACGTTGTCTACACTGTCGCCAAGGCGGCGCTCGATGGAATGACACGATCGCTTGCCCGCGAGCTGGGACCGGAAATCAGGGTCAACGCCGTCGCGCCCGGGCCCATCCTCTGGCCGGAGGATGATTCCTTCGATGAACTGGCGAGGCAACGGGTGATCTCGCACACGCTGCTCAAACGCGCGGGGGAGCCTGCGGACATCGCCAAGGCGGTGTATTACCTCATCGCCGAAGCGCCCTTTGTGACCGGACAGACCCTCTCGGTTGACGGCGGCCGCAGCGTGAATCTGTAGTCCTTTGCCACCCGGCATTTGCGCCTGCGGCCACCCATGTCCCGATTCAGCCACCTCGTCGAAATCAACGATCTGATCAATCCGTTGGGCTATGTGCTGACGCGCGAGCAGCTCTGGAGCGGTCTGGTGCGCAGGGCCGAGGAGCCCACGCAGTTCGTGCTGGGGCTGGACTCATGCCGGATCATCAGTCGCGCAGGCCGATCGTTGCGCCGGGAATTGCGGTTCGGCACGCTGCTGGTGCGCGACCGGGTCAGTTTCGCGCCATTGGATTCGGTTCGCTATAGCGTTGAGGCGAGCACGCATTTTCCCGCCAGCACGCTGGTCATGCGTATCGAAGAGCCGCAACCGGAGCATTTGTTCGTGCGCTTCGAATATGCGGACCAGCGTCCGGAGCCGCAGGGCGAGGATGTCGAGGCACTGCAGGTGCTGCATTCGGCCTACCGCGCCGCCGATATCGACACCATCCGTGGCATACGCCGGTTCATTGCCGGCAGCCGGCTGAATTAAGGTTCCGGGTCCGGCGCAACCCGCGCGGCGGCCGGATTGGTCGCGGGCCGCAAATTCCGGGATAATCCCCGGCCTGATCCGGTACCGCCGATATGAACGCCCCCGAACACAAGACCCTCGAAAAACAGCGCCGCGAAGCGGCCAAGCTGGAGAAGCGTCTTTGCCGGCTGGTCGGCCAGGCCATTGCCGATTACCAGATGATCGGCGATGGCGATCGCGTCATGGTGTGTCTGTCCGGGGGCAAGGACAGCTATGGCCTTCTCGATATCCTGCTGAAACTCAGGTCGAGGGCGCATGTGAATTTTGAGCTGATCGCCGTCAATCTGGATCAGCGCCACCCGGGTTTCCCCGCGCATGTGCTGCCGCAATACCTGGAATCCATCGGCGTGCCTTTCCGTGTCGAAGTGCAGGACACCCATGCGATCGTCAAGCGCGTCATTCCCGAAGGCAAGACGATGTGCTCGCTGTGTTCGCGGCTGCGCCGCGGCGTGCTCTACCGCGTCGCTCGCGAGCTCGGCGCCACCCGCATTGCGCTTGGCCATCATCGCGACGACATTCTGGAAACCTTTTTCCTGAACCTGTTTTATGGCGGCAAGATGAAGGGCATGTCGCCCAAGCTCCGGTCCGACAATGGCGAGCACATCGTCATCCGCCCGCTGGCCTATGTGGCCGAGGATGATCTCGAGGAATGGGCGCGGTTGAGCCGCTTTCCCATCATTCCCTGCGACCTGTGCGGATCGCAGGAAACCTTGCAGCGAAAGCAGGTGAAGCATCTGCTGCGCCAATGGGAGCGCGAGCATCCGGGGCGCACCGAATCGATGTTCCGGGCGCTAGGCAACGTGGTGGGCTCGCACCTGATGGACCGCAAGCTGTTCGATTTCAACAATCTTGCGGCCGGAGTGCCCGGCGACGTGGCTGCGGCAGGCGAGGCGACTGGTGAGGTCATCCATTTTCACGACAGGCATTTCGCCGATCTCGACGATTAGTCGCTGGCCACCGGATCCATCGCAACATGGTATATAAAATAATTTATAAACAATAACATACGGTGAATTTGACGCATCCCTGGGGTATTTTCCCGGGGTGCGAAAGTCGAGAAGGCAGTTCTAATCCAGCACTATTTGTCAAATTCAGTTTGACATGTTAGATTCTGGTTTCTTATGAACTGCGCCGAACGTCTCGTCGAAATTTTTGGTAGTCAGGCGGAGGTCGCCAGGGCTTTCCGCATGGACCGCGCGGTAATCAGCCATTGGATCAAAATGGGCTACGTTCCGGCCCGCTGGGCGGTCGAAGTCGAGCGCCTGACCGATGGCGGCATCATTGCCACTGAAGTTCTCAACGAGGCCAACGCCAAGAATCCCGTTCGGGTGAAATCCCGAACAGAAGCCGATGCTCTCGGCGCCATTGAAGGGAGTAACACCATGAACAATTTCGCCCCTGCCAAACGCATTAGTTCCTTCCACCCGCCGCAGCGCACGCTGATGGGGCCGGGACCGACGGAAATCCATCCGCGGGTTCTGACCACCATGAGCCAGCCGGCCATCGGTTATCTCGATCCGATCTTCGTCGATATGATGGAAGAGCTGAAGGCGCTGCTGCGCTACACCTACCAGACCAAGAATCTCCTGACTTTCCCGGTCTCGGGTCCCGGTTCGGTCGGCATGGAGTATTGCTTTGTCAACATGGTCGCCCCCGGCGACAAGGTCATCGTCTGCCGCAACGGTGTGTTCGGCGGCCGCATGATCGAAAACGTCGAGCGTTGCGGCGGTACGGCCATTGTGGTCGAGGCCGAATGGGGTTCACCCATCGATCCGCAGAAACTCGAGGACGCGCTCAAAGCCAATCGCGACGCGCGCCTGGTGGCTTTCGTGCATGCCGAGACCTCCACCGGCGTGCAGTCTGACGCCAAGACGCTGGTCGAGATCGCACACAAATACGACGCGCTCACCATTGTCGACGCCGTGACCTCATTGGGCGGCACCCCGGTTCTGGTCGACGAGTGGGGCCTGGACGCGGTCTACTCGGCCAGCCAGAAATGCCTGTCGTGCACGCCCGGCCTGTCGCCGGTGACTCTGTCCGAACGCGTGGTCGATCACGTCAAGGCGCGCAAGGACAAGATCCACTCGTGGTTCATGGACATGAATCTGCTGCTCGGTTACTGGGGCGAGACCACCCGCACCTATCATCACACCGCGCCCACCAATTCGCTGTTCGGGCTGCACGAAGCGCTGCTTTTGATCCGCGAAGAAGGCCTGGAGAACTGCTGGGCGCGTCACGCACGCCACCATCAGGCACTGAAAGCCGGTCTGGAGGCCATGGGCCTGCAGTTCCTGGTGAAAGAGCCCTATCGCCTGCCGCAGATGAATGCAATCCACATTCCGGACGCGATCAAGCCCAAAGAGGCCGAGGTCCGCAAGACGCTGCTCAACGAGTTCAATCTCGAAATCGGCGCCGGACTCGGACCGCTCGCCGGCAAGATCTGGCGCGTGGGCATCATGGGTTACTCGGCACGTGCCGAGAACATCATGCTGTGCCTCTCGGCCATGGGTTCGGTCCTCTCCGACCTGGGTGTGAAACTGGACGAGGGCGACGCCGAAGGTGCCGCCCATCAGGCCTACTCGACGCAGCATGCCAAGGCGGCCAAGCAAAAGCTCACTGGCGCCAAGCGCGCGGCCTGATTCGCTTCCGGCCGCAAAAAGCCCGGTTGATGCCGGGCTTTTTTTTGCCCCGGTTTCAGTCATGTGCCCGCCATTGACTGCGGTGCTGCAAATGCAAAAAATAGTGTCGCCTCCGGACCAGCGGACATGCTGATGCCGAACCGCCTGCGGCGATGGTCGAGGCGCAGGCGCGCAGCCTCTCTCCCTGTTTTGAAGCTTTCCCGCGCCTACTTGGTTTTCAGCGTGAATGCGAGCAAAAAGGATGTGGCGGTCATCAGCACGATGGCGCTCAATGCCAGCGACCAGTGCACGCCGATCAACCCGCCCAGCATACCCACGGTCACGCCGCTGAATGAACGCATGCCGCTGAGCGCCATGTGATACACGCCGATCAGCCGGCCGCGAAGGTGCGGTGGCGATTGCATCTGCACCAGCGTCTGCGACATGGCGCCCGAGGTCAGGTTGAGGAAACCGGCGACGAACATCAGGCCCAGTGCCAGTGCGTAATTGGCGGACGCGGCAAAGGCGATCACGCTGACGCACCACAGTATGGTGATGATGATGGCGGTACGCGGGCTTGCCTTGAGCAGGCCGCGGCTCTCCAGGATCAGCCCACCTGCGAAGGCGCCGGCGGCATTGGCGCCCAGCAGCATGCCGTAGCGATAACCGGCCCCCTCGGTGCCCAGGTCATGCGCGTATTCGGGCATCTGCGCCTGGAAAGCGTTGCCGACGAAAAACGAGGAAAGCCCTGCCAGCAGGATCATGGAGAAAATCGTCGGATTGGCCGATGCTTCACGCAGGGCGGCGAACGCACTGCTGAAGCTCCCGCCGGTGTGGCGTCCCTTCACATAGGCGTCGCGGCGTCGCGGCGGTGCCCGGAACATCCACAGCAGCAGCGGCAGATATATAAGGGCATTGACCAGCAGACCCAATGGCGGGCCCAGCAACAGCATCAGCCCGCCACCGATGGCCGGTCCCAACAGCACGCCCAGGGAACGGCTGGTCGAATTGAGGCGGATCGCGCTTTGCAGATCCTCCTCTTTCACCAGGTCATGAATCAGCAACTGGGTGGGCGGCCCCCAGAGCACACCGGCGAAGCCGTGGATGACAAGCAGCACTGCTGCATGCCAGATCTCAATGGTGTCGGTGAGGAAGAGCACACCCCAGCCGACCGACACGCCCATGAACATCAGCGTCGCGATCTGAATCATGCGCCGGCAGTCGAAGCGGTCGGCCAGCGCGCCGACGTATACCGAGAAGAACAGGAAGGGCAACCAGTGGCTGAGTACCGCAAAGCCCGCCAGGGTTGGCGACTTGAATTTTTCGTACATGACCCAGTAGCTGATCACGTGCTCGATGTTGTCGGCCATCATCGCCACGGCCATGGTCAAAAAATACGCTCGGAAGGCGGGGCGGCGCAGCGCAGCGAAGGATCTTTCCCTGGGTGCGAGGCCTTGTGCGGCCGGTGCTTTAATCTTTCCGGGTGCCGCTGTTGTTTCGACCTCAGACGCGATCTTGGACAATAAAACCTCTATGAAATCAGGGTGATTAACGTGCTTGGAAGGGGGGCAAGACTAGCACAGCCAATGCGTGCGACATGGCCGGTGTGTCGCAGCGCTGACCTCCTTGATGCGCGGGCTGATCGTTGTCGCTGCGCTGATGGCTGGTGCGGCGAGCCTGCGGTGTCGCTGAATGCAATGACAGTTTGTTGCAGACGCCGGTTTTTGCTATCTTGTGCGCGCGGCATGTGCCGCGTCTTCAGAAAGGGGGTGATCCGATGTCTAGTCGATTGCTTAGCAATGTTGCCGTCATTGCATTTTCTGTGGCGGACAACGCCGCGTCGGAGCTGGTTGGCGCGAAGGTGAGTTGGGCAGACTGAGTGCAGATATCGGACATCTCCGCAAATCAGGACTTATCTTATAGTGGAGATATCCGGGGCTGATCCTCGGTCGCCGTATTCACCGCCAGGCTCGGTAATTTCGCGCTGACGCGGAAACGGCAGTCGAATTAAGCCTTGTTGAGACGGCCGCGGCCAAAACCGCGGCCGTTTCTTTTTTGGTGCTGAGTCGGCGCGTCGTTGGCGCTATCCGGGTCTACCGGGTCCAGCCTCCGCCGAGTGCTTTCATCAAGTCCACGCTGGCCGCCAGGCGGCTCTGGTGGTTCCTGACGAGGGCGAGCCCGGCATCGTTGAGCGAGCGCTGCGCGTCCAGCACCTCGAGGAACGGCGAATACCCGGACTGGTAGCGCAAAAGCGCCAGGCGGGAAGTTGTACGGGCTGCCTGGAGGCGAGTTTGCAGGTCATCCTCGGTTTCGCGGCCGGCCGCGGCATTGCTCAGGGCGTCGGCCACCTCCCGGAAGGCCGTCTCCACCGACTTCTGATACCCGGCCACCAGCTGTTGTGCGCGCGCCGTGGCGGCGTCCGAACGCGATGCCAGCCGTCCCCAGTCAAAAATCGGCAGCGTCACACCGAACCCCAGCGACCAGATGCGCGAGCCCGAATTGAGCAGGGTCGAAAGGGCACGGCTTTCGTCGCCCAGCAAGCCGGTGAGCGAGACGCTGGGGAACATGGCGGCGCGTGCAATGCCGATTTGCGCATTGGCGGCGACCAGTTGCTGCTCGGCCAGCTGAATATCCGGACGGCGTTCGATCAACTGCGAGGGAAGCCCGGCCGGAGGCTGCGGCGGGACCGGCAGGCCAGGCAGATTTCCCGGGGCAACGCCCAGGTCGAGCGTGCCGGTGAGTGTGGCGAGCTGGTGTTCGAGCAGCGAGCGCTGTCGCTGCAGTTCGCGCAGTTGCAACGAGACCTCGGCGCGGGCCGATTGCGCCTGGCTGAGCTCCAGATCCGAGGCAATGCCCCCGGCGACGCGGCGGCGCACCAGATCGAGCGCGCTGTCGCGACTGTCCAGAGTGGAGCGCGTGAATGCAATCTGCTCATCCAGCGAGCGGATCGAGAAGTACGCCTGCGTCGTCAGGCCGGCGAGCGACAGCGTGACGACATCTTTCGCGTAGCGCGAGCTCAGCGCCAGTGCGCGCGCCGCCTCCAGCGTGCGCCTGAGCTTTCCCCAGAAATCGATCTCGAACGCAGTATTGAGCGCGAGCCGCACATTGTTGCGGATGATCGGCACTCCCGAAAAGGCGGGCGTCGCCTGGGTGGTGCTGAAGCGCTGCCGCGAACCGGTGGAGCCAAGATTGATTTCCGGCAGGAATGCGGCACCGGCTTCGCGCAGGTTGGCATCGGTCTCTTCGATGCGGGCGACGGCGACGCGGATGTCGGCGTTGCGCGCAAGCGCGCTGGCGACCAGTTCGTCAAGCCGCGCATCACCGTACACCTTCCACCATTCGGCTGTGACCGCCGCACTTTCGAGCGCTTGCTTGCCGCCGGCGGCGGCGGCGCCGTCCGGATACGCTGCCGGCAGGCCGAGCAGCGGCCGTTCATAATCCGGACCCACGCTCGTGCATGCGGCGCCAAGCAGGCTGGCCGCCGCCGCGATACCGATCAGAGAGCGACGCGGCTTCATTGCAAGTCTCCGTCCGGCGCTGTGGCCTTTTCCAGTTGGTGCGCCTCCTCCTGCCGCTTTTGTTCCTGGCGGCGCGCGTAGCGGCGCGACAGCAGATCGAAGAACACCGGCACGAACACCGTGGCGATGAACGTCGCGGCCAGCATGCCGCCGAACACGCCGGTTCCCATGGATCGGCGGGCGCCCGCTC
Source organism: uncultured beta proteobacterium (assembly GCA_903859155.1). Taxonomy (GTDB): domain Bacteria; phylum Pseudomonadota; class Gammaproteobacteria; order Burkholderiales; family SG8-39; genus 2-02-FULL-62-17. Next base: position 46,655 of record CAIOLO010000074.1, read on the forward strand.
CTGCGCCATTGGCCAGGACCAGGGGCAAAACGCCCAGCACGAAGGCAAGCGAGGTCATGACAATCGGACGGAAGCGTTGGCGCGCCGCGGTCAGGGCCGCATCGAAAGGGCTCATTCCCTTGGCCATGTTCTGCGCGGCGAACTCCACGATCAGGATGGCATTTTTTGCCGCCAGGCCGATCAGCACCACCAGACCGATCTGGAAGTAGATGTCGTTGGTGAAACCGCGCAGCAGCACCGCGAGCAGTGCGCCAAGCAGCGCAAACGGCACCGCCAGCAGCACCGCGATCGGCAGGCTCCAGCGCTCGTACTGCGCCGACAGGATCAGGAACACCATCACCAGGGCGAGCGAGAAGGCGAAAATGGAGGCGTTGCCGGAGCGTTGCTCCTGGAACGCCTGCCCGGTCCAGGCAAGCGCATAGCCGGCCGGCAGGGTGCTGGCCGCAACCTCCTCCACGACCGTGAGCGCCTGACCCGAGCTGACCGAGCCGAGCGCATTGCCGATGAACTTGGCGGCAATGAAGCCGTTGTAGCGGTCGAGCTGGTCCGCGCCGACGCTGCTGCTGGTGCGGATCAGGGCCTTGAGCGGAATCATGTCGCCGCCTGCGGACCGGACGTAGACATTTCCCAGGTCTTCCGGGCGCGCGCGAAAGGCGGCCTCGGCCTGCAGCTGCACCCGGTAGGTGCGGCCGGATTTGTTGAAGTCATTGACATAGAGACCGCCCATTTCGGTCTGCAGAGCATCGAATACATCGGCGATCGGCACGCCCAGGGCAAGCGCTTTTTCGCGATCCACTTCCACCTTGATCTGGGGAACTCCCGGCCGGAAAAAGCTGTTGATGCCGGTGAGCTCGGGCCGCTTGCGCAGTTCGCCCAGAAACTGTTGCAGCACCTTGGCCAGCTGCTGCGGGTCGTCGTTGCCGCGGTTCTGCAGATAAGCCTCGAAGCCTCCTGAAGTGCCCAGCCCGCGGATGGCCGGCGGTCCGAAGGCGATGACCATGCCCTCGCGGATCGATGCGCCCGCCCCGAATATGAATCCCACCATCTGATTCGCCGTGGTGGTTCTCTGGTTCCAGGGTTTGAGCGCGACGAAGGTGGTCGCCGAGCTGGTCTTTGCGCCGCCGGTGAGCAGGTCGAAGCCGCTGATCATGAAGACGTGTTCCACCGCCGGGTGCTTGACGAGCAGTTGCTGAACGGTGTCGGCCACCTTGTTGGTGCGGCTGAGCGATGCGCCGTCGGGCAGCACGATGGCGCCGAACACATAGCCCTGGTCCTCCGGCGGCACGAAGCTGGTGGGCACCGCACGCATCAGCCAGGCTATGGCGCCCAGCACCGCGGCAAACAGCAGCAGAGTAATCAGGGCGTGGCGCAGGCTCCAGCGCACACTGCCGGCATACCAGGCGGTCACCCGCGCGAAGCCGAGATTGAACGGGCGAAACAGCACCGCCTCCTTGTGCGCGGGCTTGAGCAGCAGCGCGCAAAGCGCGGGCGTGAGGGTCAGGGCCACGATCCCCGATATGGTCACCGAGGTCGCCACGGTGATGGCGAACTGCTTGTAGAGCTGGCCGGCAATGCCGCCCAGGAAGGCGATGGGCACGAATACCGACACCAGCACCAGCTCGATGGCGATGATCGCGCCGGTGACCTCGCGCATCGACTCGATCGCCGCCTGGCGCGGGGACAGGTTGCGCTCGGACATCAGCCGTTCGACGTTCTCCAGCACCACGATGGCGTCATCCACCACGATGCCGGTGGCCAGCACCAGCGCAAACAGGGTCAGCGTATTGATCGAAAAACCGAACAGGTACAGGCCCGCGAACGCACCCACCAGCGCTACCGGCACCACGATGATGGGGATCAGCGTGGCGCGCCAGCTTTGCAGGAACAGGAATACCACCAGCACCACCAGCCCCGCGGCGATCAGCAGCGTGTCGATCACCTCGTGAATGGAGGCCTGCACGAACTGGGTGGTATCGAACGGAATCAGGTAGTCCACGCCGGCCGGAAAACTCTTCGACATGCCGCTGACCACGCGGCGCACGTTATCGGCCACAGCGAGCGCATTGGCCCCCGATTGCAGAAACACGCCCACGCCGATGGTGGGCACGCCATCCACGGTGACGTTGGTGTCGTAGTTCTGCGCGCCAAGTTCGATGCGCGCGACATCCCTGAGCCGGAGCGAGCCGCCGCCGCCCGAGGACCTGAGCACGATGTCGCCAAATTCTTCGGGCGCCACCAGGCGCCCGCGCGTGGTTACGGTATAGACGATGGACTGGCCGGGTGAGGGTTCCTGACCGAGCTTGCCGGCGGCGAACTGCGCATTCTGCGAGCGGATCGCGGCGGCGATCTCGGCCGTGGTGATGCCCAGCTGCGCCATGCGGTCGGGCCGCAGCCAGATGCGCATGCCGTAATCGCGCGCCCCGAATATGGTGGAATCGGCCACGCCGGGCAGCCGCTTCAGCGTATCGACCATGTTGACCGTGGCGTAATTGCTCAGATAGAGCGTGTCATAGCGCGGGTCGCTCGATTTGAGCGCGATGAACATCAGAATATCGCTGGAGCGCTTCTGCACCAGCACGCCGGTTCGCCTCACGTCATCGGGCAGGCGCGGCAGGGCGGCCTGCACGCGATTGTTGGTGCTGATGACCGCGGTGTCCACGTTGGTTCCCACCTCGAAGGTGAGGGTGATGGTCAGCGACCCGTTGGACGATGCGGTGGAACTGAAATAAAGCAGGCCTTCGATGCCGCTCAACTGCTCCTCTATCGGTGCGGCCACCGTCTTGGCCAGCGTGTCGGCGCTGGCGCCGGGAAAGTTGGCAGTGACGGTCACCGTAGGCGGCGTGATCTCGGGATATTGCGCGATCGGCAATACCTGCGAGGCGACCAGGCCGGCCAGCGTGAAGATGATGGCGATCACCGATGCGAAGATCGGACGGCCGATGAAAAAGCGTGACATGGTGGTTTGCTCGTTGCCTGTTTGTCTGGTGCTGCTACTTGCCGCCGGCCTGCTTGCCGTCAGCCGGCGGCTTTGCCGCATCGGCAGCGAGCGGCTGCACCGCGACGCCGGGCTGCATCTTGAACAGATTGTCGAGCACCACCCGATCGCCGGATTTCAGCCCGCTGAGCACCGTCCAGTCCTCGCCCACCCACTCACCCACCGCAATCGGGTTGACTGCGGCCTTGTTTTCGCCGTTCAGGGTAAACACAAAATGCCCCTTCTCGTTCTGCAACACCGCCGCTTGCGGCACCAGAAAGGCCGGCTGCGTCCGGTTCACCGACACCTCGATCCGCACGAATTGACCGGGCAGCAGTCGGCCGCCGCTGTTTTCGAACTCGGCGCGCATCTGCCGGGTGCCCAGGCGCGCATCGACCTGGCTGGCGGAAAAGTTGATTTTTCCGCGAGTGGGAAAGCGGCTGCCGTCGCCCAGGATCAGGCGTATTTCGGCGTCCCCGCCGAGGCGCCCCCCGGGCAGCTTGGAGACTTCCGGTTCGGACAATGCAAAGCGGGTCCAAACCGGATCGATCTGGCTGATGGTGGTGAGCAGGCTGTCGGTTGTCGATACCAGGCTGCCCTCGGAGCGCTGCGCCCGGCCGGTGACACCGGTCAGGGGCGCGTTGACGCGGGTATAGGACAGATTGAGTTCGGCTTCGCTGACACGGGCTTCGGCCACCTGAATCGAGGCCTCGGAGAGCTTCAGATTCGAAGCCGCATCGTCGTACTCGCGCTGGCTGATCGCCTTCTGCGCGGCCAGCTCTTTCAGGCGGACCGATTCGCGGCGCGACTGCTCGTTGCGCGCGCGTTCCTGCGCGAGCTGCGCCTTCGTCTGCGCCAGAGCAATCTCGAAAGGCGCCGGATCGATCTGGAACAGCGGCGCGCCTGCCTTGACGATCTCGCCTTCGTTATAGAGCCGCTTGAGCACGATGCCGCCGACGCGCGCGCGTACCTCGACTTCCCTGGAGCCCTCCACCTGTCCGACCGATTCCAGCCGGATGGGAACCCGCTGGGGTGACACTTCGAGGACGCGGGCGGGCACCGGCCCCCCCTGCCCGGGGCCTGCCTTGCTTTCGGGGGCTTTGGCGCCCGCCTTGGCGTCGGCGGCCTTGGGTGCAGGCGTCTCGCCGCCGCATCCGCCAAGGAATAATGCGGCGCTCAGAAGCGCGACAGGCATAGCAAACGACATTCGAATCGACATTCGGCGCAGGTGGGGCATGGGGATGATCGCTCGGTTGGCAACAGGCCCGGCGTCGAGGTGGACCCGGGAAGGGGGGATTATACGATCACCACCGATGAAAAAGGCCGGTTGAGGAGTCCCGGGACGGCTCCCCGCAGGCATGGAGGTGTTCCGCGGTTCGATGCTTCTGCGCGGAGATCGAGGCGCCTAGCGCCGCTTCAATGCGGGCCGCCGGTCATTCGGGCCGTGGAAAACTTTTCAATGCGCCGGCCTCGCGTTCGATGCTATCGCGAAGGCGCAGATGCCTCCCCTGTGCGCGTGTGATCAGCGGGTAATGCTTCAAGTCATCCAGCGCAAATCCCACATCCCAGCAGTTTTTTGCGCCGGTCACCCAGAGCGACGGGTCGAAACGCCGCAGATCCAGCGGTCCGGCGTAGCTGCGCAGCGTCTTCTGATGGCGCCGGTTGGCGTATTCATGCAGATAGGTCATCGCCAGTTCGCGCAGGTTGCGATAGACCGGATCGCGCCAGCGCAGCAACGGCGGATTGGTCTTGGATATGGCCCCCCAGTACCTGCCGCGCCGGAACAGTGCCACGACGTGGTCGTAGTCGCGATCGGCCTTCAGGTCGAGCAGCATGGGTGTCTCGCCATGCACCCATAAGGCGCACGCGGCCAGCATTGCGCCTTCGATGCAGTGGGCGCGCTTCTGTTTGAGGACCTCGCGCACCGACAGGCAGGTTTCACCGCCGCGTTCAAAGTTTTGCGGAATCGCATCGAGAAAATTCTGAATTTTTATGGGGTCATTCAGGCGCTGCAGGACCCGGAACTCGGCCGGTTCCAGTCCCAGGTCGCCAATCCTGGCGATGCGTTTTCTCATATTTCGCCGGGTTTCATGGGGGTTCCGAATTTTGCAGTAATGCATTGTAATCGGGCCGGTCTGGATCGGAACGGATTCAAGCGGAACCTTTATGGGCACCGCCAGTCGACTAGAATCGCCCACGTTGCCCGTTTTCTATCCGATCGACCGTCCTTTTTTGCGGAGCCCGAATCCATGTCATCAATGCTCAACAATCTGCCGCCCTGGGTGCGCTGGATTTTCGTCCGGCGCTGGGGCAATGCCTTGGGGTTCTTGCTGTGCGCGGCGCTGCTTGGCTACGGATTGTCGCTGCAGTTCTTGAAAGGCCTGCAACCGTGTCCGCTGTGCATTCTGCAGCGGCTGTGTCTGCTCGCAACCGGCGTGGCATTCCTGGTGGCGGCGCTGCATCATCCGGCGAGGCGCTGGGCCGCGCACCTCTACGGGGGCGTGATCTGCGCCCTTGCGCTGACCGGGCTGTCCGTCGCGATTCGCCATGTCTGGCTGCAGCACACGCCGGAATCTCTGCGCCCCGCCTGCGGTCCCGGTCTTGAATTCCTCTACAACACCTTCGGGCCGCTGGGTTCGTTGCAGCGCATCCTGCGCGGTTCGGGCGAGTGCGGCGCGGTGGACTGGACCTTTCTCGGCTATTCGATCCCGGAGTGGACGCTGGTTTGTTTTACCATTCTCAGCATTTACGCCCTGTTGCTGTCTTTTCGGGACTAGCCTTCAGTGCCGCAATTCACTGAAATCAATTGGCAAACGCAAATATACATATGCATATTCAGTGATATTTCATACTGATTTGGGATAAATACTGCGGCGAATCCGCTTCGATTTTCAGAGCGGGCTGCGCGGCAGGGAAACGGGTCGGGCGTGGCTTCAGCCCGCCTGGCGCAGCAGTTCGCGCACCGTTGCTTCGGCCTGCGCGCGTTCCCGCAGCACCTGGCCGAGCACGATGACGGCAGGGCCGGCTCCAAGGTTTTCCGCCAGTGCCGGCAGGTTGCGCAAAGCGCCGAATCGCCAATGTTCGGTGGGCAGCGAGGCGTTTTCGATCACGGCAACCGGTGTCGATGCGCTGCGCCCGCGCTCGATCAAGGCGAGCGCAATGGCCCCGGCCTCGCCCGCGCCCATGTAAATCACGACGGTGTCGGCGGCGACGGCGCTCGCCAGCCAGTCGCTGGCGGCTTCCATTTTGCCGATGCGCGGAGTGACAAAGGCCACGTTGCGGGCAACGCCGCGGCGGGTGAGCGAGACCTTCAGCGAAGCGCTCGCAGCAAGTGCGGCGGTAATGCCGGGCACCACCTCCACTTCTATGCCGGCGGCGGTCAATGCGTCGATTTCTTCCTGCGCGCGGCCGAACAGCATCGGGTCGCCGCCTTTGAGGCGAACAATCACGGGGTGCTTGCGAGCCGCGTCGATAAGTTGCTTGTTGATGAAGGTCTGCGCGGTGGAAAACCTGCCGCAGCGTTTGCCCACCGGAATCAGTTTCGCCCTGGCTGCGAGCGCGAGAATCTCGGCATTCACCAGGGCGTCGTGAAAAACGACCTCCGCCTCGCTGAGCAACCGAGCCGCGCGCAGCGTGAGCAGGTCCACCGCTCCGGGCCCTGCGCCCACAAGGAAGACTTTGCCTTTCATGCCTTGTTGCCTGGGTTCAGTTCGATCATGCCAGCCGCCACGGTATGGTTGGTCGTTTCGTCGATCAAAATGAAGGAGCCGGTCTCGCGGTTGCTGTCATAGGCATCGACAAAAAGCGGCTGCGCGAGGCTCACCGTCACGTGCGCGATGTCGTTCATCGCCAGCAGGCCGTGCGCGCTCTGGCGCTCCAGGGTGTTGATGTCGACGCGGTCGACAATGGCGGCGATCTTCGCCTTGACGCTGCGGCTGGTGTGTTTGAGCACAAAGCGGTTGGCGGTCGACAGCGGCTCCTCGGAGAACCAGCAGATGCGCGCGGCGAGCGACTTGAGCGCCAGCGGCGGGGAGGCCGGATCGCACAGCATGTCGCCGCGCGAAATATCGATCTCGTCCTCCAGCACCACCGTCACCGAATCGCCCGCTACCGCCAGCGGCAGCGATTGGTCGAGGGACACGATTTCCTTCACGCGCGAGACGCGATTGGAGGGCAGCACCAGCAATTCGTCGCCAACCGCGAGCACGCCGGAGACGAGCCGCCCGGCAAAGCCGCGAAAGTCGGCGCCCGCCCCCTGGCGCACCACCAGTTGCACCGGGTAACGCAGCGGCAGCGCTTCGGTTTCGTTGAGCACGTTGATGCCCTCGAGCACCGAGAGCAGCGTCGGGCCCTGATACCACGGCAATCCTGCGCCGGTCTCGACCACCTGGTCGCCGCGCAGCGCGGACAGCGGAATGAACTGCAGATTGCCCAGGTCCAGCGACCGCGCGAACGCCAGGAAGTCGGCGCGAATGCGCTCGAAAACCGCCTGGTCGTAATCCACCAGGTCCATTTTGTTGATCGCCACGATGATGTGGCGCACACCCAGCAGGTGCGCGATGTAGGTGTGGCGGCGCGTCTGCGTCAACACGCCCTTGCGCGCGTCGATGAGCACGATGGCGGCATCGGCGGTGGATGCGCCGGTCACCATGTTGCGGGTGTACTGTTCGTGGCCCGGCGTGTCGGCGATGATGAACTTGCGCTGCGGCGTGGCGAAGTAGCGATAGGCCACATCGATGGTGATGCCCTGCTCGCGTTCGGCCTCCAGGCCGTCGGTCAGCAGCGACAGGTCGAGCTCGTCCTGGCCGCGCTTCCAGGTGGCGCGCTGCACCGCGGCGAGCTGGTCCTCGAAGATGGCGCGCGTGTCGTGCAGCAGGCGCCCGATCAGCGTGCTCTTGCCGTCATCGACGCTGCCGCAGGTGATAAAGCGCAGTACGCCGGTGTCGGTGGCGGTGGCGCGTTCCATTTCTCCGATAGCGCTCATGCTAAAAATATCCTTCTTTTTTGCGGCGCTCCATGGAGGCGTCCGAGGTCTGGTCGTCCATGCGCGTGGCGCCGCGCTCGGTGACGGTGGTGAGCACGGTCTCGGCGATGATCTGCGCGGTGGTGGCCGCGGTAGAGGCCACCGGGCAGGTGCAGGTGATGTCGCCCACGGTGCGAAAGCGCACGGTGACTTCCTCGACGAGTTCACCCTCGCGCGGCGGGGTGAGCGGTGTCACCGGCACCAGCAGGCCCTTGCGGCGCACGATCCGGCGCTGGTGCGCATAGTAGATATGCGGCACGGCCAGTTGCTCGCGCTCGATGTACTGCCACACGTCGAGCTCGGTCCAATTGCTGATCGGGAACACGCGCATGTGCTCGCCCTTGTGCACGCGGGTGTTGTACAGGCTCCACAGTTCCGGGCGCTGGTTTTTCGGGTCCCACTGGCCGAATTCGTCACGGAACGAGAACACACGCTCCTTGGCGCGCGCCTTTTCCTCGTCGCGGCGCGCACCGCCTATGGCCGCGTCAAAACCGAATTCCTCGATCGATTCGAGCAGCGTCACCGACTGCGCGGCGTTGCGGCTCTCGGTTTCCGAACGCAGCCGCACCGTGCCGCGGCCTATGGAGTCCTCCACCGAGCGCACCAGCAGCCGCTCGCCCAGCTCGGCGGCGCGCGCGTCACGGAAGTCGAGCACTTCCTGGAAATTGTGCCCGGTGTCGATATGCAGCAGCGGGAACGGAAAACGCGCCGGCCTGAACGCCTTCTCGGCAAGCCGCAGCAGCACGATGGAATCCTTGCCGCCGGAGAAAAACAGCACCGGGTTGGCGCATTCGCCGGCCAGTTCGCGCAGGATGAAAATGGCCTCGGACTCAAGCCAGTCAAGGTGGTTGCGCTCGGGCAGCTGCCTGGAGGTGGCGGCGGGACGTTCAAGTGTGGCGGTGTTCATGCGGCAGATTCCTTGTTCTTGCTGCGTTGCAGTTTTCCATCGGGGCCGACATGCAGGCCGCATTCCTTGGATTCGGGTTGTTCCCACCACCAGCGTCCGGCGCGCACATCCTCGCCCGCGACCACCGGGCGCGAGCAGGGCGCGCAGCCGATCGAGCGGTAACCCTGGTCGTAGAGCGCGTTGTGGGGGACCTCGTAGGCGCGCAGATAAGCCCATACCTCGGTCTCGCTCCAGTCGGCCAGTGGATTGAATTTTTCCAGGCCGAACACCGCATCGAACGCCTGCAACGCGAGTTCGCTGCGCGTCACCGATTGTTCGCGGCGCATGCCGGTGAGCCAGGCCCTTTTGCCGGCGAGCGCGCGGCGCAACGGCTCGACCTTGCGGATTTCGCAGCACGCCTTGCGCAGATCGACACTGGTGTAGAACGCATCGCGGCCGTGCACGGTGATGTATTGCCGCACCGCGCCCGGTTCCGGATGCCAGGTTCTGATGGAGCTGCCGTATTTCGCCCCGATGGCATCGAGCACCGCCAGCGTGTCGCCATGCAGGCGGCCGGTATCCAGCGCAAAGACAGAGATGTCGACCTTGTTGCGCAGGATGGCGTCGGTGATCACCATGTCCTCGATGGACAGGCTCGATGCGAAGGTCGCGGGCGCGTACTCCAGGGCGATGCGCGCGAGCAGCGTCTCCAGTGCGGCGATGCGCGCGCGCAGGTTTGCCTCGGGGCGGTTGTCGGCGTTCATGGTCCGGTCCTCGGGTGCGTCATCCGGCGACACGGCGGCGGAACAGCGGTTGCGGTTCGACCACCGAGGCCTGGTAGCTGGCGGGCAGTTCTTCGAAAGCCTGCAGCGCGCCTTCCGCGTCCTCGCCCTCGCGCAGCGCGAAGGCATCGATGCCGCAGCGCTGCATGTTGAGCAGGTGGTCGCGGCCGACGTCGCCGATGGCCCGGATTTCGCCGCTGTAGCCATAGCGCTCGCGCAGCAGGCGCGCGGTCGAATAGCCGCGCCCATCGGTGAACGCCGCAAAGCGCACCGCAATCAGCGGCAGGCGGCGCAGGTCCGCGGCGACGGTTTCGGCGCCTTCGTTGCTGTCCAGCCAGACGCCGGTTTGCCCCAGGCGCACCGCCAGCGCGTCGCGGCGCGCGAGCCACACTGTCAGCGGCACGATGACATCGCCCTCGGCGGGTACGGGCGGCAGTGCGCCGCCCGCGCCCAGTTCAAGAAGCAGCCAGTTGTCGGCGACGACGCGGCGATTGCGGATCAGCTTTGCCATATACATGGTCCTTGAAAGGTTCGGTTCCGATGCGGTGGGCGACGTCGATGAAACGCTCGGCTTCGCTGTCGCGGTTCTCCAGATAGCACTCGATCAGGCGCTCGATGACATCGGGCACCTCGGCGCGCGCGAACGAGGGGCCGATCACCTTGCCCAGGGAGGCGCGCATGCCGGGGCGCACCTCGCCCTGGTTGCCGCCGATCTCGATCTGATACCACTCCTCGCCGCCCTTGTCGACGCCGAGGATGCCGATGTGGCCCACGTGATGGTGGCCGCAGGCGTTCATGCAGCCGGAGATGTTGAGGTCGATCTCGCCGATGTCGTGCAGGTAATCGAGGTTGTCGAAGCGCTCCTGGATCGACTGCGCCACCGGGATCGACTTGGCGTTGGCCAGCGAGCAGAAATCGCCGCCGGGGCAGCAGATGATGTTGGTGAGCAAGCCGATGTTGGGGGTGGCCATGCCGAGTTTTTTGGCCTCGCCCCACAGCGCGTGCAGATCGGTGAGCGCCACATCGGCCAGAATCAGGTTCTGCTCGTGCGAGACGCGCAGTTCGCCGAACGAGTAGCGATCGGCAAGATCGGCCACTGCATCGAGTTGCGCCGAGGTGGCATCACCCGGGGGCACGCCGGTCTGCTTGAGCGACAGCGTCACCGCCGCATAGCCTGGCACCTTGTGCGGGTGGACGTTGCGCATATGCCAGTGGCGAAACGCAGTGTCTGCGGCAAGCAGCGCATCGAGCGCCGCGTCGCGCCCGGGCAGTTTTGCGTAAGCCGGACGCGTGAAGCGGCGCTCGATGCGGTCCACTTCGGCCTGGATCAGCGTGTTGGGGCCGTCCTTGAGCTGCAGCCATTCGGCCTCCACTTCCTCGCGAAAGCGCTGTACGCCATGCTCCTTCACCACGAACTTGATGCGCGCCTTGTGGATGTTGTCGCGCCGGCCGTGGCGGTTGTAGATGCGCAGCGCCGCCTCCAGATAGGTCAGCAGATGCTGCCAGGGCAGAAACTCGCGGATGGTGTGGCCCACCATCGGCGCGCGCCCCAGGCCCCCGCCGATCACCACGCGGAAGCCCACGGCGCCGTCGTCGGCGCGCACCGCGTGCAGACCGATGTCATGCACCTCGGTGGCGGCACGGTCGGATGTCGCGCCGTTTACCGCGATCTTGAACTTGCGCGGCAGCCAGTTGAATTCGGGATGAAAGGTCGACCACTGGCGGATGATTTCGCACCAAACGAATGAATCGACGATTTCGTCCCTGGCCACGCCGGCGAAATGATCGGTGGTGATGTTGCGCACGCAGTTGCCCGAGGTCTGGATGGCGTGCATCTGCACCGTGGCCAGGTCGGCGAGGATGTCGGGCACTTCTTCGAGTTTCGGCCAGTTGTACTGGATGTTCTGGCGCGTGCTGAAGTGGCCGTAGTCGCGGTCGTACTTGCGCGCGATATGCGCGAACATGCGCATCTGTTTGGACGACAGCAGGCCGTAGGGCACCGCGACGCGCAGCATCGGCGCATAGCGCTGCACGTAAAGGCCGTTTCGCAGGCGCAGCGCGCGGAATTCGTCCTCGGAGAGCTTGCCCGCGAGGAAGCGCTGCGTCTGGCCGCGAAATTGTTCGACGCGCTGGTCGACGATCTTCTGGTCTATTTCATCGTAGATGTACATGTATGTCTTTCGTCGCGGTGCCCGGTGTTTTATTGGAGGCCGGATTGTAGTGGTTTCACATCGGCTTTCATAAGGCCAGCCTGCCGCCCACCAGCACCAGCAAAGTGGCCAGCAGGCCGCGCAGCGCGCGCTCTGGAAGGCGGTGGCTGATATGGCTGCCGACCCAGATCCCGGGCAGCGAGCCCACCAGCAGGCTGGCAAGCAGCAACCAGTCGACCGAGCCGGTGCTCGCGTGTCCCAGGCCCGCCACCAGCGTGAGCGGCACCGCATGCGCGATATCGCTGCCGACGATGCGCGAGGTGGGCAGCGCCGGTGCCAGCAGCATCAGCGCGGTGACGCCCACCGCGCCCGCACCGACCGAGGAAACCGTCACCAGCAGCCCGAGCGTCGCGCCGGTGATGACCACCCAGTAAGCGGGTGCGCCGCTGCTGCCAAAGCCCAGCCTTTTGTCGGCCCAGACGCGGATTTTGTCGCGAAAAATTATGGAAAGCGCAGTAAGGATGAGCGCCGCGCCCAGCGAATGCGTGATGACATAACCCAGCGCTTCGGTATCCACCGCAAGGTAATGGATCGCCGCAATCGTCAGTATCGACGCCGGAATGCTGCCCGAGGCCAACAGGCGCACCAGATTCCAGTCCACACCGCCGCGGGCGGCGTGCACCCAGGCGCCACCGGATTTGGTGAGGGCAGCGTAGAGCAGGTCGGTGCCCACCGCGGTGGTGGGCGACACGCCGAACACCAGCACCAGCAAGGGTGTCATCAGCGAGCCGCCGCCCACGCCCGTCACGCCGACGATGGCACCGACCGCAAAACCCGAGGCCGTGTACGCCCAGAAATCCAAAGCAGAAATCCCTAAAAACGAGGGTCCGATTCTAGCTTTGCTTTATATAGCTATTTAGAATTAGTATTTAGTCTCTTATATCAATAGAGCATATGGAAATGAATTTTCAGCAACTTCGCTATGCCCGGGAGACTGTCCGACAGGGGCTGAATCTTACCCTGGCAGCCACCAAGCTGTTTACCTCGCAACCTGGTATATCAAAACAAATCAAGGAGTTGGAAAGTGAACTGGGGATACAGATTTTCGTCCGTCGGGGCAAAAGACTGGTGGCACTGACCGAGCCTGGTCAGGCTGCCCTGAAAATCATCGACCGCATCCTGCTGGAGACCGACAATCTGAAAGCCGTGGCGCGGGAATTCATCGACCAGGACAGCGGCACACTGACGATTGCCACCACCCACACCCAGGCGCGTTACTCGTTACCGCGCGTGGTTACCGAATTCAAGCGCCGCTACCCCAATGTGCATCTGGCCCTGCAGCAGGGAGACCCCATGCATATCGGCGAGATGGTCTCGGCCGGCGCCGCCGACATCGGCGTTGCCACCGAGGCCCTCAACAGCTTTGCGAAACTGCTCGCGCTGCCCGGTTACACCTGGACGCATTGCATCGTCGTGCCGCACGCGCATCCGCTGGCCGCATTGCCGCGCCCGAGTCTCGAGCAGATAGCGAAATACCCGATCGTTACTTACGACAAAGCCTTCGCCGGGCGCTCGAACATCGACGCCGCCTTTGCCGCGAAAAGCATCACCCCCGACATCGTCCTTGCCGCCATCGACGCGGATGTGATCAAGACCTATGCGGAATCGGGGTTGGGGATCGGCATCGTTGCCTCGGTGGCCTATGACCCCGAACGCGATCGTGGATTGAAAATGATCGACGCCTCGCACCTGTTTCGCACCAACACCACGCGCGTGGCGATCCGCCGCGACGCGCTGTTGCGGGCGTATGCGTACGAGTTCATCGAACTGTTCGCGCCGCAATTGACCAGAAAGAGCATCGAGGCGGCGATGGCGGGCGGCAGCGACAACTACGAGTTGTGACCGCAGCGTTCGCTCCGGACCGGTATTTGGCGCCTTGGACAATTAACGGAGGCCCGAGGGGCGCTGTTCCGGATACCGATCCGATCTGAATTCCGCCATACTGGCAAGATGGATTCCACCGGCCTCCCCGCCGAATCTCTTTACGCACGAGCCGCGCGCAATTTTTTTACCCACAGCGGCCATGTGCCGCTGGTTTTGCTGATTCTCGAAGCGCTGCTGGCCAAGCCTGGTTACTTCACCAGCACCGACCCCTACCTTCTGCTGGCCGCGGGAATCCTGCAGGCCTTGCTGATGGAATGGCTGGCCGGACGAGGTCAGCCGCGGCCCTTTCTGGCCAACCTGGCCGGTCCGCTGCTCTATTCATTGATCGAAGCCGGGCTGGAAGGAGCCGGTTTCTTTCAGCAGTGGCATCACCAGGCCTACTGGGCGTTTGCCGTCGGTTTCGCCCTTTTGCAATGGGCGCAGGCGCGGCGAACGGAGGTGACCGCCACGCTGCTGATGGCCGAGAACGTGCTGCGCTCGGCAATCCCGCTGGTGATGTATGCAATGTTCGAGGCGCGCAGCAAGGACACGGCATTGTCGCTTGATATTTTTTTCGCCGACAGGGCGCACGATTTTCTTGCCGTGGTGCTGCTGCTGCTCGGTGTGCTGCTGGGATTCGCCGACATCAATCTGCGCCGCTCGCTGGCCACGGTGCGCGCCCTGACGGTGCGCCTGCGCCAGTATTCGGAGTGGTCGCTCGGGCGCGGCATTCTGGATCGCGCCATCGCCGACGAGCGCACCCTGTCGCTGCAGCGCGTCACGCGCGCGGTGCTGTTCCTGGACATTCGCGGCTTTACTGCCTGGAGCGAGCCGCAGACCCCCGAGGCGGTAGTCGGCATGCTCAATGACTTTTACCGCGCGGCAGAGCAGTCGCTGCGGGAGATTCATCCCATCAAAATCAAATACACCGCGGATGAAATCATGGCGGTGTTTGCGACCGCAGCCGAAGCGGTGCAGGCCGGCTCGCGCATGCTGGCCTCGACACGGGCGCTGCTGGCGCAGTCGAACCTGAGCGCCGGTGCGGGCGTGCACTGCGGGCAGGTGGTCGAAGGCGTGCTCGGCGGCGAGGGCGCCAAGGCCTACGATTTCATCGGGGACACTGTGAATACCGCGCAGCGCCTGTGCGATGCCGCGGCAGCCGGCGAGTTGCTGGCTTCCATGGTTGCCTGCGATGCGGCAGGCCTTGCGCCGGCCAGGCAGCGTGATGTCCTGGCCAAGGGCAAGCGGGAACCGCTGCGCGCGGCGTTGGTTGACTAGGTCAGAGTGCCCGGTGTCCTTCGCAGCTGCTATGGTACGGAGTGGCATCTTCGCCCCCTGCGGGAAGCGCGGCGGCCTTTGCGAAGCAGGCTTGTTCCCGGGCAGGTTGAAACGACATGAATAAGACCAATGCGGTGATTTTCTGGGGTTCGCTGCTGACCGTGCTGCTGGTGGCGACCTGCCTGACGTTTCCGTTTCTTGCCGTGGATCCCGCCGACGGCAATCCCGTGGGGGAGGTGATAACCGCGGTCTCCCTGATGGCGGCTTATCTGATCCTGGTGGTGGGTGTGCTGGCGGTGGGATCGAATGCCCATGGCAACCTGACGCTGCGGCGCACCGATGCGGCGCTGGATACCCGCGCAAACCGGCGTTACTTCAACGTCGGGGTTGCCTTTTGTATCCTCAGTCTGGGCTTTATCTTTTTTTCGGTGATCTTTTGAGCAGTTGCTCGGGGCGCCGCGCCGCTTGTCCACGGCCTGGCCACCCAGGCGCAGAACCGAAAATTCAACGGTGTCGCAGCAGATCGAGGGCAAACTGCAGTTGTGGATCCTGCGGCGCCGAACGGCCAAGCAGCCAATCCAGCATTTCAAGATCCTGGCAATCCATCAGGCGCTCCAGCGCCGTGATGGTGGCCTCGTCATAACCGGACAGGTCTCCGGCAAAAAAGGTTTCGAAAAATCGGTCCAGTTCCAGCAGGCCGCGCCGGCTTTGCCAGCGCAGTCGGCCGATCCGGGCGCCGCGATCCGTCATGCCAGCCACGCTTTGTGGCATCGGTCAGATCTGGCGCTCTAGCAACTGTTTCTTGATATCGACGATTGCTTTCGCGGGATTGAGCCCCTTGGGGCAGACGCGGGTGCAATTGAGGATGGTGTCGCAGCGAAACAATCGGTAGGGATCGTCAAGATCATCCAGGCGTTCGCCCGTCGCCTCATCGCGACTGTCGAGCAGCCAGCGCTGCGCCTGCAGCAAAATGGCCGGCCCCAGATAGCGCTCACCATTCCACCAATAACTCGGGCAGGAGGTGGAACAACAGGCACACAGAATGCATTCGTAGAGACCGTCGAGCTTTTTTCGGTCCTCGGGTGATTGCAGGCGTTCCTTGTCCGGGGGGGCAGCCGATTGGGTCTGCAACCAGGGTTTGATGGACTCGTACTGGGCATAGAAGTGGGTCAGGTCCGGCACCAGATCCTTGATCACTTCCATGTGCGGCAGCGGGTTGATGGTCACATCCCCGGGCGCCAGATCGCTCAGATTCTGGGTGCAGGCCAGTGTGTTGCTGCCGTTGATGTTCATCGAGCAGGAGCCGCAGATTCCCTCGCGGCAGGAGCGCCTGAAGGTCAGGGTAGGATCGATTTCGTCCTTGATCTTGACCAATGCGTGCAGCAGCATCGGGCCGCACTTATCCATATCCACTTCATAGGTGTCCATCCGCGGCAAATCGGTGGTATCGGGATCCCAGCGATAAATGTGGAATTTGCGCACATTGGTGGCGCCCTTCTCGGCCGGCCAGGTCTTGCCCTTGGCGACACGGGAATTTAACGGAAGCGAAAATTTATGCATTGTTGCTCGTGCCTCTCAGTAAACGCGTTTTTTGGGAGGGATGTACTGGACTTCATCCGTGAGCGTGTAAGTGTGCACCGGCCGATAGGTGATCTCCGGCACGCGCCCCTCCCGTGTCCATGACATGGTGTGTTTCATCCAGTTTTCATCGTCGCGCTCGGAGAAATCCTCCCGCGCATGGGCGCCACGGCTCTCGGTGCGGTTTGCCGCGCAGGTGATCAAGTGCTCCGCGCAGGCCAGCAGGTTCTCCAGTTCCAGGCATTCGGCCAGATCGGAATTCCAGACCATGCCCCGATCTTTGATCGAGACATTTTTGAATTCCTTGACGCACTCCTGGATCAACTGCTCGCCCTCGCGCAGCGTGCTTTCGGTGCGGAATACCGCGGCATGCTTTTGCAGGGTGCGCTGCATGCGCAGGCGCAGGTCTGAAGTGCTGATCGAGCCCTTGGCATTGCGAACGTGATCGAAATGCTGCAGCAGCGGCTCCAGGATATTTTCCGCAAGAGGTTTGTGCGGCGTATTGGGTTTTATCAGCTCACCGCAGCGAATGGCTGCGGCGCGGCCGAACACCACAAGGTCCAGCAGCGAATTGCAGCCCAGCCGGTTCGCGCCATGCACCGATACACAAGCGGCCTCGCCGACGGCCATCAAGCCGGGCACGATCGCTTCGGGATCGGTTGCGGTAGGCCGCACGACCTCCCCAAGGTAATTGGTCGGTATGCCACCCATGCAGTAATGCACCGTGGGAATGATCGGAATCGGTTCGCGAGTCACATCCACACTGGCAAAAATTTTCGATGTTTCCGCGATGCCCGGCAGACGCTCTTCGATCACCTCGGCGCCCAGGTGCTCCAGATGCAGATGGATGTGGTCCTTGTCAGGACCGACGCCGCGGCCTTCGTTGATCTCGATGGTCATGGCCCTGCTGACCACATCCCGCGACGCGAGATCCTTGGCATTGGGCGCATAGCGCTCCATGAAACGTTCGCCCGCGGAGTTGGTCAGATAGCCGCCTTCGCCGCGAACGCCCTCGGTAATCAGCATGCCCGCGCCGTAGACCCCGGTGGGGTGAAACTGTATGAATTCCATGTCCTGCAGCGGCAGGCCGGCCCGAACGACCATGCCGTGGCCGTCGCCGGTGCAGATATGCGCCGAAGTGCAGGAAAAGTAGGTGCGTCCAAAGCCACCCGTGGCCAGGATCACCATGTGCGCCTGGAAGCTGTGCAGGGTGCCGCTATTGAGGTCCCAGGCCAGCACGCCCCGGCAGACCCCTTCGCTGTCCATGATCAGGTCCAGGGCGAAATACTCCACATAGAATTCCGCCTGATACTTCAGTGCCTGCTGGTACATGGTGTGCAGCATGGCGTGTCCGGTGCGGTCCGCAGCCGCACAGGCCCTGGGCACCGGCTTTTCGCCGAAATTGCTCATGTGGCCGCCAAAGGGCCGCTGGTAGATATACCCCTCTTCGGTACGGGAAAAGGGCAGGCCGCCATGCTCCAGTTCATAGACAGCCTTGGGAGCTTCCCGGCACATGTATTCGATGGCGTCCTGATCCCCGAGCCAGTCGGCTCCCTTGACCGTGTCATACATATGCCACTGCCAGGTGTCCTTGCTCATATTGCCCAATGACGCGGCGATACCCCCCTGGGCGGCCACGGTGTGGCTGCGGGTCGGGAATACCTTGGTGATACAGGCAGTGCGCAGTCCCTGTTCGGCCATGCCGTAGGTGGCCCGCAGGCCGGCGCCGCCGGCGCCCAGGACTACCACATCGTATTTGTGCTCAATAACCTTGTACGCTTGGCTCATGCTATTTTCAGCCTCCGAATGCGAGTTTCAGGAGGGCGAATACTCCTGCAGATCCCAGAAATACGGCCGCAAAACTGGCCGCAATGCGTGAAGTCAACTGCAACCAGCGCGCCTGAACGTAGTCTTCAAAAATCTTCATGAGACCGAGATTGGCGTGATAAAGCGCAGTGATAAGAAACAAGCAGAGCGCAACCCCGTGAAAGGGCGACTGCATCCAGGCCAGGACCTGCGCGCGACCCTGCCCGGCCAGGGCGATGATGGACACCACGAACCACAATACCAGCGGCACCAGCGCGATGGCCGTCAGGCGCTGCATCCACCAGTGGCCCAGCCCGTGATTGGCAGAGCCGAGTCCTCGGGCGACAGAAAGAGGAGTCCGATATCGATGTTTCATGCACCACCTCCAGGAAAACCGCCGGCGAGAAACCACGCAAGCAAGGTCAGAACCGCTGTGATTGCGACCACCATTTTGCTGCTGGACAGGATTTGTTCGACATCAAGGAGGCTGCCGGTATCCCAGATCAGGTGGCGAACCCCGCTGACAGAATGATAGATGAGCGAAAAGGTCCAGCCGAACAGTACGAACTGGCCAATATAGCCGCCGAAAAACTTGTTCATGCTGACAAACGCCGTGTCGGAGTATACGGCGCACAAAATCCACGCGACCAGCAGGATACTGCCGACCGACAGGGCAAGACCCGTGATCCGGTGCAGTCCGGAGAGCAGCATGGGGAGTTCGACTTTATAAACCTGCAAATGCGGCGACAGCGGTCGTTCATTGATACTCATGGGCATTGATATATCTCAGAAAGTAATATTTGGAAGTTGCGAATTATAGAAACCGACAAATGACGCCACGTATGAAAAGGCGTCCGGAAACAGCAAAGCGTCAAAAATCAATGCAACGGCCGTTACGCTCCCAGTCGCCATAGCGTGTCGGGTCCGGTCCTTTGGGGCCGTTGGTCTCCTTGATGAGCGGGGCGGTTTGCGGCTGGGGCACGGCGTCGCTGCCGCTGGCAGGAGAATCGGGGGGGTGATCATTTTCGTTTTTTTGGGTCATGACAGTTCACTTGTTGGTCGTAGGCAGCGCGCCTGATGCCGCTACCGCTTGGTTTTCAAACGGTAATTACCACTTTCTGGTAGAGGCCGCCGTAAAAGGTTTCCTTGTGAATATGTGCCGGAGCAAAGCCCTCCGGAAACCAGGTGCTTATCTCGTTGTTCCATAAATCGAGCGCAAACGGTTCGAGCTTGTTGAGGATCGGCCGGAACAGGTAGCGCAGCGGATGTCCGCGCCCGGGTTGGTGGTAGTCGACCACAACCAGCCGGCCGCCCGGCTTGAGAACGCGCAAAGCCTCGCTGACCGTCTGCCGGCGCACCGCCTCGGGCATTTCGTGCAGCAGAAAAAACAGGATCGCCTGGTCGTAGCTCGCATTGGCGAAGCCCAGGTCCGTCGAATCGCGGTGATGCAGTTCCACCGGCGCGTTTTCGGGAAGCTTGCTGCGCAGGTTGCGCAGCTGGATCGGCAGCACGTCGACGATGTCCAGTTGCCCGCCAGCAGCAACGCGCCTGGCCAGATGGTTGGTGAAATCCCCGTATACACAGGCCACCTGAAGCGTCTTCCCGGGGAGCGACTGGCCGAGTTCGTTGAGCGCCGCGTCGCGCAGCCGCGAAAAATTGCCCCACAGAATGAGGTTGACGAGCCATTGCCTCTCGAAGAAGCTGACTGCTTTCGGATGGACGTAGGCCCACCAGTAGGTTTTTTCCAGATAGGCGGGAATTGCCAGCGGCCGATTCAAATTCAGTTCCTTCTTGTGCACGGAACGCGAGCTTAACATCTCGCGGCATGCCAAGAGCAGGGGGCATCCGCAAGGACGCCAGCGGCACATGAGCGACTGTCACGACCTCGGCCTTATTGGCGAACAACGACGACCCCCGATTGTTTTCAGCACCGCCGCCACGATACCAACCGACTCAAGCGGGGGGTTGATCCAGATCATACTGAACGGACATTCGCTTCGCCATTAACCGCAGCAGAGAGACGCGGCGAGGCACAGAGGCGACGATTTTGCGGAAGCCATCACCCGGTGGCACGGCGCTGGCGTTGCTGCGCGCAACGGCCGCATTTTTTGCGACGTCTCATATTTGGCGCCTATTGCGAATCCCGACTTGCAATCGTGGTTGGGCCTGCGCCGATGCACCGTCTCCACGGGGGGTGCATAAACAAAATAGCCGTGGGAATTTTTCATATCTATTTGAAAAATATCAGTATTGCCTTTTCAATGCCGGCAAAGTGTACAAAAAAAATGTACTTCAGCAGGGGCTGCGGGTCGGTAGAGCGGCTTGCCGCTGCGCCGGTTTTCAATCCCAACAAATTGATAATAAACAGTAAAAAAATCATTGTTGAAACCTGGCACGGACCCTGCGTTATCCAGGGTGAAACGACGGAAAAATGGTGATGAAAATGAAGAGCAAAACAAGAGTACTGATCGTGGATGACACCGAGGTGGTGCGCTTGAGCTACATCCGCTCCCTGGCCGAGGTTCACTGCGATGTGGAAATGGTCAGGGACGGCGAGGAAGCTCTGTGGGTGATGGAGCAGCGTCCTGCTGATGTCGTGCTGCTCGATCTTCGCATGCCGGGTATGGACGGCATGTCGGTTCTCAAGGTGATCAAGCAGAAATGGCCGGACACCGAGGTGGTCATCATTACCGGCTATCCCAGTGTGGAAACCGCCAAGGAGGCGGTGCGGCTCGGCGCGTTCGACTATCTGTCCAAGCCGTTGGGGCCGGATGAGGTTGTCAGCGTCGCAAGCGGTGCCATGACGCAGAAGAAATGGGCCCTGCACAAGGACCGTGCGGGACAGAACCAGGAGCGCGGCATGAACGCCGCCTCCATGTAATTCAGCAATTTCACAATTTGAAGCAAGGAGAATGTCATGAGTGCAATACGCAAAGTTCTGGTGGTTGATGATGATCCGGTAGTGGGCAAGAGTTTCGACCGGGTTCTTACCGGGAAGGGCTATGCGGTGATTACCGCAGCCTCCGGACAGGAAGCGCTGAACAAGCTCGAGAGCGAAGACTACGATGTCGTGTTCACCGATATCAAAATGCCCGGGATGAGTGGGCTGGATATGGCCGAACAGGTCAAGGCAAAGCGGCCCTGGCTGCCGGTAGTGATAGTCACCGGATACGGCTCGCCTGACAACGAGGCGAGGGCTGAAGCCGCCGGCGTATCGGCTTTCCTGCGCAAACCGCTGTCGCCGGAAATGATCGAAGGAAGCGCACAAAAGGCGTTCGAGGAAAAAGGCGATGCGGTGCAGGCACCGGAACTTCCCGCCGCGCAGACAGAGCAGACAGTTGCGCCCGATGCCCCAAGAAGCCTTACTCGATTGGTCAAAAACATCGCGCTGTTTCTTGCCGCGCCTTTCGTCGGGCTTGCTTACATCCTTGCCTTTCCCGTGGTTGGTCTGGGCATGCTCGCCTGGACTGCGATCCAGGCCCAGTTGAACAAGACTGAAGCCTCGGCAAAGCAGCAACCGGTGGTTCCGGCCAAGGCGAGCGCGTTGAAAATCACAGCGCTGGTTCTGCTCGCACCTTTTATCGGACTGGCTTTCGTTCTGGCCGGGCCGATACTGGGACTTGGATTGCTGCTCTGGTTTGCCTTTCAGGCATGGGGCAAGCTCGGCGCGAAGGGTTTGGCGAACAAGGCCGAATAGACAAGTGGCCAAGCACCATCGTGCCAGAGCCTGTTGAAGCGGACGCCGGGGGGGCGCAATGCCCCCCGGCGCTTTTCCATTGCAGTATCGATTCGCACCCGCAAGGTTTCATTCAGGCAAACCGCGTCATGCAGAAACATGGGCAGCAATCTTCATGGCTTCCCATCCGGCCGGTGTCGACGCCCTGCACCGGCGGATTGCAGAGAAGCGGCATGGAGAAAAGAGAAGTGCCGCATTGTTGAAGTTCAAATTCATTGGAATTCAGTCGAGCTCCATTGACAATTGTCAAGCCCCTTTTGCCGCGGATTGCTTAAGATTCAACGCAACTGCCGGAAGAGCAAAAAGCGGGGGAGGCCTCGATGTCAGCCCTCAGCCAAAGCGCCGCTCCGACAATAACAAACCTCCGCGCGAGCGGGATGCGCGCGAATGTGTCGCTGCCCAAGTGTTTTGATTGCATCCCGGTCGAAGATGATTTCCTCGGCAATCGACTTGATGGTGTGTTAACCCCGGCAGCGCCCGGCCATTTCGGCAAAGCGCTCGCTCTAGAAGGGTTTGATCGCAGGGATATCGAGCCGCGCGCGTCAACAGTGGCCAAGACCCAAGCGCCACGTTTGACGCACCTCGATTGCCAAAAAAATGTGTGCGAAGAAACTCCAAAGTTCGCGGACCGAGTGCGTACATCGGTCTTCCCAGATCGACCGGAGCCGGACGACGCTCCTGCTGATGCCCATGCCGGGCATCGAACCAGGGCAAAGGGGCGAACCTTCAACTCGAGGAAAACCTTCCAGGCACTTCGGGTTTCGAATAAAGGCCGGGTGCGCACCTGCGTCTTGCAAAAACTGCAAACGATTCGCTCAACTGCTTGTTCAGCCAACTGCGTCGCTCAAGCGCCCGCTCCGATTCCCGGGCGAAGATTTCAACACCACCCGCAGCGGCGCGCCCGCTCTTGATTGTCCGCGGGACTATCCGAAGACTGATTCAGTCCAGAAGTTTATTTAAAGCCAAGCATTAACGGAGGCATGAAATGGTTCTCTTGATTGTCGTTGTCACAATTATTGTTTTTATCCTGGTTGATTTTGCGCTGAGGGTGTTTTTTCAGAGAAAGAATGAATCAAGACTCAAGAAAGAACGCGAGCAGGCCCTCGATATCGGGCTGAAGCTGGATTTTTCCGAAGAAGCCAAAACATTGAAGCGGGTGGAGGTAAAGGAACCCAAGGCGCGGATATTGGCCGTGGATGATGAGGCAATCATTCTGGACAGCTTCAGGAAGATCCTGGTGGTGGCCGGATACAGCATCGACACCGTCGAAAAAGGAAAGGAAGCTTTGGGCCTGATCCTGAAGCGTGATTACGATTTTGTTTTTACCGATCTGAAGATGCCGGAAATGGATGGCTTGGAGGTGACCAAGGCGGTCAAGCACCTGCGCCCGGATATCGATGTCATTGTGATCACAGGGTATGCGTCGATAGATACGGCAGTCGAAACGATGAAATTTGGCGCGATGGATTATGTGCAAAAGCCATTTACGGAAGATGAACTGATCAACTTTTTCAACAAGGCCCTGATAAAACGCCGCGACAGAATTGAACGGCAGATGAAGCCGACGGTGCGTCTTATCACGCCATCCACAAAAGAATCCGGCTCACAGCACGAATTCAATGTGCCGGCGGGGATCTTCGTTGCCCAGAACCACAGCTGGGTGAATATTGAAATGAATGGCGGCGCACGAGTGGGAATCGATGACTTCGCGCGGAAAATCATCAACAAGGTGGATGCGGTGGAATTGCCCAAGCAAAACAAGGAAGTCAAAAAGGGCGAACCGCTTTTTTCAATCCAACAGAATTCCCGGACCATCAGCTTCTGTTCGCCGATAAGCGGGAAGGTCACGCTCGTGAATGCCGAGCATACCGAGCATCCCGAACTCATCGCCGTAAACCCCTTCGAGCTGAGCTGGATGTGCTGCATCGAGCCATCCAACCTGTCAGAGGAATTGCGGTCCCTGAAAATCGGCGCTGATTCCATCAATTGGTACAAGGGCGAAATCACCAAGTACACAGAGATGAGAAAAGCAGGGGAAGCCGGCGGCGCCCAGGCCGATGAAAAATTCCTCGAGGAGTTTGCCAAGGCCTTTCTCGCCAAATAAAGCATCTCGGCTACGCTACTTTCAAATGGCAAATCTGAAAAGAGGCAGTCATGATTAGATATCTATTGGCAGCGGCGGCGGTGTTTTTCCTGGCTGCTGCCAGTGCACCCTCGAGAACGGAACCGCTGCAAATCCCGGCGGAAATCATTTTCCCGTCAGCTGCGGGTGAAGTGGTTTTTCACCACCAGATGCACATGAAAGACCTCTCAATAAATTGTGCCCAGTGTCACCATGAAATCAATGCGAAAAAACTGAGCACCCCGCACCCGGACTATTTCAAATCCACGTCGATCAAATGTGAGATTTGCCACCACGAGTCCGAAAAGATCAAACAAAAAGCTTTTGTATGTTCGGAGTGTCATCGAACCAATTCGGCCAACATTGCGGATGAAACGCTCAGTGCAAAGGTTGTTATCCACAAGCAATGCTGGAACTGCCACCCCGTTGGCACCGCAAAAGAAGCCAGCAACGGATGCGAAAAGTGTCATTCAGGGAAAAAGCGTGTCGACAAGTGATATTCAGCTAATGACCTGTATTTGAATAGGACATATCGTGGATAGAAGACAGTTTTTTTTGACGACGGCTACGGTTTGTGCGGGAGGCGTGCCCGCCAACACCACAAGAGCCGAAGAGGTGAAAGAACCCAAGGAATTCAGCGCAGTGCTGGTCGACACCACCAGGTGTATCGGCTGCAGATCCTGCGAGGTCGCCTGTTCGGTAACGCACGGAAATTATGTGCCGGATATCAAGAACGACGGGGCGCTGGAGAAGGTCAGAGATACCAGTGAAAAGCAGTGGACGGTGGTAAATCGCTTCGAGACCGAAAAAGGCGAAGTTTTCGTCAAAAAGCAGTGTCTCCATTGCTGGCAGCCTGCCTGCGCGGCGGCTTGTCTGGTCAACGCAATGTTGAAAACAAAGGAAGGTCCCGTTACCTGGGACGGGGATAAATGCATGGGGTGCAGGTTCTGCATGGTCTCCTGCCCGTTTGACATGCCGAAGTTCGAATATTCCGGATGGAATCCGAAAATCCAGAAATGCAACATGTGCTACGACCGGTTGCTGGAGGGGAAAAAGCCGGCCTGCGTGGAATCCTGCCCCACGGATGCGCTGATGTTCGGCCAGAAACGCGAGTTAATGGAGGTGGCGCGACACCGTGTCTACAGCCACCCGGACAAGTATGTGCACCACATCTACGGGGAGCAGGAGGCCGGAGGAACCGGATGGCTGTACCTGTCGGCAGTGCCTTTTGAAAAGATCGGTTTCAGAACCGACCTTGGAACGACTCCTTATCCCGAGTACACCAGAGAATTTCTCATTTCCGTCCCCCTGATCGAATTCGGCGTTCCGGCGTTCCTGCTGGCGCTGAACATGCTTACGGACCGAAAAGACGAAGTACAGGAGAACCACGGGTGGAAAGATGAATAACGCAGCGGTTTTCACTGGTGAATTGAGGAGCTTCCTCAAATTTTTTCTGCAGGAATTAAAACCCAGGGGCAAGTGGCTGACGCCGTTCAACGTCATATCCATTCCCACCATCATTCTCGGTTTGATAATTCTGTATTTCCGCTTCACCGAGGGGCTCGGATCCGTTACCAATCTTTCCCAGCAGTTCCCTTTTGGATTCTGGATCGGGTTCGATGTCATGACCGGCGTGGCCCTGGCCGGCGGCGCCTACGTCATTTGCTTTGTCGTCTATGTAATGAGGCTGGAAAAATACCACTGCATAGTCAAAGTGACGGTTCTGAACGGGCTGCTGGCCTATGTCTTCTATTCAGGCGCCCTGGTGCTGGATCTGGGGCGGCCCTGGCACATCATCAATCCAATCATCGGAAACTCATTCGGATATAACTCCGTATTGTTTCTGGTTTCCTGGCACTTTCTGCTTTATATGATCGTGCTGTTCGTGGAGTTTTCCCCGACCATTGCGGAATGGGCTCATTGGGAAAAACTACGGAAATTTCTGACCGGCCTGACTCTCGGTGCGGTAATTATCGGTATTACGCTGTCAATACTCCATCAGTCAGGTGTCGGCGCGATGTTTCTGATGGCCAAGCCGAAAATCCACCCGCTGTGGTATTCCGAATACATTCCGCTGCTGTACTTTGTGTCGAGCATCTTCGCCGGACTGTCGATGATCATATTCGAGGGGAGCATCAGCCATAAGGTATTCAGCAACCTGATCGGCGAGAAGACCCATCATTCCCACGATGAAATAGTGCTGGGACTGGCCAAAGCCGCGGCCATCACAATGTTCGTCTATTACTTCTTTCTGGCTTTCATCTTCATGCACGGTGACAAATGGAAGTTCATCAACACCCCCTGGGGCTACTGGTACCTGGTGGAGGTTATCGGTTTCGTGCTTATACCTTGTTTCATGTTCGCTTATGCAGTGAGAAACAGGAGACTCGGAGTCATCCGGGTGGCGGCCGCCATGGCGATTTTCGGCGTGGTTCTGAATCGTCAGAATATATGTTTGATTGCGTTCAACTGGTACGCCGAAAACAGGTATTACCCATCATGGCAGGAAATCGTAGTGACCTTGATGGTGGTGTTTGTCGAAATATGGGTATTCAGGTGGATAGTTACCCGGATGTCGGTTTTCAGCAAAGAATGAACCGGAGCTCGAAATGGAATACTACAGCTACGTAAACATATTCGAAACAAAGGGCCTGGCATACATCTTGTTAATTTGTTTTCTTGTGCTGGGCATATTGTTGATCAAGTACCTCTCGGCTCCGGAAAAAAAGGACTCGAGCGCGGCGGAAAGAAAGCCGAGGACGTGAGATTGATGCGTGAAAGCGCAAATGCGGGCAAGCCCGGTGCGGCTTTTGGCCCGGAGACGGTTGCTTGTTTTGAATCCTGATGATCTTTTGCCGGCTTCGCCCCGTCTTCTCTGCCGTCGGGACCCAGGGCGGCAGATCGCGCATCGATGATTATTGAGTGTTTGCCTGTGCTTTGATGGTTCGATTGGATTGGTTCTTCAGAAATTCACGATGAAATTCAATGCGACAAAAATAGGACTGAAACTGATCATCGCGGTGGGCATAGTGACCATTGCGATTATTGGCGCTTTTGCCTATTTCAGCATCAGCGCGCAAAGTGACGCGCTGCTTTCCCAGGCGGGCATACACGCAAACAAGTTGAGCGATGCCATAAAAAACAGCACCCTGACAGGCATGCTCGAGAACAAAAAGGAAGAAATCCACTCGATCATAAATACCGTCTCGCACGAACCGAGCATCGTGGAAATCCGGATCCTGAACAAGGAAGGGGTGGTGACGTTTTCTTCCCAGGAGAATCTGATCGGGAAGATGGTTGATAAGCGCGCTGAAAGTTGTTACGCGTGCCACACGGAGAACCAACCCCTGCAAAAGCTTTCCATCGACGAAAGAATGCGCATCTACAAGATCAGCGAAGATTCGCCCCGCATCCTTGCCGTCATCAATCCCATATACAACGAGCCCTCCTGTTATCAAGCGCAGTGTCATGCGCACACCAAGGAGCAGACCGTCCTGGGGGTGCTTGATATCAAAATGGACCTGAAGGATGTGGATCGGCAGATCGAAGACAGCAAAATGAGGTTGATCATATTTGCCGTCCTGGCAATCCTCGCCTTGAGCCTTTTTATCGCCTATTTCGTCAGAAAGTGGATCGGCATACCTGTAAGTGAGCTGGTCAAAGCGACCAATCAGGTCAGTTCAGGCAACTTGAATTACACCATTGAAAATCCGGGTAAAGATGAACTCGGTGTTCTGGCCAGGTCGTTCAACAAGATGACCAAGAATCTCGCCGATGCCAAGCTGCAGCTGTTTCAGTCCGACAAAATGGCATCGCTGGGCCGGCTTGCGGCAGGGGTGGCGCACGAGATCAATAACCCGCTCACGGGGGTATTGACCTACAGCAGCTTTCTTCTCAAGAGGACAAAAGACGACCCCGAGTTGCAGGAAAGCCTGGAAGTAATAGTCAGGGAAACCATCCGCAGCAGGGAGATTGTCAAAGGTCTGCTTGATTTTTCGCGCCAGTCAGTCCCCAAGAAGCACAGCGCCGACATCAATAAAATCGTCAAATGCGCTCTGGAAGTCGTTGGCAGTCAATTGGAACTCAAGCGGATCGAGCTTGACGTGCATTTTGACGACTCCCTGCCGGAAATCGCAGTCGACGCCAATCAGATCCAGCAGGTCTTTATAAATCTGCTGGCCAACGCCGGAGACGCAATTGGCGAAAGCGGGGGCAGGATTGCGGTCAATCTTTCCCGGATTTCCCTGTCGGCGCATGGCCTGGCGCCCATCAAGGCGGCCAACTGCCCGAAGAAGCACGACCTCATGGATAGCGACATACGCAGTTACGGGCTGCCAACGATAAGAGTCAAAGTCATTTCAAATGGCAGCGAAGGCATCATAAATCTGGACCCGGTCTACGGGAAGCATCGGCACCAGTACGGAATAGGAATTGAAAAGGGCAGGAAGCTCGAGGTTGCATGTCCCCAATGCAATATTTCATTGATAGAAGAAAACGTTCCATGTCCAAAATGCGGGTCGGGGGTTTACGCTTTCGAAGTGCCGCCGCATGGAACCCTGGAAGGCTGCACCAACCCCGAATGTGACTGGCAAAGGTGCCAGGCCATGGATGAGGCAGGGCATAAGGACTACATCGAAGTCAAGGTGAGGGATACGGGGCAGGGAATTCCCAATGAGGATTTATCCAGAATATTTGAACCGTTTTACACCACGAAGGGTCAGCGCGGAACCGGTCTGGGACTCGCGGTGACCTGGGGCATTATTGACAACCATAACGGAACAATAGACGTAGAAAGCGAGCTTGGAAAAGGAACAACCTTCAGCATTCACCTGCCTTTATGAGTCCTGTTTGAATGACCCGTATTTTTAAATGCCTTAATTGGCGATCTGCCGGAGCGAACTCAAAATGACCGGAACGAAGTTCCATACAAATCTGATTATTGCGGCCAGGATTGCACTGGCGGTAGCAGTGTTCACAGTTACCAGCCTGGCAGCGCGCGCCGCCGACAGCGCTCGTACCCAACTCGACGAGCAATGCCTTGCCTGCCATTCCGCCGAGGGCCTGGAGATGAAGCTTGGGGACGGAGGCAAACTTGCCCTGCAGGTGGATGGAGCGGCTTTTGCGAAATCGGTCCATAGCAAGATCGGCTGTGCCGTATGCCACGCCAATACATCCTTCGAGAACCATCCTCCGGTCAAGAAAAAGATAGCCTCGGGACGCGAATACTCCCTGGGGATGAACAAGGTCTGCGCAAATTGTCATGCGCCGGCGGTCAAGCTCTATGAGGGCAGCATTCATGCTTCTCTTATCCGCGACGGAAACAGTTGGGCGCCTTCCTGCACTGACTGCCACAGCCCGCATGCGGTGATGGCAGGTGCGACTTACAATCCGGCAAAGGGAACCCCGTGCAGCAAGTGTCACGATGCGGTGTTCACCGCGTATTCGGGCAGCGTCCATGGAAAGGCCACGCTGGCCTGTTCCAACTGCCACCGCGCCCACGACGTAGGCTCGCCTACCGCTGGAGACCAGGTAAAGAACGCCTGTCTTGGGTGCCACGAGGATGCACAGGACAAGCACCAGAAATGGCTGCCCAATGCCAAGCGCCATTTCGATGCGGTATCCTGCCCGGCCTGCCATTCTCCGCAAGCCAAGCGCAAGGTCGACCTGAGGCTTTACGACAACCTGGCGCAGCAGTCAGTGATGGAAAAGGCAGGTGTGCCCCAGTTCGAAAGCCGGGCCCGCTCGGCCGACAAGAAGGGCGCCGGTCTGGACGCCATGGCCCTGCACAGCCTGTTGCGCGAATTCAATCGCGATGTCGGTGACAGCAAGACCACGTTGCGAGGCCGCCTGGAGGTCAGCAGTGGTGTCGAGGCGCATCAACTCGCGCCGAGCACCCTGGCAATCCGGGATTGCGCAAAATGCCACCAGCAAGGCGCCGATCCGTTCCAGAGCGTCACGGTCTCCATCGTCGGTCCGGACGGCAGGCCGGTGCGTTATGGCGCGCAGCCGGAAGTCCTCAACTCCATCATTTCCGTGGATTCACTGAGCGGCTTTTACGCCATCGGCGGTACCCGGATCAAACTGCTGGATTGGCTGCTCGCCCTTGCGGTTATGGGTGGCATTGGCGTGCCGATGGGCCATATGACGATCAGATGGCTGTTCCGCAAGTATGCAAAGAAGATCACCGGGCAGGCTGATTCTTGAAAAACACGGACTCAAGCCTGGCAAAGTCATCGAGTCGTCTCGTTGGCGCCGAAGATAAAAAGTAAAAGGAACAAAGCAATGGAAAGAATCTACGTTCACCCGCTTCCCGTCAGGATCTGGCACTGGATCAACGCGCTTGGATTCGTGGCCATGATCGCCACCGGGTTCCAGATCCGCTATATCGG
Organism: uncultured beta proteobacterium; assembly: GCA_903859155.1. Classification (GTDB taxonomy): domain Bacteria; phylum Pseudomonadota; class Gammaproteobacteria; order Burkholderiales; family SG8-39; genus 2-02-FULL-62-17. The sequence goes on from CAIOLO010000074.1 coordinate 77,302, forward strand.
ACTGGTCGATTTCATGTCGTTCCGGACATCGGTGGTCCTGCACGAATGGATCGGATTTGTGCTCATCGGCAATTTCTTCATCTGGCTGCTCTTTTACCTGTTTTCAGACAAGATCCGGGTGTATCACCCGGAGCTAAGCCCGATGAAGCATTTTCAGGCGAGCTTCCGCCAGGCGATGTTCTACGGCTACGGGATTTTCAAAGGCGAGCCCAATCCCCACCACGTGAGCGTCTACGAAAAATTCAACTCCATGCAAAGCATGAGTTACCAGGTGATCATGCTGCTGCTGGTGCCTATCCAGTTCTATACGGGGGTGCTGTTGTGGGACGTCAAGCGTTTCTCCGGCATGATCGATTTGCTCGGTGGTGTACGGGTGGTGGACACGGCCCACGTGCTGATCTTTATTTTCTTCTCGGGATTTATTTTCATGCACATCTACCTTGCGACCCTCGGACATACGCGGATGGCGCACATCAAATCCATGTTCACCGGTTATGAGGAAATCGAAGAACCCCATGGCGGGGGCAAGTGATCGAAGCCATTGCTTCGGGCTGTCCGGTCGAAGGCCCCTATCCCTTCCGGATTCTGGATTGATTGCAGCCCAGGCAGGGGTGGCGGGGCTGCGCCAGGCGCCTTAAGCGCCTAGGCCGCCGGAATCAGTCTGCTTCCTGGGCGTCAGGGTCCTGCTCGGTTCCGCGGATGCGGATATCGTACTTTTTCATCAGCGCCTGGAAATTGGCGCGCTGCATGCCGGTTTCTTCCGCGCTGCGCGTCACGTTCCAGGCGTTTCGTTTCAACGCCTCGACAACGAACAGTTTTTCGATATTTTCGACCGACTTTTCGCGGGTGAGCTTTTTGATGCGTTTGAGTTCGTCGCTGGTTCTGGGTGCATCGAGTTCAAGCGCCGGGGCTGCTTCGACGATGTTGGTCAGATGAGCCTGGCGAACCACATGGTCGGAGGCGAGGATCACCGCGCGGTTGATGGTATTTTCGAGTTCACGCACGTTGCCGGGCCAGTCGTGGTGCATCAAGGCGCTCATGGCCCCTTCCGAAAACTCAGTGACTTTTTTCCCCAGTTCCTCGCTGAAAACCTTCAGAAAATGAAAGGCGAGGGGAGCGATGTCGTCGTGTCGTTCGCGCAGCGGCGGCACCGGGATCGGGAAAATGTTGATGCGATAGTACAGGTCCTCGCGGAAGGTTCCCTCGGCGATCATCGCCTTGAGGTCCTTGTTGGTGGCGGTGATCAGCCTGAAGTTGGCACTCTGGGTGCGGGTGTCCCCCACCGCCTTGAATTCCTTTTCCTGGATGACACGCAGGAGCTTGGCCTGGGTGGTCATGGATATGTTGCCGATTTCATCAAGGAACAGGGTGCCGCTGCCGGCAACCTCGAACATGCCCTTCTTGTTGGACACGGCGCCGGTAAATGAGCCTTTGACGTGCCCGAACATCTCGCTCTCCAGGAGGTTCTCGCTCAGGGAATTGCAGTCTACGGCGACAAAGGCTTTGTCCTTGCGCAGACTGTTGTAGTGGATTGCGCGCGCAATCAATTCCTTTCCGGTACCGCTCTCGCCGGTCAGCAGGACGGTGCTATTGGTAGGCGCGCACTTCGCGATCAGGCCATAGACGCCTTGCATCTGCGGACTGGCCCCGTAGATATTTTCAAAGCGGTATTTGGAGCTGACCTCGCTTCTCAAGGCGAGGTTCTCCTGCAACAGCGCGCGCCGCTCAAGAGCGCGCTGCACCACCACTTTGAGCTCGTCCGGGTCAAACGGCTTGGGAAGGTAATCGAAGGCACCGAGCTTCATCGATTTCACCGCGGTGTCGATTTGCGACAGGCCGGTGACCATGATGACATCGATATCGGGATGTGTTTCCTTCACCCTGCGCAACACCTCCAGCCCGTCCATCTTCGGCATCATGATGTCCAGGATCAGCACATCGAAGTGCCCCTCGTCGATCTTCTTGAGCGCCTCCATGCCGCTTTGAACCGCTTCCACGGTCTTGTCCTCATCATCGCCCAGAATGCGCATACAGCTGCGAATGACGATTTCTTCGTCGTCGACCACCAGTATCCTGGACTTCATTGACTGCTCCTGCTGTTTTGCGCGTCACCCGCCGGAGGTTCCAGCGGGAGATAGATACGGAAGGTAGAGCCCTTGCCGAGCTCACTATCGACTTCGATGACCCCGCCATGAGACTTGACAATCCCGTGACTGACCGACAGCCCCAGGCCGGTTCCCTTGCCGACCTCTTTCGAGGTGAAGAAGGGATCGAAAATTCGCTTGAGGTTGCCCTCCGGTATTCCGCACCCGGTATCGATTATCGAGATCTCCACCATGGGTACCGGTTCCCTGCCCGGTTCCGGGCTTCTGGCCTCCGCTGAGCGGCGCGTTCGGACGGTGATGTTGCCTTCGTTCTCGATCGCATGCAAGGCATTGACCAGCATGTTCATGATCACCTGCTTGATCAGGTCGGCGTCGACCCAAATCGGGGCCAGTTCACGGTCCAGCTCCATGGCGATTTCGACATCGCTGAACGACGCCGGGCGCTCGACGATGCGCGCCGTGTCTTCGATCACCTTGTTGATATCGGCGAACTTCTTTTCCGGGGTTTTCTCGCGCGCGAAGTCCAGCAGCCTTCTGATGATGGCGGCGCAGCGCTTGGTTTCCTTGATCACCAGATCCAGGTCTTCGGCATCGGCACTGCCATCGGGCATTTTTTTGCGCAACAGCGAGGTGAAAGTAAGCACCCCGGTCAACGGATTGTTCAGTTCATGCGCGATGCCGGCGGCGAGCAATCCCACCGAGGCCAGTTTTTCAGTGCGTGCGGTTTCGGCTTCGGCAATGCGCAACTCCTGGGTTCTCTTTTCCACTTTCTGTTCCAGCGTATGGGCCCAATCGCGAAGCTCGGACTGGGAGCTTTTGAGCGCCAGGGTCATGGCATTGAAGGATCCGGCCAGCTGGCCGAATTCATCGCCGCTGCGCACCGGGATGGTCTGCTCCAGATTCCCCGAGGAGAGCCGGCTGGCGCCGGTTTCAAGGTCGCGCAGGGGCACGTAGACCAGGCGGTGGACGAAAAACCCGACACCCAGCGCGACAATCAGGATGAATCCCGCGGACAGGGCGGCCATGGTGATGGCGCTGGTGCGCATGTTGCGATCGATGGTATCCAGTGAATAGACGACATCCAGCACGCCGAGAACCGGCGTGGATTTCTTGTGCTGGTGACAACTCGCGGTATAGCAGGAGGGCTCGTTGGGAATGACGTCCATGCTGCCCAGCATGCGCCGTCCATCCGGGGCGGCGAAGATCCGGGAGCGCTGGCCGTGCGAGGCCAGTTCCGGGGAGGTCTCGCTGCGATGGCAGAGCACGCAGGCCTCGGCTTTGCGGTCCACCGTGGTGCCAAGTTCGGGCGGGTAGGTGGTGTGAATGATGGTCCCGTCCTTGCGCAGTATCCGCACCTTTTCGATGCTCGCCTGGCTGCTCACGTCGCGGATGATGCTGTCCACATAGGCGGGCTGATTGGTCAGCATGGCAAAGCGGGTGCTTTTCTTGATCACGTCGGAAATCTGCGCGACATGGTCCACCGCTCCGCGCAACAGTTCATCGCGCTGGTGCTGCACCACCAGCAGGGTGAAGGCAAACATCGCCAGCGTCAGCGCGAGCGCCAGGTAGAAAACGACTTTGAATTTCAGGGTTCTCGAGCGCATCCTGTCCCTCAAGCTCCTGCCGGGCCGACCGGGAAGTCGAATGTGCGTGTGCGTCGTTGGGAAGCCATGACCGATCTGGTTCGCAAATTGAACTCGAATGACCCGGATATTCCGGGAACGGTCAGGCTAGCAGGTTGCCGACGATGCCGGTTTGACCTGCATTAAATGATGGATTGGTGACCGCTCATTGCGTCGAACCGGACCCGCCGTTGGCAATGAGATGCGATTAACGAGTCCGTTGTGGTGAAACCGAGGCGGCACCCCGGGGATCGCTGTGAAGCGGCGGGATACCGTGCGGGCGGTACTCAGGCGGTTGCTAAGCCGATCCGTAAATTTGCGGACCCCAAAATGCAACAAGCGCCTTGTAACAGGCGCTTGTCTGGTTGGCGGCGTCAAGGTAACGCCGCCCTTGCGGATGGAAAAGCCTTATTTGAAGGTGTAAATATAGCTCGCCGAAATCAGGTTGACGGCGTAGTTGGGGGCCTGCTGGTCGGTTGGTAGCAAGCCGGTCGGGGTGTAGCCGGTCTGGAGACCATTGTAATAGTAGTCGTCAGAACGCAGGCGCCGGTGTAGGTAAGCCAGTCTGATCGAGGCATTCTTGTCGAGCTGATAGGTGCCATTGAGTTTGAATTGGATCAGCCTGTTGGTGATATTCGGCGTCGTAGCGCAGGACAGAATCGAGGGGTTGTCGCAAGTTAAGCCCCCAGTCGTTGTCGTATTGTAATTTAAGTTGGTGTCGTAGCCACTTCTGGCAAACGACATGGTCAGATCGCCGGCCAGATCGAGTTTGCCAGCCATCAGCCCACCCTGCTTAATATTGAGACCGAGTGTCACGTCCTGGTCCGTCAGCTTGTCGGTCCAGCTTGCACCAGAGGGGATGGCAACGGCAGTAGCGGAGGCGGCACTGGCAGCGCTAGTCGGAGATCTTTGCTGGTTCGTCATGTCCCGCCTTCTATCCTGCCGGGTCACATACGCGGTTATCGAGCCATTTTCCTTGTAGTTATACGTGGAGTCGAGATTCAGCGACCAGGCGTTGCCATCCGTTACCCCATATTCGGTTTCGTACATGTCCTTTGCGAAGCGACCGCCAATATCGAACGAGAGTCTGTCAGTTGCCTGCCAGCCAACGCCCGCCTTTAGCATCTGTTGCTTGCGGCTTGCTTCGAAAAAGGGATGAAAGCCACGGAAATCGGCGGCATTTAAGCCTGTTATGCCTGCGCCACCAGTTAGCGTGGCGTTACCGTTAGTGCCAATCATGGCGGCACGCGCGTTCTCATCAAAGCTCGAATTGCGCTTGCTGTAGCTGTAACCGGCGTTCACGTTGACCGTATCGCTAGCCCTGATCCTGTAGGTGGTGCTCAGTTTGTTGTCTGTGTTGCCGGTCGCGACCACACAATTTGTACCCGCCGTATAGGGTAAAAGACCTGTTGAGGTACCGCCGCCCACCGCATAATTGTTACACCATCTGCTTACCTGCTCGCGGTTGAAAGCCAGGCGGATCTGCTGCTTTGCATCCACCCGATAATCGCCCGCCAGTTCCAATTGAGTTTTCTTGTTGCTGAGCGGGGTATTAGGATAATTTGCAGTGTTTCCACCGCTGATCGCATTGAACCAGTAAATATTCGATGCAGTGCGGTTGTCGCGCATGTCGTACTTGAGTCCGCCGGAAAGAGTCAGTGCCTTGGTGGTCTGGTCTGTCAGCTTCAGGTCGACATGCTTGGTTGAAATAAGCCCGCCCAGAGAACTCGTTGGTGATGGGGCCAGCATCGGGGCTGTGTCGTACCCGTAGGTGGCATTCTGGGTATTGCGTGAATAGGACAAGCCACCGGCCAGTTTTGTTGTGCCAGACAAGGCATAGCCGCCCGTCAAATTAAATTGATGAAAATCATTGCTGGGGGGGGTACCCATCTTCTGCGTCGCAGTCGCAAGCACAAAAGTTTGGAAGTCAACGCCGTTGTTATTGTCCCGGAAGAACGAGCCGAAGTAGGCGCCCGTGGCATGCGCCTTGTCGCCCAGCCAGTTGACTGCCAGGTTGACTGTGTTGGTCCGGTAATTTTGGGGCATCGGCAATATTGAAATTCTCTCGCCGGTCGCCCCACCGACCGTCGATGAACCGAAACCCATCAGTTTTGCGCCGGATTGATCCAGTTCGTTGAAGTCAAATTTGATATCCCATTGCCGGTTAAGGGCGAGTCCGCCGGTCAGTGTGGTATTTTTTCTGGTGTTATGGATATCCATATTGTTAAAGGCCCCAATTTGCGCAGCGGTCATCGTGCGCGTACTGGCGGCGAGACCAAAGCCGGGTAGAGTAAAGCTGTTTCCACCCATGCTGCCCAAGTATGGTGTTTTGTAACTATCCGAGGTGTTGTGCCGCAATTCGTCATAGCCGATGCCAACGCTCCAGCGGCCCTGATCGCCCATGATTGCGCCAAGGTTGCGGGAAGTCAGGCCGAGATCGCTGCCAGTCACCGCCCAGCGCCTGGTACCGCTGCCATCGCCGTAGCCGTCGCCGCCACGGACACTGAAGTTGCCGATCAGATTGCCGCCCGATTTGTCCAGACCGGTGTATTCGCCGAACTTGGCTGATTCGCGCGGCATGTAAGTCGCGCCTACTTCCACAAAATTGGTCGGCAGCCTCAGTGCCGCCACCCCTGCTTCATCAGCCTGGCCTGGCATTGCGTACATGGCCAACAGCACTCCTTCAACAGCAAGCACCAGCGCCCTGATCTTCATTTTTCCATTACGATTTTTCATTACAATCTCCAATTCTCAGGGATTAGCGCTGGAAGTAGCCGCCAGTGGGGCTGTTTGAACCATGGATCACGCTGTGACAGTTGAGGCAGCCGCGACCGGTGATATTGGCACTCGGATTACCAGTCAAGCCAGCTTGGTTGCCGGCTGCGTTGCGACCGACCGGGGTTGCGCTAGCGTGAGATCCTTCATGACACGCCTGGCACATGAACGGGGACCGCGAAATTAGCATTGGCGGAATATTGGACCCGTGCGGTGCGTGGCAGTTGGCGCAGTTCTCCGTGGCCGGCTGATGTTCGAACAGGAACGGACCGCGTTTCTCCGCGTGGCAGGTGAAGCAGGTCTCGATGATGGTGTTCTTCTTCACCATGCTCGGGCCGGGCGAGCCGTGGGGATTGTGGCAGTCGGAGCAAACCACCTTGCCCGCTTCGATCGGGTGGGTTGAGATCTTCTTCGATGCCGCACGCTGCTCCGCGTGGCAGGTGAAGCAGACTTCGGTCTGCGTTTTCTTGACCAGAACCCGGTCGGCCGGTGTATGCACCTGGTGGCAGTTATTGCAGGCCACTTGATTGTTCTGATGCTGGCTGCCGTCCCAGTTGGTACGAGCCTTGCCGCGGTGGCAGGTCATGCAAACGGCGCCGCGAGTCTTGTCGTCACTCACTTCGAAAGGACCCTTCTTGTTGAATACGACATCCGGCGCCGTCCCCGGACCTTTCGTCAGATGGCCGACGCTCTCGCCGTGGCAGGTCTGGCATCCGGGTGTCCGTTCGTCTCCCTTGACGCCATGGCGCGTCTGATAAATCGAGAGCAACGGTTTTGGCCAGCTTTCGTCGTGGCAGGCGATACAGACTTTGTCTGCTGCCTGTGACCGGGCTGCCTGCGCTTTCGCGGGTGACCCAAGGTCCGGCAACGCCTGGGCAGCCTGCTGTGCCATCGTGGGAGTCAACCCGCCGATGCACAGACAAAAGGCCAATGCTTTATACAAAGTTTTCATGCTTTCCCCTTATTCTCGATACACTTTGAAACACCAAAGACTTGCAGATTCCATTTCGCAAAATGCGGGCGCGATTCTATCGCGTGCACAAAAAACGAGGATCGAATTTTTTCACGGGAAGCCCTGGAACATTTGATACAAGTCAATTCCGAAGACATTTCCTTACATTTTCGTTACAAACTTTCAAATTGCTTTTAAAAAACAAACGGCCGCTTATATCAACGGCCGTTTTTCATTCAAAAAATAGAATATTTGCGAGCTAATTATCCCTGATTTAATCAGGGTCTCCTGGCCGGGTTAGCACGGAAAGGGACGCTGCCGGGCCCCGGCAGCGCTAAATCCTGGGGTTGCCGCGTTCCGGCCGGGAGCTTCCCGGATGGACCGCCCCCACTCAGGATGCCGCCGTCAGGCTGCCCACCATTCCGGTCAGCACCAGCACCAGCAGTATCAGCCCAAAGGTGATCAGCGTGAAGCCCAGAATCCGGGCGCCGCGCGCCATCGGCGCCGAGGGTGCGTCAACCAGGTACTTTTCAAGCTGTCCGGTCTCGACCAGGCGCTGGTACTGAACGGAGTGCTCGTGCTTGAAATGCTCCAAAGGCATGGACCCGGTGAACATCACCACATCCAGCGGGAACTTGTCCGGTCTGAAGTGGTTGTTGAAGAAGTGCACCGTGAACAGGAACAGCGCGGCCAACAGCGCTTCTTCGCCGTGGAAGATGGTGGCCACGTTGAACACCCAGCCGGGCAGGACGGCCGCGGTAATGTTCGGGAACCACAGCATGACACCGCTCACGCCGATGATGGTCACGCCCCAGAACGGCGCCCAGTAGTCAAACTTCTCCCAGTAAGTCCAGCGGTCCAGAACCGGACGCGGTCCCAGGCCGAAGAACCACTTGAACATGGCGATGACGTCTTTCAGGTCCTGCCAGCTGGGCACCATCGAGTTCGGGCCAAAGATCTGGAAGGTTTTCCAGTTGCGGCCTATGGTCAATGCCATGTAACACAGATGCCAGATGAACACCGTGGCGAACACGACCGCGCAGGTTCTGTGGATCAGGCCGGCCAGTTGCGGTCCGCCCAGCAGTTTCATCACCACCGGCGCCCAGGCGCTGTTGGCATAAAACACCGTCATGCCGGTCAGGGTCAGAACCATCAGGCTGAAGGCGAACAGCAGGTGGGCCACGCGCCAGATGATGGGGAAGCGCTGGAAGTGCTTCTCCTCGCCCAACGCCATATCAACGGTCTGCACATGGGGGCGTGATTTACGCTGCTTGCGTTCCTTGTATTCGCGGTAGAACCACAGCGCCGAGTGCGTCCAGAAGAAGGCAAAGGTGCCCGCCAGCAATTGCAGCATCAACTTTGAGGCCAGCCAGATCTGCGGATAGCGGTTGAAATCGTCGGTGGTGCCGTGCGGCTCGAAGGAAACGAAGCCCTTGGTGGCTTCGGTGTGGCACTTCTGGCAGGTCTTCAGGCGGTTGTCCGGGTGGACGCTCGATGCCGGATCGGCGGTGCGCTGGATGCCGTGACTGCCGTGGCAGTCGAAGCACTTGGCGGTATGCGCGTATCCCAGCTTGTTGACCTGGCCGTGATAGGTTTCCGTGTAGGTCTTCAGGCTCTCGGTGTGACAGTTGCCGCAGTTGTGGGTGATGACCAGGCGGGTTGAAGCGATGGCCGGATCCGCGACGTCATGGGTGGTGTGGCAATCCGAGCAGATGGCGGCGTACGCATTGCCGTCATTCAAAACCGCCTTGCCGTGCACCGAGGTTGCATACTCCTTGCGTTCCTTCTCATGGCAGACACCGCAGGCATTCGGAACGCTCAGGCGCCATTCGGTGCGCTCGTCGCTGCCCTTCGGGTAGACGTAGTGGGCATCGTGGCAGCTGTAGCAGGTGGCGTTGGTGCGCGACTGGTCGGCCATGCTGGGCCGCGCATGAATGGATTTCATGTACTTCTCGATCTGCTCGACCACCACGCCGAGTCGCTCGTTGTCCTGGGTCTTGCCCTCTTTCTTGGCCGTCTCCCAGAGGCTCTCGTGGCACTGCACGCAGCTCACCTTGTGGTCCACGCCCGCCTTGTGGGGGATCTCGGTGATATCCATGTGGCAATCCACGCAGAGCCGCTTGCCATGAACGCTCTTGCCGAATTTATCCGGTATTACATGCAGTGAGCGCATTTTTCCGTCGGCACCCGGCATGGCGAATCCCTTGTTGCCATGGCAGCCCAGACAGGTATTGTTGTCGGGCCTTTGCGCAGGTGCTGCGGCCTTCTTGGCGCTTGCGCCCGCCTTGTCCGTGGCCGCAACAGCGGCCCCCAGCCAGAAGCTTGGCGCCGCGACCAGGCAAAGTACGGCAATACGCACCCAATTGAATGATTTCCAGCTGTTCATGGCTTTCGATTTTCCGGTGACTAAGGTGTGTCGGCGCGATCCGCCCATTGCATGCAGACGGATCAACGAGAACCGCGTCAGTATCGCTTCGCGCGGTGCAGATTATTTAACCTAAATCAATTGAGCTGCAAATTTCCCCTCCTTTATGCGGGCCAAGCGCAGTTGAATAGGAATAAAATATCCGCGCACCGGAGGACCGTCAGGACACTCATATGACGCGTACCGACCGTTGGCTGACTCATCCATCTTCGAGGTTTTCAATGAAAACTCTGGCCGTTGCTACCCTGCTTTTCTCATTGACGCTTTTTGGCTGCACGGAAAACAAGGATTCCGTTGGCAAGGGCGCGTCGGTTGTTTCAACGACTACAAAGGCTGATGTTCGCGCCGGCAAGGACATTGCCGAGAAGCAGTGCCAGGCCTGCCATGGATTGAACGGCGGCGGAGTCGCGCCGGCCATTCCGCATCTGGCCGCCCAGCGCGAGCGCTACCTGCTGGCGTCCTTGAAAGAATACAAGGACGGCAAGCGTACCCATGCGGCGCTGCGCGACCTCACCAAGAACATGAGCGAGGCCGACATGGCCAATCTGGCCGGCTACTTCGCCAGTCTGCCGCCGGTCGTGAACGCCGCGGCCACCGATGTCAAGCACTCGTCCCCGTACGAACAGGGCAAGGCGCTTGCCGCATCCTGCGCGGGTTGCCATGGCGAGGACGGCAACAGCAAGGCGGCCGGCACGCCCAGTCTGGCGGGCCAGCAACCGCATTACCTGGTAGCCGCCATCCAGGAGTATCACCAGGGCGACCGCAAAACCGGCGCGATGAATTCGGTGCTGAATAATTCGAGCAAGCTCGAACTGGAAAACCTCGCGCTTTATTTCTCGTCCCAGGCGCCGGTTCAGCGCGCTGCATCCTCCAAAGGCGACGCCAAGGCCGGCGAACCGATGACGGCGATGTGCGGCGGCTGTCATGGCTCGCTGGGGGTGAGCGCGGATTCGGCCACACCGAGCCTTGCAGGGCAGGATTCGCAATACCTGGTCAAGGCGACCAAAGCCTACAAGACCACCCGCCGCAACTGGGGCATGCAGCGCTACGTTGCCGGCTTGAGCGACAAGGACATCGACAACATCGCGGCCTATTACGCAAGCCAGCAGCCCAAAGCCGCCGACCAGACGCCGACTTCCACCCAGGAACTGGCCGATAAATGCAATCGTTGCCACGATCAGGATAATCCGACCATCGCCGCGCCGAAAATGCGCGGGCAGGACCGGGATTATCTGGTCATGGCGCTGCGTGCCTACCGCGACGACAAACGCGAAAGCACCACCATGCACCGCATGAGCTTTGCCTACAGCAACGCCATCATTGAAAGCCTGGCAAGCTGGTACGCGAGCCAACCGGCCAAATGAGTGCCAATGCAACGACATCATTCAACTATCGAGATAATATGAAGCGGGTACTGATCGCGGCAGGGATGGCTTTTGCAATGTTCCAGGCCACCGCCAATGCGGCTGTCGACGAGGAGTGGGCCAAGTCCGGGGCCAAGGAACACGGCTGCCTGAACTGCCACGCCATCGACAAGAAGAAGATGGGTCCCGCATGGCAGGACGTCGGCGCCAAATACAATGGCAAGACGGCTGCCGACCTGGCGGCCTCGATCAAGGGCAAGCCGATTCACGCCAAGCCGACTAAAGACATGCCCGCCAAGGAAGTGGAGCAGATGGCCGAGTGGATTCTGACGCTCGCCAAATAACCGCCGCGGAGGCCGTTCACCGGTCTTGACCGGTTGACAGCCGCCAATAAAAAACCCGTTGCAGATAAGATGCAACGGGTTTTTTTCTGTCCTGAATCAGCGAATGCTGAATGGCAACAACTGATTCCAGTCTGGTCGGACGGTCAGACTGTGCGCCGCTTTCACACGGCGACCACCCCCCGCATCAAGCGCGGCGATCTAGGTGACCGCCGCTTTACCGATCCGGATCCTGCCGCGGTTCGGTTCTCAGCCGATAACCCGGATATCGCCGCCGCCCCGCTCCGCTACCGGTTTGGGCGTGCCGCCTATCCACATCTGATACATCGAGGTGAACCACATGGTGGCGAAGCACAATCCCGTCACCGCGCCTGCGCCCATGGTCACCCAGGCGAACGGGTGGTACAGCTTGACCATGTACCAGGAAATGACGTCGACGCAAAGGCAAAGAAAGGGCAAGCCGGTCACCAGGTACTTGATCCATACCGGCCGCACGTAGGCGTGGCTGAACACCGTGCCCATGATGAAGAATATGAAGGTTATCCCGAACAGGTGGATATGCGACACGCGAACCAGCGTAAAGACATCGGTTCCGGTGTCCTGCTCGGTGACTTTCTTGAGATTGTCGTAACCGTTCAGATTTACAAGGTGGGGGTTGCTGCCGTCGTGGCAACTCGAGCAGCGTTTATCCAGCACCGGCTTGACGAAGGTTTCGTAAGTCGGCTGATCGGCGCCTTTTTGCACCCAGGAAACTATGGCGCCGGCTTCATCCGTGGGCAGCATCGATGACATCGGACCGCGCAGGGCGGATTCAATTCTCGAACCCTTGCCGCTACCGGCGTAGGCGATCACCAGATCGTCATAGGACAGGGTCATTGCATCCCCATCCCTTCCAGAATAGGTGTGGAACAGGTAGAGCATCGCGAACAGATAACTCATACCGAGAATGCATAACGCCGCTGAATACATGATGCGTATGCTGACTGGCAGCTCTGAATAATGACTGTAGAGCCGGTGCAATGGAGCAACGCTCATAATGGTTCCCTGTTGTTGTGAAGTTGGAAAAAACTGGTCATTTTGCCGGCAGCGGCATGAAGACAACGGAACGGGCCTTCATGCGTGAATAATGGCCCGCGAGGCCCTGAATGTCAGTTTCGCTCAAGCCGTCCAGCATCGCGTTCATCGCCTTGCTCTTGCGCTCGCCCTTCTGGTAGGCGCGCAACACCCGCTCCATATATTCGGCGCGTTGCGACGCCAGTGCCGGCGCCCGCGGGTCGATGCTGTTGCCGTCGACCCCATGGCAGCGGTTGCAGCGGTCCGCCATTTCGGCGGTTGTAAGGGGCTTGCGAACCCTTGGTGGTTGCGGTTGCTGGTTGGCGTAAAAGGCTGCGAGATTCTTGATCACTGTTTCATCAACCGACGTGGCCGGGGCTTTCATCGCCTCGTCGGCGCGCGCACCGCTCTTGTAGGCGCGCATTGCCATCAGGAAGTACTGCGCGTCCTGTCCGGCCAGGCTTGGCGCAGTGCCGGTGCTGACACCGGTCTCGCCGTGGCAACCGGCGCAGGCGGTTGCGGCACTCTTGCCGGCTGCCTGATCGCCCGGGGAGGGGGTCTTCGCCTTGCCGGGCTTCTGCAGCGCATAGAAAAGTGAAATGTTGCTAATTTCGGTGTCGCTGAGTGCCGAAACCAGCGTTTTCATCATGTCATCCTTGCGCTGGCCGGTCTTGTAGGCGCGCATCGCGTCGATCAGGTATTTCGGGTCAAGACCGGAAAGGCTCGGCATCCCCGCCTGGTCGCTGATGCCGATATCGCCGTGGCAACCGGAACATCCTGCCGCCGCTGCCTTGCCGGCGGCGACCGGGTCTGGCGCAGACGCTCCCTTTGCCCTGGAACCGGAAGCGGGAGATGCCGGATCAAGGCTGGCGTAGTAAGCCGCCACTTTCACCAGGGCATCTTCGCTGAGGAACTTGACCGCGTTGTTCATCGGGGTATTGCCGCGATTCCCCGATTGATAGACGCGCAGTTCCGTCAGCATGTAGCCGGGCCGCTGGCCGGCGATATGCGGTGTATCCTTGGACTTGGCGATGCCGTCGCTGCCATGGCAGCTTGCGCACGACGCTGCGGCGACGCGCTTGCCTTCGGCGATGTCCTGCGGTGTTGCGTAGGCGGCGCGCAAATCGTCAGCTGCGGCTGACTGAGCCGCCGGTGTCGCGGCGTAGCAGGACGGGGAGAAGATGCCTGCCAGGGACATGAACGCCAGATATAAGACCGGCCGCGCGTCTTGCTTCATTAATATTTCCTCCAACGGTAATTTGGCCCTGCTGTTTCGTCTGTCGGCGCGGCTGCCAACAACCCCCCCCCACGGCGCGAATAATCGCCGCAAAAGGGGCGCTGCGCGAGCAGTGCCCCCAAGGTTGTTTGCCGAATAACTTCCCGAGGACGCAGGATAGGCGTCCTCGGGAAGGCCGTGTTTGCGCTAAATCAAAATACCTACATCGCAATAACCCATTTTGTCAGTGCCTTGACGCCATCTTCGCCGGCCTTGACCTTGGGGGGGCCTTGGCGGTGTTCAGCTGCCACTGACGAGCAGCGTCAATTGGAATGATCGCTCCTGAGGCTGCGCGCCCTAGATGTAGCTCTGGTAGCGCGGGTCATACATTTCCGATTTGACATCGGCGAGGATGTCCGCAGGACGTGCTTTCCCGGCGAGCCCGCGTTCGTAGGCAATGGTTGCGACGGCAGTCGCGATGGCGGCCGAGATTTCGCGCAGCCGCGACAATGCCGGCAACAGGCTGCCCTGCGCCAGATCGGCTTCGGTCACAAGCGCCGCAAGCGTCCTGGCCGCCGCGAGGAACATCTCGTCGGTGACGCGCCGCGACTGGCTGACAATCACGCCCAATCCCAGGCCGGGGAAAATATACGAATTATTGCCCTGTCGCGGAACTAACGTGTTGCCCCCAAGCGTAACCGGGTCAAAGGGGCTGCCACAGGCGAATAGCGCCTTGCCGCCGGTCCCCTGATAGGCCTCGCTCGCGGTGCATTCGGCCTTGGAGGTCGGATTGGAGAGCGCGAACACGATCGGCCGCGCGTTGATGCGGGCCATGTCCTCGAGGACTTCGCGGGTGAAGGTGCCCCCGACTGCCGCGACGCCAATGATCGCGGTCGGCTTGAGCGCGCGCACCACCGCCGGGAAATCGGCGATTGCCGCATGTTCGTGGGCATAAGGCAGCTTTTGCGGGGCAAGATCGGTGCGGCTTTTCACCACCAGGCCGCGCGAATCGACCAGCCAGCAAACTTGCCGCGCGGCGGACTCCGGGATGCCCTGCGCGACGATGGCCGATACCACCAGGTCGGCGATGCCGGTGGCGGCCTCGCCCGCGCCGAAGAACAGCAGGCGCTGATCCGCGAGTTTGCCGCCGGTGACGCGCAGCGCCGACAGAATGCCGGTGAGCACCACCGCCGCCGTACCCTGGATATCGTCGTTGAAGGTGCAGATGCGGTCCCGGTACCTGGCCAGCAAACGGAAGGCATTGTGGTTGGCGAAGTCCTCGAACTGGATCAGCACACCCGGAAACGTCTCCTGCGCAGCGGTGATGAACTCCTCGATCAGTTCATCATAGGCGGGGCCGGTGATGCGCTTGTGGCGCACACCGATATAAAAGGGATCGTTCAGCAGGGTCTCGTTGTTGGTGCCGACATCGATGGCGATCGGCAGGCACAGCGTGGGGTGGATGCCGGCGCACGCGGTATAAAGCGAGAGCTTGCCCACCGGGATGCCCATGCCATTGGCCCCCTGGTCCCCCAGGCCGAGAATGCGCTCACCGTCGGTGACCACGATAATGCCGGCCTGCTGCGGCCAGCCGCGCAAAATGGTCTTGATGTGGCCGCGATCCGCGGCGCTGATGAACAGGCCGCGCGGCCGCTGGAAAATCCGCCCGAAGCTCTGGCATGCCAGGCCGACCGTCGGGGTATAAATGATCGGCTGTATTTCGTCGACGTTGTCGCACACCACCCGGAAAAAAAGCGCTTCGTTGCGGTCGTGCAGCGCGTTCAATGCGACGAATTTATCGAGGGGGGCGGTCAACTGGCGCAGGTTCATCAACGTCCGGCTGACCTGCTCGTCCTGCGTATGCACATGCGGGGGCAGCAGTCCGCGCAAGCCGAAGGCGTCGCGTTCGGCCATGGTGAAGGCCGTGCCCTTGTTCAACAACGGATCATGCAGCATGTCTATGCCGCGCGGCAATGGGACACCCGCGCGATATTTAATCTTGGTTTTCAACCATCCTCCTGGAATTAAAGCCGGACCGTCGAGGGCGCCATCGTAATCATTCGCAGTATCGAGGCCTGAGGTCACGCCGGCTCAGCGTACCGGATAAGACGTAGTACGAATTGAGCTAAATCAAGGGTGCAATGAACCGGTTTCACCAGTCAATAAGGCGAACAAGCGGTTGAAATTCAACTTCGCTTTTAACCTCACTGCCATTGCAATGCGTGCTGGACAGAAATTCCAAGGGGACGCTTGAATCATTAAAGGTTGCCACGGGGGCAGGGGTGTTCCGCAGGCGCGGCAGACGCCCATGGCAACCCGCCACCAACAACCCGCCGACCAGCTGGCACGCATCAGTTGTTGTAAATATGACCCAAATCAAGGGAGCAAAAACAGATCGACGTATAAACGCAATGGCTTATATGTAAAAAATATGTAACATCTGTAACGGGTTTGTAAGTTTGTAACGACTGGGCAGTTCCTGCCAACAAGGGAGACTACGCGATGAAATATGTCGGATGCCACCTAACCAGAATTCTCCAAGGCGTTGCCTTGGCGTTGGGTCTGGCCTTTCTCAACCAGGGTGCGGTTGCGGCCGGCCCGGGTGCGGAGGTTTGCGCGAATTGCCATACGGCGCCTGCGGCGGCCTACGCGGCGTCGGTACACGGCCAGAAAAGCAATCACCGCGGGCCTGCCAATGCGGGGGAGTGCTCCTCGTGTCACGGCGACGGCACTGC
>CAIOLO010000075.1 GCA_903859155.1 uncultured beta proteobacterium
AAGCTCGATATCATCGACTGGATCGAAGGATTCTATAATCGCAGGCGTATGCATTCGTCGATCGGCTACAAGACACCTGTCGATGTTGAATCCAGCCTTATGGCTGCGTGAAGTGGTGTACGTCGAATCGAGGCAGGGTCAATCATGGCTTTCAGATGGGGTGGGTTCAGCTGGGCGACGCGCCACTGACACATGGCGAGGTATGAGACGCCGTTCATGCCTACGTTGCCGTTGCTCCAAGGCTGAATCCCGGCCCATTCGATGGCGTCGTGATAGTCCTTGGCTTCCTGCCAGGAAAGCGGCTCGACTTTGCCTATGGATCCTGAGTTGCCGCGCAGCCCTAGCTTGACGATCACGTACCCGTTTGGCACCCAGTATCCCGGGTCAGGGCCTTCCCAGGCCGTGAACAGTGAACAGTTGTAGCCACCTAATGTGTAGCCGATGTTGTTGGCGAATTCCAGATGAATCGAGTCCTTGCCGTAACAGTCTCCGGCGATGATGACCGGGAACTTTCCCTCATGGGTCGGCCGGAAGACATTCGCGTATAGCTGGTGTCCGTCCCGCAAAGGCACGGCAATGTCTTTCTCCATGATCATCGGTTGCACACCGTACTGCACAGATTTCACATTGATATCGTTGCGACCTGGTTTGGTTTCACTGGGGTGAGTTGACTTGAGGTCAGTAGCCATAATCGTTGCTCCTTTAATGTCTGCGGGGACACAACATCTTTGGGGTTACTTAAATGGTGAAAAAAGGAGGCATTCAGTCTGAACGCCGGTAGTATTGGCGAAGCGCGCGTATTTCATGGTATCGCGTATGGTCAAAATCCACGAAGCCCCTGAGGAATGGGCATTTTGCGCCACAGGCCTTTCCGCACGGAAGTCAGCGGTTTCGCAGTTGTCGGTATAGCGCGCCGAGGTAGGGCTGAGCAGGGTGCCGCCGTCGGCGAGGTTCGCCGTATGCGCTGTTCGTTTTGGTTGGGTCAGTTCGTGAGCAGTTTTCAAAAGGAGTGTCTATGTTTGCCGTTCATTTAATGCGGGGTGTATCTGCCGTGCTTCCGGCGGTTGTCATCGCGTCGACCATCGTGCCGGTGACCCACGCCCAGTCGTATCCTGTAAAACCTATCCGATGGATCATCCCCTCCGCGCCAGGAGGGGCGTTTGACCTGCTGTCGCGTGCGCTAACTCCGCAATTCTCGGCAGGTTTGGGGCAGTCATTAATTGTCGAGAATCGCCCGGCAGTTTCGGGAATTGCGGCAATGGAATACACAGCCAAAACGACACCGGACGGTTACACAATCCTGACCGCCGGCAATCCGCAAATAGTGTTTAACAAATTCGTCTACAAAAAACTTCCCTACGATCCACAGAAAGATTTTTCGCCGATTTCACAGATTGCTGACTTGCCTTTTGCCCTTTGGATTCATACCGATGTGCCCGCGAAAACCTTTGGAGAATTACTGGTCTTCGCGAAATCCAACCCGCGAATACTTAACTATGGAAGCGCTGGAGCCGGGCAGGCGTTTCACCTTGCAATGGAACTTTTGAAGCGAAAGACCGGCCTGGAGATCGTTCACGTGCCATACAAGGGAAATGGGCCTGCTTTACAGGATTTTCTGGCTGGTCGCGTCCAGGCAATGTTTTACCCCGCTACCGGTCAGATGCTTGCGCAAATGAATCAGGGAAAAATCCGGGCGTTGGCGGCAGCCACAGACAAAAGGCTCGATGCATTGCCAAACGTCGCCACATTTACGGAGCTTGGTATTCCAGATGTGGATAGGGATATTGTAGGTTGGGTCGGCGCGTTCGCACCCGCAGGGACGCCGCCAGCTGTCGTTGCGAGGCTCAACCGCGACCTGATACACGCAGCCAATTCACCGGACATGCACAAGATATACGACAGCATGAACGTAGTAAAAGTAACGAGCAGCAGCGAACTGTTTGCACAGAAGATTGACCGCGAAACTCGCTCCTGGGGTCCTCTGATCGGTCAACTGAACATAGAGTTGGATTAACTTCGCCTGCCCCAATTCCACCAGCTAGCCAGCTTCCGCGGACAGTCTCTGAAGCGCCAGCAACTCGAGCGGGAAGGGCTTGGTCCCGTGCAGATCCGGAGAAGAGGGAAAGAAGCGGGGTGCACCGGACAGGAGCACCTGGATCTGCGGGTCCAGCCCCGTCGAGATGAGCTTGTGCGCGATCCGGATGCCCTCGTCGCGAACCATGCGCGTGAATCGATCGAGATCACGGCCAACCTCTGGCACCTCCTTGAAGTCGAAGTACTCCTGGACGCTCTGGGGCGGTTTGAGTATCACTATGGGGCGCTTTAGCTCGTCCTCCTCCATGCGCCCACGATAGGTCGCCTGGTAGTACATGGGCGAAAGGTCCTCGTGCGAGATGTTCCATTCGCGCTCGTAGGGCTTATGCGTGAACATCTCGACCCTGTTGTCTTCGGTGATCGCCATGGCGAATATGCAGCCGGGGAACTGGGCCCTGGACTTCTGGTAGGCCTCAAAAAGGAGCTTGCCACAGGCGCGTTCCCCGTCGGCCCCTCCGCTGGCCGGATCCTCCTGTGGGGGCGCCGCCGCTGCGACTGCAATGGGCATCGTCGCATTCCCTGGTAAAACCCGTGCTGTGTCGGGCTCCATCGGCAGAGACCGGTATTTCTCCGGCAGGCGATATTTTTTCTGGTATGCCGGGTCCGGCTGCAGAACCTTGTCCTTCAGATAGGGAAGGCGCAGCGTCATGGTCGTGCCCTTGCCTATGGTGCTCTCTATCGCCAGTTCGCCGCCGAGTTCGGCGACTGTCTGGCGCACAAACACGAAACCGAGCGAGTGAATCTCTCCATCCAGCGTCTGGCGATCGGAGAGAATATGCCTGATCTTCTCCGGGGACATGCCTACGCCGTCGTCGCGCACATGCATCGCCACGTGGCCGCCTTCCACGACGGTAGACACGTGGACAGCCCCCGCCTTGCGCCCGCTCATGGCGTCGACGGCATTCATGACCAGGTTGAAGTACATGCGGCGAAACCGCTGGCGTCTGCCGACAATGACCGCCGGATCCATCCGTTCGAGTTGCAACTCCACGCGGGCCTCGGATTTCTCGACCACATATCCACGCACGACATCCTGCGTGAAATCGCGCAGATCCTCGGCGATGTCGAACTCCACGTGGACGGCCGCGTCATTCGCCTCCTCGTTAAAGGCCGCAATGCGCAGGTGCACGCCGTAAAGCCAGCTGATGCAGTTGCGGTAATGGCGCCGCGATTTGACCGAACGCGCCTCTTTGGGCAGGAAGGAAAGCACCTGATCCGACCGGCCCCACAGCGGGCTGAGAATGAGATGGCAGGTTTCGTGGATGGCGTCAACGTAACGACGCGCAAGGAGCAGCACCGTTTGGTCCGGCGAGAAACTCTTCACCGCGTTCGAATAGTCCTGGAACCCTCTACGCGCTGCGCCGAGCTTGGCCTTCAGTTCCTGGACATCCGCGCCGTGCAGGACCTGCGCCTGCTCGATGTTGTAGATCTCGAGGTCGGTGTTCAGGGTTACGTGGTAATGGAGAATGTCGTTGAAGAAGCCCTCGACACGAAGGTCGTGGATGAGAAACTTGACCTCGGCGACTTCCTTTTTGATCCCTTGCCCGAAGTCCGGCGCGGCTGGGGATGGCACGTTGCCTGGATCTGTCGTCACCGTTTAGCCTCCAACACGATAGACAAAAAAGTAACCGATAGCCTGGCGGCTGCGATGCGAATTGGCGTATTCGCCTTGCCAGCCGCCGTCCGTCTCAATGAGTCCGGCGGCGGCGTGGACACCGGCAACCGACAGGAACCCCACCTACAAGGCCACATCACCTGTCGTCACAAACCGCGTCAGATCTACTTCCTGCCGCCTTCGGCGGCCCATTTTTCGAGCATCTCGGTGGTGACGGATTTGGGGCGCTCGAGGGCATAACCCAACGCGCGGTCCCAGGTGATATTGGCCATGCAGCCAAGGGCGCGACCCACGCCGAAGAGGACCGTATAGAAGTCCCAGTCCTTGAGGCCGTAGTACCACTGGATGACACCCGATTGCGCATCGACGTTAGGCCAGGGATTCTTGGTGTGGCCGTGCTCGCCAAGGACGCCCGGTGCAACTTCGAAGATCATGGAGACCAGCTTGAACAGCGGATCGTCCTTGAGTCCAGGAGTCCTGAGGCAGAATTCGCGCTGCGACATATAGCGCGGGTCTGTCTTGCGCAGTACGGCATGGCCATAGCCCGGAATGACCTGGCCCGCATTGAGGGTATCCCAGATGGCTTTGGTGATCAATTCCCTGGTGGGCTCGACACCTTTACAGTACTTCTCCTGGAACTTCATGGTCCAGCTGAGCACTTCCTGGTTGGCAAGGCCGTGCAGCGGGCCTGCCAGGCCATTGAGGCCGGCAGAGTACGCATAATAGGGGTCGGACAATGTCGAGTGCACCAGGTGGGTGGTGTGCGCGGAAACGTTGCCGGATTCGTGATCGGAGTGGAGGATGAAGTACATGCGAGCGACGTCTTTATACTCTTCGCTCTGGCCGATCATATGGGCGAAATTGGCGCCCATATCCAGCTTGGGATCGATTGCGGTTTGCTTGTCGCCGCGGTACTTCAGGTTGTAGATGAAGGCGGCGATGACGGGAATACGGGCCACCAGGTCGCTGGCATCCTCGTACAGCGATTCCCAGGCGTTCGTCTTGTTGAACTTGCCCGAGTTGTAGTGAGCGGCAAACTTGGAATCCTTCTGCAAAACCAGTATCGCACTCGAGAGCATTACCATCGGATGACTGTCCCGCGGCAGGGCACGAAGCACGTCAAACACGTATTTGGGAACTTCCTGGCGTGTTTTCCACTGTGCAACGACTTCATCCACCTGGGCCTGGGTAGGAACGTCGCCGGTCAGCAGAAAGTACCAGAAGGACTCGACGGTCGGATAAGTGGAGCCAGGAGCCTTGGGGAGGGCCGCAAAAGTTTCGGGGATGGTCTTGCCCCTGAAGCGAATCCCTTCCTGTGGATCGAGGTAGGAGATATCGGTAACGAGGCACCTGATGTCACGGGCTCCGCCAATACACTGTCCGATATCAACCTTGTCGATGACAACGTCCGCGTATTCCTTGATAAGTTTAGCGGTGCGTCCACGGTGCGCCAGAATCTTTTCCGACAACTTGTCTTTCAACTGTGTCATGAGCCGTATCTCCTGTTTGCTGAGGTTAAATCGAATGGCTTCAGACTAGCCTGTGGACGTTACTTTGTAGCATCTTTGGACGCCTGTCGTTGACCAATGTCAAGTGTGGCGCAGGCAAATGCCATTACTATGGCCTGTCTCCGGTATCCATGGGCAACGAGGCAGCGCGGCTTGGTGTTCTGTTCCGAAAGACCTGCACGAAAGTCCACCGCTTCAGCGACCCTGGACTGCTCTTTGAAGAGCGCCGAGATCGGGCGACCGGTTCCGCTTCCTGAACCGCCCTGATCCCCGTTGCGTTTCCAGGCAATATCAGCGGGGGTATCAATCTCGCGGCACTCGCGCTCGCTCGGCGCGTACGCTCGCCAGAATTCCGTAGAACATGATTGCGGCCCCGCCGAGGATCAGCCAATCGAACTCTTCCCCGTAGAAGACCAGGCCTACGACGGCGATAAGCGGCAGTCGCAGGAAATCCATCGGCCCGACCACAGTGGCATCGGCGAGCGCCATCGCGCGCGCGAGGCAGTAGTTGGAGGTGAGTCCCGTGATGCCAATCACCAGCGCCCAGGGCCACATGGCCGGGGTAGGGGTTACCCAATGCACACTCGCCGGAGCGAGGGCCAGGGGAAGCTGGATCGCATTCATGTAGAACAGGATGGCAAGAGGCGACTCGACCAGCGCGAGCTTGCGGGTCAGGATATAAGTCAACGCGAAACCTACCGCAGCCGCCAGAACGGCGAGCGCCGCGGGCCGGATGACCGCCAGGCCAGGACGAAGAATGATCAACATTCCCACGATACCCAGGCCGACAGCGAGCCATCGTGACGGGGTCATTCTCTCGCCCAATAGGGGGACTGCGAGAATCGCGATCCACACCGGTATGGTGAACTCCAGAGCGAACACTTCTGCCAGTGGAATCAGTGTGATGCCGTAGAACCATCCGTACTGGCCGGCGTAGTGCGCAAAGCTGCGCGTGAGGTGCCATCCGAACCGCCGGCCCGAAATCTGGCCCCAGCCGCCCGGTGAGAGCAGGACGCTGATGATCAACAGACCCACTGCGCTGCGAAAGACGAGGATTTCGAAAATGCTGACCTGAGCAGAAAGTTCACGGCCGCCGATTGCCATGGCGCTGAAGGAAAGCAGCGTCCCTACCATCCAGAGAGCTGCGTTGATGACTGGGTGTCGCTCACGGTGGCCAGGCAGCACTATCTGCACCTGGCCAATGAGCAATGCTGCCGGGAGCCTTTGTAGGAAACGTTCACCATGTCAATCCCTGGCGCGAGTGTTTTGCGCGTTCGATGGCATTTCAAGCGGCAGCAACCGCGGGGATTGTTGGTCGGAGAAGCGCAGGGTATGGGTTGCCAGCAGCGTTTCAGCCAGAAAGCTAATCAGTGACAGCGAGAAACAGAAGATACCGCCGAGGAAACTCCAGGGCACCAGCCGGCCGTTGTACGAATCGAGTATCTCGTCTAGAAAAAGTCCGGCGACAGTAGCGCCGATAAAGAGTGCGCACAAAACCAGCAAGGCAATCGACCAGTTGACCACACTGCCGCGCAAACCCAGCCGCTTGAGTTCCCAATAAGCGGCTTCCTCGTTCCTGATTCGTTGCAGGTCCAGGCGCTCTTCAATCCACCGCGCACGATCGATGATTCTCGCCAGGCGAGTGGCGAGTGCACCAATCATGGCTGCAACCGCGGTGAGCATGAACACTGGCGCCACAGCCGACTGGATGCTATGTGCGATGTTGGCCGAATTAATCATGTCCGATAGACTTTTTGAGCATTAGGGATGGATTTTTTTACCGTACGGGAGTGCGCCTTGTTCCGCAACGGCGGGACGATCACGAATCAGCCGGCAACCGCGGTCGAACCCGGTCGAATTTCATGCACAGACTCATTCGACACTGACACCGGCAGCTTTTACCGCGCCAACATACATTGCCTGCTCTCGTTTCAGGAATTCGTTAAAGGCCTCGATCGAGCCGCCGGTGGGCGCAAAAACCTCGATGCCGGCCGCCGAAAGGTATTTTTCTTTCAACGCGGCGTTGTTGATGAACTCTTTTGAAATTTCGCTGTTCAGCCGCAGCAGGATTTCCCGCGGCGTACCGGCAGGCGCAAGCATGCCGAACCAGGTCACAATCGCCAGTTCCATGCCCGACTCGCGAAACGTCGGCACGTTTGGCAGGCGCGGAAAGCGTGCCTCGGTGTTGACCGCGAGCACCTTGACTTTGCCCGCGCTCATCTGCGGTACTGCAGGACCGGTGGCGAAAACCGCAACTTGCACTTCACCGGCCAGTACCGCCTGCCACGCCTGGGAAGCGCCCTTGTAAGGTACGTTGAGGAAGGCGATGCCACGCACGTTTTTCAGCCACTCCATGTACAGGTTGCTGCTGCTCGCCAAGCCGAAGGAACCCCAGGTTATGGCGCCCGGTTTTGTCTTTGCAAGTTCAAGCAGTTCGCGCAGCGAATTCGCGGGTACCGAAGCGTTCACGATAATGCCGGCGGGGAGAAACCCCAGGTGCACAATCGGCGTCAGATCTCGGGCGGTATCGTAGGGCATCTTGGCGCGTATAACCGGATTGAGCGATACGCCGAAGCTGTCCAACGTACACAGCGTATGGCCGTCCGGTGCCGCTTTGACGCAGGCTTCGCCACCGATTATGCCGTCGGCACCCGGCCGGTTCTCGACCACGAACGGCTGTCCCATAACCTGGCCAAGTACTTGCGAGGCGCCTCGCGTTGCGACATCTCCCGGGCCTCCAGAGGTGAGTGCAGCGATGATACGCACCGGCCGATTGGGATAAGTCTGCGCCTGTGCGCATAGTGAAACGAACGCGCAGGCTATAGAAGCAAGCAGCGCAAGGGTTGACTTATGGGCTTTCATGTCGATTCTCCGGAAAAACATAATCAGTCTATTTGTGTTGTGATGGCGCGATTTTCGGTTGTTGCCAGGCCGTTTATTGCAGTGTTTCGACCATTCGATATACACCTGGATAACGGTTTATTCGGGCTGCACGCCTGCCAGCTTCATCAGCTTTGCGCCAATCTTGGCGACCGACTCGATCTCCGCGGCCATCTCGGCGGGCAATTCCCCGTTCGGAATCTCCCCGCCCGCCTCGATTTTCTGGCTGACCTCGGGTGAACGTATCGCTTTGGCAAGCGCGTCGTGCAGCCGTGCGACCACCGCGGGTTGCATGCCGGCGGGGCCGTATGCCCAAGTCCCGCTGCCCACCAGCATCTCGAAGCCGGGCACCTGCTCGGACACTGCGGGCACATCGGGCAATCCCTTGAACCGCTGGGTTCCCAGGATGGCGAGCGCCTTGATCTTACCCGCCCTCAGCTGGGACATGACAGACGCAAGCGGCAGCACCCCCGTGTCGAGCTGGCCGCCGACGAGGTTGATGGCCATCGGACCGCCGCCCTTGAAGGGTATGTCGGTGATGTCGATCCCTGCGAGCAGACGGATCTGCTCCATCGAAAGATGAGCGAATCCTCCCCTGCCGGTGTGCCCATAGGAAACCTTGCCAGGGCTGCGCTTCGCATAATCGATCATCTCGCGCACATTGCCGGCAGGAAAATCGAGGCGTGCCGAGATGGCAACAATGGTGTCGGCCACCGAGGTGATCGGCGTGAAATCCCTGATCGGGTGGTAGGGCAGGTTCTTGTAGGAGAAAAGGGACAGCACGTGCGCACTGCCAATAGTAAAGAGGATGGTGTAGCCGTCCGGCGCCGCGCGGGCGACCGACAGCGTGCCTATCTGCCGCGCCGCCCCACTGCGGTTCTCGATAATGACCGGCTGTCCCAGGAACTCTTGCATCCTGGGCGACAGGTTGCGCGCCGCGATGTCCACGGCTCCGCCCGGTTCGAGCGGTACGATGATGCGCACCGGTTTGCTGGGAAAGCCCTGCGCGGTCGCAATCAGCGGTGCGGCCAGGGCGGCGAGTACCGCACAAGCGAAGTATCCTCTGACGAGCATGGTTGCCTCCTCCGTCAACGAATCTATCCGGCGGCATAGTCGGAAGGGTTTGCCGGCACGCCCCAATCCGGTGGTAAAACGCGCAAAGGGGACTGGGTTCACAATCCCGCCATCCATACTGCTACGAGCTGACCGGGTGATCGAATTGCCCACACTGACCGGCCGCTTTGGAGCATACACCCGGGCGTCCGGGCATTGCCGCTTTGACTCACTGGCGATCGCCGACCAGTTATATTTTTGACTAAGGTCCTGTTTCAAAACTGCGAAATCGTGCTCCCGAGCGATACCTGGCGTTCCCGCGCACCCGGGGCAAAAAACGCGTATCGCCTGACGATGCTGGTAAGCACCGCGTCAGACGCCTTGGTGATACACCGAGCTTCGATATCCTGGCAATACTAGCGGGGCTCGCCAACGGCCTTCTCCAAAACCGGGATCTCCGCACGCAGAATAGACACAATCTCTTTCTGTCGCGCAGCGTTCATTCGCGAGGTAATCGCACCGACGCTGATCGCCGCAAACGGATGACCGAATCGATTGGTGATCGGCAAACTCAGTGTTGTGATACCCGTGGTGCTTTGATGCGGATTAGACCCATGGCCCATCTGTCTTTGAAACTGATTGAGCCCATAGCCCAGCTGTCTTGATCGATTGAGCGCCTTCAGCACAGAAGGTACGGTCAGGCCGTACTGAGTGGCGAGTCTCTTGGAGTTTGCAGACAAGACTTCAATAACCGCCTCCTGCGGAAGCGGCATCAGCATTGCCAAACTGCCGGCCCCCATCCCCAGTGGGCGACGCGCGCCGACGTCCATGGTGATCGTCTTGATGGGAAAGGCACCCTCATGCCTGTCCATGCACACCGAGTCATACCCGCTGCGCACCATCAGGAATACCGTGTCGCCCGTCTTTTGCGCTATCCGATTCAACCAGGGAGTGCAAATGTGGGGCAAATTGAATCGCGGTGCGGCAGCAAGCCCCAATTCGAATGAAAGCGGGCCAAGGAAATAGCGGCCACTGTCTGCGGCCCGCATCACAAATCCTTCCGACAGCAAGCACTTCAGGATCCTGTGTGCTGTGGTCCGATCCAGGCTGCAGAGCGCCGGGATTTCGCCGATAAGAAGCCCGGATCTGTTGTGCGATGCGATTAGGCGAATCAAGCAGGAGGCTCTTTCGATCGCTTGCGTTCCCGAGGTCTTGGATTTGGGCGGTTCGTTACGCCCGCGTTGGGGAGCTTTCGCGCCAACCCTTCCATCTGATTGTCCATAACGTGCAGTAGTTCGCGACATGTTTTTCCGATTATTGGAATTCCGCCCCTGATGCCTTTGTTGCGGTGCCCCAGCGATCAAATTGCGTTTTCAGGTGCCAGTTCGGATCTCCGGCAGCATCGGCGTCGCGGGCGCCATTGCGGCGCGGTGCATAGTTCGAGGTAATCCTGTGTGGCCGGGCAATTCGCATGACCTTGTTAATTGGCACCACTTCCTGCCGCGGCATTCGACGGGTTCGATCTGTCACAATCCCTTCGCAATGTGCACTATATGAATACGCCTGCATATGATAGATACTTATATTTATTGATTGAACGCTGTGCTTTCGTTGCTCCGACGTCACATCCTATATAAAAAGTGCACTATATGCACATGTGGAAAAGTGCTGGACAAGTGCTCCTCGGCCTACTAAGGTTGCCATTGACATGATGAGTGGTGGCGTTGCGTGACTGTTGGAAAAGCACTCGCGGGTATCAATGTTCTGGATTTCTGTAGCCAACTAGCGCCCGGCCACGCTCGATCTCAAAGAGGTGCGCGGTCGCGAACTGATGCTGCGGGTGGTTCGCGAGGCCGATATTCTCTAGAGAACCACGAGGCCGGTACGCTGGAGCGGCAGGAGCCGGGGTGGGACCTGCTGCTCGCGGCTGATCCGCGGCTCATCCATGCGTCAGCGACCGGGGATGGCCGTTCCGGTCCGTATCGTAACTATCCTGCGTTGGACCTGACAATCCAACGCGGTTGTTTTTCCGTAAATCAGCACCGATGGGGTTTTTGACCATTCGGTTTTTCAAAAAGGAGCTGAGATGAATGCACGCATTTTCCTGTTGGGTTTTGTGGCAGTCCTCTGGGTGGCGCCGCTAGCGGCGCAGGTCTATCCGAGCAAGCCGATCCGGGTCATAGTACCCAGTTCGCCCGGCGGGGCGATCGATGTGACCTCGCGGGCCATAACGCCGAAACTTGCCGAGGCACTCGGGCAGCCGATTGTTGTGGATAACCGCCCGGGAGCGGATACGATGATCGGAACGGAAATGGCGGCAAAGGCCGCGCCGGATGGCTACACGCTGATTACCGTATTCGACAATTTTCCGCTCACCCAGTATCTGATCAAGAAAGTTCCTTATGACGCGATCAAGGATTTCGCGCCGATTTCCCTGATCATTCGCGGGCCGATGATAGTCGGCGTTCCCGCGCAACTCGGGGTCAAGGATTTGGGGCAATACTTGCAGCTTGCAAAGCAAAAAGGCAACTTCAGCTACGCAAGCGCAGGGGCGGGCACTTCGAGCCATCTTACGGTTGAGTTATTCAAGTCGACAACCGGAATCGATGTGCAGGCGGTGCACTACAAGGGCGCCGCACCGGGTGTGGCCGACCTTCTCGGGGGCCATGTCCATTTGATGATTGCGGGTTTTGGTACGCTGATCCAGCAGGTCAGAGCGGGCAAGGTGACGGCGCTTGCGATATCGGCTCCAAAGAGAGTTTCGCTCCTGCCGGACACGCCAACCATCGCCGAGTCGTTTCCCGGTTTTGAGGCGTTTTCATGGGTGGGCATGCTGGGGCCCGCCGGAATGCCCAGCGACCTGGTGCACCGGGTGAACGGAGAAATTTCCAAGGTGCTGGCAGATCGCGATATCAAGCACCGCTTTGAGGATCAGGGTTGGGAGGTCATGGGGAGCACGCCTGAAGCTTTTGCGAAGTGGCTCGCCGATTATTCGGAAACCTGGGGACGGGTCATCCGCGAGCGCAATATTACGCTGAACTGAACGGCTGTCTCACCAGTCCCGGTCGATGAAATAAGTGACCAAGTTTCTAAAAAGAAAGTCTGGTTATCAAGGGGAAAACATTGGTTAGTGTGCATGGCGACCTGATTAGCAGCATGGCGAGAAGAAGCCCGAATGCCACGGGAATCGTTTTCGAGGGAATGAGCTTCACCTGGAGGGAGGCGAACGAAAGAGTCAACCGCCTGGGCAACGCGCTGCTGGCTCTTGGGCTCGGCAAGGGCGACAAGGTCGCGGTCATCGCGCAGAATTCGCACCGTTACGCCGAAGCCTACTTTGCATTTGCAAAGGCAGGCCTGGCGGGAGTGCCGATAAACTGGCAGAGCGCACCCCGGGAAGCGGCCTACATACTCAATAATTCGGAGGCAAAGGCGCTTCTTGTGGATCGCCAGTTTCAACCGCTGGTCGACTCGATCGCCGCGGATCTGAGCGGCGTAAAACACCTGATCTCAATGGGCGAGGGCGAAGCGAACGGTTTCCTGGATTACGAGAATCTGCTGGCGCAGAGTTCGCCCGCCGAGCCCGAAGTCACGGTGTATCCCGAGGATCTTCGCTCGCTGGTCTACACCAGCGGCACCACGGGCACGCCCAAGGGATGCATGTGCACCCATGGGCAATCCCTCGCGAGCTTTGCCAATTTCATTATCGAGATCCCTTCCGTTCCCCGTGAGCAGCCGACGCTGCTTTCCGTGCCGTTTTTCACCGGCTTCGGCTCGCATATGTGCTACAACGCGCCCTACACGCGAAGCCCCATGGTCATCCTCAGGAAGTTTCAGCCCACCCAGGTTTTCGAGGCGATCGAGCGTCACAGGATTGCGCACCTGGCGCTGGTGCCGACCATGATCGCAACCTTGTGCAATGCCCCGGATATTGGAAAGTACGACCTGAGTTCGCTACGCCTGATTTACTACGGAGGTTCGACCATCTCGCCGGCAGTCCTGAAACGCGCAATCGGTCTGCTCAAATGCGATTTCTGCCAGATGTTCGGCACGGCGGAGGCAGGTGGCTTGATTGCTTTCCTGACCCCCGAGGATCATGTCCTGGACGGATTGGAAATCAAGGAGAAAAGGCTGCTTTCTACCGGCAGGGAGGCGCAGTACGCGAAGATCCGGATCGTGGACGACAACGGAAATGAACTTCCGCCAAACCAACCCGGCGAACTGATCGTGCGCAGCGAAAGCACCATCTCGGGTTACTGGAAAATGCCGGAGAAGACAGCGGAAACGATCCGCGACGGCTGGGTCTATACAGGGGATGTGGCTTATCGGGACGACGACGGTTACATATTCATTGCCGATCGTAAAAAGGAAATGATTGTCAGCGGCGGGATGAACATATATCCGGCTGAAATTGAGGCGGTGCTGCACGCACACCCGTCGGTTGCGCACGCGGCCGTCATCGGTGTGCCGGACGATCACTGGGGCGAGGCGGTAAAGGCGGTGATCGAATTGAAAGACGGGGAACAGGCAACGGAGCAGCAGATAATCGACTTTTGCAAGGATTACCTGGCGAGTTATAAGAAGCCCAAATCGGTGGATTTCGTGACCGGACTCGTAGGCACCAGCGGGAAAGTGGCGAAGCGGGATCTGCGCGAGGTGTACTGGAAGGGGCGCGAAAGGCGCGTATAAGAATTGGCGCGAACGTCGGCGCCGGATAAATTCATTACCTTGGATATAGGGAAAAAACATTGGCAGCCATGAAACCGGTCAGGCGCAGTAAAGTTGTCAGCATGGAAGAAGCTGCGAGCGTGGTAAAGGACGGCATGATGGTTTCCATCGGAGGAAACCACAGCCACGAGGCGCCGAGCGCATTCTGCCGTGAACTTGTCCGCAGGGGCGTGAAGAACCTGACCCTGGTCCCCTCCAATGCGGCCGGATATCAGGTCGACGTTCTAATCGGCGCTGGTTGCGTGGGGTCGCTCTACAACTCCTACTGCGGGCTGGACTACATCGGCGCGGCCCCCAACTATCGCAGGTTTTCGGAGAGCGGAAGGCTGAAAGTCGTCGAGTTTGACGAGATGGGGTTGATGCGCGGTCTCAAGGCCTCGGCCGCTGGCGTGGCCTTTTTCCCGTTGCCCGACGGTTTCCTTGGCGTGGACGTGTGGCGGGCGAACCCCGAGTTCTACAAGGTCATTGCTGATCCTTTCACCGGCAAGAAGGTGGTGGTGATGCCGCCGATCAGGCCTCAGGTATGCATCATCCATGTTCCCCAATGCGACATGTACGGAAACGCGATCGAGCCTGGAGTATTTGACGATATCCTGCATCAGGCCGCCGACCATGTCATCGTTACCACCGACGAAATAGTCCCGGTTGAATATATCCAGGCGCACCATACCGAGGTTACGCTGATCGGGAAATTCGTCGATGCCATCGTGAAAGTACCCTATGGCGCGCATCCCGGGCAGTGCTCGGGGCGGTACACCCACGACGAAGATCATATGAAGGAATATCAGCTCGCAGGGAAGGACGACGCCAGTTTCGCAAAATTTCTGGAGAAATATGTCCACGGCAAGACCAACGAGCAGTACCTGGAAGCAGTGGGACTCAGCCGCTTGCTCAAACTGAAATATTATTAGGCAGAACGAAATGGCCGAGACCAAACACGCTAGCGAATATTGTCCCGCCGAACTCATGGCGGCTTTCCTGAGCAGGGACTTGAAGGACGAAGAACTGGGGGTCTTCGGGGCCTTTTCCCAGATTCCCTGGGCGGCCTGCCAGCTTGCCAGGGCGAGTCACGCGCCGGGCCTGTGGTTCATCTGCGGCCCGTCGGCGGCGATAAACTCCAAACTGCCGAAGCTGATGTGGTCGGTTTCGGACAATCGCATGCACCTCGGGGCAGAAGGCCGCATCACCCTGGATGGGGTGATGGACATGCAGGGCAATCCGACGTTCATTGATTTCGGCTTTTACGGCGGGTTCCAGATTGACAAATTTGGCAACTTGAACATTGCGTATATCGGCGATCAAAAGCAACCAAAATTCCGGGGGCCGGGCACGGTCGGAACCATGGCCACCGCATGGCTGAACCGCGTCTATTTATTCACGCACGGCCATACGCCGAGGCTGTTGGTGGACAAAGTGGATTTTATCAGCGGACCGGGGTTCATAGACGGGCCCAAAGGCAGGGAAAACGCCGGCAGTCCGGCCCGCTCTGAAGGGCCGCGTTACATTGTCACACCCATTTGCGTGTTCGATTTCGACGAGGAAACCAAGCAGGCGCGCCTGAAGTCGGTCCATCCTGGCCATAGCGTCGAGGAGGTGAAGAGCCGA
Source organism: uncultured beta proteobacterium (assembly GCA_903859155.1). Classification (GTDB taxonomy): domain Bacteria; phylum Pseudomonadota; class Gammaproteobacteria; order Burkholderiales; family SG8-39; genus 2-02-FULL-62-17. Next base: position 15,481 of record CAIOLO010000075.1, read on the forward strand.
ACCGGATTCAAACCCATCATTCCGTCGAAAGTTCCCGAAACCGAACCCCCCACCGTGGAGGAGCTGGCTTTCCTGAGGGCATTCGACCCTGATCGGATACTGCCCCAGCTTTGCTGAGAGAGCCGTGCAGCGCGGCGTTCGTTCAGGATTCGAGCAGCGGCAGTATCGATTTCTCGATCAGCTGTGCAAGCGCCCGCGGCGCCTCGAGATGGAGGTTGTGACCCAGTCCCTGGAGTTCAATGGCTCCGGGATCGAGTTTGCGCAGTTCCTCGACCTTCACCATGGGGTCATTCGATCCGCAGGCCAGAATTGCCCGCGCCTTGTTAATCTGGATGATCTCCTCGAACGCGGGTTTGGGCGCGGCAAATGTTCGCGCGTCGGCCGCAAGGCGCCAACGGCCGTTTTCCTGGCGCAACCCGGCCTCCACCGCCAAGGAGTCTTCGGCGACCAGGCCTGCCAATCCCGAAAGCCGAAGGTAGCGCTCGGCCGCCTCGTGACGGGTGTCGAACCAGCGGACCGGCACTTTCGAAAGGGAAAGCGCCTTTTCGGTTTCCGCGCTGGTCCAGTTGAGTTTCATGCCAAAGCCAAGCACAGCACCGATCGATACCCCGTACCACCCGCTTGCCAAGGTAAGCGCCACTACTGCGCCCATGGAATGTCCAACCGACCATACGCGTTCCGAGGTATCAAGAAGGTCGGCGACATCCGCGGCGTACTGGGCGAAACCGTAATGGTTGCTGTGCGGCGAACGGCCATGGCCGCGCAGGTCCGGCACCAGAAAGTTTCCCGGCCATCGCCCGCGGAGTTCCTCGATCAGGGGGTGCCATACGGCGCCGTTGCCTGCCATTCCGTGCAAAAGCAGCAGTGTCGGTCCTTTGCCGCCGATCTTTTCTAAATAGAGTTCCATTGCATCTCGCCGGGTTTGTGGGGGAATAGTATTCAGGTATTTCTCACGGCTCACACCGCTGCAAATGATACGCTCTCGAGCCTTGCATTTCATTCCTATTAAGGCGATAACGCGGATGCATTGAAGCACTGCGATCCGCTCAAGTAAAATACACGAGAAACCTCGACGCGGAGAATTGAGTGCCAACAGTATTTATTACCGGGGCCAACCGGGGGCTTGGACTGGAATTCGCGAGGCAGTACGCGCAGGATGGCTGGCGGGTCCTCGCTACCTGCCGGGACCCAATTCGGGCTGATGCTCTCAGCGCGCTGGGTCCCGCAGTCACCGTTTATCCCCTCGACGTGAGCGATTTCGCCGCAGTGGCCGCATTGGGGCGGGAACTCGGCGCTGAGGCGATCGATGTGATGATCGCCAATGCGGGGGTGATGTTGAACAGCTCGATGTCACCAGCCGCAATTGACACCGATGCCTGGATGCGCAGCTTTCAAGTAAACACCATGGCCCCACTTGCCTGTGCCGGGGCTTTGCTCGGCTCGGTCGCGCGCAGCAATGAGCGAAAGATGATTGCGATCGGCAGTCTGGTCGGATCAATTGGCGCAGCTACGCAGGGCGGGATTTATACCTATCGATCCTCGAAGGCGGCGCTCAATTCAGTGTGGCGCTCGTTCGCGCTGGATCATCCCGAGGTGATAGCGGCAGTCTTGAGCCCGGGGCGCATGCGCACCGACATGATCAGAAACGAGACCAGCGGGTGGGACGCGCTGCCGCCGCCGGAGAAGACGGCGTCTAATCTGCGCATCCTGATCGCGCGGCTGACGCAGGCGGACAGCGGCGGTTTTTTTCACCATAATGGCAAGACCCTGCCTTGGTGAAATTTCATCAATCTGGGCTCATAAACCCTGAGGTGAAAAAGCTTGAATCAAGCGTGATGCGGTAAGCGCTTCATGCCATCCGGCACAGAAATAGCCGGCCTGCGCTTATCGCCACACCTGGGCGGCTGTCTGGATAAGGCGTTCGAGCTTGCGCCACTGTTCATCCTCGGTCAACGTCGCTCTGTCCGGATCTGCGCTGCCGAATCCGCATTGCGGGCTGATAGCCAACTGCGCCAGAGGCAAATAGCGGCTTGCTTCTTCTATGCGACGCTTCAAGGTCTCCATGGTTTCAACTTCGGCGTTCTTTGTCGAAACGATTCCGAGTACGGCCACGGCGTTTTTTTGCACGAAGCGTAGCGGCGCGAAGCTCCCGGCCCGCTCGCTGTCGTACTCGAGCAGCAGCCGGTCGTGCTTCAGCTCGCCGAACAGCCTTTCGGCGATGGCGTCGTAGTGGCCTTCGCGGTGCCATTGGGGCACTACCATTCCGGTTTTCGGGTCGAGCGTGCGCGGGTTGCCGCGGCAGATGTGAATGCCGAACGTGACGCCCTCGAAGCCCGCGATCACGGCATTGTCCGCTGCGATCGAGCGGCACAGGTTCTGATCCGGATCCTCGCCGCGGCTGCGCATGCGTTCGAGCGAAACGCGATCGACGTATGCCGTGTAGCCCGGGGCGTCGATTTGAATGTATCGGCAGCCGGCATCCACCAGCTCGGCAATCATGCGCCTCTGGATCGCCACCACGTCGGCGACGAACTCATCCAGGTCCTGGTACACGCCACGCGAGCGTTCCAGATCGAACCGCTGCGTCACGCGGTCCGGGCCGATCAACGTGGTCTTGATTGGCCGGTTGGTCGCACCGCTTGCAAAGCGGTATTCCTCCAGTGGCACGTTATGAACGAGTTGCAGTCTGCGAATGGCGGGCCTCCGGGTGAGAATGGCCGGACCAGGTCCGCCGAAATCCTGCTCGGAGCGCGAATAAGGCTGCGGATTCAGCTGCTGCAGGCTGAAGTCCTCGGTACCCGTCGGGATGTCATAACCCGACACGGCGGCGGCGAAGCTGTCCTGAAAGTTGCCTCGACGCAGCTCGCCGTCGCTCAGTATCGGAAACCCTATGTTCTCCTGGGTTCGCAACACATGGCGCACCGCCTCATCGCGTACGGCGCGCAGATCCGCATCGCGCAGTTTTGCATCGCCCGGCTCGCCGCGCCGATAACGGCGTATGGCATCAAGGAGTGAGCCCGGGCCGACGAGGCTTCCCACCTGGTCTACCCGGAGTTTCCTGAAATCCAGTTCGTTCACGGTCATGGTTTGCCTTGTTTTATTGGGGCTGGAGATCCAGTTCGGTGGCCAACTTGCGCCAGCGATCCTGCTCGATATGGATGAATTCAGCCGTTTCCCTGGGGGTGCGCGTCCTGCTGAGTGCAAGCCCCAGGGACCTCATTTTCTGAATGAGCTCGGTATTGCCAAGAAACAGGTTGATATCCCGATTGAACCTCGCGATGGCCTCCGGGGGTGTTCCGCTGCGTGCCACCACCGCGAACCAGCCTTCCAGACGGTAGCCGGGTATTGTTTCGCGCACCAGCGGAATTTCTTCCAGGCCGGGAAAAGGATTCTCCGAGGTGAGCGCAATGCTGCGCAGGCTGCCCCGCTTCAGGTAAGGCTCCACCGGCGTGACCGCGCTGATCATCATTTGGGTGCGGCCCGTGATGGTGTCCTGGAGCATCTGGGCGGTCGATTTATAGGGCACCTGCACCATGTCGATGCCGGTACGCTTTGCAAGCAGCTGGCCGGCAATGCTCGCGGTGCCACTGGAGGAGTCGATCGCGTAGGAGAGTTTCCCAGGATGCGCTTTGGCATAGTCGACCAGCTCGGGAAGCGTTTTCACCGGCAGTTCAGGCATAACCGATATTGTGAAAGGTGCGCTGTCGACGATGATGGCAACGGCAGTGAAATCCTTGACGGGGTCGTAGGGTACGGACTTGAACATGTACAGGTTCGAAGTCAGCGCCGAAGAGCTTGCAAAGAAGAATACGTAGCCGTTAGGTTCGGTGCGCGCCACGGTTTGTGCGCCGATCATCCCGGCTGCGCCCGCAATATTGTCTACGACGACCGATTGTCCGAGCGTGCGTGAGACGCCGTCGGCAAGGATGCGCGCCATGATGTCGACCGAAAGCCCCGGTCCGGTTGCAACGACCAGCCGCACCGGCTTGGCAGGCCACTGCTGCGCGTAGGACTGCATGCACAAGACGGTCAGCGCGATGGCGCACAACCTCGCCGTAAGGAATTGCATGAGAACCTCCTTCGTTGCGGGCAGTCCTAGTTGTCCTATAATATCGTAGGACAATCTGTCGGTGCAAGGGCGCGCACCCAGACAGGGGCGCATACAGAGGGGCGCATACAGAGGGGCGCATACAGTCAATAGAGGCAGCATGCCAGCAGAAAGAAACCGGCAGTCCGGCGAGGGCCAGGCTTCCGCGGTCGACCAGCTTATCGAGGCCATCAAGCTTCGCGTGCGTGCCGGCCGTTTCGTTCCGGGGCAGCGGCTCGTCGAGGCCGACCTGATGCGCGAGTTCCGCTTGAGCCGCGGCCCGATTCGCGAGACGCTTCGCCGGCTCGGTGCGGAAGGACTGGTCCAGTCTGAGCCGTTCCGCGGCGCGAGCATCGTGAAGATGTCGCGCCGGCAAGTGGTCGAGCTGAACCAGATCCGGGAAGTGCTGGAGGGGTTTGCCGCGGCACAGGCGGCCCGTTGCAGCGATGCGCGCGGCCGTGCGGCGCTGGCCCAGGTCGAGAAGTTCTGGAGTCCCAAACCCGCAGCGCATTTGATTTCCTATGGCGAATACAACCGGCAGTTTCACTCGCTGATCCTTGAGCTGGGCGGCAACCGTGAGTTGCCGGCATTCATCGATCGCACGCGGCTCGCCATCTTTCGCCTCCAATTCAGCACCATCCTGCATGCCTCCGCGCACATTGAGCGCTCGCACGCGGATCACATTCGTATTTCCGCCGCGATCCTCAAGCGAGACGAACGAGGCGCCGAGCTTGCCATGCGGGAGCACGTGCGCAATACGGCGGAGAGCATTCTGGCAGCCCCGGACGATTATTTTTCCAGTGAAGTGGCGATCGTTCCGCCGAAACGCCCCGCGCGGCCGGTGGCCCCGCTCAGAAAAGTCTAGGCCTGTCCCAATCAAGTCTTCAGACACATCAGGAAAAGCATGAACAGCAACCCTGCCCAAATCGACCCTGCTGCGGTCCGGACCGATGCAAGTACGCTCTATGCCGAGCGGGAGCGGCGCATCGCTGACGTCATCGCGCTCAGGCAGCCCGATCGCGTGCCCATCGCCTACTCGAGCGTGTTCTTCCATGCCCGGTATGCGGGCATCTCGAACCGGTGCGCCATGTACGACTACGAGGCGCTCGCCGACGCGCTGCGGCAGGTGGTCCTGGATCTTCAGCCCGATGCGGTGAATACGCCATTCAAATCATCGACTTTCGGGCTGGTCTCTGACATCCTGGGTTACAACGCGTGGCAGTGGCCCGGCCACGGGATCCCGGACGATCGCCCCTATCAGTATCTTGATCGGGAGCGCATGCGCGCGGACGAATACTCGGACTTCATCGAGGACCCTAGCTGGTTCATGCTGACCCGATTTCTGCCGCGGGTGGCCGATGCCTTCGCCCCTTTCGCGAACTTTCCGCAGCTAGCGGCACGCACGGGCCTGCGTGTTCCCTATATCGCGCGCTCCTTCGCCGGACCCGAGATCGCCGCCGCTTTCGCCAGGCTTGCCGAAGCCGGCGAGGAAATCAAAAGAGTGTCTGAACGCGGAGACGCATTCAGCCAGGAACTCGCGGAGATGGGATTCCCCCTGGATTCCCACGCCGCGTGCCACGCCCCTTACGACTATTTCGGCGATTATCTGCGCGGGTCGAAAGGCATCATGCTCGATCTGTTTCGCAACAAGGACAAGCTGCTCGAGGCGATGGAGTGCGTCATACCGATGACGGTCCGCGAAGTCGTGAAGAACGCTAAAGACGGCCCTAACAACCGGGTGCACATCACCCTGCACTGGGGACTCGACGGCTTCATGTCCCCGGACCAGTTCAAGACCTTCTACTGGCCGCAATTGAGGAAGGTGATGATGGGCCTGATAGAAAATGGCCTGGTGCCCTACGTCTTCTGGGAAGGCAATTGCGACTCGCGCATGGAGACGATTGCCGACGTCCCCAAAGGATCGTGCATCTACAAGTTCGAGCGCAGCGACCTGTTTCGCGCCAAGGAGGTGCTGGGCGATGTGGTCTGCCTGCGCGGAAACGTTCCGGTGTCCATGCTGATAAGCGGCACGCCCCAGGAGGTGCGCGACTACAGCCGCAAGTTGATCGAGGTTGTGGGCAAGGGCGGTGGCTTCATTCTCGACGCGAGCGCCGGCATTCCCGAGGAAGCGAAGAAGGAGAACGTTTTGGCGCTGTTCCAGGCTGCGCGGGACTTCGGCCGCTATTAGAAAAACAGCGTCCCTGGCCCGTGGTGTGGCCACTGCCGGAATTTTCCAACTCAGATCGGTACTGAAATGGGGTTAGCCTCAGCAGAGGCAAAAAAATACCAACCGGAGAATTGGTTGATATCTTTAATTGGTGGAGCCAGCGTCGGCCAATACGTATTCTCGACCACTATGCCGATTGATCCCAGCTATCCTTTTCGGCGATGACGCCACCTGCTGAGCCACCCCACGACTCTAGCCCCCTCGGTCGTAACAATTCTCAACAGACACGGCGGGCGATTGGGGCTAGCGTGAAAATCACTTCAGCGTTTTCGGCTGGGGTTGGAGCCATGAATTGACCTCGGTCGAAAATGCATGTGCCACCGCTGCCAAGCGGACCGAAGTCAGGGAGACTGCGGATTGAAGCAGCCAGTAACAGAGCGAAATAGCGAACCTAACAATTGTCGCTTCTGTCGGACACGTCGCCAAATTGAGCTATGAATGTATCGGAGAAGGGGGACTTTTAAGAACAGGCAGAACTGTCACTTTGTCATGCGACATCTATGCTGCCTAATTCGTTAGGTCAAAGAAAAGAGACGGAGTAAGCATGCTCATTAAAGACTCAATATCAATTGGCAGGATGTTTAGCCCTGCCGCATAAGACCCGCCAGCTGGCGCGCCTGGCTCGAAAATGCCGAGCTAAGTTATCCTGTTAGACAACCGGTACGCCTGGATAGGTAAGCCAGCCGGGCATGACGGAAAAATAAAGTTTAACTTTTACGGGGTGGATTGGCCGCCGGCGCCTGCTCCGCCCCGGCCGGCGGGCGGCCCCCTTGGATCACGCCAAGGTAAGGCGGCTCCTTCGGTTTGGTCATTCACCGATACAGCGCCTCGCCCGCCGACTGATAAAGAACTGACAAGCTCATCCAGTGAGCCCGCCGCAACGTAAGCTCGGTTCATTGCCCTCGCGGGTATGCCTGACACGGGGATAACCGCATGAAACTCATCGACGACACTCTGGCGGCGCTGTCGATCGCCGCGCCGCAGCGGTTTTCCAACCTGACTGTGTATCCACTCACCGCGCCGGCGGACCTGGATGCGGATTACCTGGTCCTGGACGAGGCGTTGCGGCGCAAGCTTGTCTCGGTGACCGAGGTGTCCTGCGGCGGCAGCGTGCCCGAGCTCGCCTTCGACAACCGGGCTGACGAGGGCGTTTTGCTGCTCGATGGCGAGGAGCTGGTCGGGGCGCGCCAGAACCGGGTGCTCAACATCACCATCCTGGTGGGCGGGCACCAGCACATCGTCATCCCGGTCTCGTGCGTGGAGCACGGCCGCTGGCGCTACAACTCCGATGAATTCGCCTCGGCGGACCAGGCGCTCTTCAGCAAGGCGCGCGGGAAGAAGATGCGCCAGGTCTCGGCTTCCATGCGCGAGAGCGGCACGCGCCGCTCGGACCAGGGCGAGGTCTGGGCCGACATCGCGCAGAAGCAGGCGAGCTTCTGCGTGAACTCGGCAACCGAGGCGATGGGCGACGTCTACGAAAAGGAGAAGGCGCGCCTGGACGAGTACGTGAACGCCATCGAGCCGCTGCCCCGCCAGTGCGGCGCGGTGTTCGCCGTGGACGGCAAGGTGGCGGGCATCGAGCTCTTCGACAGCCCGGCGACCTGTGCGTGCTACCTGCCAAAGATCGTGCGCAGCTACGCCATGGACGCGGCGCAGACCCGGCAGCCCGACGGCGTGCCGCCGGTGGAGGAGGCGGTGCGCCGGTTCATCGAGCAGATGAAGGCGGCGGCCACGCAAACCTTCAAGGCGCTGGGCGAGGGCGACGACGTGCGCTTGGAGGGCGGCTCGATCACGGGCGGGGCGCTGGTGCGGGGCGAGCGGGTGGTGCACCTAGCCGCGTTCGCCATGGATGCGGACAGCCCGAAAGCGAAAAGGCGCACAGGCGCCCGCCGTAGCCCGCTTTCCTGATGGGTGCGCCTGCCGCCGGGCGGCTTCGTGAAAACCGGCGCTGAAGACGGCTTGGTGGTCACGGCCTGGCAGGCAGGCGTTACTGCGCCGGGGATGCCGTGGGGGCGGCGTGAGGCCTGACGTGGAGCCCAGCGGCGCCGGGACGGCGTCCTCTGAGGCGCAAAGTTATATGCCATTTTCAAGACAACTTGCTTGAAACCAAGCGGTTCAAACTAATACCGGATTCGGCCGCTTCAATGGCAAGAGTACGGTGGGTTTGCGGTGGAATGCGAACCATAAATTTTCCACTAAACGCTTTCGTTGCGATGGGTTCTGGCGCGACCTCATGACTTTTGCGCATGTCTGCGATGGTTTCTTTTACGAGGCCCCGGATTCCTTGTAACGCCTTTTCGGGTGTTTTTTCCAACCAGCTCAAGCTTGGAAACTCCGCGCACAGCCCAACATGCTCTCCATCCTCTTCGGACCAGGTAACTCGGTATGTATATCGGTCAATATCCTTATTCATCATTTCTCTCCAGACGGTCGATTGCCAGCAGAACCTGGCGTACCTGATAGGGTTTTGCTTTGCCTCGGTCATTTTGAATGTTGACGCGGGGATCGCCTTGCCACGGAGTCTTATAGATTCGGTGACTTGTGCCAGATTGCCTAGGCTTTCCGAAGTTTTTCTCGCAGACCTTGCAAAGGTCATTGAAGCTGATCCCTTTCGGGTTTTGCCTCATAAGTTTGACGATATCGTCTACCGAAGCCATGAACGAAATGGTATCAGTATTGGTACTACCTGGCAAGGATGGGGATTAAGGTTGGCCCCGCGCCTATGGTAAACGCATCTTCGCCAGCACTCAGTTCCCGAGCAACCGCCCGACCCGCCACTCCAACGCCTCCCTCTTCGGCCACAACCCTTTCTCCCTGGACAGCATCAGCGACATCCCCGCCAGCGCGAGCAGCGGCTGGTTGTCCGCCACGTGCTCGTCATCGAGCACCGGTTGCAGGGCCGCGCGCCGGTCGCCGAACCGGCCACCAGCAGTTCTTCGCGCAGCGCGGTCCGCGAAGGTTACTGCTGAGGAAGCTGCGGCTTCTTTGCGCCAAAATCTGGTTCGAGATTCAGGTGCTTATAGACCTGGCGATGCTCTCCGCCCGCGCTGCTCAGACCGTGACATTATGAAAAACAGCATTGTTCAGGACGGGCTATTTACTTTGTGCCTGCGGAGATTTCGAAAAGTTTTGGGTGCCGGAATGGAGAGAAACAGCAAACGGAGAGAGAAGACGGGGCCGAAGGTGGGCCAAGGGGAGGTGAGCGAAGTCCGCAGCAACCCACACCAACCCGCGTGAACACGCGGCAGCAGGCAAAAAAATACCAACCGGAGAATTGGTTGGTATCTTTAATTGGTGGAGCCGGCGG
>CAIOLO010000076.1 GCA_903859155.1 uncultured beta proteobacterium
CATCGATCGCAACGGCACTGTTGTGGCCCGTAACTATTCAGCCTATACGCTGGAAATTTCCCCCTCCAAAGTCGGCAATATCGAAGCCACCATCGACGAGTTGGCGACGGTTATCGACATACGCGCCAGCGACCGCACCCGGTTCCGACGCCAGGCGTTCGAGGAAAAGGGGGCCGACTCGCTGCCTATACGGACGCGCCTGAACGATGAGGAGGTGGCACGATTTGCCGCCAATCGATATCGCTTCCCCGGCGTGGACATCAAAGCCCGCTTGTTTCGCCAATATCCCTATGGGGAAAGCGCTTCCCATGTTCTGGGATACATCGGCAGGATCAGCAATCGCGATCTGGAGCGCATCGAAGCCGACGAATTGTCCGCGAATTACAAGGGCACCGACCATATCGGCAAGACCGGCATTGAGCAGGCCTACGAACGCGAATTGCATGGAATCACCGGCACCGAACAGGTCGAGGTCGATGCCGCCGGACGTGGCGTGCGCTCGCTGGCGCGCGCCGCGCCAACCTCGGGAAACAATCTCGCCCTTACGCTGGATCTTGGCCTGCAACAGGCGGTGGAACAGGCGTTTGGCGACCGGCGCGGTGCGCTGGTCGCGATCGAACCGTCCACCGGCGGCGTACTTGCGCTGGTTTCCAGGCCTGGGTACGACCCCAACCTGTTCGTGGACGGGATCGACCCGACCAGCTGGGATGCGCTGAACAATTCGCCCGACCGACCGCTCAACAATCGTGCGCTGACCGGCGTCTATCCGCCAGGCTCCACGTTCAAGCCTTTCATGGCGCTCGCAGCACTGGAACTGGGCAAGAGAACCCCCGGGCAAACCATCTTTGATCCGGGTCATTTCGATTTTGGCGGGCGTCGTTTTCGCGACGATAAGGTCGGCGGACACGGCACGGTGGACATGTACAAGTCCATCGTGGTTTCCTGCGACACCTACTACTACGTCCTGGGCAACGACCTGGGTATCGACAATATATCGGCTTTCATGCGCCGCGTCGGGCTGGGCAGCCGATCGGGAATAGATCTGGAAGGAGAGTCGACCGGGATTCTTCCATCAACCGAATGGAAGATGAAGCGTTTTCGCAAACCCGAGCAGCAAAAATGGTATGCCGGTGAAACCATTTCCGTGAGCATCGGGCAAGGCTACAACGCCTACACCCCGCTGCAGCTCGCGCAGGCCATGGCCACGCTGGCGAACGACGGCGTCATGTATCGCCCGCACCTGGTGCGCTATATCGAAAACGTCAATTCAGGCGAGCGCCGCTTCATCGAACCCGAGGCGGTCAGCTCCGTTCCCTTCAAGCGCGAGAATATCGAGTTCATCAAGCGAGCGATGGCCGGCGTCAATATCGAAGGCACCGGTGCGCGCGCGTTCGCCGGCGCGGAGTACACCAGCGCGGGCAAGACCGGCACCGCGCAAGTCATCGCGCTCAAGGCAAACGAAAAGTATGTCGAATCGCGGGTTGCCGAACGCCATCGCGATCACGCCCTGTTCATTGCGTTCGCGCCGGTGGACAGCCCCAAGATCGCACTGGCCGTGCTGGTGGAGAATTCCGGCTTCGGTGCGCTCGCCGCCGCGCCCATCGCCCGCATTGCCCTGGATTACTACCTGTTGGGCAAACGCCCCAAGAAAGCGGTCGAGGACGACGTAGCAGGCAGCACCAATGATTGAGCGGGCCCTGCGCCGGATCATTAGTCCGATTGACGCAACCCTGATGTGGCTGGTCCTCGCGCTGCTCGGGCTGGGGCTCCTGACCCTGTATAGCGCAACCAACGAAAATCCCTCACGCGTGCTGGCCCAGTTCGGGAATATCTGTGTGGCAATACTGTTGATGTGGATCGTCGCGCAGATCCCGCCGCAAACCCTGATGCGCTTCGCGCCGCCGGCATACATTCTCGGATTGCTGTTGCTGATCGCCGTTGCACTGTTGGGCGACGTGCGCAACGGCGCACGCCGCTGGCTCAATGTGGGCGTGACCAGCATCCAGCCATCGGAGATCATGAAGATCGCGATGCCGCTGATGCTGGCCTGGTATTTTCAGAAGCGCGAGGCGGTGCTGGGGCTGGCCGATTACGGGGTCGCCGTCCTGCTGCTCGCGGTGCCTACGGCACTCATTGCGAGGCAGCCCGACCTGGGAACGGCGGTGCTGGTCGCCTCGGCCGGTTGTTACGTGATTTACCTGGCAGGACTGTCCTGGAAGATCATCGCCGGAATTATTATTTCCGGCTTGGCCAGCATGCCGCTGGTATGGTCGGTGCTGCATGACTACCAGCGCAGGAGAATTCTGACGCTGGTAGACCCGAGCGGCGACCCCCTGGGCTCGGGCTACCACATCATCCAGTCCACCATCGCGGTGGGTTCGGGCGGAATCACCGGCAAAGGCTGGCTCAACGGCACCCAGACGCACCTGGAATTCATCCCCGAGCGCGCCACCGACTTCATCTTCGCCGTTTATTCCGAGGAGTTCGGCCTGATCGGCAATTTTCTGCTGATGATGCTGTACCTGTCGCTGATTGCCCGCGGGCTGATGATCGCGGCAAACGCGCCGACTTTTTTCGCCCGCCTGCTGGCCGGCTCGATTGTCCTGAGCTTTTTCACCTATGCCTTTGTCAACATGGGAATGGTGAGCGGAATTCTGCCTGTCGTCGGCGTGCCGCTGCCGATGATTTCTTACGGCGGCACTGCATTGGTGACTTTGTTCCTGGGAATCGGCATTCTGATGAGCATCCACCGCAACCGGAAACTGGTGCAGACCTGAGGCACCCTTGAACGCCACAGCCGCAACCCCCGAAGCTCGACCGGCTTTCCGCCGTGGCGGGACGCCCCCGGCGGCCCGGGCAGCCTGCATCGCCTGGATTGTTGTGCTGACCGCTTGCGGCTCCGCACCGAGGGCACCGGTGGTCGAGCGCGAGGACCCGGCGCAGGCGAACGGGGCCGCACGCGCCACCGCCGCGACGCCCGCCTCTGCCAAGCCCGCTGCAAACTCCCGTGGTGGCGCCTACTACAAGGATGACGGGCCCGGCGATGCGCCGCCCCCGGACCTCGACAAGCTCGCCGATGCACAGCCCCGCTTCGAACCCCTGCACCGGTTCGCCAACAATCCTTACAACGTATTCGGCCAGGATTACGTGCCGATGAAGTCGCTGGCGCCATTCCGCCAGAGCGGGATCGGCAGCTGGTACGGTCGAAAATTTCACGGCCAGCGCACCGCCAGCGGCGAAATTTACGACATGTACGCCATGACGGCCGCGCACCCGACACTGCCCATTCCCAGCTACGTGCGCGTATCCAGCATTCAGAATGGCCGCTCCGTGATTGTGCGCATCAATGATCGCGGTCCATTTCATTCGGGTCGTGTCATCGATCTGTCGTTCGCCGCGGCGTTCCGGCTGGGTTACGCCTTTTCGGGAAGCACGCTGGTGCAACTGGAATTGCTGCAGCCCGAAGACATTGCGAATGCCGCAAGACCGCGCGGCGCGACCCCCGAACCGGGCCGGCCCGCCGAACGCGGCGCGGCCCCCGGCGGCGACCGCGAGCCCGCCAGGCCGGCGCCAGGCGCATTCGCACCGCCTGCCAGCGGCGTGTACCTGCAGCTTGGCGCTTTCTCGGCAAGGGACAATGCCGAGACTTTCCGCTCCCGCGTTTATCGCGAAGTGGCCTGGCTCAATGACCCCATTGAAGTCCTGCAGCGCGACGGCATTTACCGCCTCCATCTGGGCCCCTACCGGGACCGGGGCGAGGCCGCGGGCATGGCCGAACGGCTCAAGCGCGATATTGATTTGACTCCGGTATTTGTTACCCGATAAACCTGCCCAACCCGGTGAGTTCGTGCATCCGCAAATACCGCGTCCGCGATTGAGTGCTGTTGCCGCCCTCCGGCCGGGTTACCTGCAGGTGCTTGCAGTCCTGGCAGTGCTTGCCGCATGCGCCGAATTGCCGCTCAGGTTCAACCCGCCGACCGTGCAAAAGCCCGCTTCCATTCCCACCTCGCAGCTGCTGCGCAAACCCGGCGGGTATTACACCGATGACGGCCCGGATGGCGCACTGCCTGTGGATCTGGACCGACTCGCCGAACCGGAACCCAGGCGTGAGCCGATGAACAAGCAGGCGAACCTGCCCTACAGCGTATTCGGGCGCGAGTACGTTCCGCTCACGACCCCGGCGCCCTACAAACGGCAAGGGACCGCTTCGTGGTACGGGCGAAAGTTTCACGGCCAGCGCACCTCCAGCGGCGAAATCTACGACATGTTCGCGTTGACCGCGGCCCACCCCACCCTGCCGATTCCCAGCTACGCGCGCATTGTCAATCTGCACAACGGACGCAGCGTCGTGATCCGCATCAATGACCGCGGCCCTTTTTCCTCGGGGCGCATCATGGATGTCTCCTACGCCGCGGCTTACCGGCTTGGATTCGTGCAGGACGCACTCGCCAACATAGAAGTCGAGAGCATCCTTCCCGCAGGCACGTCCGGCGGCGCCGGAAATACCGCGCCGGCGCCCGCTCTGGTGCTGGTCCCGGCACCGGAACTCAAGACCGAAGCGGCCCCGCCCCGGTTTTCTATCGCAAGCGAACCCGGCGGCATTTTTCTGCAGCTGGGTGCGTTCTCGAGTCCTGCCAACGCGGAGAATTTCAGCGCACGGGTGCGCCGCGAACTGGACTGGCTGAAACAATCGCTGCAAGTCACCGGCCGCAATAATTTATATCGACTGCAGCTGGGGCCGTTTCGCGATCGCGCGGAAGCCAATGCCGTCTCGCAGAAAATTCGCGAGGCGCTGGAAGTCAGGCCCCTGGTCATAACCAAGTAGACTCGCCATTCGCCAGCCGCGCCGCGGCTTCTGCAACCGCTTTGCCACACGCACTGGGCGCCGCCCGGCGTGATCCGCGCATTCACAGGAGTCTGCGCGGCCCCGGTCTGCGTCCGGCTCGGCCCGTCCGGCGCAGGTCCCTGTTGCTATAATTTTCGCCGGAGTTCCCCTGATGATTCGTTCTCTTTTCTCGCTGGCGCTGCTGGCATCCTTCCTTGGCGTGAGCGCAGAAGCGGTCGCCCAGGTCCCGGCTCCGTCGATTGCCGCGCGCGCCTGGCTGCTGATCGATGTCGCTGCCGCGCAGACGCTTGCCGCGCACAACGCCGATGAGCGCATTGAACCGGCTGCGCTGACCAAGCTGATGACCGCTTATATCGTATTCACCGCGCTCAAGGAAAAGCGCTTGTCGCTGGAACAGACGGTGCCGGTATCGGAGCGCGCCTTGCGTGCCGCCGGTTCGCGCATGTTCATCAATCCGGGAAAGCCGGTGACCGCCGGCGAACTGATCCAGGGAATGATCATCCAGTCCGGCAACGACGCGTGCATCGCGCTCGCCGAAGTCATCGCCGCATCAGAACAGGCGTTCGTCCAGATCATGAATCGCGAGGCCAGGCGTCTGGGCATGGTCAACACCGGGTTCACCAATTCGAGCGGACTGCCCGACCCCCGGCACTACTCCACGGCGCACGATCTGGCGACCCTTGCGGCATCGATCATCCGCGACTTTCCCGACCAATACCGTTACTACTCCGTCAGGGAATTCCGCTACAACAACATCACCCAGCAGAACGGCAACCGACTGCTGTGGCTGGATCCGAACGTCGACGGCATGAAAACCGGATACACCGAAGCGGCCGGCTACAGCCTGATCGCATCTTCCCGGCGCGGAACCCGCAGGTTGCTTTCGGTGGTGCTGGGCACGTCCAGCGAATCCCTGCGCGCCCAGGAGAGCCAGAAACTTTTGAATCACGGTTTCCTTTACTTTGACCAGGTGCGGCTCTATGAAAAGGGCACGCCGGTGAGCACGCTGCAGGTGTGGAAGGGCAGCGAGAACAAGCTGAAAGCCGGGGTTGCGGAGGACCTGCGGATTTCCGTTCCCAAGGGCATGGGAGAACAACTCAAAGCCGAGATGCTCAGCATGCAGCCGCTGGTGGCCCCCATCGGCGCCGGCCAGCGGGTGGGCACCATCCGCGTCAGCCTGGAGGGCAAACCGGTGGGCGATTATCCCGCGGTCGCATTGCAGAATGTGGCGGTGGCCGGCATATTCGGTCGCGCGTGGGATACGATGCGATTGTGGTTCCATTGAAAATGGCGGCTCGCGTGTTGACACCGGCCTGGCCGGCTGCCGGCTACGCCGGCAAGGAAATTTGACGATGACTGTTTTTTTCAACGGCGAAATGATGCCCATCGGCATGGCGCGGGTTTCGGTCCTCGATCGCGGCTTCATGTTCGGCGATGGCGTCTATGAGTTCATTCCAGTTTATTCACGAAGGCCATTCCGTCTTGCCGAGCATATCTCGCGCCTGAAGGCGAGTCTCGCCGCGGTGGAACTCGCCAATCCCCATGACGACGCGCGCTGGGGCGAGATCATCCGCAAGGTGATCGCCGCCAACCCCTGGGAGGACCAGGGGGTCTATCTGCAGGTCACGCGCGGCGCCGCGCCGCGCGAGCATGCCTTTCCCAAAGGCGTCAAGCCCACGGTATTGGTATCTACGGGAGCCTTGTCGACGCCGCCGCGGGAACTGGTTGACAAGGGCGTGGCCGCAATCACGCACCAGGACTTCCGCTGGCTGCGCTGCGACATCAAATCGATCTCGCTGCTCGCCAGCTGCATGTTGAAGAGCCTGGCCGTCAAGCTGGGCGCCACGGAAGCGATCCTGCTGCGCGACGGCTTTCTTACCGAGGCCGCCGCGTGCAATGTCATGATCGTCAGCGGCGGCACGGTGCTCGCACCGCCGAAAAGTCACCTGATGCTGCCAGGCATCACCTATGACGTGGTGCTGGAACTGCTGGAGAACAGCGGCGTACGCCACGCCGTGCGTCCGGTCACCGAGGCCGAACTGCGCGCCGCCGACGAAATATGGCTCACCTCCTCGTCCAAGGAGGTGCTGCCCGTTACCACTCTGGATGGCCTGCCGGTGGGTAGCGGTGCTTCTGCCGGCAAGCCCGGCCCGGGTTTCCGCCGGGTGCACGCGCTCTACCAGGAGTACAAGACCACAGTGATGAGGTCCGCCGGCCATGTCTGAACCCGAAAGCCTGTTCGCATTTCCCTGCGACTTCCCGATCAAGGTCATGGGCCTCCGGCAGCACGGATTTGCCCAAGCCATCCTGGAGGTGATCAAGCAGCACTCGCCGGATTACGATCCGGCGACGGTCGAGATGCGATCCAGCCGTGAAGGAAAGTATCTGAGCCTGACCATCACTGTCAATGCCACCTCTCAGGAACAGCTGGACAACCTGTATCGCGACCTGTGCGATCACTCGATGGTATCGATGGTCCTGTGATTATCCGACGTCTTGGCCGGACCGACTACCCGCAGGCATACGAGGCCATGCGCGGCTTCACCGCGGCGCGCGACGCGGCGACAGCCGATGAACTCTGGCTCACCGAACACGCCCCCGTCTACACGGTCGGTGCTGCCGGACGACCGGAGCACTTTCCCGCTTCCGGCGCTGACAATCGCATTGAACTGAAACGCATCGACCGCGGCGGGCAGATCACCTACCACGGTCCCGGCCAGCCGATCGTCTACACTCTGCTGGACCTTGGCCGGCGCGGCCTGAAGGTCAGGACGCTGGTGCAATGCCTGGAACAGGCCGTCATCGATCTGCTCGGCACGTATAATGTCAACGCTCTGCGACAGTCCGGCGCGCCGGGCGTCTATGTCGACGGAGCGAAGATCGCTGCCCTTGGCCTGCGCGTGACACGCAACCGCTGCTACCACGGCCTCGCCCTGAATGTCGATATGGACCTCACCCCTTTTCATTTCATCGATCCCTGCGGTTATCCCGGGTTGGCCGTCACGCAGACCCGCTCGCTGGGCATAACGGCCGGCTCCAGCGAGCTGGGCGAAGCGCTCGCACGGCATGTCGCCGACCTGCTGGAGCCGGCGCATGTCTAACATCGCGGGCGACAAGAAAAAGGGCGAGCGCAAGATCCGCCGCATTCCGATCGCGGTGGCGGGCGCCGCGGAGCCGCCCGAGCGCCTGGCCAAACCGCACTGGATCCGTGTCAAGGCAGCCGCCCCCGGTTCGCGCTTTCATGAAGTGAAGCAGATTCTGCGCGAGGCGCGGTTGCACACGGTGTGCGAGGAGGCCTCCTGCCCCAATATCGGCGAGTGCTTCGGCATGGGCACCGCCACCTTCATGATCCTGGGGGACATCTGCACGCGCCGCTGCCCATTCTGCGACGTGGGCCATGGCCGCCCGCTGGCACCCGATGCGCAGGAACCGCAGCACCTGGCGCAGACCATCGCCGCGCTCGCCCTGTCCTATGTGGTGATCACCAGCGTCGATCGCGACGACCTGCAGGACGGCGGCGCGCAGCATTTCGTCGACTGCATACGCGCCGTGCGCGAACACTCGCCCAAGACCACCATCGAAGTACTGGTGCCCGACTTTCGCGGGCGCCTGGAGCGCTCACTCGAGGTGCTGGACGCCGCGCTGCCGGATATCATGAATCACAATCTGGAAACCGTACCCCGGTTGTATCGCGAGGCCCGCCCGGGCGGCAATTACGAACATTCTCTAACCCTCCTGAAGCAATTCAAGGCACGCCATCCGACGGTGCCCACCAAATCCGGGCTGATGGTGGGTCTGGGCGAGGACGACGCGGAGATTCTCGAAGTCATGCGGGATCTGCGCCGACACGACGTGGACATGCTGACCATAGGCCAGTATCTGCAACCCACCCGGCATCATCTTGAGGTGAAGCGGTTCGTTGCGCCCGAGGTGTTCGCCCTGTTCGAACGCGAGGCGCGCGCCATGGGTTTCGAACACGCGGCGGTCGGTCCCATGGTCAGGTCTTCCTATCACGCCGATGCGCAGGCGCACGCGGCGGGGGTCACCGGCGGCGGCGTGTTGCCTGCAAGTCCGGCGGCGATCGAATCCCCGGAGCGCTGAATGCGACGAGCATCGCCCGGGCAGGGGCTCGGGCGGCAGAGCGCACGATGAGCCCAAATGCGCCGCGGGCGCAATAATTGCTTGCGGCGGCTTTTGTCGTTTATATTATGTTTGGTATAATTCGCCGCGAGAATATTGTTTTTCGGAGAATGCGCCTTGGTTACCCGCAAGTTGAAAATCACCCAGACCATGAAGCGCGACCTGATAGCAGCCGTGCAGGCACGCATCGCGCTGGTTCGCGAACAGGAGGAACTGACCCAGGTCCAGACCGCGGCCCTGCTCGGCATCACACAACCGCGCCTGAACGCACTGGTCAACGATCACGGCGAACTGTTCAGCCTGGAGGCGCTGATTGAACTGGCCACCAAGCTCGAGCTCAATGTACGCCTGACCATCTCGCGACCGTATCGCGACGGCTAAGGGCCACCCACTTTAATGGCGCCGCATCGCCCCTGCGAACCCGGGCGCGACCGGCTCACTGCA
Source organism: uncultured beta proteobacterium (assembly GCA_903859155.1). Taxonomy (GTDB): domain Bacteria; phylum Pseudomonadota; class Gammaproteobacteria; order Burkholderiales; family SG8-39; genus 2-02-FULL-62-17. The sequence goes on from CAIOLO010000076.1 coordinate 9,431, forward strand.
ACGACCCCACCTGAAAGGACTCATATGCCTACCACTACACCAAGCGGCCTGATCATCGAGGATATCGTCGTCGGCAAAGGCACCACGGCCGCGGCCGGTCATGAAGTCACGGTTCATTACACCGGCTGGCTTTGGGAGAACGAGGCTGCCGGCGCAAAATTCGATTCAAGCAAGGATCGCAATGATCCTTTCGTGTTTTCACTGGGTCGCCGCAATGTCATCGCCGGCTGGGACGAAGGCGTGCAGGGCATGCAGGTGGGCGGGGTGCGCAAACTCACCATTCCGTCGGAGCTGGGCTATGGCGCGCGCGGCGCCGGCGGCGTGATCCCGCCCCATGCGACGCTGCTGTTCGAGGTTGAACTGCTCGGCGTAGTGAGCTAGAAGAGATCGCCGTCGCATAAATCTCGCGCCGGCTGTTGCAAGCAGCGCGGCGAGCTTTTGGCCGCGCGGTACTACTCCGGCTCTTTCAGCTTCTCTTCCAGCAGCGAGTGCAGCGGGCCGAACTGGATTTCCCCGTCGATCCGCCTCACGATGTTGCCGCGCCGGTCAATGATGAAACTGGTCGGCACGAACTGCAATCCGCCGAACTGCTTTTCGATCTCGCCTTTGAGGTCGAGAGATATCGTCAATGGCAGCGCCAGTTTTTCGCTGAATTCGACCACGCGATTGGGAGGATCGTAGCTCATGGCAACCGCCACCACTTCGAAACCCTGTGCGCCAAAGCGTTTCCAGGTCTGCGCAATTCCCGGCAGCTCGCGCACACAGGGCTCGCAGGTGGTCGCCCAGAAATTCACCAGCACCACCTTGCCGCGCAGGCTGGCGAGGTCAAACGCCTCCCCCTTCAAAGTGCGGAATTCGACAGCCGGCGCCGCTCGCGGAGCCAAGGTGGCCTGCGTCACAAAGACTAGAATGACCGCGATGGCGATCGCCGCAAGCCAGAGGGATTTTTTAGGAGAAATTTTCATGAGAACCGCGATTTTCCGCTGTCTGACCCTGCTTGTCATGATCTGCTCTGTGCCGGCGCATGCCTTGTCGATTGCCGATCTCAGCAACAAGGATGCCGTCGACGGCCTGAAAGCCGCCCTGGACAAAGGCACCCAGATCGCGGTGCAGCGCCTGGGCGCCGAGAACGGTTTTTTCGGCAACGACAAATTGAAAATTCCCCTGCCCGAATCATTGAAACGGGTGGAGAGCGCCTTGCGCCTTGCCGGCATGGGAAGGCAGGCCGATGAGCTGGTCCTGCGCATGAACCGCGCCGCCGAAGCCGCGGTGCCCGAGGCCAAGGCGCTGTTCGTCAACGCCGTCAAGCAGATGAGCGTCCAGGACGCCAAGGGCATCCTCTCCGGCGGCAGCGACGCCGCGACGCAATATTTCAAACACACCACTTCCGGACCGTTGGAGCAGCGATTTCTCCCCATCGTGAAGAAGTCGATGGAGAAAGTGAAACTTGCCGAGATCTACGACCAGTACGCCGGCAAAGCCGCGCAACTGGGCCTCATCAGGAAGGAAGACGTCAAGCTGGGGAACTACATCACCCGCAAAGGGCTCGAAGGCCTGTTCACCGTGGTCGCAGAGGAAGAGGCGAAGATCCGCGCCAACCCGGTGCAGGAGACCTCCAAGATCATTCAGAAAGTGTTTGGGGCGATCAAGTTTTAGAGGATTGCTCTCGCGGAGATTGATTGTCGATAGTATTCCGAATACGGAATTAAAATGTCTTTTTTTTGTACGTTAATAGTTAATTGTCGATATTGAAAGTTTATAATTTATTCCAGTATCGTGGGGTAATAGAAACAGTGCAGGGCAAAGGGGAAAATGGAAACTAGGGACGCAATCCAGTGGGCTGGGCCTCACCTCGCAACCTGAAAGCGCTTAGATATGGCAATCAGGAAAAAAGCGTCAACATTGCCTGTGCGGGCGGCGGTTCCGACTCGTCGCTCGCGCGGACGCATCCGCCCTGAGGGTGCTGCCTTTCCGGTGCCGCTAGCGTTGAATGAAATGCCCGCCGATTACTTGTCGGTGCTTGTCCGGCTGAAACAGCGCATTGCCGCTGCGCAGAGCCGCGCGGCGCTGGCGGTGAGCCGTGAGCTCATCGCTCTGTATTGGCACGTGGGCGCCACGATTGCGCGGCGGCAGACGACCGCGGGTTGGGGAAATGCCATCGTCGAGCGCCTCGCGCATGACTTGCGCCGCGCATTCCCTGACCTTGAGGGGTTTTCACCGCGCAATATCTGGCGCATGCGCGCGTTTTTCCTCGCGTGGTCCGCGCCACCGTCAAAACTGCCACAAGCTGTGGCAGAAACTCGCGGGCGACAGGCTGCGAAGAAACTGCCACAAGCCGTGTCAGAAATCCCGTGGGGGCACAATATTGTTCTCCTTGAGAAACTAGAGCGCGCTGAAGACCGCCTCTGGTACGCAGAGCAGACTCGCGCGCAAGGCTGGAGCCGCTCCGTGCTGCAGGCCCAAATCGCGAAGAAAGCGCACCGGCGCCAGGGGAAGGCGGTTACAAACTTTGGCCGCGCCCTCCCGCCATCGCAGTCCGAGTTGGCCCGCCAGGCGCTGAAAGACCCCTACACCTTCGACTTCCTGACCATCGGCCGCGAGGCGCACGAGCGCGTGACCGAGCGCGACCTGCTCGCCCATGTGCGGGAGTTTCTGCTTGAGCTGGGCGCGGGCTTCGCATTCATCGGCAATCAGGTGAAGCTCATTGTCGGCGAAACCGAATCCTTCATTGACCTGCTCTTTTACCATGTGCGCCTGCGCTGCTATGTCGTGGTGGAACTGAAGGCGACCGCGTTCAAACCAGAGCACGTCGGCAAAATAAACTTCTACCTCTCGGCCGTGGACGACCTGCTTAAGCACGAGGACGATCAGCCGAGCATTGGTCTTTTGCTCTGCCGTTCGCGCAACCGAGTGCAGGTCGAGTACGCACTGCGCGATATTCGCAAGCCCATTGGCGTTGCCCAGTGGGAAACCCAAATCGTCGAATCGCTCCCGGACGGGCTCAAAGGCAGCCTGCCGACTGTCGAGGAGATCGAGGCGGAGCTTGGCCGCGAGGAGCACGAGCGATGAATGAGCTCATGACGAAAACACCGCCGGCATCCACCATCATCACCTCGAACCGGTCCCTGGAGGACTGGGCACGGCTGCTCGGGGACGTGGTGGTGGTCACCCCGCTGCTCGACCGCCTGATGCATCACGGCCATCTGCTGAAGTTCGAGGGCAAGAGCTGGCGGCTCAAGGAGGCAGCCGCACGACAGGCCGCAAAGGCGACCTCACAGAAATGAGCACCGAGTTGCCCACCGCCGCCCGGTCCCGGTCAGTCGCAAGCGACCGGACCGCCCGCCCGTGGACAACTCTCGCACCGATTTACTCGCGAGTACTACACCAATACCGATTCAGATTGCCAAGCGCGATTCGACCGAATAAAGTCCCCCCGTCCCGCTGCCAGGGGTGGAGGAGTTTGACCCGGCCACGGGTGGAGAAATTTGAGGTGGCCACCGGGGATCTGACTACTCTATTGCCGCAGAATGCCCGCCACTCGGTCATTCTGGTCAATAAATGTTGAGGAATTACGCTGAGGGTGTCGCTCAATCAAGCGTCATCCCCGTATCGCGTATCACCTTGATCCAGCGCGCGCTGTCGCGCTTCAAGTAAGCGGAAAAATCCTCGGGGCTGTCCGCCGCCACGTAGCCGCCCATGTCGGTGACGCGCTTGCTCATCTCGGCTGTCTGCATGAAATTGCGGATCTCCGCGTTCAGCGCCCGCAGCACCGGAACCGGAGTAGCGCCGGGGGCGAACAGGCCCAGCCAGTAGGTGGCCTCGAATCCGGGCAAACCGGATTCGGCGATGGTCGGCACATCGGGCGCACCAGCGGCGCGCTTCGCGCTGGCGATGGCAATGGCCTTGAGCCTGCCGCCTTTCACATGCGGGCCCGAGGTCGCCACGCTGTCGAAAATAAGGTCGATGCGCCCGGCAATGACGTCGGCGACCGCGGGAGCGGCACCCTTGTAGGGCACGTGCAGCATCTTGATGCCGGCGATGGAGCTGAACATCTCCGTCCCCAGGTGTGCAAGCCCGCCGCTGCCCGGGGAGCTGTAGCTGATCTTGCCCGGGTTCTTCTTCGCCAGCGCAATCAGCTCCTGCACGTTGTTGGCCGCGAGGTTCGGGTTGGCGACAACAAACAGCGGCACGACACCGAGGTTGATCACCGGCGCAAGGTCGCGCTCCAGGTTGTAGGGAACGCTCTTGTACAAATAGGCGCTGTAGTGGCTGCTCGATGTCGCCATCAACAAGGTGTAACCATCCGGCGGAGAGCCGGCCACCGCCGCGGTGGCGATGGTGCCGGTTGCGCCGGCGCGGTTGTCCACCACGACCGGGACTTTCATCGCCTGGCTGACATGCTGTGCGACCAGGCGGCCAAACAGGTCGCCCGAGCCGCCGGGCGCGAAGGCCACGATCATGCGTATGGGCTTGGAGGGAAACACTTCCTGCGCGGATGCGGCTGCGGCCGCGCCCAGAAGTAGGCAGGCCATCGCCAGGGACAGGCATTTTTTCTTCATCGTGACTCTCACTTTCTTTCCGGTTTTAACGCAAGGTCATCTTCCGTACTCAATGCGCCGTCTCCCAGTTCGGCCCCGAACCCACGTCGGCCACCAGGGCCACCTTGAGGCTCGCCACCCGCGTCATGTGTTCAGGCAGTTCCTTCTTCACGCGCTCGAGTTCATTCTCCGGCACTTCGAGAACCAGTTCGTCATGCACCTGCATCACCAGCTTTGACTTGAGCCTATCGGTGGCGAGCCATCCGGCCACCGCAATCATCGCCAGTTTGATGAGATCGGCCGCGGTGCCCTGCATCGGCGCGTTGATGGCGGCGCGCTCGGCACCGGTGCGGCGCGCCTGGTTGCTGCTTTTGATTTCGGGCAGCCAGAGGCGTCGTCCGAAAACGGTTTCGACATAACCGGCTTCGCGCGCCAATTCCCTCACCTCCTGCATGAACTTGGCCACGCCGGGATAACGCGCGAAGTAGCTGCCGATATAGGCCTGGGCGGTGGCGCGCTCGATGCCCAGTTGCTGCGCCAGGCCGAATGCGGACATGCCGTAGATAAGGCCGAAATTAATCGCCTTGGCGTAGCGGCGCTCCTCGCTGGTGACCTCGTGCAGGCCGCGGTTGAATACTTCGGCGGCGGTGGCGCGGTGAATGTCCTCGCCGCGCTCGAAGGCGGCGATCAGATTGGCGTCCTCCGACAGGTGCGCCATGATGCGAAGTTCAATTTGCGAATAATCGGCCGACACGATGACCGAGCCGGGCGGGGCAACGAAAGCCTCGCGGATGCGCCGGCCTTCGGCGGTGCGCACCGGAATGTTCTGCAGATTGGGATCGTTCGAGGCGAGGCGTCCGGTCACGGCCGTGGTCTGCCCATAGGTGGTGTGCACGCGGCCGGTGCGCGCGTTGATCATTTTCGGCAGCTTGTCGGTGTAGGTTGACTTCAGCTTGGCGATACCGCGGTACTCGAGCAGCGTCTTGGGCAGCGGGTAGTCCAGCGCCAGTTTCTCCAGCACCTCTTCGTCGGTCGAGGGCGCGCCACTGGGAGTCTTCTTGACCACAGGCAGCTTCAATTGCTCGAAAAATATCTCGCCGATCTGTTTGGGCGAGTTGAGATTGAAGGGTTGGCCCGCTTCGCGGTGCGCGCGCGCCTCGAGCTCGAGCATGCGCGCGCCAAGCTCATGGCTTTGCGCATTGAGCAGGGCGGCGTCCACCAGAACGCCTTCCCGCTCCATTCTGAACAGCACCTCGCGCACCGGGATTTCAATCGCTTCATAGACGTGCTTGAGGCCCGCATCGGCTTCGATTCTCGGGTACAACGCCTGGTGCAGTTGCAGCGTGATATCGGCGTCTTCCGCGGCGTATTCCGTCGCGCGTGAGACCTCGACCTGCTCAAAGCCGATGCGCTGCGCTCCCTTGCCGGTGACTTCGTCGTAGGTGATGGTCTTCGCGCCCAGGTGCCGCTCGGCCAGCGTGTCCATGTCATGGCGCAGGTGACTCTCGAGCACGTAGGACTGCAGCATGGTGTCATGCACGATGCCCGCAAGGTTCACCCCGTGGTTGGCGAGCACATGCTGGTCGTACTTGAGGTTCTGCCCCAATTTCCTTCTGCCGGAATCCTCCAGCCACGGCCGCAGTAGCTCAAGGGCGCGCGTCACGCCAAGCTGATCGGGCGCGCCGGCATACTCATGGGCAAGCGGCAGATACGCGGCATGCCCGGCCTCGACCGAAAACGACATGCCAACCAGTTGCGCGGTCATCGGATCAAGGCTGTTGGTCTCGGTGTCAAAGCTCGCCAGCGTCGCCTCCGCCAGCTTGCCGACCCAGCGAGCAAGCGCCGCTTCATCGAGAATACATTCGAAATTGCGGGTAAGCACGGCCTGCGCCTGCCGGGCGGGCTGCTCGGCCGGGTCTGGCGCCCGAGCATCATCGCCGGCGGGCCTCGCGCCATTGCCACCGGAGACATCCTTCAGCCAGCTTTTGAAGCCGCAGCGCTCGAACAACTCGGCAAGCTTGTCATTGTCGCGCGGCTTGGGATCCAGCTCATCGAGCGTAAACGGCAGCGCCACGTCGTATTTCACCGTCAGCAGCCACTTCCCCTTGGGCAGCCAGTCGAGCGCGCGGCGCAGATTCTCACCGACCACGCCGCCGATCTCGCCCGAGTGCGCCATCACCGCGTCCAGCGACCCGTACTGCGCGATCCATTTCACCGCAGTCTTGGGCCCGACTTTTTCGACGCCGGGCACATTATCGACCGCGTCGCCGGTCAATGACAGGTAGTCCACGATCTGATCGGGGCGCACGCCGAACTTGGCCAGCACGCCGGCCTCGTCGAGCTTCTCATTGGACATGGTATTGACCAGCGTGATCGCAGGCGTCACCAGTTGCGCCAGGTCCTTGTCGCCGGTCGAGATCACGCAGCGCACGCCCTGACGTTCGGCCTCGCGGGCGAGCGTTCCGATCACATCGTCGGCTTCAACACCGTCGATGGCAACCAGCGGCCAGCCCATGGCGCGTATGGCCTCATGCAAGGGCTCGATCTGGCGCACCAGCTCATCGGGCATGGGCGGGCGATTTGCCTTGTACTGCGCATACTCTTCCTCGCGAAAAGTCTTTCCCTTGGTATCGAACACGCAGGCCAGGTGCTCGGCCGGATAATCGGCGAGCAGCCGGCGCAGCATGTTGAGTACCCCGTATATGGCGCCGGTGGGCTCCCCCGCCGGGCTGCGCAGGTCGGGCATGGCGTGAAAGGCGCGGTATAGATACGACGAGCCGTCGACCAGAAGCAGGGTTTTCAAGGATTCCTCATCGTGTGAACGGTCCCGAATCCGGGTCCGGCGAGAGCTGCGGCACAGCGCCACCGCGCGCAGGTGCGGCGAAACGTCGCCGCCCTGCATATTCGCGGTGACGGCACGGAGAATTATGTCAGAATTGGAACGCCACCGAAGCTTCCCCGCGGACTCCAGACGCGGCGCGGTGCTACCGTCGTTCCGGTACCTCGTTCTGGTAAACTGAAAGCAATAGTCGAGGACCTCCATGCGCCGATTTATTCCGCTGATTTTCTTGATCGCCAGTTCCGCACTCTGGGCACAGCTGCCGCCCAAGCTTGAACCTTTGCCGGAACCGCCTCCTGCGCCACCCGGTGTTGCGGTGGAGGCGCCCGGCGACGCCCCGGTGAGGATCGGACCGGGCGAGAGCGACCAGATTGAAGAACTCGTGATCGAGGGCAAACGCGTGATCCGCGTGACCACCCGCAGCGGCATGGTCTATTACCTCAAGGACGATGCACCCATGACGTCCGGCGGAGGTGCGATTGACAAGCCCCTGCACGTGCCGCTCTGGGTCATCCACACCTTTTAGATGCCCTGCGGTGCGGCTGGCAGCCAGGTATCTGCGGCTGCAACCTGGCTGCGGTCCACGCCTTGCAGATTGCCGGGGGACTTGAGCCCACACAGGCCCTGATGCCGGATTTCGGCTAACAACAGCACGTCAATCCGATGTCGGTATTCACCAAAGTATCCGTCGCTGAACTGACCGCGTGGCTCAGGAACTACGCGCTGGGATCGCTCGTTGAGCTTCAGGGAATCGCCGCGGGAATCGAAAACACCAATTATTTCGTGACCACCTCGCAGGGCCGCTTCGTGCTGACCCTGTTCGAACGGCTGAGCGAAGCCGAGTTGCATTTCTACCTTGATCTGATGGCGCACCTTGCACGCCACGGCATTCCCTGCCCGTCACCAATCGCCAACCAGAACAACGAACTGCTCGGCCACCTCAATGGCAAACCGGCGACCCTGGTGACCTGCCTGCCCGGCAAACCGGTCACCGTGCCCGAGCCGGAGCACTGCGCGCAAATCGGGACGACGCTGGCCGCAATGCACCTGGCCGGCCAATCGTTCAAGGGCACCATCGAAAATCCGCGCGGGCCGGCATGGTGGCGGGTCGCCGCGCCCAAGGTCGCGCCTTTTCTGGATGCACGGCGGCGCGATCTGCTGGAGACCGAACTTGCATTCCAGTCGCGCCTGAACCTTCCCGCACTGCCGCGCGGCCCGGTGCATGCGGACCTGTTCCGCGACAACGCCCTTTGGGATGACAGAAGCGACGTGTCGAGGCTCGGCGGCATTATCGATTTTTACTTCGCGGGAGTTGACGCGCTGTTGTTTGACGTTGCCGTCACGGTCAACGACTGGTGCACCGAACCCGGGGGTGAGATTAACCCCGTTCGCGCCACGGCGCTGCTCGACGCCTACCGCGAATCGCGCCAGTTCACCGCAGACGAAAAGGCGGCCTGGCCCGCCATGCTGCGCGCCGCCGCCCTGCGGTTCTGGCTGTCGCGGCTGTATGATTTTTATTTGCCTCGCCCCGGAGAATTGATACACGCCCATGATCCCGAACATTTTCGCCGCATCCTCGAGTTGCGGCGGGCGGAGCCAGGGAACCTGAACCGCGATGTCCAGCCCGACTGAACCCTCCTTTGGCATGCACATCGCACCGGCGCGCAGCGGCTGGATGTGGCTTGCCCGGGGCCTGCGGATGTTTCGCGCCAGCCCCGGCCGATGGACTTTTCTGGTGCTCGCCTACTGGCTGGTGATCGCCTTCGTCAATCGCATCGATTATGTCGGTTCGATCATCGTTGCCATCAGCCTGCCCGGCTTCTCGGCCAGCTTCATGGTGGTCTGCGAAGAAATTCAGCGCGGCCGCACGCTCCGTCCGGCGTTGCTATTCGCAGGATTCCGCAGCAATCCCCGCACCATGCTGTGGCTTGGCGTCGCTTACCTCGTTTCCGTGACGGCGGTGCTGGGAATATCCGCACTGGCCGACGGCGGTGTGTTGTTGAACTGGCTGTTGCTGAACAAGCCCCCCGAGGAGAGCGTAATCGTCGAGGGCAAGCTCTCCGGCTCGCTGCTGCTTGCCGCGGTCGCCGCGACGCCCATGCTCATGGCCTTCTGGTTCGGTCCGGTGCTGGCCGCGTTTGAAGGCATGTCGGCAGCCAAATCCCTGTTCTACAGTTTTTTCGCCTGCTGGCGCAATTGGCGTGCACTGTCGGTCTATGGTTGTGCCGTCACCCTCTTTTCGATGTTCATGGCCATGCTCGTCGCGCTGTTCGCGGTGCTTGCCGGAGGCAATGCGAATGCCGCGCGCGGGTTCATGCTGGCGGCGACCATCGTCATGATGCCCACGCTTTTCGGCAGCTTCTATGCCGCCTTCGTGGAGATTTTCCCGCGCACCAAAGTGGCGGGTACCACGAGCGACGGCTAGGCTGACGCTTTGCGGCGCAAACGCGCACCTGTAAGCGTTTGTAATACGCCTGAAGCGTAATTCGCCAAGCGTGACATTGTTCACGGCTGGCGCTACCAATTGACCTCCTCCTGGGTCGGCCCCCGTGAACAAATTAACAGTTATGGACTGCGAACTGTGCAACTCTACAGGCGGTCTGCTGCTTTGGCAGGAAGATTTCTGCAAGGTGGTGCCGGTTGAAGACGACGAGCACCCGGGGACCTGCAGAGTGATACTCAACAGGCATACAAGGGAAATGACTGATCTGACCTGCGCCGAGCGCACGCGGTTGATGCACGCAGTTTTCGCAACGCAAGCCGCGATGCGTGAGATTGCCGCACCCGACGCGGCCGCGCTGGCGGCCCGGTTGCGACGGCATATGCAATCGTGAATTTCAAAATGCACGGGATCAATCAAGGCGCCGATCCGGCATTCACCAACGCGAAAACCTGCGCCGAGTGGCTGCAGGCGCTGCCCCTGATCAATGTGGGACCGTCCCACGGGAAATTGCTGGGGGAACTCGAAGAACTCAATCGTTTCGAGATGCCACCCGGCGAACGGCTAAAGGTTCTCGAGGTACTGCGCGAAGCGGTACTGTTCGTGCAATCGGAGCAGGCAAACAAATTCGCCGACAAGGCGGCACCCCTCGCCAGCCAGGAGCGCGAGGTGTTCCTCAACGTGATGGCGCTGTGGAGCGCGTTTGCGCAAGGCTGGCAGCATTGCCTTGAGGACCTGGAAAAGGGCTTGGGCGGGCTCTCCGCTCAGGCTGCTCTCGTATGTCAGAGAGCTCTGTGGAGCAGCGGCATGAAGCTCTCGGAGCAATTCCGGGTCTACCAGGAAGCTGGCCCCGGGGAGTGGCGGCGGCTGAACCGCATTCAGGCGCTTGCCGAGCACCTCGGCGTAGCGACCAAAAAGGTCGACCATCCGTCGCAAAGATCCGCGCCGGACATCAGTTGCGCAGAAAGTTTCACGCAAATTCAATTACTGGCATTGGCAAATCCCAACGAACACTCGCCGCGCCAGCAGGCGCTGGTCGCGCGCTGGATCGAACTGTGGACGCGCAAGGTGGTGCTCTCGGACAAGGCGCCGCCGGATGCCGTCGGAGCGCCTCTCAGCGTGGATTTGGGTGCCGACACCTGCGCCTCACGGGTTCCCAAGGAGGGTGGAGCGGGCGTGCGCTATCTGCATATGCACGAAGTCGGAAAAAGCCTGGCAAAACGCATTGCCGCGCTCAAAAAGGGGGAAGCTCCCGAGGCGCTGGGCCTGGGCAGCGACCTCTCCGAGGGTCTGGCCGCACAGATGCTGGTGACGCTCAAACAGCAATGGTGCGAGGACCGGACTTCGCGGCTGATACCGCGGCGCAGTGCGGCGCAACACGCGCAGGTGTGCTGCGGTATCGCCGCGGCGCATTACTTCATCACCGGACGTCCCTTTGCCACACCGGCCAAGGTGTCGGCGCTTACCTCGCAGCAGCGCGAACACATCGAAACCTTCGGTCAGTTGTCGACTCGATCCGCAGAGGAGCAGCCCGGTACACCCGAATTCGCCCTGGAGCAATGGAGGATTCTGAACGAAAGCCCGAGCGGTTTCCGCCTCGAACGCCCGCACAACGGCGGCAGCCTGCGTTTTCTGCAACAGCAGCTGGTCGCCGTGCGGCCGTCCGACGCCGGCTACTTGTTCATCTGCAGCGTTCGCTGGATATCGGTATCCGATGGCGCCATTTTGCGCATCGGCACACGCATCATGCCCGGCGTGCCGCAGGGCATTGCCGTCCGAATCGGCGGCATCAATGCACAGGCGACCAAGTTCGTTCCCGCACTGATGCTGCCGGCGATGCCGGCATTGCACACGCCTTCGACGCTCATCATTCGGGCCGGCTGGTTCCGCCACAAACGCCTGCTGGAGATTCAAAGCGGCGCAGTTGCGCAGGTGCTCCTGACCAGTGCCATCGAGCGCGGCAGCGATTTCGAGCGCTGCACTTTTGAACCGGTGTGACGCGGATCAATCCATTTCCACCGTGACCGGATGAAGTAGTTCCTGCCCAAAATGGGAGCAAAGACTGCCACAATGCATACGGTTTGCTGGTCAGACGCCGGAGGTCGTCGTCATGACCTGCGCGCCCGTTTTTCCGCCCTCGACTCGGGCTGAGCGCCGTCGCCGTCGGGGCGTCGGAAAGACCGCCTGCGGGCAAACCTTTCGTCTTTTGGCCGCGGGCGCAAATTTCGTTCATACTTCTGTCCGATATGAACAGCGAATATTCGACCCCAACGCCAACCGAGATCAAACTGCATCAGAAATCCCGGCTGATGGAGATCTCTTTTGCCAACGGCAAGCATTTCATGCTGCCTTACGAATTCCTTCGGGTGTACTCGCCTTCCGCCGAGGTAAGAGGCCACGGACCGGGCGAGGAAATACTGCAAACGGGCAAGCAGGAGGTCGAGATCACCTCCCTCGCAGCCGTGGGCAACTACGCGGTGCAGCCCAAATTCTCCGACGGTCATGACACCGGAATCTACTCCTGGGAATATCTCTATGAGCTCGGGATCAGCCAGGACGAGCGCTGGAAGGAATATCTGGGCCGCGTTGCCGCCGCCGCCGCTAAAAAGGACAAATGAGCATGTCGAAAACCACCCATTTCGGCTACCAGAGCGTCGACGAAGAGGAAAAGGCGCATCGCGTTGCGGGGGTTTTTTCCTCGGTTGCAGACAAGTACGATTTGATGAACGACCTCATGTCCGCAGGGATGCACCGTGCGTGGAAAGCCTTTGCGCTGGCGCAAAGCGGTGTGCGCGAGGGCGGGCGGGTCCTTGATATAGCCGGCGGAACCGGCGACATGGCACTCGCCTTTGCCAAGCGCGCCGGACCGGACGGACAGGTGTGGTTGACCGACATTAACCGGCCGATGCTAGAAACCGGCCGTGACCGTGTGCTCGACAAGGGCATTGTCCTGCCGGTGGCGCAATGCGATGCCGAAAACCTGCCCTTCCCCTCGGACTATTTTCATTGCGTGTGCGTGGCTTTTGGCCTTCGCAACATGACACACAAGGACAGGGCGCTGGCGGAAATGCGGCGGGTGACACGACCGGGGGGGCGCGTGCTGGTACTTGAGTTTTCCCGGATCTGGGCGCCACTCGAGCGCGCCTACGACTGGTACTCGTTCAATATCCTTCCCTGGCTGGGTCAAAAGGTCGCCGGTGATCCGGCGAGCTACCGCTATCTCGCCGAATCCATACGCGTGCATCCCGATCAGAAAGGTCTACAATCATTGATGGAACTTGCCGGCTTGGAGGACGTCGAATACTTCAATCTGGCCGTCGGCGCCGTGGCTCTTCACCGCGGGTTCAAATATTGATCGGGTAGGGCGGAGCGGATTCAGGCCGACCCTATGCAGGAAAACAGGCCGGGCACCCCCGGCGCCGCAATTCGCGCGCAGTTAGCAATACACAAAGGAGAATTCTCCGGATGAAAAACTTATTGGCACTTCTGTTGGCCTGCACCTTTATTGGCACCCTATATATGCCCGAAGCCGACGCCGCGCGCTTAGGCGGAGGCCGCAGCATGGGAATGCAACGCTCCGTGACCCCGCCACCCAGAACCGCCCCGCAACAGCAACAGGCAGCGCCCGCGGCAAAACCCGCAACGCCGCAACCGGCGGCAACCGGCAGTCGCTGGCTCGGACCCCTGGCAGGACTGGCCGCCGGACTGGGCCTGGGTTACCTGTTTTCGCAGGGCGGATTTGGTGGCGGCATGGGCGGGGTGGTCATGGCCCTGCTGGGAGGCTTGTTGCTGTTCGCGCTGCTGCGGATGTATATGCGGCGCAACGCCGGGGCACAGCCGGTGCAGTATGCCGGCCTGGGCCCGCAACCGGCGCCGATGAACCCAGGGTCTCTGGGTACGGATTTCGGCGGCGCGCGTTCGGCGGTTGCTTCGCCGCCCAGCGCCACCCAGTCGCTGCAACCCAATGTTCCTGCCGGGTTCGATGTGGCCGGATTCGTCAAACAGGCGAAGGTCAATTTCCTGCGCCTGCAGGAAGCCAATGACAAGGGCGACCTCGAAACCCTTCGCGATGTCTGCAATGAAGAGATGTTCGCGAGCCTGCATGCCGATATCGCGGCACGCAAACAGGCGCCGCAGCACACCGAAATCGAGTCGCTGGACGCGACTCTCATCGAAGTGGTGACTGAAGGGGACAAGCACCTTGCGAGCCTCAGTTTCTCCGGCTTCTCGCGCGAGGATGCGGGCGCGGCGCCACAGCAGTTTCAGGAGATCTGGCACCTGCAAAAACCGGTTACCGGCGGCAGCGGCTGGCAACTGGCGGGGATTCAACAGGTCTCCTGAGCGGGTCGGTGTTCCGACAAAGCCGCCTGCGGGCGGCTTTGTCGTTCCTGAATTCGTCCAGGCAGCGAACGGCGCACTGCGATAACACTTATTATTTGTCATGTTTCCCCGAACCCTCACTGTTTTCGTCAATCACCTTCTCCGCCAGCAGTCCTGGGCGCGCGAGCGGCTGGCCGCGCATGCCGGAAGCCATCTGTGCCTTCGTGCATGGCCTCTCCGCGCGGATTTGAATTTCTCCATCAAAGAAGAAGGACTGATCGCAGCCGGCCCGGGCGTCGCCTCCCCGGATCTGCTGGTGACCCTGAAAGCGGGCGCCATCCCGCTGGTGCTCAGGCGCCACGCGGATGCCATGAAAAACGTCGAACTGGTGGGCAACGCCGCTCTTGCCTCGGCAGTCCAGGAATTGTTCCGGCGTCTGGAGTGGGATCCCGAGGAAGACCTTTCGCTCATCGTCGGCGACGTCGCCGCGCACCGAATGGCCCGGACCGGCCGCGAGTTCCTCGCCTGGCAGCGCGAAGCCGTTGAACGCTTGGCACAGAATATCGCCGAGTACTGGACGGAGGAGGACCGGATGATCGGGCGTCGCGCCGATTTCATACAGTTCCGGCTAGACATACAGGCTTTGGAACGTAACCTCGGCAGGGTGGAAGCTCAGCTTGAGGCGCTGCGCCGGCGCGCGCGCGCTTTTGCAGACTGACGTGACAAACTTAACCAATACGATATAAGGCAGGAACCTTGGGTCGCTTGATACGCCTTCTGAGAATCATCCGCATCGCCCTGCGATTCGGCCTGGACGAGTTCGCGTTCGTCGGCAATGCGGCGGCCGACCGCGGCGGGCGCGTGGCCGGACTGGTGCTCAAATTGCTGCCCTATCGGGACCTTGCCGCGCCGCGGGCACAGCGGCTGCGCCTTGCGCTGGAAGCGCTGGGGCCGATATTCGTGAAATTCGGGCAAGTGCTGTCGACGCGCCGCGACCTGTTGCCGGCCGACATCGCCGATGAACTGGCCAAACTGCAGGACCAGGTGCCGCCGTTCCCCAGCGAACTGGCCGCCGCACAGATTGAAAAATCTTTTGGCCGTCCAGTTTCCGAACTGTTCGCCAGTTTCGATGCGCAGCCGGTGGCCAGCGCCTCGATTGCTCAGGTACATTTCGCCGTTCTGCCCGACGGCACCGAGGCCGCGGTAAAGATTCTTCGCCCCGGCATGATGCCGGTCATCCAGCGCGATCTGGGCCTCATGGACAGTGCCGCATGGCTGATCGAGCGCCTGTTCGCCGACGGCAAGCGCTTGCGGCCGCGCGAAGTCGTAGCGGAGTTCGCCAAACATCTGAACGATGAAATGGATCTTATGCGCGAGGCGGCCAACGCCAATCAGCTGCGGCGCAATTTCGCCGGTTCACCGTTTCTCATCGTGCCCGAGATCTACTGGGATTTCTGCGCGCCCGAGGTGATGACCATGCAGCGCATGTACGGCACGCCCATCTCGCACGTCGACAAGCTGCGCGAGCTGGGCGTGGACATCCCGAAGTTCGCCCGCGCCGGCGTCGAGATCTTTTTTGCCCAGGTATTTCGCGACGGCTATTTTCATGCCGACATGCATCCGGGCAATATCTTCGTGTCGAGCACCGGCCAGTACATCGCGCTCGATTTCGGCATCATGGGTACGCTCACCGATATCGACAAGAACTACCTTGCCACCAATTTTCTCGCCTTCTTCCAGCGCGATTACAAGCGCGTGGCCGAGGCGCATCTGGAGGCCGGCTGGGTTCCCGCGGGCACCCGCATCGACGAACTGGAATCGGCCATTCGCGCGGTGTGCGAACCGATTTTCGACCGGCCGCTGAAGGAAATCAAATTCGGCCACGTGCTGCTGCGCCTGTTCCAGACTTCGCGGCGCTTCGGCGTGCGGATACAGCCGCAACTGGTGATGCTGCAAAAAACCCTGCTCAATATCGAAGGAATGGGGCGGGATCTCGATCCCGAACTGGACCTGTGGACAACCGCCAAACCCTATCTGATGCGCTGGATGGACGAGCAGATGGGCTGGCGCGGGTTGATCCACTCGATCAAGACCGAAGCCCCGCATTGGGCAACGCTGGTGCCGCAACTTCCGCGCCTGCTCCATAAACTGCTGGCGACCGATCGCCTGGAGGGTTTTGACCATATCGTACGCGGCTTGTACGCCGAACAGCGCCGCCGCAATCATCTGCTCACCCTCGGGGTTGCCCTGCTCGCGGCGATTCTTGCCTGGCAGGTATTCGAGGCGCTGCTGCACTGATGGCGTATTCGGACCGCGCTTCGCCGCTCGCCCGCTATCTTCTTCTCGCGTACGCATTGCTCATCGCCTATGCAAGCCTGAATCCGTTCAGCGGCTGGCGCGATCCGGGCATCTCGCCCTTGGATTTCCTGCTCGCCCCGTTGCCGCGGTACATCGTCGCTTTTGAAGTCGGCGCCAACATCACGGCCTACATTCCGCTGGGTTTCCTCGTGGTTCTCGCCCTGCACCCGGGGCGGCGCGGTTTGCTCGCTTTGTCAGTCGCGGTACTCATCGCGGCGCTCATGTCCTTGAGTCTGGAGACGCTGCAGAACTATCTGCCCAGCCGCATCCCCTCCAATGTCGATTTCGCCGCCAATTCGCTGGGCGGCGCATGCGGCGCGGGCATGGGGGTCCTGTTCTCCAACCACCTGCTGCGCAACGAGGGCCTGCAGTCGCTGCGCTATCGCCTGTTCCGTGCGGGCGCGCGCATCGACCTCGGTTTGGTGCTGCTGGGGCTTTGGCTGCTCACGCTGCTATACCCGGGAACCTCGCTGTTCGGCAATGGTGACCTGCGCGCGGTATTCTCGACGCCGGTGGGCGAGCTGCATCCGGGTGAGATCTTCATCCGCTTCGAGGCCCTGGTGGTGGGCACCAACACGGTCGCCATAGGTCTGCTGCTGGCGCTGCTGGTTGGCCGCAACCAGCCGGTGCGCGCCCTGTTTCTCGCCTTCGTCGTGGCGGCGCTGACCGTCAGGACCATTTCCTACGGCTTCCTTTTCAGCTCGCAGAACCTGTTTGACTGGCTGACGCCCGGCGCCCTGTTCGGGCTCGCCGTGGGCGTGCTTGTGGTACTTGTCGCCGTCATGTTTGCGCGTCCCGTCAAAGTCATGCTTTGTGGATTGGCGCTGATGGCGGCCACCGCGTTGGTGAATTTTTCCCCCGAGAATCCGTATTTCCTGGCTGCGCTCGCGACCTGGCAACAAGGCCATTTTCTGAACTTCAATGGCTTTACCCGGGTGCTCTCCGCGGCGTGGCCGTTTGCCGCGGTCGTGTATGTGCTGGCCCTGGCAGGTTCGCGTTCCCGCGATCGGGACTGAAACCCTCTGTTAAATCGACACCAAAATCGGCTGTGCTGAAATCAAACAGTCTGCCACGCTATGACGCCTGCCTTTCCCGTTATTTTAGAAAGTTGCAAAGGCGCAACTTTCCAAAATAACGGGACGTATGCAAACCCGAGTTCTTCGCCGAATTTGTCAGCACTTGGCGGCAAGTGACTACAGTGCGACGGCCCGGTCCAGAGTCTGCGCAAAACGCAGGGCATCCTGATAACCGATCACCCGCAATCCGTTGATCTCCTTGCCCGCGGAATTGAAGAATATGATCCCGGGCGGACCAAACAGGCGGAACCGCTTGAGCAATGCCTGGTCATCGGCGCTGTTGCGAGTCACGTCGACCTGCAGAAGCGTCATGTTTGCCAGCCGCGCCTGCACCTGAGCGTCGCTGAAGGTGAAGCGCTCCATCTCCTTGCAGCTCACGCACCAGTCGGCGTAGAAATCA
The DNA here is from genome assembly GCA_903859155.1 of uncultured beta proteobacterium. GTDB lineage: Bacteria > Pseudomonadota > Gammaproteobacteria > Burkholderiales > SG8-39 > 2-02-FULL-62-17. Next base: position 27,402 of record CAIOLO010000076.1, read on the forward strand.
AGCATCACGGTACGCCCGGCCGAGGCGAGGCGCGCATCCAGTTCGGCAACGGTCTTGATGCGCTCGAAGCCGGCGGCACGGGGCGCCTCGCCGGCATTCGCGGTGATGCCCGCCAGCGGATGCAGAGGATCGCGGCTTCCCGCCATGGCGCCCGCCACCATGGCCGCTCCGCAAAGAAGCGCAATCAGGCCCACGCCTTTCCACAGACGCGTCCAGCCTTGCGCATGCGCAGGCAACGGCTCGATGGCGCGCAGGTACATGGCGCAGATGATCAGCAGTGCGCCCCAGGCGAACATCTGCGCGGCCACTGCAATCACCGGCGAGACGATCCATACCGCCACGCCCAGCAGCAGAACCCCGAAAACCTGCTTCACGGTTTTCATCCACGGTCCGGATTTCGGCAGCAAAGCCCCCTCGGAAATGCCGACCACCATCAGCGGCACGCCCATCCCCAGGGACATGGCCAGCAGCGCCGAACCACCCAGCCAGACGTCGCGCGTCTGGCTGATGTAGAGCAGCACACCGGCCAGCGGCGCCGCGACGCAGGGACTCACGATCGCCGCCGAGAGCATGCCCATGATCACCACGCCGCCATAGTGGCCGCCGGGCAGGCGACGGCTTGCGGATGTCAGATGGGCATGGATCCCCGAGGGCAGATTCAAATCATAGAAACCGAACATGGACAGCGCCAGCATCACGAAGATCAGCGCAAAGCTCCAGAGCACCCAGGGGCTCTGCAGCGCGGCGGCGAGCATCTGTCCTGAAAGCGCGGCGGCCATGCCGATCGCCGTATAGGTAACCGCCATGCCCAGCACATAGCACAGCGAAAGCAGCACCGCGCGCTTGCGCGTCGCCTGGCGGCCCTCACCGACGATGATGCCCGACAGTATCGGGATCATCGGCAGCACGCAGGGGGTGAAAGCAAGCGCGATCCCGGCGACAAAAAAGAACGCAAGCGCCGCCCAGATGCGCCCGGATTCGAGCACCTGCAGGAAGCTGCTGTCGTCCCCGCTGACCAGTCCCTGCGCGATGCGATCGGAAAAACCCGTCGCGGTGCCCTCGCGCGGCGAATTCAATCCCAGCCGCGCGAACGGATCGGACCCGCGCGGATCGGCGGATGCGGCGGCGAGGCGTATTTCGGCGCTTTGCTCCTGGGGCACGTAGCACACGCCCACATCCGCGCATCCCTGCGACACCACCTTCAACTTGAAGCGGTCCACGCCGGCGGCGTCCTCTATCGGCAGGCGGATGCGCAAATCCTTGCGGTAAGTCTCGGTCTTGCCGAAGAACGGGTCGTCGTGGATCTCGCCCTTGGGAAATTCGGCCACGCCGGTCTTGACCGAACCGGGTTCGGCGCCGAACTTGAAGCGCTCGCGATACAGGTAATAGCCGTCGGCGATTTTATAGGTGATCTCGACCGTTTTTGCGTCAACCACCCGCGCCGAAAAACGGAACGCCTTGTCGGGTTCCAGCAGGTCGTCGCTACTCGCAGCGCGCACCGGCGCTGCGGTAATCACGAGAACAAACACGAGGAGGCGGAGCAGGAGTTTCATAGGTCAGTTTGGCGGCCGGGTCCCGGATTCGACCCATTCAAGGTAGGCGGGCAGGCCGGTGCTTATTGGGACCGCGATAATCTCGGGAAGTTCATAGGGATGGCCCGCCTGAATCGCCTTTTCCAAAGCGGCATAGCGGTCCTGCGTTGTCTTGATGAGCAAAGGATACTCCTCATCGTGCTGCAGTTTGCCCTGCCAGCGATAGCTCGAGCGGCACGGGGCCAGCAGATTGACGCAGGCGGCCAGGTGCCCTTCGACCAGTTGTGCGGCCAGTTTCTCCGCGCTTTCCCTGGAGGGCAGATTGGTGATGACCAGCAGCGGCGCCATGTTCAATGCATGCCCGCCATCGAGGGCACGCCCTCGCGCACCGTGGGGTAGCGAAACTGCACCGCCAGTTCCTCTTTGATGCGCCGGTTGTGCAGGCGGCGCGACTCGCCCCAGAACGAGAGCAGATCGGCAGACACCCGAGCCGCCGCCTCGTCACGGGCGATGCGCGACGGCCGGGGAAGCCCGTGCCGGAGCGCCACCAGATCGAAGTAATCGCCCATTTTCATTTCGGTATCATCGCTGGCGTTGAAGATGCCGGCCGCATCCTCCCTGAGCAGGGCCGCCGCGATGATTGCGACAAGATCTTCGGCATGGATGTGATTGCTGTAGACGTCGTCCTCGGCCCGCAGCACCGGCGTGCCGGCGCGCAGACGCTCAAGGGGCAGCCGGTTCGCCGCATAGATTCCCGGCACGCGCAGAATCGCAAGACCGGCGGCGCGCTCTCCCGCCCACGCCTGCAGCGCCTGCTCCGCATGCACGCGGCGCTGTGCCCGCGGCGTCTGCGGATTCACCCGGTGCGCTTCATCCACCCAGGCCCCGGCACAGTCGCCATACACGCCGCTGGTGCTCAGGTAGACGATACGCCGTGGTACCATGGCGCCGTTTTTTTTGGCGCCCTCAAGTGCGGCGATCAGATTGGCGGTACGCGTATCCCCTGCGCCGGAACCCGGCGGCGGGGCCGAGTGCAGCAGGCAGTCCACGTCGAAATCGATGCCAGCAAGCGAACCGGGCCGATCGAGGTCGGCGCCAACGGCCGACACACCCAGCTCGCGCAAACGGACGATATCCGGCCCGGATCTGGCCAGAGCCGATATTTGAAAGGTCTTCCCAAGCAACGGCAACGCGCGCGTCGCGACGTCGCCACAACCCACGATCAGCAAGCTCTTCATTACCGGATTTTACCGCGCAACCATGGCACACCAGGTCTCCCTTCACAATACCCGCCACCAATTCAAGATCGAGGACGATGAGTCGATCCTGCACGCGGCGCTGGCCGCGGGTCTGGTCCTACCCTACGGCTGCCGCGACGGCGCCTGCGGCAGCTGCCGGGGCAAGCTGATCGAGGGCAGCGTCGATTACGGCGATTACTCGCAAAAGGCGCTGAGCGACGAGGAGCGCGCCGCCGGCGGGGTACTGTTCTGCCAGGCCAGGGCGCTCAGCGATGTGGTCATCGAGGCGCGCAGCGTGCGCATGGCCGGCGACATCCAGGTGCGGATACTGCCGTCGCGGCTGCAGAAGATCGAACGCCCGACCGGGGATGTCGCCATCCTCTATCTGAAGCTGCCGGCCAACGAGCGCTTCCAGTTTATCGCCGGGCAGTATCTGGACATACTGCTGCGCGACGGCACACGGCGCAGCTTTTCCATGGGCAACGCGCCGCACGACACGGAATTCGTGCAACTGCATGTGCGCCATGTTCCCGGCGGCAGTTTCACCGATCACGTCTTTCTGAAGATGAAGGAGCGCGAGATCCTGCGCTTCGAAGCCCCGCTGGGAACCTTCGCGCTGCAGGAAGAATCGCCCAAACCCATCGTGTTCGTCGCCAGCGGCACCGGCTTCGCGCCGATCAAGTCGATCATCGAGACCGCCTTTCACGCCGGCAATACGCGCCCGATGGTGCTCTACTGGGGCGGACGGCGGCCCAGGGATTTGTACATGAACGAGCTGCCGCTGCAGTGGGCGGCCGAACATGCCCAATTCAAATACGTGCCGGTTATCTCCGACGCCCTGCCCGAAGACGGTTGGAACGGACGCAGCGGCTTCGTGCACCGCGCGGTCATGGAGGACTTCCCCGATCTGTCCGGCCACCAGGTTTACGCATGCGGCGTGCCGGTGATGGTGGATGCGGCGCGCAAGGACTTCATCGCGCAATGCAAACTGCCGGAAGAGGAGTTTTTCTGCGATTCGTTCACCACGGCGGCGGACAAGGCGGGTTGAACCGAGGTCCGCAGCCTTTGGATTTTTAAGGCGATGTCCTTGAAAATATCTTCGCGCCAGCTTTTGGATTGGTCTGCACCTGCACGCTAGACAAACCATCATCGAAAATGTACAGTAACACGTACATATCCGGAGGCTTGTCATGGATGCGATTACCTATACCACCGTTCGCGCCAACCTCGCCAGCGCCATGGACCGCGTTTGCGAAGATCACGAACCCCTGATCATTACCCGCAATGGAGAGCAGTCCGTGGTGATGCTCTCGCTCGAAGACTACAAGGCGCTGGAGGAAACCGCCTACCTATTGCGCACCCCCGCCAACGCCAAGCGCCTTCTCGGCGCCGTCGCGCAACTGAACGCCGGCAAAGGCGTCGGGCGGAAACTGGTGAAGTGAGCCTGATCTTCGCCGATGATGCGTGGGAAGACTACCTGTATTGGCAGAAGCAAGACAGGCGCATGGTCGAGCGAATCAACAAGCTGATACGTGAGACACAGCGCGAGCCCTTCGCGGGAGTCGGCAAACCCGAACCATTGAAACATGCCCTTTCAGGGTTCTGGTCACGCCGCATTACGGATGAGCATCGCATGGTGTACCGCATTGAGGGTGATGCATTGATGATCGCTCAGTTGCGTTTCCACTACTGAGACGTCCAACGTCGAGTCCAGCCGCTGGTCGAGCGGAGCAAGGGCCCGTCGCTTGGAACACATAGTTGGACTCATTTGTCGAAGTGAAATTAAGCGCCCATGCCATCCGGCGTGGCAATAACCATGGCGGGATTTCCGTTTGTTACGACGTTGTTTCTCATACTTGCTTCATCAATTGGCAGAAGCGACGCGGGGTCAACCGGATACAAGGGCCAGAGTTTCCCCTCATCGATCGTGATCGGGGCGTAGTAAGCGATTGAGGTGAAGTGCTGTTTTCGGCGAAAGCAATAGTGCCGTGCGAGATCTATGCACGACTCGCTGAGCAGAAATCTCCAATCCACTCCACGGTCATAACGTTCGCGCGCACCGGCGCGCGCGCGATGACGGTCGTGAAGAAAGGATGGCCGCTTTCGCGCGTCCGAGTGCCACGCGTTGTTATGTGCCATCTACAGCTGATACCTAGTTATGTCGAGTGAGCCATGGAAGATGCCGAGAATATTTATGTTTCCGTCGTCTTTTACGAGGTAGGCGATACGGTAGTGCCCATAGAGCAATATTCGGACATGGCGAGTTGACTCGGTATATCGATACCCAATTTGCGGGAAATTGATGAGTACCTGCACACGATCAAAGATTCCTTGAACCGTGCGCCCTGCAGCTCCGGGATTTTCTACAGCGATGTACTCGAAAATATCTTCGAGCCAGCTATTTGCCTCTTCGGTCCAGGTTATTTCTGCCATGAGCGGATACGGCGCTGCATTTCATCATTTGAAATTGTGCGCTTTGCATCCGAATCGGCAAGACCTCTTTCGACCATAACGTGCAGGGCAAGTTCGCGAACAATCTCCTCGCGGGTGCTGTCCTCAGGTTGCCCTTGAATAAGGTGGGTGAGTTCTTCCTTAACAGTGGACATTTGAATCCTCCGTTTCTGATGGTCAATCCTGCCACAGCACGGCGCGGATGGCTAATGGCACATAACGAAGTCGAACCCATGAATGGGGCCTTATAAAACCCCAAAAGCGGGGCCGAGTTCTGGCACGTTACGCTCAACACTTTGATTTTTCCACTACCTCCATTTTCACCAACCGGTATAGCCGCCTGTTTGTTCGTACGGTATCGCAACCACAAGTTGACGCATACCACCACCTCGCCTGTTCGACCAGGTACGCGATCGGCGGCACGCAGGTGGAAACATTCTTGCCGCATCTCACCACTGTCGGGCCAGTGGCGACCTCGACGCAGATTCAGGAACTGTCGGTCTTGCGGTTTTCAAATCGGGCGGCGTTCCAATAATTTAACTAAATGTCTATCCAGTATGTCCAATTGGCATACACAATTAGCCAATTGCGATCTTTTTATAGGATATGTTTCCACTTAGAAACGCCAGCTTATATCAATGCACGACCCAGGACGAGCATTGATTGTGCGCCTCCGGAAAGCGTCCGACCCGGCCGAGACAAGCAGCGACATAGTAGTTGTCCCACTCCGACTCGGGGCAAGTCTCGACGCTAATGCATTGTCCGCACGGCACGCTTCGGCTATCCTGCGCGGATCGACATATTTGCGGAGCGTTCCCGTGGCTAAGTTCGATCGAATCACATGCGATCCTGCCATCTTGAACGGGCAGCCCACAATTCGCGGCATGCGCCTCACCGTGCGGCGGGTTATTGAGGCGTTGGTGCTCTATCCCAATTGGGATGACCTGCGAGTCGAATACCCGGAGCTCGACCCCGAGGATATTCGACAAGCGCTGGAATTCGCGGCGCAAAACCTTGATGATCACGTGCTGCCTCTTGAAGCAGCGTGAAACGCCTATTACTTGACCAGGGGTTGCCGCGTTCAACCAGCGGCGAGCGCAATCCCTCGGTAGAGCGCGTTCGCAAAGAAGGCCTGAATGCCCACGCGCTTGCGACTTTGTTGATCGCCATTTGGCCACGAATCCAAAGTGCGCTGGCTTCGGGAGCCATGGTAACGGTCACCGATCACAACGTTCGCATACGACAATTGCCGATCATGAAAGGGTGATCGCGCGGTTTTCCTCTGCGCGTCAAGACGCGATACTTTCTCCCAGGTAGGCTTCGCGCACTTTCGGATCATCCAGCAACGACCTCGCCTCACCCTCCAGTGTGATGAGTCCGCTTTCCATCACATAGGCGCGGGTGGCCAGTTGCAGCGCGGCCTTGGCGTTCTGCTCCACCAGCAGCACGGTCACGCCCCTGGCGTTGATGTCGCGGATCACCTCGAATATCCGCCGTACCACCAGCGGCGCGAGGCCCATGCTCGGCTCGTCCAGCATCAGCAGCTTCGGGCGGCTCAGGAGCGCACGCCCCAGCGCCAGCATCTGCTGCTCGCCGCCTGAGAGCGTGCCGCCGGTCTGGTGACGCCTTTCCCTGAGCCTTGGAAACAGCGTGAAGACTTCTTCGCGATCGGCAGCGATGCCCTCGTCGCGGCGAGCATAGGCGCCCATGCGCAGGTTCTCGTCGACGGAGAGTTGCGCGAATACGCCGCGGCCCTCCGGCACCATTGCCAGGCCCGCCCTGGCCCGCTCGAAGGCGGGCAATGCGGTGATATCGCGCCCCACGTAGGTCACGCGCCCGGCCGTATCCGCGGCCAGGCCCGCCAGGGCGCGCAGCGTGCTGGATTTTCCCGCGCCGTTGGCGCCGATCAGGCACACCAGTTCGCCTGCGTCGATGTGCAGGTCGATGCCCTTTACGGCGCGGATGCCGCCATAGTGAACTTCGAGTCCTTGCGCTTCCAGGATACTCATGCTTCTGCCGGCGCCCCCAGGTATGCCTCGATCACGCGCGCATCGCCCTGAATCGCCGCAGGCGCGCCCTCGGCAATCGTCACACCGTAGTCGAGCACCAGCAGGCGATCGCAAAGGTTCATCACCAGACGCATGTCGTGCTCGATCAACAACAGCGTAATACCGCGCCCGCGGATCTCGAGCAGCAGCTCGCGCAAACCCCGGGTTTCCGAGGCGTTCATGCCGGCGGCCGGTTCGTCCAGCGCGAGCAGGCGCGGTTCGGTCGCCAGTGCCCGCGCGATTTCCAATCGGCGCTGGTCGCCATAGGCGAGATTGCCGGCCGCGTCGTTGGCGCGTTCGCGCAGGCCCACCAGATCCAGTAGCGCGAGCGCCCGCGATTCGCTGTCGGCCTCCTCGGTGCGCGTGGCCGCGTTGCGCAGAATCGCGCCCAGCAGCCCGGCCCGGGTGCGCGCGTGCCGCCCGATCATGACATTCTCCAGCGCCGAAATATTGGCGAAGAGGCGGATGTTCTGGAAGGTGCGGGCGATGCCGCGTCGCACGATCTCGTGCGGCTTCAGGCCGGCCAGCTGCGCGCCCGCGAATACCAGCGAACCCCGATCCGGCGCATAGATCCCGGTGAGCACGTTGAACAGCGTGGTCTTGCCCGCGCCGTTCGGTCCGATTAATCCGTAGATTTCGCCCGGCGTGATCGAGAAGCCGACCTCGGCGAGCGCCTGAATCCCGCCGAAACTCTTGCCGATGCCGCTGCAGGTGAGCAAATCGCTCATGCGGGGTCCTCGCTGCGTGCGGCCAGCTCGCGCTTGCGCACCGCCGAGGGCCACAGCCCGCCGGGGCGGAACGACATCACCAGCACCAGCGCGAAACCGAAGATCAGCATGCGGATCACTTCGGGGTCGATCAGCATGCGGCCGAAGAAATACTGCTGCAGCGGCTGCACCGTATAGCGCAGCAATTCCGGCACAAACGAGAGCAGCAAGGCCCCAAGGATCACGCCCCAGATGTTGCCCATGCCGCCCAGCACCACCATCGAGAGCACCATCACCGATTCCACCAGCACGAAGCTCTCCGGGCTGATGAACCCCTGGATGGCCGCGAACATGCCGCCGGCAACACCGGCGAATGACGCGCCCATGGCGAACGCCAGGAGTTTGATCCGAGTGGTGTCTATGCCCATGGCGCGCGCGGCGATTTCATCCTCGCGCACCGCTTCCCAGGCGCGTCCGATGCGCGAATTCTGCAGGCGCAGGTTGATGAAGATCACGGCGACCAGCATCGCCAGCAGCAGAAAGTAGTACTTGATCGGACCGCTGAAATCCAGACCCAGGAAGCTGTCGGTGCGCGCGAAGCTCAGCTCGCCGATGCGGATTGCGTCGATCCTTGCGATGCCGCGCGGTCCGTTGGTGATGTTGACCGGCGAACCCAGGTTGTTGAGAAATATGCGCACGATCTCGCCGAAGCCCAGCGTCACGATCGCCAGATAGTCGCCGCGCAGTTTCAGGGTTGGCGCGCCCAGCAACGCGCCGAACAGCGCCGCCACCAGCGCGCCCAGCGGCAAAATCACCCAGAAGGGCCAGTGAATGCCGAAATGCGGGGAGGCGAGCAGCGCGTAAACATAGGCGCCCACCGCATAAAAGGCGATATAACCCAGGTCCAGCAGGCCGGCGAAACCCACCACGATGTTCAGACCCAGCGACAGCAGTATGAACAGGATGGCGAGGTTGGTGACGCGCACCCAGGTCGTTCCCGCGCCGGCGAGCGCGAACGGCAAGGCGAGCAGGGCCAGCGCCACCAGTACCATCCCCAGAGCCGGCCTGCGCCATGCCGGGCCGGGCGGGGCACTCCGCGATGCAGCTTCAGTGACCTTGCGCCGGATCACGCCCGATCCCCCACGCGCTCACCTAGCAGGCCGGACGGGCGGAACACCAGCACCAGGATCAGCACCATGAACGCGAACACATCCTGGTAATTCGAGCCGAAGACATTGTCGGTGAAGTCGCCGATGTAGCCGGCGCCCAGCGCCTCCACCAGTCCCAGCAGCACGCCGCCCAGCATCGCCCCCGGGATGTTGCCGATGCCGCCCAGCACCGCGGCGCAAAACGCCTTGAGGCCCAGGGCCGAACCCATGGTGTAGTGGGCGATGCCGTAATAGCTCCCGACCATGACGCCGGCCACCGCCGCCAGAGCGGCGCCGATGATGAAGGTCAGCGCGATCACCTGGTTCGCATCCACGCCCAGCAGGGCCGCCATCTGCGCGTTCTGCGAAGTCGCCCGCATCGCAATCCCCAGGCGCGTACGGTAGACCAGCCAGGCGAGGCCCAGCATCATCGCAACCGAGATCACGATGATGCCGATTTGAATATTGGTGATGGTCGCCCCCGCCAGCGCGAAGGACTCCGTTTTGACGATCTGCGGAAATGCCAGCGGATTGCGGCTCCACACCAGCAGCGCCAGGTGCTGAAGGATGATGGAAACGCCAATGGCGCTGATCAGGGGCGCCAGACGCGGTGCGCGGCGCAACGGCCGGTAGGCAAGACGTTCCATGGCGTAGCCGAGCAGCGCGCAAGCCGTCATCGCGCACAAGGTCGCCACTAATACTGCCGGCAGCGCCGGTACACCCAGGGGCGTGAGCACCCCGATCAGGGTGAAAGCCACCATCGCACCGATCATGACCAGTTCGCCATGCGCAAAATTGATCAGCTGAATGATGCCGTACACCATGGTGTAGCCCAGCGCCACCACGGCGTACACCGCCCCCAGCGTGATGCCGTTGACCAGTTGCTGGATGAAAATATCCATCAGTGTTTCGATTGCGCCCGCGGCAAAAGCCTTCTGCCCGCAAGCAAGCACGGCGACCCGGGAATCGGAAACTCAAAAAAAACGGCACCCGGAGGTGCCGTTCGCAGCGGAAGCGGCGTGCGCGATGGCGTGCGCAAAACTTACTTCTTCGCCGCGTCGGGAGCGGGCGCCGCCTTGGCAGGCTGTGCCGCCTGGGTCGCATCGGCCGCGGCCGGTGCCGCCGCAGGCGCGGGATTGGCCTGCGCCATGAAATCGGCGAAGGACACCGTCTGGCCGTTCTTGATGATGGCAATGGGCTCCAGCTTGCCTTCCTTGACCTGGAAGATCGACATCTCGGCGTCCTTGCGGTCGCCCTTTTCGTCGAATGCGATATGGCCGGTTGCGCCATTGAATTCCAGCTTCTGCATCACCGGCAGATACTTCGCCGGATCGGCGGAATTGGCCCCCTTCATGGCAGCGATGAGCGCCTGCATCGCGTCATAGGTGAACGGCGAGTACAGGATGGGATCCACCTTGAAGCGCGCCTTGTAGGCATCGAGGAATTTCTTCGACGCCGCCGCCGGCGGCAAGCCCGCCTGCGAGCACAACATACCCTCGGCCGCGGTGCCGGCCAGTTCGATCATCTTGTCGGAACAGCCCCCGTCACCGAAGGAGAACACCGCCTTGATATTGAGTTCGCGCGCCTGCTTCAGCAGCGGCCCGCCGGTGGCGTCCATGCCGCCGTAGAACACCGCATCGGGATTGCGCCCCTTTATCTTAGTCAGCACCGCCTTCCAGTCGGAGCGCTTGTCGTCGCCCTTCTCGCGCGGCAACACGCGGATGTTGGCGCCTTTGAAATACTTTTCGACTTCATTGGCCAGCCCTTCGCCATAGGCGGTGGCGTCGTCGATGATGGCGACCAGCTTCGGCTTGCTGTTGGCGGCGAGATAGCTGGCAATCGCCGGTCCCTGCTGGTCATCGCGCCCCATGACGCGGAATACACCCTTGAATCCCTGTTCGGTCAGTTGGGGATTGGTGGCGGAACCCGAGATCATCGGAATATTGGCACCGTTGTACACCGACGACGCAGGGATGGTAGTGCCCGAATTGAGGTGCCCGACCACACCGGCCACCTTGGCGTCGATGAGTTTCTGCGCGACCGTAGTACCGACCTTGGGGTCGGCCTGATCGTCCTCGGCAAGCATGACGAAACGCGCATCCTTGCCATCAATCTTGATATTGGCGGCGTTGGCCTCTTCGAGCGCCATGCGTGCGCCGTTCTCATTGTCTTTGCCCAGGTGCGCGATGCCGCCGGTCAAGGGAGCCACATGGCCGATCTTGATCTCGATCGAGGGCGGCGGCGGCGGCGGTGCCGGCTTGGGATCTTCACCACAACCGGCCAGCGTCAGGACGCCAACGGCAGCGAGAGTACACAGATTCGCGTGGTGCAAGACAACAGAACGTTTCATTTCAACCTCCGGAACAATCCGCGATTATGGGGATGCGCCGGAAAGCTTGTCAATGCGACGACCCGCCCGAGGGCAGGTGATTGCGCTGCGAGGTGAACCCGCTGCAAGTTGCGACCGGCGCACCAAGAAAAAAGCCGGCGCTGGGCCGGCTTTCATTTCCTGCCGAAGGCGATTACTTCTGCGACAGAATCCACTTCACCAGAATCTGCGCTTCCTTTTCGTTCACACCGGTATTCGGGGGCATGGGAATCTGGCCCCACACGCCGGTGCCGCCCGCGCGGACCTTCTTGATCAGCATGGCTTCGGCGCCTTTGTTGCCGGCGTACTTCTTGGCCACTTCCTTGTAGGCAGGACCCACCAGTTTCTTGTCGAGCTGATGGCAGGCAAGGCAGGACTTGTCTTGGGCGAGTTTGGCGGCATCCTGCGCCTGTGCGCCAGAGGCCAGACCCAGCGCCATGACGATGGCGGCGTTTATCAACAACTTTTTCATGAATCCCCCTTGGGAAGTGACAATTTCAGAGTGGCGAATGCTACCTTTTTTGGCGGCACTTGGAAAACAGTACTAACGGCAAGTCTGATAACCGGCTTATCGGTTCCAGACACATAACGCGCGGGCATGCCTGATCGCTGACTTCACTACTGCGGGGCTTCATGGACCCGAGGCAGGCCCGTCCATGCCATGGTCGAAGACAATAACCCTGCCATGCTGCAAATAGTGCGCGGGAGACCCGCGTCGCGACGACCGAAACACAGCCGGCTGCGCGCTGCGCGGTCAGAGCTTCTCCGCCACAATCAGCGCGCTGACCACGGCGAGATCTTCAAGGCCGTATTTCTGGAACCCCGAATGCAGGCCGGCGCGTATGCCCGCGCTCATGGGAACCCTGGAGGTAGGCTCCACCTTGAGAATCTTCAATCCGGAGCGCTCGATCATCCTGACGAAATCGGAAAGGCGCCTGCGGTTGGTGTACTGGTAGGCATTTTCCCCGGCGAATCGCGCCCGCCACGCATTTTCATCGGCCTTCAGGAACTCGAGCGGCCGGGAGAAATCGGTGTGATCACGCATGTCGAAATGGTGCGCACTGATGCCGCCGCGGCGCAGGACCTTCGCGATCGCCATGACCGTCCTGTCCGGATCGGAAATGTGTTCGAACACGGAATGGGAAAAAACGAAATCCAGCGACCCGTCGGGCAGGCGGATATCAAAGGATTCCCTGGGATACAGATATTCCATCCTCTCGGGCTTGAAAACGACCCGGTCGCCCTCGACGGCGTATATCTGCTCAGGCTTTACGCGAATGCTGGCGGGCGCCACCAGATTCAGTAAATCATAAGCTGCGGCGTAGCTTTGCCGGTTGTACAACTGCGGGCCCTGAAAAAGATCGAGGCCGGAGTATTTTTTTGCCCCTGAAGCAACAAACAGCAGGCCCGTTCCAAGATTGGCGCCGGGGCCGATTTCCAGAATTCGGGGACTGTGCTCGCCCTTACCGTAATCGCGCCAGATTGCCGAGTAGAAATTGAATATGCCGATGTTGTAGATCGCCGAGCCGTTTGTTTGCCGGCCCGATGCGAGCAACGCAAGCAGTTCCCTGTCCTGCCCGCCAGAACCCGGGCCGCTCCCGATCGAAGCCGGAACCTCCTGCCCGGGACCATACGCAGACCATAGCGTCCCGAGCATAAACCCGGCGCCGGCCAGAGCGATCGCGAACAGAGCCAGGCGGGCGCGACTCATGCAGTGCCGATATCAGCGCGGCTTCGCCGTTTTGACGAACTCGATCGACGATTTGAAAATTTCCAGATCCTTGCCGTAGTCGGCCGAAGCTGCGTGAGTGATCTGCACCCATTCGCGCGTGCTGCTCTGGCCGTTGGGGGCAAACGGGCCGACGCCATCCATCGAGAATTGCAGGTTGGCCGCCGCCGCCGCCGGCAGCCGCAAACCCACCGCGCCGCGATAGATGCAGGCAAACATCTTCTGTTTGACGAAATAGGCGGGCAGCCCGCCCATGTCGCCGCCTTCCACGCCGGGTATCTTCAGCAGCATGGCATCCAGCACTGCCTTGTGGGCCAGACCCTGGGCATCGTTGCTCATGATTGATCCACGTTTATTTTTTCTTTCTTTTGGCCGCCACAGGCTTTGCTTTGTTTTTTGCGCTGCCGGCGGACTTCTTCGCAGCCGGTGCTTTCTTCCGTGCCGCGGCTGGCTGCACCCGCCCGGCCGCTTTCGCCGCAGGTGCCGGCTTTGCCGTTTTGGTCATTGCCCTCGCCGGGCCGTCGGTGATCGCGCCGATGCTTGCGGTGGAAACCAGTCGCATGTATTTGGCGAGCAGACCCTTGGTATAACGCGGTGCCGGCTGCTTCCATTTTGCGCGGCGCGCGGCGATTTCTTTTACCGGCACGTTCAGCTGGACCAGGCGCTTCTCGGCGGAGATGGTCACCGAGTCACCCTCCTTCACCAGGGCAATGGTGCCACCCTCATAAGCCTCGGGCGACACATGCCCGACCACCATCCCCCAGGTGCCGCCTGAGAATCGTCCGTCAGTAATCAGCCCCACAGAATCACCAAGGCCTTGACCGATTAACGCGGAAGTGGGGGCTAACATTTCCTGCATGCCAGGGCCGCCGCGGGGGCCTTCGTAACGGATCACCAGCACGTCGCCGGGCTTGATTTTTTTCGCCATGATGGCGTCCATGCACTCGGGTTCGGAGTTGAACACCCGTGCCGGGCCGGTGATAAAGGTCTGCTTGAGTCCGGTGATCTTGGCCACGCAACCTTCGGGCGAAAGATTGCCTTTGAGGATGGCCAGGTGGCCCTGCGCGTACATCGGGTTCTTCCAGGGTCGGATCACGTCCTGGTCGGCGCGCGGCGCGTTGGGAATCCTGGCCAGTTCCTGCGCCATGGTGCGGCCGGTGATGGTCATGCAATCGCCGTTGAGCACGCCGTTGACCAGCAGCATCTTGAGCACCTGCGGCACGCCGCCGGCGCGATGAAAATCCACCGCCACATACTGGCCGGAGGGCTTGAGATTGCACAGCACCGGCGTTTTCTGGCGCACGCGCTCGACATCGTCGAGGGTCCATTTCACTTCGGCCGCGGCGGCGATCGCCAGGTAATGCAGCACCGCATTGGTGGACCCGCCGGTGGCCATCACCAGCGCCATTGCGTTTTCGATGGACTTGCGGGTGACTACGTCGCGCGTGCGAATGTTCTTGCGGATGGCGTTGACCAGCACCTTGGCCGATTCCGCGGAGGAATCCGCCTTTTCCGAATCGGGCGAGGCCATCTGCGACGAGCCCAGCAGGCTCATGCCCAGCGCCTCGAACGAGGAGGACATGGTGTTGGCGGTATACATCCCGCCGCAGGCACCGACCGACGGGCAGGCGTTCTTCTCGATGCCGATGAAGTCCTCGTCGCTCATCTTGCCGGCCGCATAGGCCCCCACCGCCTCGAACACGCTGACCACGGTCAGGTCCTGGCCCTTCCATTTGCCCGGCTTGATGGTGCCGGCGTAAACGTAGATGCCGGGCACGTTCATGCGCGCCATCGCCATCATGCCGGCGGGCATGTTCTTGTCGCAGCCGCCCACCACCAGCACGCCGTCCATGGCCTGCCCGTTGACCGAGGTCTCGATGGCATCGGCGATGACTTCGCGCGACACCAGCGAATATTTCATCGCCTCGGTGCCCATGCCGATGCCGTCGGTCACGGTCGGCGTGCCGAATACCTGCGGCATGGCACCGGCGGCCTTGAGCGCGACCATCGCCCGGTCCACCAGCGGCTGGATGCCGGCGTTGCAGGGGTTCATGTTGGAATGGCCATTGGCCACGCCGACAATGGGTTTTTCGAAGTCATTGTCGCCAAACCCCACTGCGCGCAACATGGCGCGATTGGGTGAGCGGGCGACGCCCGCGGTGATCCGGCGTGAGCGGTTGTTATCGGCCATGAGGGGATGCTTTCAGAAAATGGAGCAAAAGAGCGGCGATTTTAGCCGACTGGCGAATCCCCGGCGCCACGGTGGTATTGTTGGCCCATGCTGATCCATCCGCAGATCGATCCGATCGCCATTTCGCTCGGCCCCCTGGCAATCCGCTGGTACGGGCTGATGTATCTGATTGCCTTCGGCCTGTTTTTCTACCTGGGACGCAACCGGGCGCGCCGCGATGCCTGGCGGGGGGCCTCGGACGCCCTCATCGACGACCTGCTGTTCTGGGGCGTACTCGGGGTGGTGCTGGGCGGGCGACTCGGATATGTGCTTTTCTATAAACCGGCGTTCTATCTGTCGAACCCGCTGGAGGCCCTGGCCGTCTGGCACGGCGGCATGTCGTTTCACGGCGGCCTGCTGGGCGTGATCGTCGCCATGGTGTGGATCGGCCGCAAGTACAAACTGGGCTTTCTCGAGGTCGCGGATTTCGTCGCCCCGCTGATCCCCTGCGGGCTTGCCGCCGGGCGCATGGGCAATTTCATCAACGGCGAACTGTGGGGCCGGGTGGCGAGCAACAACGCCGACGTTCCCTGGGCGATGCTGTTTCGCGGCGCCGGCCCGCTCGCGCGCCATCCCTCGCAGCTGTATCAGTTCGCGCTGGAGGGCCTGCTGCTGTTCGTGCTGTTGTGGATCTACTCCGCAAAGCAACGGCCGCGCGGCGCAGTGGCGGCGCTGTTTCTGACCGGCTATGGCGCGTTCCGCTTCATCGCGGAGAACTACCGCGAACCCGACGACTATCTGGGTCTACTGGCGCTGAATATGTCCATGGGACAGTGGTTGTCGCTGCCGATGGTCCTGGTCGGCGTGGTGCTGTACGCATGGGCTGTGCGGCGGGGCGGGGCGTCATGAGCGACGACACGGATCCGAAACTGCGCCCCGCGTACGAAGAACGCCTGAAGGAATTGCTGCTGGAACATCGCGACCTCGACCAGGCGATTCACCGCCTGCAGGAGACGCCGCTGCACGACCAGCTGGCGCTCAGGCGGTTGAAGAAACGAAAACTGCTGTTGAAAGACCAGATCTCTTCGATCGAACGCGAGCTCGATCCGGACGAGCTGGCCTGAAGGGCCGCCGCCGCGGCAAGATCGCTCGAGCGGCCTGGCGCCGCGCAACGCCGGAACAGCGGCGCTGGTTGCCGCATAATCACCGCCATCAGATTTTCGAGTTCCCATCATGCAATTCGGACTTTTCGTTCCCCCCGTCGCCGACAGCTGGCAGCTGATCAAGGCTGCCGAAGAACTCGGCTACTACCGCGCCTGGATGTACGACACCCCCATGCTCAACTCGGAATTGTTTGTTTCACTGACCGCCGCGGCCATGCACACGTCGAAGATTCGCATCGCACCCGGGGTGATGATTCCGGGCAACCGCATCGCACCCGTGGCCGCCAGCGGCCTGGCAACGCTGAACGCGCTTGCACCGGGGCGCCTCGACTGGGGCCTGGGTACCGGCTTCACCGGGCGTCGCACCCTGGGCCAGCGGCCGGTGAAATTATCGGACCTGGAAGAATACGTGCGCGTGGTGCGCGGATTGCTGGCCGGGGACACCCTCGAGTGGGAGTTCGAAGCCAGCCGACGCAAGATCCGCTTTCTCGATCCGGGCATCGGCGCCATCAACATCAAGGATCCCATCCCGCTGCATCTGTCGGCCTTCGGTCCGAAGGCGCGCCAGATGGTGGCCAGACTGGGCGCCGGATTGATCGATGCCCCGCACAACCTCGAACACGCCCGCGCCAACATGGAACACATGAAAAAAGTGTGGCGTGAAGCGGGTCGGGACCCCGCCGAGCTCAAGGCCACCGCCGCAATACCGGGCTGCGTGCTCAAGGAAGGGGAAAGCTATGACAGCCCGCGCGTAAGATCGCAAACCGGGCCGCACGCCACCATTGCGCTGCACAGCCTGATCGAAGCGGAGGAGTTTGGCGACATTGGCCGCGCGCCGCCCCCGTTTCTTGCCCCCTTGCTCGACAAATATCGCGAGATCTACAAAGGCTATCAACCGGCCGACGCGCGCTACCTCTCCAACCACCGCGGCCACCTCATGTACCTGCGGCCCGAGGAAGAGGCGCTGTGCAGCGGCGAGTTCATCAAAGCGGCCACCTGGACCGCCACCCGCGCGGAACTGCGCGAGCGCATGCGTGAACTCAAGTCGATCGGCTACGAATACCTGTGCGTCGAAATGGGCTGGCGCCATCCGGAGAAGTTGCGCGAGTGGGCCGAGGTGTTCGAGGGGCTGTGAGTGCTCCGGAGCAATTGCGAAGAAAGTTCGGGGCCGGCAAATCCAGCCGCCACGACCCGATTCGCACCACTAAACATCATTTGAAGGAATGCAATCGGCGATGCCAAAAATCATTTTGATATTGTTGCTGGCCGCAGCGAGCAACAGCGCCATGGCCGAGTGGATTGAAGTCGGCAGCAATGACACCGACACCGTCTACATCGACCCGGCCACCATTCGCGGCACCGATGCGCTGGCGAAAATGTGGGCGCTCAATGACTTCAAGGAGACACAAGTCATCGACAACCGTGCGCCCTTCAAATCCGTAAAAATGGAATACGAGTACGACTGCAAGGAAGAGCTGTCGCGCATGCTCTATTTCACCTCGCACCCTGCGAACATGGCCGAAGGCGAAGTGCTCGACTTCAACTTTGCGCCCAGCGCATGGACACGCAGCGCGCCCGGAAGCGTATTGGATGCCATGTGGAAAATCGCCTGCGGGAAAACGTAGGTCCGCTCCCGCAGCAGACGGATTACCGCCGCAGCGGCGCGCCGCTGCAGTTACCCGAATGCCAGCCGAGGGTGGTGGCCTTGCCCAGGCCGCCGCTGTAGCCGGCCGCCGCGCAGCGGTCGGCGCGGGCGAGGCCTGCCCAGGCCGTCGCCGACCAGCACATCGAATCCGGACGGGTTGAGCTCGCTCATCGCCGCCTCTTCCCGATCTCTGCTCGCCTCATTGAGGCATCAGGGTATCGGCCATCAGGGTCAGAATTTCGCGAAAGCAGCGCATCAGCATGAACGCAAACCAGCCGCCGACAAACCCGCCGATGGCACACAGCCACTCGTGGCTCAGATAAGTTCCCCAGAGTCCCGAGGCGGCGATCAGCAACCCGCCCAGCCAGGCGAACAGTTCGCCGTACTTCAGGAAAAATTTGATGGTTGAATACGATTCGGTCTCGGGCATGATTGCTTTCTCCTCCTAGAAATTCAGTTTGCCTGCACGAGAAAGCGTCGCGCATTCTCGTCGAACAGGGCGAGTTCCGTGGCCGCGTCCAGGACGGCGCTGCGGATGAAACTCACCGGATCGGGATCTCCCCTTTATGCTTTTTCTCAGCGGCCCTTGAATACCGGTTCGCGTTTTTCCATGAAGGCGATGCTCGCCTCCTCGTGGTCTTCGCTCTCGCCGGCGGCTTCGAACAGACCCTGGACCGCCGTCATATCGCGCCGGCTCTCGTCGAGCAAGGCCTCGACAATGGAACGCTTGGCCGATTCCACGGCGAGCGGCGCATTGCCGGCGATCCCATTGCAATACTCGGCGACCGCGGCATCGAGAGCGCCCACCGGCAACACGCGCTGCACGAATCCCATGCGCAGGGCGTCGGCCGCGTCAAAGCTGCGCGCACTGAAGAAAATATCCGCCGCGTTGGCGGGTCCCATCAAGGCCACAAAACGCTGCATACCGGAAAATGCATAGCCCAGCCCCATGCGCGCCGCGGGCATGCGGAACACCGCCTTGTCCGAGCACAGGCGCAGGTCGCAACCGGCCGCGATGCCCAGGCCCCCGCCAATGCAGTAGCCGTGGACCTTCGCAATGACCGGCTTCTCGCAGCGCGACGGCGCCCGGAAGGCCGTGACCAGGGCGCGGTCATAGGCCTGCTGCATGCCCTCCTCCTCGCGGTTCTGCTGGAACTGCGAGATGTCGGCACCGGAAACAAATGCCTGGTCGCCGTCGCCGGTGAGCACGATCACGCGCACCGAAGGATCGGCATCGAGCTCGTGCAGGCGTTCGGGGAACTCGTGCCACATCGCGTAGGTCATGGCGTTGTGGCGTGCGACGTTGGAGAACAGGATGGTGCCCACCGCCCCTTCGCGACGAACCAGGAGCTCGCCCATCTCAGACCACCTTCGCGGCGTGGAACGCGCTGATTTCGGCGGAGGAATAGCCCATCTCGGCGAGAATTTCGTCGGTGTGCTCACCCTGCTCGGGGGTGGCGCGCACCATGGTTGCGGGAGTGCGCGAGAGCTTCACCGCCTGGTTGACGATCTTGAATTCGCCCAGCTTGGGATGACTCACGCTAGCCGCGGCCTGCAGATGCTGCACCTGCGGATCGGCGAACACCTGGTCCATCTTGTAGATCGGCCCGCAGGGGACGTCCTCGGCAAGCAGGATGTCGGTCCATTCGGCGGAGGTCTTCGCCTTGAACAGCTGGTTGAGGTCCGCATTGAGCGCCTTGCGGTTTTTCGAGCGCTCCGCCGGGCCCTTGTAATCGGGATGGCCGGCCAGTTCCTCTTTGCCCAGCGCCTTGCACAGGCGCACCCACATGGCCTGCCCGAGCGAATTGATATTGATGTAACCGTCGCTGGAGGTATAGGCGGAGGTCGGCATGCCCACCGGATGATCGTTGCCGACCTGGCCCGCGATCTCGCCTTTCATCAGGTAGCGCGCCGCCTGAAAATCGAGCAGCGCGATCTGCGACTGCAGCAGGCTGCTCTGCACCCACTGCCCTTCACCCGAAAACTGCCGCTCCAGCAGTGCCGTCATGACGCCGATGCAGGCCAGATACCCGGCGGTCATGTCAGCCACCGCGGCGCCGGCGCGCATCGGGCCCTCGCCGGGCTTGCCCGTGACCATCATCAGGCCGCCCATGCCCTGCGCAATCTGGTCGAAGCCCGGCCGCGTTGCATAAGGCCCGTCCTGGCCGAAGCCGGAGATGCTGGCAAGAACGATCTTGCGATTGACCTTTTTCAGCGACTCGTAGCCGATGCCGAGACGGTCCTTGACGTCGGGACGGTAGTTCTCGGCCACCACGTCGGCCGTCTCCACCATCTTCATGAAGATGGCCAGGCCGCGCGGATCCTTGAGGTTGAGCGTCATCGAGCGCTTGTTGCGATGCAGGTTCTGCATGTCGAAACCGTGCCGGTCGCCGGTCATGCCGTCGTTACGCTCGGCCTCGGGCGGTGTCTCGATTTTAATGACATCGGCGCCGAAATCGGCGAACTGCTTGACGCAGGTGGGGCCGGCGCGCACGCGGGTAAGGTCGAGGATGCGAAAACGCGACAGGGCGGCGGAAGCGGGCATATGCGGCATGAATGGCTCGATTCGAAGAATGGAAAATGCGGTTCAGGTGCAGGCCGTACGGCCGGGGGCTGCGCGAGATTGTAGCGCGGGCTCCACAATCGCAGGCGCTAACCTGTGGAACAGATCAAGGCGGAGCACCGGGCGCCTGCAGAGAGCGCCATGGTCCGGCAGGGACTTTATTGCATCGCCCGAAAACCCCAGCTCGGCCAGTACCGCGTCGGTGTGCTCGCCCCTCTCGGTGGTGGTGCGCACGGCGGTATCCGGTTCGGTTTGGCGACGCAAAAACTCCGCCATGCCGCACTGCACCCGGGGCAAACTCACAAAGTGGAGTCGAAGCAGGGACAAGTGCGTACACTTTCCCCCACGGGACCGGAGAGTCCCGGGCAGTCGAACCGCCATATCAACAGGGAGGAGAGATGAAAATTCATCGCCGGGATAGGTTGTCGCGCGCGTTGCTGGCCGCGGCATTGCTGGGAATTGCACCGGGAGTGTTGGCGCAGGCATGGCCGACTAAGCCGGTGCGCATACTCAATCCGTTTCCCGCCGGCGGCGGCACGGATACCTTTGTGCGACCTTATGCCGTGAAGATGTCGCAAGCATTGGGACAGCAGTTCATCGTGGAAAACCAGGGCGGCGCGGGCGGCACCGTGGGCGCGCGCAATGCCGCGCGGGCGCCCGGGGACGGCTACACGCTGTTCTCCGGCGCGATTCACCACACCATCGCCGAGAGCTTCTATCCCAACCGCGGCTATGTGCTGGAGAAGGATTTCATACCGATCACCCAGCTCGCCTCGGTACCCAACGTGGTGGTGGTCAATCCGGTGCATCCGTTCAGGACGCTGGCCGATTTGATCGCCCATGCCAAGGCCAATCCGGGCAGGCTCAATTACGGTTCCGCGGGACCGGGCACTTCGCATCATCTGGGCGGGGAATTGTTCGGCATCCTCACCGGCACGCAACTGGTGCATGTGCCGTACTCGGGCGCAGGTCCGATGATGCTGGGCCTGGTTTCGGGTGTTATCGACATGGCCTTCGACGCCATGGGCACCTCCGCCAACCAGATCAAGGGAGGCAAGCTGCGACCACTGGCGCTGGCGGCCGCTAAGCGCTCGCCGGTAATGCCCGAAGTGCCAACCACGGTCGAAGCGGGCGTGCCCGCCTTTCAGCTGAGCACCTGGTATGGCATGTGGGCCGTCAGCGGCACCCCGCAGGCGGTGATCGGGCGAGTGCACGCAGAAACCGTCAAGTTTCTGCAACAGCAGGAGGCCAGGGACATCTGGGCCACGCAGAGCGCCGAGGCGGGTGGCCAGGCGCCCGAACAGTTCGCCGCGCTGATCCATGGCGAAATCAGCAAGTGGGCCAAGGTGGTCAAGGACGGCAATATCAAGCTGGCGGAGTAAATCCCGCACCGGAGTGACCGTCGGGGGCGGCCCCGCTCGGCGGATTGCCGGGGCCGGCTAGCGGTGGTGCAATAGCCGAGGTTCGCGCCGTCGGGAGCACCGCGGGTACTCAGCGAAGGGGGGAATGCTCGATGGCGTTCGGCGCCCGGTGTTGTTCTCGCCAGCGCGACAGCGCCAGCGAGATTTCCTGCAACGAAACCAGCATCGTCACCCCCTCCACCTGCCTGCGGGTGCGCTGCCAGATGTTGCCGCCGGCCCAGAGGGCAATGTCCGGATCGAGTTGACGGCGCAGATCGGTCAGGGCCGCCAGCGCCGCGTTGGTTTGCATCGCCGTGCTGAAGGAAACACCCACCACGTCGGCACCATGCGCCCGCGCCGCCTGCGCGATCTCGCGCGCCGGCGTCTGCACGCCCAGTGAAATGCACTGCACGCCCTCGACCGCCATGCAGGCATGCGCCATCAGCAAACCGAGCTGGTGCTCCTCGCCGGGCAGCGTGGTGAGCAGTACGCGCGGGCGCTGCGCGGCCTGCGGCATCGAGCCGATGGCATGGCGCAGCAGGTGCTGCACCTGCTCGGTGTATAGGTGCTCCTCGAAGATGGCGATGCGGCCCTGCGCCCATGCCGCGCCAACGGCCGCATTGAGTTGCGCGAGCACATCGGTGACAAACGGCCTGAGCCCCATGCGCAACAGCGTCATGCCCAGGTATTCACGCAGTTCCGCGGCTTGGTGCGCGCGGATGAGTGCGAGCACCTCCTGCGCCGGACCCGATTCCACATCACCCGCGCCTTCACCGCCATGCGCCCCGCCCAGGTGCGCCTCCAGTTCGGCCAGCGGCGCGGCGACGATTTTCCCCGGACGCATGCCCAGATCCATCAAGCGGCGAATAAGGCGCAGCTTCTCCAGTTGATCGGCCGGATAGGCGCGTTCGCCATTGGCGTCCCGCGTCGGGTTGGGGAAGCCATAGCGCCGCTCCCAGACCCGCAGGGTGTCCTTGGACAAACCCGTCTCGCGCTCCACCGCGCTGATATTCACTGCAAAATCAATTGTTTCGCCGACAACCATTTTGTCCTAGACAAATAAACGTTTATTAGCAAATATTGCTGTAATATACCTCATACGACATTATTTGACTAGGACAAATGCGCCGCAAAGCGAGATCCTAGTTGTCTAAAACAGCCTCTTGAGGCACTGAACCGAAAGGATCTCACATGAATGCTCCCGAACGCATACCGATGCCCGACATTCAGTCATTGGCCGACCTGCGCAATCAGCCCATCAATCGCGTCGGCGTCAAAGGTCTGCGCTATCCGGTGCGCCTCTGCATGGCCGACGGCAGCGAACAGCATACCGTGGCCGCCATCAATATGTATGTGGGTCTGCCGGCAGAGGTCAAGGGCACGCACATGTCGCGCTTTGTCGAGGTGCTCGAGGGCAACGAACTGGCCCTCGATTTCGCCAATGTGCAGGGCATGATGCTGACCATGCTCGCCCGCCTTGGCGCGGTGCGTGGCCAGATCGAATTCGCCTTCCCCTGTTTCATCAGGAAGGCGGCGCCGGTATCCGGCGTGCAAAGCCTGCTCGACCATGAGGTGATTCTGCGCGCCTCAGCCGATCCCTTCGGCGGCTTTTCGCTGGAAGTCGAGGTTCGCGTTGCGGCCACCAGCCTGTGCCCCTGCTCGAAGGAGATTTCGGAATACGGCGCCCACAACCAGCGCTCGCACATCACCATCGCCGCCACCTTGTGCGGCGAGATCTCGATCGAAGAACTGGTTCGCATCGCCGAAGAGGAAGCCTCCTGCGAGGTCTACGGCCTGCTCAAGCGCCCGGATGAGAAATTCGTCACCGAGCGCGCCTACGACAACCCGAAGTTCGTCGAGGACCTGGTGCGCGATGTCTCGGCGCGCCTCAACAGCGAGCCGCGCGTGGCCCGTTACACGGTGAGCGCGGAGAACTTCGAGTCGATACACAACCATTCCGCCTACGCATTGATCACGCGCGACAAGAGCGACGGGGCGTCGCTGTGAGCCTGGCCAATCTGGCCATCAACTGGACCGAACAAGGCCTGGTGCCCGATGCGGCAATCCGCGCGGGCATCCGCCGCCTGCTGCGCCAGCGGCTCGATGAAATCCGCGCCGGCGATGCCGAAGCCGCCGCCAACGCTGCCGAAGATTTCATCGCGGGCATGTCGCGGGCACCGCTCGCCCTGCTTCCCGAAAAAGCCAACGAACAGCACTACGAGGTGCCTGCCGCCTTCTACGCCATTGCGCTGGGTCGGCACCGCAAGTACAGCTCCTGCTTTTGGCCCGAGGGCGTGCGCACGCTCGATGAAGCCGAGGCCGAGGCGCTTGCCGCCACCTGCGAGCGGGCACAACTCGCCGATGGCCAGGAGATCCTGGAACTGGGCTGCGGCTGGGGCTCGCTCAGCCTGTGGATGGCCGAAGGCTATCCGCGCGCGCGCATCACCGCGGTGTCCAACTCGGCCTCGCAGCGCGAATACATCCTGGCCCAGGCGGCGCGCCGCGGCCTGAAGAACCTGACCGTGCTCACCTGCGACATGAACCGCTTCACCACCAACACGCATTTTGACCGCGTGGTGTCGGTGGAAATGTTCGAGCACATGCGCAACTGGCGCGAGCTGTTTGCCCGGGTCTCCGGCTGGCTCAAGCCTGAAGGCAAATTCTTCATGCACGTGTTCGTGCACCGCTCGGTGCCCTATGCCTTCGAAGCGCGCGACGACAGCGACTGGATGAGCCGGCATTTTTTCTCCGGCGGCATGATGCCCAGCGACGATCTGGCCTTGCGCTTCCAGGACCACCTGCGCCTGGCGCAACGCTGGCGCTGGGACGGCCGGCACTACGCGAAAACCGCCGAGGCCTGGCTTGCCAATGTCGACGCGCGCCGCAATGAAGCCCTGCAGATGCTCGGGTCGGTCTACGGCGCGGACAGTGCGGCGCAATGGCTGCAGCGCTGGCGCCTGTTCTTCATGGCCTGCGCGGAACTGTTCGCCTTCAATGGCGGGCAGGAATGGTGGGTGAGCCACTATCTGTTCGAGCGCGCTGTGCCTGCGAACGACACCCTCCTCACCCACACCGCAGCCTGAGCGCTGGCGCCGTCCATGTCCAACGCGGTCAACATCATTGCCTTTCAGGCAGGCTGGTTCGCGATCATGTTGTTCGAGCGCGACGCCGCGCTGCTTGCGCTCGCCTGCGGCTGGGCCCTGCTGACACCGCTGTTGCTCGCGCTGGCAAAACGCTGGAATGGCTGTCTGCCCGCGGTTCAGGAGAATTCGATGTCAGGGGCACTGCATGCTTGAGCTGAACGCGCTGCTTGCCGCCGCGCTCGCCATGACATGCCTTGCGCTGGTCGCGTGGGCGCTGAGTTTCGCCAGGCACAATACCGGCATCGTCGACAGCTTCTGGGGAATGTTCTTCCTGCTCGGCGCGAGCACCTATGCCGTGGCGTTGCCGGCTGCGGGGCCGCGCGCGGCACTGTTGCTGCTGCTGGTCGCCCTGTGGTCGCTGCGGCTGACTGCGCACATCACCGTGCGCAACTGGGGCGAGCCCGAGGACCGGCGCTACCAGGCGATTCGCGCGCGCAACCAGCCCGGCTACGCGTGGAAGAGCATTTATCTCGTATTCGGACTGCAGGCGGTGCTGGCGCTGGTCGTCGGCATGCCGCTCTTCGCGGGCCTGTCGTCTCCCGCCGCATTGAATCTGCTGGACGGCATCGGAGTACTGCTGTGGTGCCTGGGCTTCGGCTTCGAGGCGCTCGGCGACTGGCAGCTGTCGCGCTTCCTGGCCGACCCGGCCATGCGCGGCAAGGTGATGGACCGCGGCCTGTGGCGCTACACGCGCCATCCGAATTACTTCGGTGAAGCGCTGCTGTGGTGGGGATTTTTCTGCATCGCGGCGGCCGCGGGCGCCTGGTGGACGGTGTTTGCGCCGCTGTGCATGAGCTTCCTGCTGCTCAAGGTGTCCGGTGTGGCGCTGCTCGAGAAGGACATGGCCGAGCGCCGCCCCGCCTACCGCGAGTATGTGGCGCGCACCAATGCCTTCTTTCCGGGGATGCCACGCGCATGAAGACCAGGCTATCCATGTTGCGGCCATGACGCGGATCAAGCCCCTGCTGAGCGCTGCCGTGGCGCTGCTGCTCGCGGGCTGCCAATCGACCATGCCACCGCTGCCCACCGTAGCGTCGGTGGATCTCAAACGCTTCATGGGCGACTGGTATGTGATCGCCTCGATCCCGACCTTCATCGAGAAAGGCGCGCACAACGCCATCGAGTCCTACCGGCTGGATGACGATGGCAGCATCGCCACCACCTTCACCTTCCGTGCCGGCGGTTTTGACGGCGAATCCAGGCGCTATACGCCCCGCGGGCGCGTTCTCGACCGCCAGTCGAACGCCTTGTGGGGCATGACCTTCATCTGGCCGATCGAGGCCGAATACCGCATTGCCTTGCTGTCCGAGGACTACTCGCAGACCGTCATCGCCCGGACGCAACGCGATTACGTGTGGATCATGGCGCGCACGCCGACCATTGCCGAGGCCGACTACCAGCGCCTGCTGCGCTTTGTCGGGGAGCTTGGCTACGACACGGGCAAAGTCATCAGGGTGCCGCAGCAATGGCCATGACCCGGGCAGGGGGCGTGCTGGCCAACATCGCAAGCTGGTTCGACAACCGTGCGGCGGTCGAGCTTGCGGCGGGCACCGCGCAGGACACGCGCAGCGTCGACTGGATGCGCGTCGTTCCATTCCTGTTGCTGCATCTTGCCTGCGTGGCCGCATTCTGGACGGGCGCCAGCGCCATCGCGCTGTTCACGGCAGGCGGCCTGTACCTCGCGCGCATGTTCGCCATCACCGGCTTCTATCACCGCTACTTCTCGCACCGCGCCTTCCGCGCCTCGCGACCGGTACAGCTCGCCTTCGCGCTGCTGGCGGCCTCGTCGGCGCAACGCGGCCCGCTATGGTGGGCCTCGCACCACCGTCACCACCACCTGCACGCCGACGACGACCAGGACGTGCATTCGCCGCATCGCCACGGCCTCCTGTGGGCGCATGCGGCGTGGTTCCTGTCGCGCAGCAATTTCGCCACGCGCGAAGAGCTGATCGGGGACTTCGCGCGTTATCCGGAGCTGCGCTTCCTCGACCGCTTCGACCTGGTTGCCCCGCTGGCGCTGGCGACGGCGCTGTATGCACTGGGCGAATGGCTGGCGGCCGCGCATCCGGCGCTGGGCGCGAACGGCCTGCAGTTGCTGACCTGGGGCTTCTGCATATCTACAGTGGTGCTCTACCACGCCACGTTTGCCGTCAATTCGCTGGCCCACAGCGTCGGCAAGCGCCGCTACGCAACCAGCGACCGCTCGCGCAACAACTGGTGGCTGGCCATCCTCACCCTGGGCGAAGGCTGGCACAACAACCACCACCATTACCCCGGTGCGGCCCGCCAGGGATTCTTCTGGTGGGAGATCGACTTCGCTTACTACGGGCTGCGTCTGCTGGCGGCGCTGGGTCTTATCCGGGACCTGAGATCGGTGCCCGCGGCCATGCTGCACGCCAGGGACGCTAACCAAGGAGCAAGCTTATGAAGATCGCCGTCATCGGCGGCGGCATCGCCGGCAATGTCGCCGCCTATCACCTGGCGCGCGAGCACCAAATCACCGTGTTCGAAGCCGGCAGCCACGCCGGCGGCCACACCCATACCCACGCCATCGAACAGGCCGGGCGCGGTTATGCGGTGGACACAGGCTTCATCGTGTTCAACGATTGGACCTACCCGAATTTCATCGCGCTGCTGGATGAACTGGGCGTCGCCTCGCAGCCCAGCGCCATGAGCTTCTCGGTGCGCGACGAGCGCTCGGGCATCGAGTACAACGGCACTTCGTTCAACAGTCTGTTCGCGCAACGCTCGAACCTGTTGCGTCCTTCGTTCTGGCGCATGCTGCGCGACATCGCCCGCTTCAACCGCGAAGCACCCGAATTGCTGAAGGAAAGCGCAGACGAGCTCAGCCTCGGCGAATACCTGGAGGCGAACCGCTATTCCGCGGAATTCGTCGAGCGCTATGTCATTCCCATGGGCGCGGCGATATGGTCGACCGATGCGCACAGCATGCGCGCTTTTCCGGCGCGGTTTTTTGTGCTTTTCTTTCACAACCACGGCATGCTCTCAGTGGACAAGCGCCCGCAGTGGCGCGTCATATGCGGTGGCTCGGCGCGCTATGTGGAGAAACTCACCGCGCCGTTTCGCGATCGCATCCGCCTCAACACGCCGGTGCAGTGGATCCGCCGCATGCCCGGGGGCGCGCTGGTGAAGACCGCCGCCGGCGAGGCCGAGCGCTTCGACGCGGTGTTCCTTGCCTGCCACAGCAATCAGGCGCTGGCCATGCTCGCCGATGCGAGTGCCGCCGAGCGCGAAGTGCTCGGGGCCATCCCTTATCAACAGAACGACGCGGTGCTGCATACCGATACGCGCCTGCTGCCGCGGCGGCGCCTGGCCTGGGCCGCGTGGAACTATCACGTGGTCGACGAGGCGAAAATCACCGGCAAGGCGCCCGGCGTGGCCCTCACCTACAACATGAACATCCTGCAGACGCTCGATGCCCCCGAGCCCTTTCTGGTGACGCTCAACCGCGGCGAAAGCATCGATCCGGCCAAGGTGATCAAGCGCATCAGCTACGAGCATCCTTTGTTCACCCCGGCGGCGGTCGCGGCGCAGGCGCGCCAGGCAGAGATCAACGGGCCGCTTGCCACCTATTTCTGCGGCGCCTACTGGCGCAACGGTTTTCACGAGGACGGGGTTGTCAGCGCTCTCGCCGCGCTTGGCCATTTCAAGGAAAGGCAAAGCGATGCACAGCGCGCTCTACACCGGGCGGCTTAGGCACCGGCGCTTCCTGCCCCGGCCGCACCAGTTCAGCTATGCGCTTTTCATGTCGTACCTCGACCTTGCCGAACTCGACCAGGTGTTTGGCGGACGCTGGTTGTGGTCGCATCGCCGTCCGGCGCTGGCGTGGCTGCGACGCTCCGATTATCTGGGCGACAGCGCGGTGCCGCTGGATCAGGCGGTGCGCGACAAGGTCGAACAGGAAACCGGCCGGCGTCCGGCGGGACCGATTCGGCTGCTCACGCACCTGCGCTATTTCGGGCTTGCCTTCAATCCGGTGAGCTTCTATTACTGCTTCGACGAATCCGGGGAGCACCTGCAGACCATCGTCGCCGAGATCACCAATACCCCCTGGAAAGAACGCCACGCCTACGTGCTGTCGCAGCCGGATGCCCTGGGCAACATGACTGGCGGCCGGCTGCATCGCCACCGCTTTGCCAAAAGCTTCCATGTTTCGCCGTTCATGGATATGGACATGGAGTACGACTGGAGCTTCGGCGAACCGCGCGACTCGCTGGGCGTGCACATGTCAAACCTCAAGGACGGGCGCAAAGTGTTCGATGCGACGCTGACCCTGGCGCGCGAGCCGATCACCGGGGCGAGCCTGGCCAAGGTTCTGCTGTTGTTTCCCTTCATGACGCTCAAGGTCGTCGCCGCGATTTACTGGCAGGCGCTCAGGCTTTGGATCAAGCGCATGCCCTTTTATCCGCATCCGGCCAGGCCCCCGGACGCCCTTTCCGAAACCGTTGCACCAGGAGCGACACGATGAACGCCCAGACCATGAATTCCCCTACGATGCCTGCAGGTTCGCTGCGGCGCATTGCGCCCGCCGTCACGCCCAAACCCCATTTCCTGGATGGCTTGGCGGCGCGTGCGGTGCACACGCGCCTTGCGGCCATCGAACACGGCGAACTGGTGTTGCAGGAGGGCGAACGGCAAATGCGTTTTGGCCGCCGCTCCGCCACCTGCCCTTTGAGCGTGACCGTGCGGGTGCACGATGCACGCTTCTACAGCGACATGGCTTTCGGCGGCTCGATCGGCGCAGGCGAGGCCTATATGCAGGGCTGGTGGACGGTCGATGATCTCACGGCACTGGTGCGCATCCTGCTTTGCAACCGCAGCGTGCTCGATGGCATGGAAGGCGGGCTTGCACGCCTCACCGGACCGCTGCAAAAGGCGCTGCACTGGCTGAACCGCAACACGCGCGCGGGTTCGCAGCGCAACATCGCCGCGCACTACGACCTGGGCAACGATTTCTTCCGCCTGTTTCTCGATCCGAGCATGATGTATTCGAGCGCGATCTTCGAGCGCCCCGACATGACGCTCGAACAGGCGCAGTTCGCCCGGCTGGAGCGCATCTGCCGCAAGCTGGAACTCAAGGCCACCGACCACCTGGTGGAAATCGGCACCGGCTGGGGGGGCATGGCGATACACGCGGCCAGGCACTACGGTTGCCGCGTGACCAGCACCACCATTTCGCGCGAGCAATACGATCTGGCGCGCGAGCGCATCGCGCAGGCGGGCCTGGCCGGGCGCATCACCGTGCTTCTGGAGGATTACCGCGACCTGTCCGGCCGCTACGACAAGCTGGTGTCCATCGAAATGATCGAAGCGGTGGGGCACCAGTTCTACGATGCCTATTTCGCCCAGTGCGCAAGGCTGCTCAAAGACGACGGCCTGATGCTGCTGCAGGCGATCACCATCGCCGACCAGCGATACGAGCAGGCGCGCCGCTCGGTGGATTTCATCCAGCGCTACATTTTTCCGGGCAGCACCATTCCGTCGGTGACGGCGATGCTCGATGCGGCGACGCGCTCGAGCGACCTGCGCCTTGTCGACATGCTGGACATCGGAGCACATTACGCCACCACGCTGCGGCTGTGGCGGGAGAACTTCGAGCGCGAGCAAGCGGCGGTGCGCGCGCTGGGCTACTCGGAGGCTTTCATGCGCATGTGGAAGTTTTATCTTTGCTATTGCGAAGGCGGCTTCGCCGAGCGCGCCATCGGCGATGCGCAGATGCTGCTGGCCAAATCCGGCAACCGCGGCAAGCGCCGCTAGGAATGGCCACCGTTCAGACCAGGTCGCGCCCGCCCAGCAGGTCGAGCGCGCCCTCGACGCGATGGCTGCGGAAGCCCTCGCGCGCGCGCAGCTTGCGCTGGGCGTCTTCGGGCAAATCGGTAAATTGCAGCAGGCCCTTCTCGATCAGGGTGTAGATCAGGTCTTCGGTGACGCGCACGAAATCGAGATCGAGTGCGCTGAATGCCGCGGCGTTGCCGCCCTCGGCGAGAAATGCGGCGACATCCGGATGCCCGCTGCCCAGCTGCTCAGTGGCATCGACCGCCGCATCGCGCAGCAGCGCGATGATTTTTCCGTCGGCATCTCGGCGAACGTAGGGCATGGTGCTATGCGGCCGGCGCCAGGGGCCGGCTACTCCTTGACCGCCTGGGCGAGCTGGACGATCTGCCCGCCGGATTTCTCGTCGCGCTCCAGGCGCAGCAGCTTTCTTTTTTCGGCCTCTTCAAGCAACTCCGAGAAGGCGCGAAAGCCGTAGTACGACTCGTTGAATCCGGGCTGGCGGCGCTTCAACGCCTGCTTCACCATCGAGCCCCACACTTTCTCGGCCTCGCCGCGCTCGGCGATCAGCGCCTCGACGGTCGAGAGCACCAGGTCGAGGGCTTCCTGCTGCTTGTCCTCGCCCGCGGTGGACGCATCCTTGGCCGGCGAGGTGGCGCGCTTCTCGGTGCGCTTTTTCACCGCACGGCGCTTGACTTCGTCCTCGCGCACCAGGTCATCGTAGAAAATGAACTCGTCGCAATTGGAGATGAGCAGGTCGGAAGAAGAGTTCTTCACCCCCACGCCGATCACCGTCTTGGCGTTCTCGCGCAGTTTGGACACCAGCGGCGAAAAATCCGAATCGCCGCTGATGATGACAAAGGTATCCACGTGGGCCTTGGTGTAGCACAGGTCCAGTGCATCCACCACCATGCGGATGTCGGCCGAGTTCTTGCCCGACTGGCGCAGGTGGGGAATTTCGATCAGCTCGAAGCTGCCCGCGTGCATGTCGGTCTTGAACTCCTTGTAGCGCTCCCAGTCGCAGTAGGCCTTTTTCACCACGATCGAGCCTTTCAGCAGCAGGCGCTCGAGCACCTTGTCGATGTCGAATTTGGCGTATTTGGCATCGCGCACGCCCAGTGCGACATTCTCGAAGTCGCAGAACAGCGCCATGCTGCGGGTATCGGGCTGTGTGGCCATGGGTATTTCCGGTTAGCGGCAATCGCCGATCCTAGCATGCCGGCGGCACCACAACGGCTGCGCCGCCCCTGGCGTTTCGCCACCGCGGCGATCTGCCTGCACGCTGCAACGCGACGAGTGCCGGATCGGACGGCGCTCAGACGATATTCAAATGCTCGATGCCCGCATTGGGATCGCGATCCTTGGAACCCTTGGACTGGAGCTTGATCATCAGGCGCAGGTCATTGACCGAGTCGGCGTTGCGCAGGCCGTCTTCGTAGGTGATCTTGCCTTCCTCGTACAGATCAAACAGGTGCTGGTCGAAAGTCTGCATGCCGAGCTCGCGCGACTTTTTCATGATCTCCTTGATCTCCTGCACCTGGCCCTTGAAGATCAGGTCGGCGATCAATGGCGAATTGAGCATGATCTCCACCGCGGCGGCGCGGCCCTTGCCCTCTTTCAGCGGCACCAGGCGCTGCGCCACCAGCGCCCTCAAATTCAAAGACAGGTCCATCAACAGCTGCTGGCGGCGCTCTTCGGGGAAGAAGTTGATCACCCGGTCGAGCGCCTGGTTGGCGCTGTTGGCATGCAGTGTCCCCAGGCACAGGTGACCGGTTTCGGCGAACGCGATGGCGTGCTCCATGGTCTCTTTGGCGCGGATTTCGCCGATCAGGATCACATCGGGTGCCTGGCGCAGGGTGTTGTGCAGCGCATGCTCCCAGGACAGGGTATCCACGCCCACTTCGCGCTGGGTGATCAGACTGCTCTTGTGCGGGTGCACGTACTCGATCGGGTCTTCGATGGTGATGATGTGGCCGGCCTGGTTCTTGTTGCGGTGGTCGATCATCGCCGCGAGCGAAGTCGACTTGCCCGAACCGGTGCCGCCCACCATGATCACCAGGCCGCGCTTGGTCATGATCACGTCCTTCAATACCGGCGGCAGGCCCATCTTGTCGAAATCGGGAATGGTGGTGGTGATGACGCGCATCACCAGCCCTATCACCCCCTGCTGCACGAAGGCGTTGCAGCGGAAGCGCCCGATGCCCGCCGGCGCGATGGCGAAGTTGCACTCCTTGCTCGCCTCGAACTCGGCCGCCTGCTTGTCGTTCATGATCGAGCGCGCCAGCTCGCTGGTGTGGGAGGCGCTTAGCACCTGGTTGGACATCGGCGTCATCTTGCCGTCGAGCTTCATCGCCGGCGGAAAACCGACCGTGATGAACAGGTCCGAACCCTTCTTTGCCAGCATTGCGCGCAGCAGGCTGTACATGAACTCCGTGGCTTGTCCGCGATCCATCAAAAACCTCCTGGTAACTGACTAAACTGCATGCTCTGAATCACCGCTGCGGCACCCGGCGCGTCGGTCGCAGCGGCGGCTTTGCGCGCTGGCCGGCACCCGGATTTCGCGCGGGCACGAAACTTATTTGAAGGTGTCCTTGTTCGCCGCCTTGGAGCGCGCCTCATCGACCGAGACTTTGCCTTCGGCCACCAGTTTTTGCAAATTCTGGTCCAGGGTCTGCATGCCGAACTGCTGCCCGGTCTGGATGGCCGAATACATCTGCGCGATCTTGTTCTCGCGGATCAGGTTGCGGATGGCCGGCGTGCCCACCATGATCTCGTGCGCGGCGGCGCGGCCCTGCCCGTCCTTGGTCTTGCACAGCGTCTGCGCCACGATGGCCTTCAGCGATTCGGAGATCATCGCGCGGATCATTTCCTTTTCCGCGGCGGGGAACACGTCGACGATGCGGTCGATGGTCTTGGCAGCCGAGGAGGTATGCAGGGTGCCGAACACCAGGTGCCCGGTTTCCGCACCGGAGAGCGCCAGGCGTATCGTCTCCAGGTCGCGCATTTCACCCACCAGGATCACGTCCGGATCCTCGCGCAGCGCCGAGCGCAGCGCGGCATTGAACGACAGCGTGTCGCGGCCCACCTCGCGCTGGTTGATCAGGCATTTCTTGGATTCGTGCACGAACTCGATCGGATCCTCGATGGTGAGGATGTGGCCCTCCTCGACCTCGTTCTTGTGGTTCACCATGGCCGCGAGCGTAGTGGACTTGCCCGAACCGGTGGGGCCGGTGACCAGCACCACGCCGCGCGGCTGGTCGGCGAGTTCCTTGAAAATCATCGGCGCCTTCAACTGCTCGAGCGACAGGATCTTGGA
>CAIOLO010000077.1 GCA_903859155.1 uncultured beta proteobacterium
TGCGCCCCGCGCGGCGAGCCCACCCAGCCGTCGGTGACCAGCAGCGCGCGGCGCACGCGGTGCGCGGCCATGTGCTCGGCCACGCAGCCGATGTCGGTGCCGCCGGTGGTCTTGCACACGCCGCGGCGCAGCTCGGCCAGGATCACGTCGGCCACCCGCGTGGAGAACAGGTGCACGGTGCGCTCGACCAGCGCCTCGCAGTCGAGCACCGCGCCGTAGAGCGGGCCTTTCACCGCATCCATGCTGCCCGAGACGTCCAGATACACGTGCACGCGCTCGCCCGTGGGCACGGTGCGCCGCCATGCCACCTGCCCCGCGTGCAGCAGCGGCTCGGCGCCCAATGCGCGCAGCACCAGCGAGCGGCGGTTGAGCGAGGGGATGGGCGTGGGCGCCTCCAGCTGCTCGGTGCGGATCCGGCGGATGGCGCCCGCGCCTGTGAAGCCGGCCACCTTGCGGATCAGGCCGCGCAGGATGGCGCGGTTGCTGGCCGTGCGGCGCGGCAACACGCGCGAATCGCGCAGCAGGTCGGCGAGCGAGCGGCCGCGGATCGGGTCGGGCGGCTGCGGCCACTGCTCCACCAGAGCGCGCACGATGTCGAACAGCACCGGCGAATGCTGTTCGAGCCGACCGGCTTCGGCGTCGTCATTGTCGTGGCCGCCCAGGAGCGGTATGGCGGCGATGATCTCTTCGCTCAACAGGCGCGGCAGCGCGCGGTACACCTCGATGTAAGTGGCGCCCGCCTCCGAGTAGAGCGCGGTGTGCACCTCGTTCACCCGGCCGCATTGCGGATGGGGCAGCGCCGCGACGCCGCCTGCGATGCGCGTGCGGTCCGGCCAGCCCGGCGGCGGGCGCAGCAGGCACTGCGGGAACGAATCCGCATCGTAATAGTCGGTGAAGAAGGCGGTGTGGTCCTCCCCCGGGAACATGCGGCAGACGATGCCGTTGATGACCGCGTCGAAAACAAAATTCTGAACCGGCGTGACGCGCGGGAACAGCGTGGTGTGGCCGAGCAGCACGTGGTGCAGCTCGTGCATCACCAGCGCGAGCAGGCGCTCGGCGGTGGGCGCGTGCCTGGCGACGAACTGCGGGTTCACCAGCAGGCGCGGCTCGGCGCGGCACTCCACCGCGGCGGTGGGCACAGCGGTGCTCTCGACGATGTCCATGAGGCGCAGCAGGCCCGCTAAAGCGTAGGAGCCGCTGGGGAAGGCGTCGAGGATGCGCTCGGCGAGGGGCGGCGGCGGCGAGGATGAAAGCGCGGTGTTCATGGCGAGACCTCCGGTAAATGAGTGGCGAATTGCGGCGGGACCAGCAGCGTGACCGAGGAGCGCGCGAGCGCGGCGTTGAGCGCGGGGTGTTTGGCGCGCAGCCAGATGCTGTCCGAACTTTTGGCCAGGATCGCCAGCGCCGAGAGCGCGTCCGGCCAGATGAGGCGGTAGTCGGTGCTGCCGGGAATCACCACGCAACCATCGGGCAGCGGCAGCTCGTTGGCGCGCGCGTCGATGAGCGCGGCGAGTTGCTCCGCCGGATCGGCACCGGGTTCGATGCCCAGATGGCACAAGATCGCGGCGGGCGACTGGCCGCAGAGGCCCGCGGGGAGCGCGAAGCGGACCGGCGTGCCGAAGAAGCCGCGGTTCTTGTAACCGATGCCGGTCACGCCGGAGCCGCCCGGGCTGCGCAGCGTCGCCAGGTCGGCAAGGCCCGAGTACTTCACCACCGTGTGCGGCGGCCCGGACATGTTGTGCAGCAGCGCGCAGCGCTCGTCCATGCTCATGCCGCCTTGAAATGGTTCTCGGCCCGGACGTAGGCCCGCGAGGCTTCCTCGGCGTCGCCGGGGGTGGCAAGTTCCTTGCGCGCGAAGGCGGCCGCGAGCGCATTGGCGCGCAGGTGCGCGCGCGGATGCGCCGGGTCGAGCAGCGAGAGCAGGTCCTTCACCCGCGACCAGGTCTGGAAGCGCGCGTGCGAGGCGTGCAGCGACTCGGAGAAATCCGGCGGCGTGGCGATGTCGCGGTACAGCGAGGCCGCCTGGCCGGCAATCGCCGCGTTCAGCCGCCCCACCGCGCCGGTCTCGAAGAGATGCACGACGGCGGCCTCGCGCGCGCCTGGGCGCAGCAGCGCGAGCGAGTCGGCCACCACGCGCGAGAACTCGGGCTTCGGGAGCAAGGGCGTGGCCACCGCGAGGCGCAGGCGCTCCAGCGGATCGGCGGCGCAGAGGATGGCTTTCAAGGGATCGGCGGGGCTGATGTTGGCGAAGCGCCAGGCGTCACGGTGCGCGGCAAGCAGTTTGATGTGCGCGACCGGGATGCCCTGCGCGCGCTGCGGCAAAGCGAAGCGCACCGCCAAGAGCGCCGCCTCCGAAGGCGAGGCTGCTGGGTTCAGCGCAATCGCGGCGGCGTTCACCGCCAGCACCGAGCGAAACAGCATGCCGGCGCGGCGCGGGCTGAGCGCGACGCTCGCCTGCACGAGCAGCGCCGCGAGCATGCGCACGTAGGCGGCCACGCCCTCGGCGAGCGACGCGCGCATCGCCGGCAGCGCGGCGCGGGTGCGCGCGAGCGCATCGGCCAGGCACTGCGCATCCTCGGGGGCAACCGGCTCATCTTCGGCGCGGATGATGGCCAGCTGCTCGGATTCGGTGAGCGCCGCCCACGCGGGCATCTCCACCACGAAGGCGAAGCGGTCGGCGAGCGCGGCGTCGAGCGGCTCGGAGCCCAGATAGCCGTTGTCGTCGTCCTCGGTGGAAGGCGGGTTCATCGCCGCCCAGCGATAACGAAGCGCATCCAGCGAAATGCCCTGAACTTTGCGCTCGTGGATGATGGGAAAGAGCTTGTTCTGGATGTCGGGGCGGCAGCGGCTGATCTCGTCGAAGATCACCGCGCCCGCGCCCCACACCGAAGCGGGCGTCTTCACGTACTCGAGGCGCCCGTCCTTGCCGGGCAGCGGAAACCCGACGAGGTCGTCGAAGTTGAGCAGGCTGGCGTTGTAGTGGCGGAATTCAAGGTTCAATGCCGTGGCCACGCGCGTGAGCAGGAGGCTCTTGGCGGTGCCGTGCGGGCCGATCAGGAGCAGCGGCTCCTCGGTGGCCAGCGCCGCCAGCAGCACCGGCGCGATGCCCTCGAGGCCTTGCAGGCCCAGGCGTTTGAACGGGCCTGAAGAAACAGGAAGCGGCGCCGGGGATGACACCACGGGCGGCGCGGGACGTGCGCGAGTCGGCATTGTTGCTCTCCTCTTTAGCGGCTGTGCCGGAATGGCGGGGGCCGCAAGCTGGAATCAAATCCCCCGGCCCGTTCGGAGTCGCCTCCCGGTGGGCCGGACCTTGTGCAGCCGCCGGCTCAGCTCGGCAGGCGCCCTTCTTCCCTGGCTTTGTCCGCCTCGCGCTGCGCCTCGTCAACCGCGCCCAGGCGCTCCAGGTGGGCGCCGAATTTCTGCATGATGTCGGCGGTGGCCGGCGAGCCGTAGCGGTGCGCAATCACCGCCAGTTCCCAGGCGAGTACGTCGGCGAAGACGGGGAGTGCGCGGTGCTCGAGCGCGTCGGCGAAAACCGCCCCGGCCACGGCGACGTAGCGCCGACGCAGTTCGTCCTCAGGCACCGCGGCGGCGGCCTTCGCTTCGGACGGGAGGATGATCGCCGCGGGCAGCGCTTCGTCCTGCGCTTCGCCGCGAATAGGCGCGAGCACCTTGTCGAGGAATTCCTTGAAATCGCTCATTGCATTTCCTTTCGCCCCCGGGTGGATCTCCGTTGGCGAGGCCCCCGGGGATGGAGGCCGCCAGCGCTTTAGCGGCATTTATCAGTCGCCCGCAAGTTGTTGCTTAAATCGGCGACGCGCACACACAGTATGTGCGCGCTACTGGCTCACAGAATGAGCCTGTGGAAAAATCTCACTAAAAACTTTTTCGGCCCCTCGTTAAGGTTGATCAATGCAAAAAGTCAGCGCGGTTTGCCCCGTGCGGGAGCGAGTTGGTTATCGACTCCAGTGCGGATCGCTTCAATAAATTTCCCAACTTCCAATTCGGACATCAGCGGCACCTGGCAGACCTCGAACTCGCGTATCAGGTCTGATGCCAGCACCAGCATGCTGTCCGGGCCTTTGACGCGCGCAGACCGGTGGATGCGGATCTTTTCAATCACGCCGTTCAGGCACAATTTCTGCACCTCCGACTCCAGCGGTTTCTGCAATCTGCAGAACAGAACCGCGTTTTTCCTCAGGTCGAACGCCCCCGGCAGGCCGAGCAGTGGATACCACCCCGCTTCGGCAGGGTAATGGCCGTCACCTGCCTGCAAGAACGTGCAACCGTTGAACACCTCGTCAAACTGCAGTCTTCGAATTGCGAACGTAGCCATGTTTGTCTCCGCTTTAGCCGCAGTGGCAATGCGCCGGGGGCGGCAATCTGGATTAAATCCCCCCGACCCTTGAGGCGGGCCATTCCGTTGAATCAGCAATGCAAAATCAGCAAACTGTAACTGACGACAGTGGTGTCATTGGGGCTCGTTCCTCTCCCATGGTAGCAGTCGAAAAATGCCCTTTTGCGCGTCGTAAGCCGATCGGTATCCGGCTGCGGCATTGCAATACTTTCCGTCCTGCGGGTATCCATGCATTGAGACGTTAATAATGTTTCGTCCGGGATCCAGTCGCCGCACAATAACCTCGACCCTGTTTGGCAGGTGGTAGCTCATACGATCGACGCGCCAGCAGCGCGGCCACCGATCCCAGTGGTCTCCAATAGACGCCCTGGATTGCAGGCCACCATCGAAGAGCAGGCGGATATGGTGGCGATATACCCTGACCACCTCGGCCTCGACAAGGGAGCCAACAGGGTGATGCCGGGCAAACGTCTCGTACGGTTCGAGATCCCATTCAAGCGCAAGCCCTTGGGAGTTAAGGCGGACCTGTCGATCCCTTGAGCGAGCCAGGAACCCATCCCAAAGGTCCTTGCTCGGCTTGGTACCTCTGGCAAGCGACCCGTCACCGATCCGCTTTGGGTAAGAAGAGAGCCGCGCCCGGATCGCTCCGGGTTTTGCGATATCCCGGCGTTCGGACCGCCCCAGATCGAGGCGGCATTCGACACCCTGCAGCACCGCCACGGCATGCCCGCGTTCAATCCGGTCGATTCGCACCCGGACTTTGTCGACCAGGTCGAGCCGGAATTCCATTTCCCGCTTTGACATGCGCCTCACGGCAGTACTCCTCGAAGAAAAACACGGAAGGACGAAGCAACGATCAACGAACAACTCGCAACCGCATCGTCGAGCGTCCTTTCCTTCGGGATGCGGCAAGCAACGAGCAACAGGTTGTTTGGCCACGAGTCCTTCCGGTCCGGTTCGACGAGCATTTGTTAGCTCAATTGGATTGATGCCCTTCCGCGGCCGTCTCGCAATCACCCGGGTGTCCGACGGCAAGGCACCCTGGACCGGCTCCTTTCGAAGCCGGATTCAGCTCACAGCCCGGCGGCCAGGGCCACCTCCTCGGTCAACTCCAGCGCCACCGTCGCTTTGTTCCGCTCGGCGATTTCGTCGGCCAGCGCATAGGCGCGGGCGCGGACCGCCTCCAGTTGCGCCTGCAGCTTGTGCACCTCGTCGCGATCGAGCATGCGCACCCGCAGTTGCGGGCGGCGCTGGTCATAGCCATCGGCGCCGGCGACATAGTCCTGGGGGATGTTCTTCAGCTCCCCGATGCCGATCATCTCCGCCGCCTGGCCTTCGACGATTTCCGTCAGGACCTTCTGCCGGCGGTTGAGCTTGTCGAACTCGGCGAGCAGTGCGGTCACCCCGGTCTTCGCGTTCTCGTCGCCGAGAGTGCGCCGGATCTCGGTGATGCCGTCCTGGAGACGGAAGGCGCGCTCGAGGCGCCCACTCCAGTCGCTCACCGCATCGCGCAGCGCCAGTTCCTGCCCCTCGCCGACATAGGCTGAAACCCGCGTCTGCGTGAGGACCTGTTTGGCCTTGTAGACCGTTTCCGTGTAGTCGCGCGAGAGGCGCTCGGCCACTTTGTGCCAGCGCGAGAGCGTCAATTTGCATGCCTTGGTCATGATCATTTCTCCTTTGGTTTACCGGACGGGAGGAATTGCCCCCGTTCGGTGCTGCATCACTTGCTGTTGCCGGACCCTTCGTCATTTGCCGCGACCCGGCCGAGAAACTCGTCGGCCCGAATCCACACAAATGCCCGCTGATCCGGTGTCTTGCGGCCGAACCACTCGGCACCCTCCGAGACGACGTGCGGGTAGTGACGCTGGGCGCGGCCGATTTTGAGCCGTCGCCACCAGGCGTTCTTCCTGCGAAGGGGCGCCGGTTGCTCGACAAGCGCGTGCGTGCTGCCTTGTTGCTTCAGGGTTTTCATAGTGCATCTCCATGAGTGTAAAAGAACGCTTTCCAGACCAGTGGGCACAACAAGCCCCGTTGCACCAGGACGGAACTGTCCTGTTGCGCTGATCCAAGAAATAAGCGTTCGATGTCTTAGGTCATGGTGCCCGGCGGACCGGACGGTGATGCTTTGAAAACGGCGTTCAAGATGCTCTCCAGTGTGTTGCCTTGCGGCCCCCGGGTGACCGGAGAGCCAACGCTTTAGCGGCACTTGATGAATCGCCCCGCAATCTGCTGCTCAAATCGGCGATGTAACGCGACGGCCAAAAGCAAAAGCCCGCTTCAGCGGTACTGCTTGCCAAAGCGGGCTTCACCCGACCGCTTTAGCTGAATTTATAAAGCGCCCGCAATCTGCATTTCAAATCGGCGCAGATCAACTATACGCCGATGGGCGGGCGTTGCAAGCGACACAACACGCGCACAACATGCGCCGCGCCATGAACATATGCCGGAGCAATAACGGTTGCGGCGTCGATGCCCAGGCGTTGCCGGCGCCGGATATGGCGATGTGCAATTGATGCAATTTAATTTTCTAAATCGTTTTTTGGCGGTAGTTCTCGTCTCATTTTAATACTTCAAATGGTATTTTTTTAGACAGCACCACCCTCATCTCGGTGCTCTTCCCAGGCCCGCCGCAAACTTCGCCAACCGCATCGCGTGCAGGCCCCCAGCGCAGGCAGCACATCCTCGCGCAGAATCGATGCCGGATGCGGCTGACGGTTACCGCGGCGGCACGCCAGCTGGGGGTGTCGCGCGTCGCCTTGTCGCGCGTGCTCAATGAGCGGGCCGGCATCTCGGTCGATCTGGCGCGGCGCATCGAGGCATGGCTCGGGCCCGAGAATGGCGGGGCCGCCGAAACGTGGCTGAGGATGCAGATCGATTACGACCTGTGGCAAAGCAATAAATCGCACCCGCTCAAGGCGATCAAACGGGCGGTGCTGGAAACGGCCTGATGGTCGCCCTCGGGGTTGCCGGGAGGCCCGGCAGCAACGCTGTGATTTTTTTCCAGGTCACAAAGCCGGGGGCGAATCGCACTGCGCGGTTGCGGCACTGCGCGCGCCTGAGGGATTGCCGCATACTTCGATCTGCCTCACCCCACCGGAGCGAAAGCATGGCAATCAGAAAACTGTCAGCCTTGTGCGTACTGGCGTTGTGCATGACACCCGCCCTCGCCCAGACCCAGACCCGCATCATCTCCGGCTTCCCCCCGGGCGGCGGGGTCGACACGCTCGCGCGCATTTTCGCCGAGCGCTTCACCGAGGCGCTCGGCCGGCCGGTGGTGGTGGAAACGCGCACCGGCGCGGCCGGCGTGATTTCCGCGCAGGCGCTGAAGGCCGCGGCGCCCGACGGCAACACGCTGATGGTGGCGCCCGACTCGATGATCACGCTGTACCCGCACACGGTATCCAAACCCGCCTACGACACGCTCGCGGACTTCACGGCGGTGGCGCACCTGGGCGGGTATCCGATCGGGCTCGCGGTGGGCGCGGGCAATCCCGCGGCCGACCTGAAGGAGTACATCGGCCGCGCGAAAGCCTCCCCGGCGAGCGCCAGTTACGGTTCGGCGGGCGCGGGCACGACGCTGCATTTCATCGGCCTCATCATCGGCCAGGCCACCGGCGCGCCCATGACGCACGTGGCCTATCGCGGCGTGGGGCCGGCTCTGACCGACGTGATCGGCGGCCAGGTGCCCGCGGTGATCCTGCCCCTTGGCACACTGCTGCCGCAGGCCAGTGCGGGCAAGCTGCGCATCCTCGCGCACTCAGGGAGCAGGCGCTCTGCCGCCGCGCCGAACATTCCAACCTTCAAGGAACTGGGCTACCCGGCGGTTGAGATCAGCGGCTGGTTCGGCCTGTTCGCCCCGGCGCGCACGCCGGCGGAAATCGTCAACCGCTACAACACCCTCGTGATCCAGGCCGAGCGCACCACGGCAACGCAGGAAAAGCTGCGCGCGCTCGACCTGGAGGCGCGCGAGGCGAGCCCGGCGGAACTCACGACTTCGCTGAAGGCGGAGTACGAGCGCTGGGGACCGATCGTCAAGGCTTCGGGGTTCAGCGCCGACAGCCAGTGACAGAGAATGCGCCGCCTGAATCTGACCCAATCGGCAGCGGCCTTGCGCATGGGCATTCCGCAACCCAAGGTTTCAGCCATGCTTCGCGGCAACTTCTCCAACCTTTCCGAGCGCAAACCAATGGACTGCCTGAACCGGTTGGGCTACGACATCGAAATCAAGGTCAAGCCCACCAAAGGTTCCACAGGGCGCCTGCTGCTGGCGGTCGCCTGATCGCGCTCCGTCAAAACAGTTGCGAAAGAACGATATCAATCGCCATTGCAAGTACCCGCCCCCCCTCGTTCACCTGAGCAGGACCAATTCGGGCACACCCCCTTCGCCCACCCATACGAAGGCGTTCTGCCGGTGTCGTCGGCCAAGCATTTTCGCCGCTTCCAGTTCAATGCCCGGCACAAAGAAACTTCTCTCCGACCACGTGCCGGCGGGATCGGCGCCCACACCTTCATAAAATAAATTCGCCAGGGCTTTCAACTCTTCGGCGAGGCGCGCCTGCGCGGCCTCGTTGGCCTGCGCGCTTTGCACCTGCCCCATCGGGTTGCAGGCGGTGATGAAGGCGCCGCAACGATGGCAGGTGGCGGCATAGAAGCGCAGCAGCGCTTCGCAAGGCGTGCCGATGCGCAACG
Organism: uncultured beta proteobacterium; assembly: GCA_903859155.1. Taxonomy (GTDB): domain Bacteria; phylum Pseudomonadota; class Gammaproteobacteria; order Burkholderiales; family SG8-39; genus 2-02-FULL-62-17. The sequence continues at coordinate 9,047 of CAIOLO010000077.1, forward strand.
TCACGGCATCCGCGCCCTGGCCGAAACGATACTCGGCATTGCGATAGACCTCGATGGTTTCGACGGGGATTGCGCTGGTCGCCATGCGGGATGTCAGAACGCGGCTGCTACCGCATAAAAGTTAAACTTTATTTTAAACCTGTCCAATGGCTACGGGCATCTTGCGGCATTGCTGTTATTCGGAAAGACAACCCACCTGTCAGGCCACAGCCTCCCTATCCTTGCCCCGGCTATCGCCTTCCTCGGGACCGGTTCCCCGCGGCCCGTTCCCCGCGGCCCGTTCCCCGCGGCCCGTTCCCCGCGCCCCGTTCCCCGAACGAATTGCTGCCGGCATTCAGTTTTGACCTCAGATCCATGAGGCCACCACCATCAAGATCCCCGCCAGCAGCGGCGCGTACTCCACCAGCACCTGCAGTTCGTTCCCCATCATTACCCCTTCACCTGTTGGTCCGCAGCCTGCCAGCCCCCCCTCGGCGCGCACTGCATGGCGGATGAGGTGGCTCGACTGCATGCCCGCAAGTGTAGGCAGGGGTGTGGCTCAGGCCGTGAGCCTGTGAATTTTGTACGGCTGATCGCAAGCCTGTGCGCGGCCAAACCGCCTCAATCGTCCTTGCGGACCAGGTTCCTGAAATCCTTGAAGGTGATCAGCGGCGCATAGTTTTTCACCGCCGCCAGCAGCGCGTCCCGTACGCGATGGCGCAGGGTCTCGGGCGACAGCACTTCGACCTCGGCGCTGTGGCGCAGGATGTCCATCACCAGTTCCCGGTCTTCGCTGTAGGGGACCTCCAGAACCAAACTGCCGTCGGCTTCAATATGCGATTTCTGCTGCGGATGCCATTCCTCCGCGCCCACCCAGAGCGCGGCGCTGGGCGAGAAGCGCAAGCTTGCCCACTGCGTGCGCTTGCCCGAATAGATACCGTAGCCGCTGGCGAGGATTTCATCCAACGTTGCTTCGTCCACGTTTTTCGCCTTCTTGTCGAGCAGCAACGCGCTTTTGATGCCATCGAGCGAAAAACTGCGCAGTCCCTCGCGCAGGTGGCACCAGGCATCCAGGTACCAGTTGCCGCGATAGAACGCGAGGCGCTGCGGCGAGAGTTCGCGCTCGGTGGTTGCATTGCTGCTGCGCGCGAAGTAGCTCACCTGCAGGCGCTTGCGTTTGAGAGTGGCGGTGGCGGCCAGCTGGAAGTACTGCAGCGCCACCGGTCGCGCGGCCACGTGCAGCACGCGGATGCGCCGCTCGATTTCATCCGGCGAATGGTCGTCGCCGGCGAGCAGCGCGCGCAACCGCGCCGCGAGCGGCGCCACGTGCGGCGAGAGCAGGCCCGGTTCCAGGCCGGCGAGCAGGTGCTGCATGGAGAGCAGCGCATGGATTTCGGACGCGTTGAACCACAGGCCGGGCAGTTCGTGGCGCGCCTCGCCCGGCGCGCTCGCCTCGAAGCGGTAGCCGCCGGCGTCGCGGTCCCACACGATCGGCGCGTGCAGCCGGCTGCGCAGGTATTCGATGTCGCGCTTGAACGTGGCAAGCGAAATCTCCAGCTCCTGCAAAAACACCTTCACCGGCACCACGCGCCGCTCGCTCAGCAGGTGTTCGATCTTGTAGAAGCGTTCGGTACGGTCCATCGACGATTCCCCCGCGCCTGCCCGGGATTACGCGGCGCGGGCCGCGGCGTCCAGGCCGAAGGCCCTGGCCAGCAGCTCGTAGGATCGATGTCGCGGCTCCGGATCGTAAGTCCAGGTCACCACCACCAGTTCATCCAGTTCCAGGCGCTGCGCCAGTTCGCGCAGTTTCTCCGCCACCTGCGCCCCAGTGCCGACGATGGATTTGCGGCGCAGTTTCTCCACGATTACCGCCTCCGCGGAAGAATAGGCGCGCGAGGCGGCTTCCTCCGGAGAGATCAGCGGCATGCGGATGCCGTACTCGCGGTCGATGCTGGAGCGCTCGCGCGACTTGAACAGCCGCCAGGCCTCTTCTTCGCTGTCGGCCGCCAGCGCCCAGACGCAGATGGTGGCCTTCGCTTTGGGCGTGCCCTCGCTCGGGCGGAAATTCCTGCGGTACAGCTCCAGGGCATGTTCCACCCCCGCTCCGCCACCGAAGAAATAGGCAAACGCGTACGGCAGTCCCAGATACGCGGCAAGCTGGGCTCCATAGTTGGAGCTGCCCAGGATCCACATCTCGGGCGTGCCCGGCCCCTTGGGTTGCGCGAAAATCTTCTGGTAGGGATGGCCGTCCGGCAACGGCGTTCCGGACACCCAGTGCTGCAACTCCTGCACCTGGCGGGGATACTGATCCTCGACATCCTGCGGGTGCGGATTGAGGGCCTGTGCGGTCAGGCCGTCGGAGCCCGGCGCTCGTCCTATGCCCAGGTCGATGCGGCCCGGGGCAATCGCCTCGAGCACGCGGAACTGCTCGGCGACTTTCAGCGCCGAATAGTGCGGCAGCATGACCCCGGCGCTGCCCACGCGTATGCGCGGCGTGGTGGCGGCGATCGCGGCCATCAGCACCTCGGGCGCGGTGCCGACGATGCTGCCCGAATTGTGATGTTCCGAAACCCAGTAGCGGTGGTAACCCAGCGCGTCGCAGTGGCGCGCCAGCGCGAGCGTCTCGCGGATGGCCACATCCTGGGCCTTGCCCTTGGACGCGGTGGACTGGTCGAGCACTGACAATATCATGTGTTGCCTTCGCGTTGCGGATAGGTGAATGACACCGAAGGCGGGGGATATTTCTGCGCGTTCTTGGCGAGCTTGTCCCTGACCGCCGCATCCAGGTCGACCCCCAGCACGCTCGCCAGCCGCACCAGGTAGATGGTCACATCCGCCAGTTCCTCATGAATGTGCACCGCCCGCGCCGGATCGGCCATGGCCTCGCGCGACTGCGCCTCGGTGAGCCACTGGAAGATCTCCACCAGTTCACCCACCTCGCCGGTGAGCGCCATGGCGAGGTTCTTCGGCGAATGAAACTGGTCCCAGTTGCGCGGACGGGCAAAGTCTTCGATGGCGCTTTGCAGGCCGGTGGTGTCGATGAGGCGGTTCACATTCATCCTTCACTGTCAGACGACATTGTGCCTGAGCGGGTCAGGCGGCATTGTGCCTGAGCGAGCCAGCCCGCAGTTTTCGCCCCTGCTGCGCGGCCCCTGCCCGACAGGCTGAACCGGCCCGCCCCTGAAATCGCGATCTGCGCTAGATTTCCCGCTGCGAACGCGCCGCGGGGAGGAAACATGGAATACGTGATCGTCAGCTTTCCCACCGATCGACTGGTCTACATCGACGGTGAGCAGAACGGCCGCACCAACGAAGTGTTGCGGGTGGATGCCGGCACCCATGTGTTCGAGTTGGGCAACCTCGACAACTTTCAGCCCGCGCAGCGCAAGCTGCTGGTACAGGACACCTCGGTGCTGGCCCCCCTGGATGTCGCGTTCTTTCGCAAGGAGGCTTGAACATGCGCACCGGCATTCCCGCGCGCCTCGCCTGCGCCTGCATTGCGCTGCTGCTGTGCGCCTGTACTGGCTTCGCCCCCGGCAATCCGCCGCTGGCGCTCTACCAACCGGGGGCGGGCTACCGCTTCGAGACGCTCGCGCAGGAGGACAACCCGGATGAACTGTTTGTCATCGTCAGTTTCTCCGGCGGCGGCACGCGCGCGGCGGCGCTCGCCTATGGCGTGCTCGAGGCGTTGCGCGATACCCGCATCAGCTGGCACGGGCATCGCAAGGCGCTGCTCGACGAAGTCGACGTGATCGCATCGATCTCCGGCGGCAGCTTTCCGGCGGCCTATTACGCTCTGCACGGGGCGAAGATCTTCGACGAATTTCCACAGCGGTTTTTGTATCGCCCGGTGCAAAGCGAACTGTTGCACCGGGCGCTGTCGCCCGCCAGCTGGCCCAAACTCGCCTCGCCCGACTACGGGCGCAGCGACCTGGCCGCGCAGTACTACGACCGCGAAGTGTTCGGCGGCGCCACCTACGCCGAGGTGATCGCGAACCAGCGCCGGCCCTTCGTGGTGCTCAACGCCACCGACATGAGCAGCGGCGCGCAGTTTCCCTTCATCCAGGACCAGTTCGACCTGCTGTGTTCCGATCTGGCCGGGGTGACGCTGGCGCGCGCGGTGGCCTCGTCCTCGGCTTTTCCCGGCGGCCTGACCGCCCTCACCTTCCGCAACTATGCCGGTTCCTGCGGCTACCGGCAGCCGTCCTGGGTGCAACTGGCCGCGGAGGATCACGCGCTGCGCGCCAACCGCGCCCGCAGCGCGCGCGCGCAGAACCGGCTGTCGCTGGCGGCAACCGAGCCGGATGCGGAACCGACAGCGCCGCCGCGCCCGCTGCGGCCCTATATCCACCTCACCGACGGCGGCGTCGCCGACAACATCGGGCTGCGCGGGCCGCTGGATGCGATCGGCTCGGTGAACCATCCGTGGAGCGTGCTGCGCCTGATGAACAACCGCAGCATCGCAAAACTCGCGGTGATCGTGGTCAACGCCGCCACCCATCCGCCCAGCGGGCGCGACCAGAGCGCGCGCGTGCCCGGGCTCATCGACACGCTGAAAACCGCAGCCGATGTGCCGCTGGACAACTACAGCGCCGACACGCTCGACCTGCTGGCCGCGGCGGTCAACCAGTTCAACGAAGAGGCGCGCCTGCTCGAGGCCTGCGCCAGGATCGCCGGCACCCGCTGCGCACCGGACGGCGGCGCGCCGCACCGGGTGGAGTTATATCCGGTGGAGGTGGCCTTCGATTACATTGCCGCGGAAGAAGATCGCGCCTGGTTCAAGAACCTGCCCACCAGCCTCGAGTTGCCGCGTGAGAGCGTCGACCGGCTGCGCAGCGTGGGTCGACGGCTGCTTGCCGAGGACCCGAAATTTCAGGCGCTGTTAAAGACCCTGCAGGGCTGCCTGCCGGCACTCGGCGCGACCTGCTGATTGCGGCTCAGCGCTTTTTCAGTTTTTCAAAGGCCAGTGCCATCGCACTCTGGCCCTCCGGTTCGCGTGCCGCCGCTTTGCGGCCCTGGAACGGCGCGCGCGCAGCGCTGTTCGCTGCGGCTGCCCCGGCATTCGCGGCGCGCTGCGGGGGGCGCGCGCCGGCGGCATCGTCCAGGCGCATGCTGAGCGCGATGCGCTGGCGCTTGACGTCGACCTCCAGCACCTTCACCTTGACGATCTGGCCGGGCTTGACCACTTCGTGCGGGTCCTTGACGAACTTGTTGGCCAGCGCCGAGACATGCACCAGGCCGTCCTGGTGCACGCCGATGTCGACAAAGGCGCCAAACGCCGCCACATTGGTGACCACGCCTTCGAGAATCATGTCGGGCCGCAGGTCCGAGAGCGACTCGACGCCCTCCTGAAAGGTCGCGGTCTTGAATTCCGGGCGCGGGTCGCGGCCGGGCTTCTCCAGTTCGGCGAGGATGTCGCGCACCGTGGGCACGCCGAATTTCTCGTCGGTGAAATCGCGCGCCTGCAGGCCCTTGAGCGCCTCGGGCCGGCCCATGACTTCGGTGATGCCTTTGCCGATGCGCGCGAGGATGCGCTCGACCAGCGGATAGGCCTCCGGATGCACCGAGGAACGATCCAGCGGGTTGGCCAGAGCACTTTCCTTGCTGCCGTCGCTGAGGATGCGCAGAAAACCGGCCGCCTGCTCGAAGGTCTTGTCGCCCAGGCGCGGCACCTTGAGCAGGCTCGCGCGGTTGGGGAAAGGGCCGTTCTTGTCGCGGTAGTCGACGATGTTTTTTGCCAGGATATTGTTCAGCCCGGAGACCCGCGAGAGCAGCGGCACCGAGGCGGTATTGAGGTCCACGCCGACGGCATTGACGCAATCCTCCACCGTGGCATCGAGCGAGCGCGCCAGCGCGCGCTGGTTCACGTCGTGCTGGTACTGGCCGACACCGATGGACTTGGGATCGATCTTCACCAGTTCGGCCAGCGGATCCTGCAGGCGGCGCGCAATCGATACGGCGCCGCGCAGGCTGACGTCGAGTTCCGGAAATTCCGCGGCGGCGAACGCCGATGCCGAGTACACCGAGGCGCCGGCCTCGCTGACCACGATCTTGGCGAGTTGCTGCTCCGGCTTGTGCGATGCCACCAGCTTGATCAATTCAATGGCCAGTTTGTCGGTCTCGCGGCTGGCGGTGCCGTTGCCGATGGAAATCAGCTGCACCCCGTGCTGCACCACCATGCGTGCCAGCGTGGCGAGCGAGCCCTGCCAGTCATTGCGCGGCTGATGCGGATAGATGGTGGCGGTCTCCAGCAGCCTGCCGGTGGCATCGACCACCGCCACTTTGCAGCCGGTGCGGATGCCAGGATCCAGGCCCAGCACGGCCTTGGGTCCTGCCGGTGCGGCCAGCAGCAGCTCGTGAAGATTGCGCCCGAATATCCGGATGGCCTCGGCTTCCGCGGTTTCGCGCAGGCGCGTCATCAGCTCGGCGCTGATATGCAGCTGCGCCTTGACGCGCCAGGTATAGCGGCACACCTCGGCCAGCCACTTGTCGGCGGGCCGGCCGCGATTCTCGATGCCGAAATGCGCCGCCACCATCACCTCGCAGGGGTGCGGGTCGAGCGCATCGAGTTCGGCGCCCAGCCCCAGGTTCACCGACAGGATGCCCAGCGTGCGGCCGCGAAACAGCGCCAGCGCACGGTGCGAAGGGATGGCGCGCAGCGGTTCCGAGTAGGCGTAGTAGTCGCGGAATTTTTCTTCCTCGGCCATCTCCTTGCCGGCAACCACCGCGGATTCGAGGATGCCCTGCTCCTCGATGCGCGTGCGCAGCCTGGCGAGCAATTCCGCGGTCTCGGCAAAGCGCTCGACCAGAATGTCGCGCGCGCCGTCGAGCGCGGTCTTGGCATCGGGAACATTGATCGCGTCGCGGCCTTCGCTGGCCGGTTGCACCTTCAGGTAGCGCGCTGCTTCCACCTGCGGATCGAGCGTGGGGTCGGCGAACAGCGCATCGGCCAGCGGTTCCAGCCCGGCCTCGCGCGCGATCTGCGCCCGGGTGCGGCGTTTGGGCTTGTAGGGAAGGTACAAATCCTCCAGCACCTGCTTGGTGGCCGCGGCATCGATGGCCGCGCGCAGCGGATCGGTGAGTTTGCCCTGCTCTTCGATTGACCCGAGAATCGCCGCGCGGCGCACCTCCAGTTCGCGCAGGTACAGCAACCGCTCCTCCAGGTTGCGCAGGTGGGTGTCGTCCAAGTTGCCGGTGGCCTCCTTGCGATAGCGCGCGACAAACGGAACGGTGGCGCCTTCGTCGAGCAGCGCGACCGCGGCGGACACCTGATGCGGTCCTACATTGAGTTCCCTGGCGATGAGCTGGACGATTTTGATCTGTGCGGCGTCTGATAAGGATTGGGGCATGGGTGAAATCTGGAAAATCGGGATGAAAATGCGCGAGCGGTCCGGCGCTGAACGCGAACAGCGCAACCGGCCGGCCGCGAAGCGCGACATTCTGCCACAGCCGCGACGCCGCCCCGCCGCGCAACGCACCACCAGAGGGAGAAAATCTCTCCTGCAGTCACGCAGGATTCCCGGCGCAGGCACTGCTGCATGCGCCGCAGTCAGGCCGGGGCCGCTGAAGATTCAACGACAGCGTCGAAAGCTCCGCATCGCTACAGGAAAATCAATCGAACTGCAGGCCGAATTCGCGGCTGATGACGACCGTCTGCTCGTAGGTGTCGGCGAGTATTTTTCCCAGTTCCTCGGGCGTCGAGGACAGCGGAATGGAACCCGCTTTTTCGATCATCTCGCTGTATTCGGGCAGCTTGACGATGGCCGCGATGTGGCGGTTGAGCAACGCGATGACCGACGGCGCGGTTCCCGTGCCTGCGCAAATGCCCAGCCAGCCAAAGCGCACGAACGGCAGGCCGCGCTCGCTGAGGGTCGGCGTGTCGGGCAGCACCGCAAGCCGCTCCGGGCTGCTGACGGCAATGATCTTGAGCTTGCCGCCCTTGTACTGGGGCATGATGGACAGCGTGGGCGACACATAGACGTGGATGCGCCCGGAGATCAGGTCGTTCATGATGTCGGCCCCGCCCTTATAGGGAATCCCGGTGGTCTGAATACCGGTCATCTTGCCCAGTTCCAGCGCCAGGATTTCCTGCGCCGAGCCGCGTCCGACCATGCCGTAATTGAGTTTTCCCGGATTGGCCTTCGCGTACTTGATGAATCCGTCCCACTCCTGCGCCGGCAGTTCGTTGGTTATCGCAATGCCGTAGTAGTAACGCGAGATCTGGCTGATCGGCGCCACGTCGCTCAATTTGTAGGCGACCTTTTTGTAAATCGCGGCGTTGATCGATTCAAAATGCGTGCAAAGCAGCAGGTTGTAGCCGTCGCGCGGTTTGCTGACGACGTCCTGGGTGGCGATCTGCCCGCCGGCGCCGGTCTTGTTCTCCACAATCATGCGCTGGCCGAGCACCGTACCGAGGCGGTCTGCGATGAAACGCGCCGGCAGATCGGTCGGACCGCCGGCGCTGAAGCCGACCACCAGCCTGATCGGCTTGTCCGGATAGGCACTTTGTGCCTGCAACGCGCCTGCGGCGCCCGTCAATACAAGCGCTGTGCCCAGCGATACCAGCCTGCAAAACTTCGACTCTGACATTTTGACCTCCCGATTCTTCAGTCGACGGGCTACTATTGGGATCATTGTAGGCGAGCGGAGGAAGTACCGTATGAAGCGCAATCGCATCTCACCGGCGGCGTCATGAAACGCAGCATCGATCGTATCCGCACCACCCACACCGGCAGCCTGCCGCGACCGCCCGAAATCCTGGAGGCCATGCGCGCGCAGGCGCAGGGCCGCGACATCGATGTGCCCGCCCATGAAGCGGCACTGACGCGGAACATCGCCGCGATCGTGAAACAGCAGGTGGAGGCCGGCATCGACACGGTCAGCGACGGTGAATGCAGCAAGCCCAGTTTCAGGGCTTACTTGAGCGAGCGCATCGGCGGGTTCGAGGCGCGCATTCCGGCAGGCGGCATTCCGGTGCCCGGCCCGGTAACGCCTGACAGCCGCGACGCGGCGATGTTTCCCGATTATTACCAGGGCATGCTCGAGCACAACCCGTTCGCCAATGCCATCCGGGTGGCGCCGCGCGTGTGCGTCGGAGCGATCCGCTATGTCGGCCAGAAGGCGCTGCAGCGGGACATCGCCAACCTCAAGCAGGCGATGGCGGCGGCCGGCGCCGAAGAGGGCTTCATGCCTTCCTCCGGCCCCATTCCGGTGGACGCGAATGAGCACTACCGGACCCAGGACGAATACTTCCAGGCCAACGGCGAGGCGATGCGCGAGGAATACCGGGCGATTCTCGATGCGGGCCTGCTGCTGCAGATCGACGATCCGCGCCTGGTGAGTTCCTGGGACGGGCTGCGGAACATGAGCCTGGCGCAGTACCGCGGCTGGATGCAAAAGCGCATCGAGCTCATCAACCACGCGCTGCGCGGCCTGCCCGAAGACCGCATCCGCTTTCACACCTGCTACGGCGTCAATTTCGGACCGCGCCTGTCCGACCTGCAACTCGAACAGGTGGTCGACCTGATCTTCACCATCCGTGCCGGCGCCTATTCCTTCGAAACCGCCAATCCGCGCCACGATCACGAATGGCGCGTCGCGAAAACCTTCAAGCTGCCCGAGGGAAAGATGCTGATCCCGGGAGCGGTAACGCACTCGAATGCGATGGTAGAGCACGCCGAAGTCGTCGCCGACCGCATCGAGCGCTGGGCCAATGCGGTGGGCCGCGAGAACATCATGGTGGGAAACGACTGCGGCTTCGCCTCCACCGCAGGCAACACCGAGATTCCGATGACGGTTGCCTGGGCCAAGCTGCGCGCGCTGGGCGAAGGGGCGCGACTGGCGTCGCGGCGGCTGTGGCAATGAGAATTCAAGCAAAACCGCTGCACGGACGATAAATGCAGAGTTCGCCGATTCACACAATGCTCGGAGAACCAATAAACACGGGGGTTTCCAAGGCATCACTTGCTTTCCATCGGCACTGAATTCCGGCCGTATAAGTGCTGGTGCAAGCAAATTCCATCGATGCAAGTCAACACCCGGTCCCAGGCGTCGCAGGTCGCTATTTCCTGCCAGCGTTCAGCAGCGTTCCTAGAACGGGTTGGCGGCAGCAATCAAACCCGCCGCTGGCATTTCTACAAAGCGGCCTCTAAAATGCCGCCGTTGGCGTTACGCAAAATCAATTCTGAGTCTTTCTCTGCTGTGACATTGACTGGTTCGGATGCCGGAGTATTTCATCGGCCCAAGCGCCTCACGTTCCGATTCGGTTTTTTTTGAGGCCATCCCCTGTTCAACACCTTTTGCACCGCCATCGCCATGCACATCACCGCACGCATCCTCGCCCTCCTTGTCGCGGCACTCCTCGCCGCGCCGCTCGCCGCCCAGACCCCCTATCCGACGAGGCCCGTGCGGCTCGTCCTGCCCATCACGCCCGGCGGCCTGCAGGACAACCTTGCGCGCGCCCTTGCGCCCGAGCTCGGCAGGCGCTGGGGACAGGCGATCGTCGTGGACAACCGGGCGGGCGCGAACGGTGCCATCGCCACGCAGTTCGTGGCGCACGCGCCGGCGGACGGCTACACGCTGCTGATGACCAGCAGCATGCAGGCGAGCAACGACCTCAACCCGGACATCAAGGGCGCGCCCGACCCGACGCAGGAGCTCGCGCCCATCATCGCGCCGGTGGCCACGGGCAATATCCTGGTCACGCTCCCGCAGTTTCCCGCGAACACGCTGCGCGAACTGCTCGATCTGGCGCGGGCGAATCCCGGCAAGTTCAACTACGGCAGCTTCGGCGTGGCGAGTTCCTCGCACCTGGACATGCAGGCGCTCGCGGACATGCACGGCATCAAGGCCACGCACATCCCGTACAAGGGCGGCGCCGATCTGCTGCAGGCGCTGCTGGGCGGGCAGATCGAGTTCACCATCTCCGGGTTGCAATCGGCGCTGCCCTTTGTCAAGCAGGGGCGCCTCAAGGCCATTGCCTACGGCGGACTGCAGCGCTCGACGGTGCTGCCGGATCTGCCGACGATGTCGGAGTCGGGCGTGAAAGGCTTCGAGAGCGGCGGCTGGTTCGGCTGGTTCGCACCGGCCGCGACGCCGCGCCCGGTGATAGAGCGCATCGCCGCCGACGTCGCCGCGCTGATCACCACGCCGGAGATCCGCGACAAGTACATCACCGGCCTCGGCTTCGACGTCCTCAACCTGACCGGCCCGGCCTTCGCCGAAAAATTCAAGGCCGACCGCGAGCTTTACGCGGCGCGCATGAAGAAGCTGCGCATTGGGAGTTTCTGAGGCTGCGCGCCCGGCAGTTTCCGCTCTTCGGCCAATCCGGATGCTGGCGATCTTTCTTGAAGGTGGTCGGCTTTTCCGATATTGGCGCCCGGTCACGAAAAATACCAGATTGCCTTCGACCCGTTGCTGCCTCTCAACTCTTCGGAAAGCAACCACTCAATAGACAAGGGGCGATGCCAGTCGAAAAATGATTTCAAGGCGTTTGGCGGGAACTCTCGCGCCAACTCGTGGGGCTTAATAATGTCGTCCAAAGCGAATTATGCTGAATGTCGGGCAACGCGCGCGATGCGCCAATCGGCGCTTACTGGGTAAGAAGTTCATGGTGCTGCCGAAATGGTGCCGCCGAAACTGGACACAATGTATATAGATTGATACCTTCAAGGGCCGCAACATATCGATGTGAGAAATTCATGCGCCGATGCGGTTCAATCTCCGGACTGATTTGACTGTGCGTCGGATGCATATGAGTAAGGGAATTTATCGCTACACGTGAA
>CAIOLO010000078.1 GCA_903859155.1 uncultured beta proteobacterium
CCGGATAATCTCAGCGGTGCCCTTTTCCGCCTTGGGATCGAAGAAGGAGATGCTGTCGTCGTAGAGGTGATACACGCCGCGAAAGCGCTTGCCCATGCTGATCGGCCAGGTCATCGGTGCGCACTGGATGTCGAGTACCGATTCGATCTCGTCGAGCAGTTCGATCGGCGGGCGGCCTTCGCGGTCGAGCTTGTTGATGAAGGTCAGGATCGGCGTGTCGCGCAGCCGGCAGACGTTGAGCAGCTTGATGGTCTGGGCCTCGACGCCGTTCACCGAATCGATCACCATCACCGCCGAATCGACCGCGGTGAGCGTGCGGTAGGTGTCTTCCGAGAAGTCCTCGTGGCCCGGCGTATCGAGCAGGTTGATCATGCATTCGCGGTAGGGGAACTGCATCACCGAGCTGGTGACCGAGATGCCGCGCTGCTTTTCCAGTTCCATCCAGTCGGAGGTGGCGTGGCGCGATGCCTGGCGCGCGCGCACTTCGCCGGCGACCTGAATCGCGCCGCCGAACCACAGCAGCTTCTCCGTCAGCGTGGTCTTGCCGGCGTCCGGGTGGGAGATGATGGCGAAGGTGCGGCGACGGGCGAGTTCTAGTTCGAGCTGGGACACGGCGGCGGGGATATCGATGCGAAGGGCCGCGATTATACGGTGCCTGCGCGGAAGACATCCCTCTCCCCGGGCTTGTCAGTCGCCCTTGCCCAGCAGCGCCTTCAGATTGGCGAAGGGGGAGTGGGTTGCCGCCGCTCCGCCGCCGGCGGCGTCCGGGCCGCTGCCCCGGGCTTCCAGGTGTCGCTGATGCTCGTTGTCGTGGCAGTAAAGGCACAGCAGCTCCCAGTTGCTGCCATTGGGCGGGTTGTTGTCGTGATTGTGATCGCGGTGATGCACGGTGAGTTCGCGCAGGTTGGTGCGGGTGAACTCGCGGGCGCAGCGGCCGCAGATCCAGGGATAGATTTTCAGTGCCTGCTCGCGGTAGCCCTGATCGCGAAGCGCCGCGCTGCGGCGTGCGTCGGCTACGATGCGGTCGAGTTTGCCCGGGGCGGCGGCGTTCATGCGGGCTATTTTTCCTGAAGCAGATTGTTCAGGCGCTGCGCCCGGCTTTTCGACTCGGCCTTGTTGATCTCGGATATCTGCCGCCCGTAGGCCTCGCGCGCTTCCGGGCCTTGCTGGGTAGCCTCGATGCTGCGTATGCAGCGCCAGCGCTTGCCGGTCTTGGTGACGATCAGGCGCATTTCGTTGCGCGGGTGGTGCATGCGGCAGTGATAGCAGTACGTGGGTTCGGTTGCCATGGCAATGAGCGGGTATCGGGCGGTGACATCCGTGATTATGCTACGCTGGACGCGGTTTATTCCGTCCCCGGCCAATGCCTTGCCGATATTCGCGGCCTTCCGCTCGATTGACGTCCGTCGCCACGGTTTCCTTGTAAACTTGCCGGCGGCGGTCGTGGCGGGTTTTTGGCGGCGGCCCGGGTCGCGCCGGATTCCATTGTCATGACGCGGCGCGACCGTGTTGCGCAGTGCATCCGCCCGTAGCTCATCAGGATAGAGCACCGGCCTTCTAAGCCGGGGGTAGTGGGTTCGAATCCCGCCGGGCGGACCAACAATACCAATGGTTTCAGCGTAAGTAGGCACTATCAAAATCGCTGATTTCCTAAGATGATTTAGCAATTTCCTAAGATCACCTCACGGGTAGCAAGCTGTAACAATATATAGTGACAAATATACCCTAACAAGGTATAATGTTTCGCATGAAACTGAGCGTTTGGGCGAAACAACAAGGCATCACCTATAAAACCGCCTGGCGGATGTGGAATGACGGTCGATTGCCCGTGCCGGCACATCAACTGCCGACCGGCACCGTCATTCTTGATGTGCCGGAGCAGGCATCTATAGGCGTTGCGCTGTATGCGCGCGTCTCGAGCGCCGACCAAAAAGCCGACCTGGATCGCCAGTTGGCGCGATTATCCGAATACGCTGCCAAGCAGCGCCTGGTGGTGGTGGATGCCGTCAAGGAGGTTGGCTCAGGCCTGAATGGCCATCGCCGCGACATGATTCGCCTGCTGCGCAATCCGCAGGTCAATGCCATCGTGGTGGAACACCGCGATCGCCTGATGCGCTTTGGCATTGAGTATGTTGAAGCGGCGCTGGCCGCGCAGGGTCGTCGGCTGATCGTTGTGGATCAGTCCGAGGTTACCGATGACATCGTGCGCGACATTCACGAGGTGCTGGTGTCCATGTGCGCACGGCTCTATGGCAAGCGCGCCGCAAAGAATCGCGCTGCTCGCGCACTGGCGGCGGCTGCCGCCGATACCGAGGATGACGCACCATGATGCGTACTTGGCAAACGCGCCTGAGCCTGGATACTGGGGCAACTGCGCTTCTTGATGCCTACGCCGCCCTGTACGGCCAAGCGGAGCGCAGCTTGTTTGCTGAGCTAGCGGCCGGCAAGAAATCCAAGAACGACCTGAAGCGCGAGTATCAGTTGCGCTTCGGCATCACAGCCCGTCAGTTCAACGCCATTCGTATCGGACTCGAAGGCAAGGTGCGCAGTATCCAGGAACGCCGGCCGGACCTGATTAAGGAGCTGGGTCAGCGCGTCACTCGCGCCAAGACTGTAATCACCAAACTACGCGCGATCGCTACAGGCTCACCCGAGCAATGCGCCAAGCGTGCCAACAAGATCCACCAGAAGATGCGGCGCCTGGCCAGCCTGCAACACCGCCGATCGTCGATGTTGCAGGATCAAAAGGCCGGCAAGATTCGCTTGTGCTTCGGCTCGAAGAAGCTCTTCCGGGCTCAGCTTGCGCTTCAGGAGAATGGCTATGCGTCCCACGCGGCCTGGCTCGCCGATTGGCAAACCGCCCGCTCCGGCGAGTTCATGGCGATTGGCTCGAAGGATGAGACCGCGGGCAATCAGTCGTGCCAGCTGCGCACCACTTCGAAGGACGGCTTCGCGCTCAAGCTGCGCCTACCCAACGCGATCGGCAAGACGCTGGAGATACCCGTCACATTGCCCCATGGCCAACAACACCTTGTCGACGCATTAACGCTGAACCAGGCGCTGACCTACCGCTTTGTGCGGGATACCACCGGCTGGCGCGCCTTCTGTGAAATCGCGGGTGCTTAGGGCCAGTCATTTGCGGCCAGATGAGGCCATTTTGGCATGACGTTTTCTGGTCTTGGACGGGTTTGTTTTTATCTGCTTTATCGGGTTTTTGCAAGCACTGGAAATAACTGCTGAGCAGG
>CAIOLO010000079.1 GCA_903859155.1 uncultured beta proteobacterium
TCGAGCGCTGTTTTCGACCCGAATGCCACATCATCGCCATCATCGACATCGGACTGCCTGACGGTAGCGGCATCGATCTGGTCAGGCATTTGCGGGCGCAGAAAATGAGCTTGGGGATCATCATTCTTACCGCACGCTCAAGCATGCCCGACAAACTGGGTGGCCTGGAGTGCGGCGCCGACCATTACCTGCCCAAGAGCACCGATCTGGCCGAACTCGCCGGTGTTGTCGCCGCGCTGGCGCGCCGCCTGGACACCGGCGGCCTCAGCCTGCGCTGGATCTTGCAGTCAGCCGGACGAAAGCTGATTCCTCCCGGCCAGGCAGCCATTGACCTCAGCCCGCAAGACTTTGCCGTGCTCAAGACCATTATTGCAGGCGATGGCCAACCGGTCAGCCGCCACACCCTTGTCAAAGCGATGGGTGGTGACTACGGCACCACCGACCCGGCGCGACTCGACACGCAAATGCGCCGCCTGCGGCGCAGGGTTGCCGAGGCCACCGGCAAGGAACTTCCCATCAAAACGCTGCGCAACGAGGGCTACCAGTTCCATGCCCCGGCCTGTATCGAATAGCGAACGATAGACAGTTCCTCCTGGACGGAACAAGCCCGACCGTCCCTGTCGGCTTTCGCTCAGGTTTGCTCAGCCACGCTCCCTATCTTTCGGCCTAAGCTTTCGGGATGAGCAACTCTCCCGAAATCCCTTGCTGCATCAGGCGTGCGCAAAGCGCGCACTGGCGCATGACGGGTTGATCCAGATCAGTAAAGATAACTCGTAAGCCCATGCGTTTTCCAATTGCACTTGTTGTCATTTCGTTGGCGGGGATTGCCCACGCCCAGACCGTACCCGACGCAGGCTCGCTCTTGCAGCAGATCGAGCGCGACCGCAGGGTCGCCCCCAAGCCTCTGGTCAAGCCCGAAGCACCGGTTCCGCAGGAAATGCAATCTGTGCCGGGCGTCACCGTCACGGTTAGCCGCTTCGTCTTCACCGGCAATACGCTGCTCGCTGAAGATCAACTGGCCGTCGCCGTCGCCGGCTACCTGAACCGGCCGCTGAGTTTCAGCGACCTGCAGAAGGCTGCCGCCGCCGTTGCCGAACGCTACCGGCAGGGCGGCTGGGTGGTGCGAGCCTTCCTGCCGCGGCAGGAAATCGACGGCGGCACCGTCACCATACACATTATCGAAGGCCGCTTCGGCAGCACGCATCTCGATGGCGTCGAATCCAAACAATTCAGGCTCGCTACAGCACTGCGTTATGTCGAAGCCCGGCAAAAGCACGGCGAGCCGATCAACGCCGATGCCATCGACCGCGCCGTCATGCTGCTCGACGACCTGCCCGGCATCTCCGCCACCTCCAGTTTTCGTGCCGGCACGCAAGACGGTGAAACCGACCTTGTGCTCAAAATCGCCGATACCCCTGTCTTTCTCGGCAACATAGACCTCGACAACACCGGATCACGCGCCACCGGCCGTGAGCGAGTTGCGGTCACTGCCTACCTCGACAGCCCCACCGGGATCGGCGAGCAGGTACTGGCCAACTTCACCAAGACCGACGGCAGCCAGTACGGCCGTCTGGGCGTCACTGTTCCCGTCGGCTACGATGGTTTGCGTGTCGGCATCAACAGCAGTCGCCTCGACTTCAATGTGATCACCCCCGAGAACAAGTCGCTGGACATCCGCGGCATCGCCGAAACCGCGGGGCTGGAAGCCAGCTACCCGGTCATACGTTCGCGCGCCGCAAATCTCAGCTTCTCCGCCAACGTCGATCGCAAGAGTTTTGACAACTGGACCAGTCTGGGTTCGACCAACCGCTATCACATTGATGTCGTCGCCTACGCACTCTCCGGCAACGCCTTTGACGGCTTCGGTGGCAACGGAGCCACCAACGTCAGCCTGGTTCTTGTCAACGGTCGGGTGGATCTCGCCGGCTCAGCCAACCAGGCGGCCGATGCGGCCAGCACGCAGACCGCAGGCCGCTATCAAAAGTGGAAAATGACGCTCGGCCGCAACCAGACCGTCAGCGACGATATTTCTGTCTATGGGCAGTACGCCATTCAGGCCGCCAGCACGAATCTTGACTCATCGGAGAGACTCACGCTGGGCGGATCATCCGGGATACGAGCCTATCCCACCGTGGAAGGCGGCGGCGCGGAAGGGCAGACACTCACTCTTGAAGCCCGCTTTCGCCTGCCGGAAGGAGTCAATCTCACCGCCTTTCACGACTGGGGCCGCATCACTGCGGTCAATCGCAATAACCTCTCGCCCACCGGCAATACGCTGGCTGCCCTCAACGCCTACAGCCTGCGCGGGCATGGCGTAAGCCTCTCCTGGCTTAGCCCGCTAGGCGTGCAGTTCAAAGGCACCTGGGCGCGGCGTGAGGCTTACAACCCCAACCCCGCCGCCAATGGCAACGACCAGGACGGCAGCAAGTTGGACAACCGCTTCTGGCTGACGGCCAGCATGTCGTTTTGATCTCTCAACGCGATGCACTCATGAGCACACTGCTGATCTACCAGGATATCGTAGCCCTCGATCGCGTGCAGCATCGCCACCTTAAACTCAAACTGACGGACAATGCCCGCTTTGCCGCGGTCGCGCATGTCGTGCCGCTGGTCGCGGTCGAATTCGCAGAGGCGTCCCGCGAATACCCCATTGTTTTCGCGCGCGGCACAACCCAGAACGGTACGCCGGGCGAACTGCTCTGCTACGCCCTCACCGGCACGCGCGAGGGCGAAAACCTCTACCTGAATGCCGCCGGTCGCTGGGATGCCGGCTACATTCCGGCATTCATCCGCCGCTATCCGTTTGTCTTTGCACAAACCGGCGCCGACCAGTTGACCGTCTGCATCGACGAAACCTTTCCCGGGTTCGATGAAAGCGAAGGCGAACCGCTGTTCGATGCCGCAGGCGAGCCGGCTTCCCTGCTCAAGGGCGCGCTGGAACTGCTCACCGACTACCAGCAGCAGGGGCAACTCACCGACAACTTCCTCAGGAAACTCGACGCCAGCGGCATTCTCATGGAAGCGCAGATGGAAGCCAATTTCCCGGATGGCCGCCATGCCCTGGTGCAGGGAATGCTTGTCGTCGATGAAACCAAGCTCAAGCGACTACCGCCGGCGA
>CAIOLO010000080.1 GCA_903859155.1 uncultured beta proteobacterium
CCCCTCCGGGAAGAACCACTCGATACTCTTGGACAAACGACTTGCGATCACGGATTGCTTCTGCTATCTCCCTTTCGGCTTTTTGTAGATCCTCTGGATGCAAGGCCGCTTTGAAAGTCTCGTAGCTTGCTTTGTTGTTGGAGACGCCCAAACCAAACAAACGGAAGAACTCAGCCGACCATTTTGTCTCCCCGGTCTTAAAGTTCCAGACATATGCCCCCGCTTTGGCCGCCCGCTCGGCGAGTTTTATATTTTCATTCGCCCTGCGCAATTCTTCTGCGCTCTCGACCAGCATTTTTTCTGCGTGCTTGCGCTCGGTAATGTCGGTCAGAACGAAGCGCAGTTCTGGCGGGCCGTCAGCAACCGGGCTCGCGTTGGCTTCCAGATGCGCCCAAAATGGCGTGCCGTCGTACTTGACCATCTGCAACTCGAACGTCTGCGGCTTGCCCGAATCAAGAAGCAGCTTGCGATTGCGGTAGAAAATGTCCTGGTCTTCCCTGCGGATGAAGCGCGAAATCAGCTGTCCCACCAGTTTGGACCGGACCACGCCCAGCATGGTAGTGGCGGTGAGATTGGCTTTCAGAATCAGCCCTTTTGCGCTCATGCTGCAATAGCCCACCGGCGCCTGCTCGTAGAGATCGAAATAGCGCGAGCGCTCGGCTTCGAGTTCCAGCTGCGAGCGGCGCAGATCCTCGTTTTGCAACTCCAGCTCGATCTGGTGCACGCGCAGATCGTGCAGCAACTGTCGCGTTGCTTCGGACGACAGAGACTCGATGTTTTCACTCAACTGCGCGGCGCTTTTCTGGGAAACGGCTTCAGCCCGCTCGCGCAGCGCCCGCGATGGGCTGGCTAAGGCGTCGGCGCTATCGGGGGGGGGGGTAGCTGCGGACCACTCTTCGTTCCCATCGCGCGCTCCATCTAGTGACGTCCGCGCAGATCGCCTTGCTTGGCACCCGTGGCCTACTCGCGCTGCGCGCGCGGGGTGCGTCGCCAATGATTACCACTGCCCGACTGCACAGGGTAGTCCTATTCGCAGCAGAAATACGGTTACTTTCGAGCTATTTCACTGCGCCGCACATACGCCCCGCGCTCGGCTCCAGGCCTTGCGACCCCGAGTCTCAAGAAACGAGCCGCGCACCAAGATGTGTGCTCGACAACAAACGCAGGGAGGTCTATTCCGCCTTGATGCCGAGCTTTCTCACCAAAGAGCCGTAATTCTCATTGTCGGCACGAATGACGGCGGCGAATTCCTCGGGGGACACGGAATAGACGTCGAGCGAGCTCGCCGTATTGATCCGATCCTTGACCTCGGGCATCGCCAGCACCCGCCTGATGTCGCTGCGGAGCCTGAAAGTCACCGACTCGGGGATGCCGACCGGGCCGAAAAGACCCATCCAGGTCGATACCTGGTAGCCGGGATAGAACTCACCGATGGTTGGAACCTCCGGGAACATCGGTGATCGGTTTTCGCCGGTGGCGGCAAGTATTCGCAGCTTTCCGGCCCGGATCTGGGGGACGTTCACAGATGCGGCAACCATCACCGGAACCTCGCCTGCGATCACGGCGGTAGCGGCGGGTGCCCCGCCCTTGTACGGGACGTGAAGCAGGTTGATTCCAGCGCGCGCTTTAAGCAATTCCATGCCCATCTGGTGCTGGCTGCCATTGCCACCGGAGGCATACGCGAGCGGCGGCGTCGCTTTGCGTGCGTATTCGATGAAGTCCCTGAAGTCTTTGACAGGAACCGATGGATTCGTCACGAGAAACAAGGTGCGTGCGACTACCAACGAGGAGATCGGCGCGAGGGCCTTCATCGGGTCCACCGACATATTCGAGTACATATGCGGATTGATGACGATCATGGCGTCAAAGCAGATTATCACCGTGTAGCCATCGGGTGCCGAGTGCGCCACCAAATCCATCGCGATGTTCCCGCCGGATCCTGCCCGTGTCTCAACAACGATCGGTTGCCCGAGCAGGGGCGAGAGCCTGTCTGCGATCACCCGCGCGACGATATCGGGACCGCCGCCCGGGGGGATCGGTACGATGAGCCGAATGGGTTTTGATGGGTATTGGGCATGCGCGCCGACCGGATTGAGCAAGCCGCTGATGGCGATACCCATCGCGAGCAGGTGAGCACCGAAACACTTTTTTGTCATGAGTCGCATAACTCAAGTTTGCCACGAAGACACCTGATGCCGCAGTCAATGTGCTCGATGTGCGGCAAAGGTGATCGGCGGAATCTTGTGTGGAACAGCGGTGTCAGGAAATCTTGACCATTATTTCGAATTCAGTTGCCGGATGTCCATATTGGTACCTGCATGCTGCGCCGAGCGTCGGTAACAACGGATATAAAAAAATGTGAAACATTTCATTGTAAGAATACATAGCGCATGGGACTAATCAGCCAGAAAATATTGCATGTAGTAATAAACGCCGCCATAGCCACAGGTTGTCGCCGGGTTTTTCTCAATCCAGCGTCCGCCGGTAAAACCCCAGCCCCGCCAGCAGCACGGCCAGCGTGAACGCAAGTATCGGCCACACGGCGGGCAGCAGTTCATAAAGCGTGTTGCCCTTGAGCATGATGCCGCGCACCAAAATCAGGAAGTGCGTCAGCGGCAGCAGGTTGCCGATCCACTGCGCCCATTCGGGCATGCCGCGGAACGGGAAGGCGAATCCGGAGAGCAGCAGCGAAGGCATGAAGTACAGCACCATCATCTGCATGGACTGGAGCTGGTTGCGCGCGATGGTGGAAAAGGTGATGCCGATGGTCAGGTTGGCGGCAATGAAAATGAGCAGCACAAAATACAGCAGCGTGATGTCCCCCTCCATCGGCACGTGGAACAGCCAGGTGCCGATCAGGTAGATGAGCGTCACCTGTATCAGCCCGACGATGACGTAGGGCACGATCTTGCCGGTCATCACCTCGATCGGCAGGGCCGGGGTGGAGAGCAGGTTCTCGAAAGTGCCGCGCTCGCGCTCGCGCGTCATGGCAAGGCCCGTCATCAGCACCAGCGTCATGGTGAGGATGGTCCCGAGCAGTCCGGGCACGATGTTGTAGGCGCTGACGCCTTCCGGGTTGTAGCGCCGGTGCACGCGCAGTTCCACCGGGGCCGTCGCCGGCACCGGGTCCTGCAGCACGCCTTGCAGGTCGCGCGCGATGGCGCTGTTGGCCAGCTGCAGCATTGCGGCCACCGCGTTGGCGGTGGCACCCGGGTCGGTGGCGTCGGCCTCCACCAGCAGGGTGCCGGTTTCACCGCGCGCGATGCGGCGCGAGAAATCGGCGGGAATGTTGACCACGAACTGCACCTCGCCGCGCGCCAGCAGTTCCTCGGCTTCGCTTTCGCTGTTGAGTTGCCGCACCACCTGGAAATAGCCGCTGTTCTCCAGCGCGCGCACGAAACTGCGCGAGTACGGGCTCTGGTCTGCCGCGAGCACCGCGGCGGGCAGGTTTTTCGGATCGGCGTTGATGGCGTAGCCGAACAGCACCAGCTGGATCACCGGTATGGCCACCACCATGCCGAAGGTGAGGCGGTCGCGGCGCAGCTGGATGAATTCCTTGGTGATGATGCCCAGCCAGCGCGACAGGGAAAAGGATTGCCAGTTCATTGCGGCGCATCCGCGGAATCGGGCATCAGGCTGATGAACACATCCTCCAGCGTGGCTGCGGCGCGCTCGACGCGGTAAGCCCCGTCCGCGCGCACGAAGGCCAGCGCGGCCTGGAGTTGCGCCGCGTCGGTGCCGGCCACGTGCAGCGTGTTGCCGAAAGGCGTCGCCAGCAGCACGCCGGGGGTTTGGCGCAGGCGCGGCGCGAGCGAGGCCGGATCCGGCCCGGACAGCGTGTACACCGCGAGCCTGCGTTGCTCCACCACTTCGCGCGCGGTGCCGCTGGCGAGCAGGCTGCCATAGGCCAGATAGGCCAGGCGATGGCAGCGCTCGGCCTCGTCCATGTAGTGGGTGGACACCAGCACCGACAGGCCGCGCCCGGCGAGGTTGTGCAGTTCCTCCCAGAAATCGCGCCGCGCTTTCGGGTCGACACCGGCGGTGGGTTCGTCCAGCAGCAACAGGCGCGGACGATGCAGCATGCAGGCGGCGAGCGCAAGGCGCTGCTTCCAGCCGCCGGAGAGCGATCCGGCGAGCTGGTCCCGGCGCGCGCTGAGCCCCAGCGTGTCCAGGGTTTCGGCAACCGCGCTGCGCCGGTCTTTCATGCCGTACATGCGCGCCACGAAGTCGAGGTTCTCGCCAAGGGTGAGGTCCTCCCAGAGCGAGAAGCGCTGCGTCATGTAACCCACCTCGCGCTTGATCGCGGCGGTCTGGCGCAGCACGTCGTAGCCAAGGCAGGTGCCGCTGCCGGAGTCCGGCGTGAGCAGACCGCACAGCATGCGGATGGAGGTGGTCTTGCCGCTGCCGTTGGGGCCGAGGAAGCCGTAGATTTCGCCGCGCTTCACCTGCAGCGAAAAATCCTTCACCACGTGCTTTTTGCCGAAGCTCTTGTTGAGCCCCTTCACGTCGATGACGAAATCATCCATGGCCTGTTTGCCGGCCCGATTCAGCGAGCCGCTGCCGGCGCGGCTGCGGCTGCGGCGGTCTTGTCCAGGCTCACATCCAGCGGCTGTCCGGGCCGCAGGCGCAGCGCATCCCCGGGAGCAGGGCGCGCCTCGACCATGAACACCAGCTTGGTGCGCGAATCGCGGTTGTAGAGCACCGGCGGGGTGTATTCGGCCTGGCGCGAGATATAGCTGATGGTGGCCGCGATCGGCGCGGCGCAGCCGTCGCAGGCGGCGCTGACCCTCTGGCCTATGGCGATCGAACCCAGTTGTGCCTCCGGTACGAAAAAGCGCAGCTTCAGATTCTGCGGCGGCAGCAGGTTTGCCACCGGCCGGCCTGCGGGCACCCACTCGCCTTCGACGAAGAAGGTGTCCTGCACCATGGCGGCTGCCGGCGCGATGCCCTCGCGCTGCGACTGGCGCCACGCGGCCTGCGCCAGCGCCGCGCGCGCCGCGTCAACTTCCGCCTGCGCGGCGCGGATTTCGGCCTCGCGTCCCAGGCTTTGCAGCGCGACGCGGCCCGCCGCCTCGGTTTCGCCGACGCGTGACATATCGCGATCGAAATTGGCGCGGGCGATGTCCAACTGGGCCCTGGAGATGAAGCCGGCATCGAACAGCTTTTCCTGTTGTTTCAGTTGCAGCCGGGACAGTTCGCGCGAGGCCCGCGCCTGTTCGGTCTGCGCAGTGGTGGTGTCGATCTCGGCGGGCCGGCGGCCGGTGCGCAGATTGGCCAGGCGCTGCTCGGCGTTGCGCAGGCGACCGGCGGCTTCGTTGCGCCCGGCTTCCTCGCTGATGCGATCGAGTTCGAACAGGATCGCGCCCGGTTCGACCTGCTGGCCGCGGCGCACATGGAGTTTGCGCAGGGTGCCGCTGTTGGGTGCGGCGACCAGCACGAACTCGCCTTCCGCATAACCCTGCAGCGTATCGGGCTTGCCGGGCGAGCAGGCGGCCAGTGTGACGCCGGCGAATACCAAGGAAAGAATCGCTGCGTTCTGCATGTTTTGGCTCCTTTTGTTCCAGAACCGGCAAGCACTTTACCGCTGCGACTTGCTTGCCATTCCAGTGCCTATTCGGTGGGCCGCCACTCAAAGCCGGTGAAGTAGCCCGGGGCATCTTCGACGCGGATGGCATCGACGCTCGCCCCGGGCGGGCCGCGATGCGCACGCTCGATCATGGCCTGCACCAGCGGCTCCATGCCGTCGACCATGGCTTCGACGCTGCCGTCGGGCCGGTTGCGAACCCAGCCGGTAAGGCCCAGGGTCAGGGCTTCGCCGCAGACCCAGTGGCGGAATCCCACGCCCTGTACGCGTCCGGTGATGTGCAGGTGTTTGGCCATGCTATGGGGTGATCAGGCAACCGAACCGCATGGGCGATCAGGGTATGCCGAAGGCCGTGCGTGCCGCTTCGCTGCGCAGGCTGAAGATGGTGGCAATGCAGAAAAGTATGACCGGCAGCACGAACAGCGTCATGCCGACGATTATCTGTATCCAGTCCCGCCGGGTGACGCCCTGGCCGAGCTTGTACACGGTGTAAATCCGGCTCGCCGTCGACAGCACCACCAGCGCCATCAGCATCCAGCAGAACAGTTGCAGCAGGAACTGGCCCCATTGGCTGCGATCGATGACGCCGATCGCGCCGCCGAATCCGATCACCCAGATCATCAGCAGCATGACGTCGTTGAGGATGTTGTAATCCTTGTAGCGCTCCTTGATTATGCCGCGGGCGTAAAGCACGGCGAACACGAGCAGGCCGAAGATCACCACGATGCCGCAGGCGGTCGCATAGAACCAGCCGATAAAATCAAGATCAAAAGTGTCGAGCATGTCCTGGTGTTCCTTCAGTCGTGCGTTGCGGCGGGTTTTGCGGATATTGCAGTAAGAATTCCCTGCATGATGGCCGCCGGTGTGGGCGGACAGCCGGGCACGGCGACGTCCACGGGTATCACGTTGGCTACGCGGCCGCGGCTGGCGTAGGACTCGCCGAACATCCCGCCGTCGCAGCCGCACTCGCCGAGGGCCACCACCAGCTTGGGATCGGGGGTGGCCTCCCAGGTGCGTTTGAGGGCGACTTCCATGTTGCGCGCAACCGGGCCTGTCACCAGCAGCATGTCGGCGTGGCGCGGGCTGGCGACGAACTTGATGCCCAGACCCTCCAGGTTGTAATAGGGGTTGTTGAGGGCGTGAATTTCCAGTTCGCAGCCGTTGCACGAGCCGGCATCCACCTGGCGGATCGCCAGGGCGCCATTGAACAGGCGCAGGATTTCGTTTTCCAGGCGCTGGGTGAGGACGCGCAACGATTCCTCGGGCGGCGGCGGCGGCTCGGTCCTGATGCCGACATCGAAAACCTGTTTGAGCAATTGGTACATAAGTTCTTGTTGAACAAGGGGGCCTACGCGCCCTCGTAACTCCCCCGATGCAGAGGGAAACGCCGATTGCGTCGAATGGGAAACAGCAACTTGATCAGCGTTTCCATGGAAATTATAGATCCTGTCCCGAGTACGACAGATTGAATGATTTGTTGATCACCGGAAAATCCGGAACGATATTGCCGATGACCGCATGCTCCAGGGCGGGCCAATTCTGCCACGACGGATCGTGCGCATGCGCCTGCCGGATGCGGCCGTTCTCGCCGGCTTCCAGCGCGACAAATATTTCGCCGCGCCAGCCCTCAATCCAGCCCAGCCCGGGGGCGCCCGCCGGCGGCACCGGCAGTTCCATGCACTCCCGGCCCGGGGCGATGCGCTCGACGATGGCGCGTATCAGCCGCAGGGATTCGAAAACCTCCCCGAAGCGCACCGCGACGCGGCCGGCGACATCGCCGGAGCGGGCGGTGCTCACGCGCACGTCAAGCAGATCGTAGGGGGCAAGCCCCGGCGAGCGGCGCGCATCCATCGCCTCGCCGCTGGCGCGCGCGGCAAAACCCACCACGCCCAGCCGCCGTGCGGTCGCCGCGGTCAGGATGCCGCAGGTCATGAAACGGTCCTGCAGGCCGGCATGGTCGTCGTAGATTTCGCGCAGCGTGCGCACTTCGGGTTCGAGCGCATCGCACTGTGCGGCCAGTTGGTCGAGCGCGGCGCGGTCGATGTCGCGCATGACCCCGCCGGGGACAATGGCGTCCATCAGATAGCGGTGGCCGGCGACGCGCGCGTTCAGGCGCAGCACATCCTCCTTGAGGCGCATGAACTGGGCCAGGCCAAAGGCGAGACCGCCATCGTTGCCCAGGGCGCCCAGATCGCCCAGGTGATTGGCGATGCGCTCGCGCTCCAGATACAGCGCGCGCAGCCACAAGGCCCGCGGGGGCGGCGTCGTGCCCGTCATGGCCTCGACGGCCATGGCATAGGCCCAGGCATACGCCACGGTCGAATCGCCCGAAATCCTCCCTGCGAGGCGGGCGCCTTCCTTGAGGGTGAGGGCGCTGAAGCGCTTGGCTATGCCTTTGTGGGTGTAGCCCAATCGTTCCTCGAGCCGCAATACTTTCTCGCCGACCACAGAGAAGCGGAAATGACCGGGCTCGATGATGCCCGCATGCACCGGTCCGACCGGGATCTCGTGCACTCCCTCGCCCT
Organism: uncultured beta proteobacterium; assembly: GCA_903859155.1. Classification (GTDB taxonomy): domain Bacteria; phylum Pseudomonadota; class Gammaproteobacteria; order Burkholderiales; family SG8-39; genus 2-02-FULL-62-17. Next base: position 8,110 of record CAIOLO010000080.1, read on the forward strand.
CGACCGGCACGAAGGCGTAGTTATCCGTACCCGGAGGCGAGGTGTTCTCCAGGCTCGCATCGCGCCGCAGCGGAAATTCCGATCCGCTCCAGGCCCCGTGGCTAAGCCACGGCCGGCGATCGACAAACGCGGTCGAATGTTCCACCTGGATCCCCAGCAGATCGTGGATGGCCCTTTGCTGGCGATCGGCGCTGCTGAACCATTGCGACAGATCGGGATACGCCGGATTCCGTGCGTCGAGCCGGCAGGTGAGCCACAGCGCGCCGTCGCCATTGGCAAGGATAAGATGCAGCGAGAAACCTCCGGCCTGGTCGCGGTTGTCGGCGCCCCACAACGCGGTCAGGCGCCCGCCCTGGTCGCGGACCGCACGGCACACCTGGGGAAGCTGAGCGGTTTCGACCCGGGCGTGCCACGCCGGCGAGGCTCCGTGGAGGGGGAGCATGGGCAACTGCAATCCTTCGAAGGCCATGTTCGCTTCCCTAGCCGATCAGTTTGGCGGCCTGGCGGTACCAATCGGCCAGGTGCGGGGGAATATAGAGGCCGAGCATCAGCACGATGGCCAGATGCACGAACACCGGAATCTGCGCCGGCGCAAAGGGCAGGCGTTTGAGTGAAATTTCGCCGCGCGAATCGCCGAAAACCATGGGCTGCACCTTGGCGAACACTGCGGCGAACGCCACGCCCAGGGATATCAGCAGAATAGGCGTGGCCCAGGGCTGTTCGCGCATGGCGGTGGTGAGCATCAGGAACTCGCTGGCAAAAACGCCGAACGGGGGCAGGCCGAGGATGGCCATGGTGCCGATCAGCAGGCCCCAGCCCACCGTGGGATTGATGCTGATCAGGCCGCGGATTTCATCGATGACCTGGGTGCCTGCTTTCTGCGCCGCGTGTCCTACTGTGAAAAAGATGGCGCTCTTGGTGAGCGAATGCACCGTCATGTGCAGCAGTCCGGCGAAACTGGCCACCGGACCTCCCATGCCGAAGGCAAAGGTGATCAGTCCCATGTGCTCGATGGACGAGTAGGCGAACAGGCGCTTGACATCGCGCTGGCGCGCGAGGAAAAAGGCCGCCACCACCACCGACAGCAAACCGAAACCCATCATCAGGTTGCCGGCGAAGTGCGAATGCAAGGTTCCATCCACCAGCACTTTGCAACGCACCAGGGCATACAGCCCCACGTTGAGCAGCAGGCCCGAGAGCACCGCGGATACCGGCGTGGGGCCCTCGGCATGCGCGTCGGGCAGCCAGTTGTGCAGCGGTGCCAGGCCCACCTTGGTGCCGTATCCCACGATCAGGAAAACGAAGGCAAGGGAGACGACCGTGGGCTCGAGGCTGCCGGATACTTCCTGAAGGCGTGTCCACAGCAGCGCCTCGCCACCGGCCCCCAGCACCCGCTCCGAGGCAATATACAAAAGGATGGTCCCGAACAGCGCTTGCGCGATGCCCACGCCGCAGAGGATGAAGTATTTCCACGCGGCCTCCAGCGAGGCGGGCGTGCGGTACAGGGATACCAGAAGAACGGTGGTCAGCGTGGCCGCCTCGAGGGCGACCCAGAGAATGCCCATGTTGTTGGTGAGCAGCACCAGCAGCATGGTGAAGGTGAACAACTGGTACATGCTGTGATACAGGCGCAGGCGCGTTTCAGTGAGGCGGCCATGGGCCTGCTCGATGCGCATGTAGGGGCGCGAAAAAATGGCGGTGGTCATGGCCACGAACGCGGTGAGCGCGACCAGGAAGACATTCAGCGAATCCACGAAGAACTGGTGATCCGGCGTGATCATGGGGCCGTCGGATATCACCCGTGCGGTGAGCACCGCGGCGGCGATGAAGGTGAGCGTGCTCATCAGAAGATTCAGCTCGGCGGCCAGGCCGCGGTGTCCCCACAGGGCGAGCAGCGCCCCGCCGATCAGGGGAGTGCCGAGGACAAAGAAGATTTCCATGCGCGCCTCAGTCTTCCTTCAGTTTTTCCAGATGGCGGATATCGAGGCTGTCGAAGTGCTCGCGGATCTGGAAGAAAAACACGCCCAGGATCACCATGCCCACCAGCACGTCCAGCGCGATGCCCAATTCGACCACCATGGGCATGCCGTAGGTGGCCGAAGTGGCCGCGAAAAACAGCCCGTTTTCCATGGCGAGAAATCCGATCACCTGCGGAATGGCCTTGGAGCGGGTGATCATCATCAGGAACGCGAGCAGCACGATGGCCAGCGCAATGCCCAGGGTGCTGCGCGTGATGGTTCCTGCCAGCGCGGATATCGGCAGCGCCAGATTGAAGGCAAGTATCACCAGCACGATGCCCACGATCATGGTCATCGGAATATTGATGAGGGTCTCGATATCCCATTTGACGTTGAGCTTGCGCACCAGCCGGTGCAGGATCCACGGCAGCAGCAGCACCTTGAGCAAGAACGTGATCAGTGCCGACCAGTACAGGTGCGGCTGCGAGGTGGCCCAGGCCACCAGCAGCGTGGAGAGCGTCAGCGTCAGGCCCTGCAGCGCGAACAGATTGATGAGCGTGAGCACGCGCCGCTGCGAGAGCATCGCAAAGGCGATCAGCAGCATCATCGCCGCGAGCAGGTTGATGAACTGCGAGGGCAGCGACAGTGCCATCAACTCTCCAGCAGGAAGTGGATGAGCATGGCCAGCACCGCCAGCAGAAACGCGGTGCCGAGGAACTCCGGTGCGCGGAAAATGCGCATCTTGGCGCTGACCGACTCGATCAGCGCCAGCAGGAAACCGCCGGCCGCCAGTTTCACGGCAAGCACCGGCAGCGAGATCAGTATTCCGAGCCAGTTGCCGCCGTCGGCAATGCCGAAAGGAACGAACAGCGCAATGCCGATGCAGGAATAGGCGAACAACTTCAGGCTGGCGGCCCATTCCATCAGCGCCAGGTGGCGGCCGGAGTATTCCAGCAGCATCGCCTCGTGGATCATGGTCAGCTCGAGATGGGTGGCCGGATTGTCGACCGGTATGCGCGCATTTTCCGCAAGCGACACCATGGTGAAGGCGACGCCGGCGAACGCGAGGCTTGGATAGATCATCAGCTCCATGCGCCCCAGCTGGCCGACGATGGAGGAGAGCGAGGTGGAGCCGGAAATCAGCGACGCGGTGAACAGCACCATCAGCAGAGCCGGTTCGGCCAGAAATCCGATCATCATCTCGCGGCGTGCTCCCAGGGTGCCGAAGGCGGTGCCGATGTCCATGGCCGCCAGCGACATGAAGACGCGCGCGAGCGCGAACAGGCCCACCAGCGCGATGGCGTCGGCCGCGGCATTGAAGGGCAGGTTGATGTCGAGCGTGGGCACGATCGCCGCGGCCAGGCACATGCAGCCGAAGATGATGTAAGGCGTTATGCGGAAAAGCGGCGAGGCGTTTTGCGCCAGCACCGGTTCCTTGTTGAACAGTTTGAGCAGCACGCGGTAAGGGGTGAGCAGCGGCGGCGCACTTTTGTTCTGCATCCAGGCCCGGCACATGTTGACCCAGCCGGTAAACAGCGGCGCGAGCAGCACCGCGAGCATGAGCTCGGTGAGTTGCGCCGCGATGCCCGCTATCGTTAACATGGTATCGGCGTGATCATCGCACCAGGAACAGCAGAACGATCAGGGTGAGAAAACTGTATAGCAGGTACACCGAAATGCGCCCCTGCTGCAGCTTGTTGACCAGCGTCGAGGCGAATTCGGTGACACGCCCTATGGGCAGATACAGCCAGTGCCACAGATGGTCCTCGACCGTGACGCGGTAGCGCGGCGCGCGGTCCTCGGGTGAGGGCAACTCGCGCCGCATGCGAAAGAACGGTTCGAACACCTGCCGCACCGGCTGGCCGAAGCCCTCGGCGCTGTCTTGCATGCGCGCGGTCTGGAACGGAAAGCCGCAGTCCCAGGCGGGACCGCGGCGGACGCGGCCGTGGTAGAAGTGGCGCACCAGATACCAGGTGGCCAGCACCACCAGCGCGACCACCGCGAGAAACAGCAGCGGGCTGTAGCTGGAGCGCTCCGGTTTGATGGGCGCGAGGAACAGCCAGTTGGACGAATTGCCAAGACCCTGGCCGAGCAGCTGCCGGTTGACCTGGTCGATCACATCGATCACGCTGACCGGCAGCAGACCGAGGATCACGCATCCGGCTGCCAGCCAGAGCAGGCCGGCCTTCTCCCAGGGGCCGGCGTCATGCGCATCGACCAGCTTTTCTTCGCGCGGGCGGCCGAGAAACACCACGCCGTAGAACTTGACCATCACGTAGCCGGCCAGGGCCGCGGCGAGCACCACTACCGCGGTAGCCACCGGAATGAACATGTTCAGGTAGTTCTGCGGCAAGCCCGGGGTAAAGAGGAACGCCTGCAGCAGCAGCCATTCGGACACGAAACCGTTGAGCGGCGGCACGCCCGCGATGGCAAGTGTTCCGACCAGCGCCAGCCAGGCAACCCACGGCATGCGGTGAATCAGCCCGCCGAGCTTTCCCAGGGAGCGCTCGCGCGTGGCGTGCAGCACCGAACCGGTGGCAAGGAACAGCAGGCTTTTGAAGAAGCCATGATTGAGCGAGTGATAGAGCATGGCGGTCAGCGCCAGTGCGGCGAGCGAGCGCATCTCATAGGCGCGAAACGTGATTGCCAGCCCCGCGCCGGCAAAAATGAAGCCGATGTTTTCGATCGACGACCAGGCGAGCAGGCGCTTCATGTCGCTTTGCACCGCCGAAAAGATCACGCCGTAGAGCGCCGTGGCCAGGCCGACGGCCAGCACGATCACCCCCCACCACCAGATCTGGGTGCCCATGAGATCGAACATCACCCGGAGAAATCCGTAGACGGCCGTCTTGAGCATCACCGCGCTCATCAGCGCGGATGCCGGCGAGGGCGCGGCCGGGTGTGCCTCGGGCAGCCACACGTGCAGCGGAACTATGCCCGCCTTGGCGCCGAAGCCCGCCAGCGCCAGCGCGAAGGCGATGGTCCCCCAGAAGGGCGTAAGCGCCACCTTGCGCATGGCGTCGAAGCTGTAATCGCCGGTGCCTCCCTGCAGAACGCCGAAGCAAAGCAGGATGGCGACCGCGCCCACGTGGGCGATCAGGATGTAGAGGAATCCGGCGCTGCGGATCTCGGCCTTGGCATGGTCGCTGACCACCAGGAAGTAGGAAGACAAGGCCATGGTTTCCCAGAAAACCATGAAGGCGTAGGCGTCGTTGGCCACCAGGACCAGCGCCATGCTGGCCAGAAACACGTGGTAGTAAAGGCATTGCAGGCCGGGGGCGTTGCCTTCCCCGGGGCGCAGATAGCCGCTGGCAAACACGGACACTCCGGCGCTCACCGAGCCCAGCAGCAGCAGAAAGAATCCGGAAAGCGCATCGATGCGCAGGTGAAACGGCAGGTCGGGCAGGCCCAGCGGAAGAACCAGGCTGGCCGTGCCGCCCAGCGTGGCGGCAAAGCCGGCGGCGGCCAGGACCAGCGCGCCGGCGGCGCCCAGCGGGAAAAGTATTTTCGCCACGATGCGCAGATTGCGGGCAAAGGCGATGCCCAGCAAGGCGATGGCCAGCCATAGCACGATGACTGCCAGTACCGTTTGCAGGGGCATCGAAATGGTCAAGCGGATGGATATCCGGGGCTGGTCGAGTTGTTGTTCCGCGGCATTATTTGATCTTCATGCCGGGTTGCGCACCACTGTCCGGGGCAAGAAGGAAGATGCCGGGCGCTTCGCCGCTGGCCGCGAGCACCATGCCTTCGGACAGGCCGAATTTCATTTTTCGCGGCGCGAGATTGGCCACCATGACCGTCAGCCGGCCCTCAAGCGAGGCCGGATCGTAGGCCGATTTTATTCCAGCGAATACCGTGCGTGATTCGGCGCCGATGTCCAGGGTGAGTTTGAGCAGCTTGTCGGCGCCTTCGACGTGCTCGGCCTTGACGATTCTCGCCACACGCAGGTCGACCTTGGCGAAATCGTCGATCGAGATAGGCGCCGGCACCGTCCTCTGGGCATCGGCCATCGAGTGGCTCTGGACGGACATCTTGGGGATATCGCTCACTGTTTTTTGCTCCTTGGCGGGGGGGGCTGCGGGAAGACCGAGCAGCGCATCGAACTGCTTTTCTTCGACGCGGGTCATGAGGTGGCGGTACGGTCCCATTTTGCGGCCGATGCCCCGGCGCAAATCGGACCACCGCAATGGCGTTGGCAAACCGAGCCAGATTGCGACGTTCTCCGCGGTTTCCGGAAGTATCGGCGCAAGGTAGTAAGTCAGGATCCGAAAAGCATCCAGACATTCAGAGCACACCGCATGCAACTGTTTTTTTGTCCCGGGATCGGCGATGTTCTTGGCCAGGTCCCATGGCCGGGCTTTATCCCAGCGCTGGTTGATGAGGTCGGCCAGGCGCATGATTTCGCGTACCGCCTTGCCGAACTCGCGCGCGTCGTAATCGCCGGTCAACGATTCTTCTGAAGCATAAACAACCGTATTGGTCGGGTTGTTGCCGTCGGGCGCAAGCAATTCGCCGTCAAAATATTTGGTAATGAATCCCGCCGCGCGGCTGGCGATGTTGACGTACTTGCCGATCAGGTCGCTGTTTACCCGCGCGATGAAATCCTCGGGGTTGAAATCCACATCTTCGACATTGGCGCTGAGCTTGGCGGCGATGTAGTAGCGCAGCCATTCCGGCTTCATGCCGAGTTCCAGGTATTTCAGCGGCGAGATACCCGTGCCGCGTGATTTGCTCATCTTTTCGCCGGATACGTTGATGAAGCCGTGCACATTTACCTGGTCCGGCGTCTTGTAGCCGGAATACTCGAGCGTCGCCGGCCAGAACAGGGTGTGGAAGTAGATGATGTCCTTGCCGATGAAATGGATCATCTCGGTGCCCTGCGCCTTGCTTTTTTCGGGCCGGACGAAGGCATCGAAATCGAGGCCCTTTCTCGCGCAGTATTGCTTGAGGCTGGCGAAGTAGCCCACCGGTGCGTCCAGCCACACATAGAAGTATTTGCCGGGCGCGTCCGGGATCTCGATACCGAAGTACGGTGCATCGCGCGAGATGTCCCAGTCGCCCAGAGCCTTGTCGCCTTCGCCGTTGAGCCATTCTTTGGCCTTGTTGGACACCTGCGATTGCAGACGCCCGGGCTTGTTGATCCATTCCCTCAGGAAGGCGACACACTTGGGGTCGGACAGGCGGAAGAAAAAATGCTCCGAGCTGCGCAGTTCGGTCTTCGCTCCCGAGAGCGCCGAGTAGGGATTCACCAGGCGCGTGGCCTCGTAGACCGAACTGCAGTTCTCGCAGGCGTCGCCGTACTGGTCCTTGGCGCCGCAATTGGGGCATTCCCCCTTGATGTAGCGGTCGGCGAGGAACATGCCCTTGACCGGGTCGAACAACTGCTCGATGGAGCGCGTGTAGATGAGTCCCGCCTCCTTCAAGCGCGCGTAGATTCCGCGCGACAGTTCGGCATTCTCCGGGGAATGCGTGGAATGCCAGTTGTCGAAGGAAATGTGGAAGCCATCCAGGTATTGCTTGCGCCCTGCGGCAATGCCGGCGATGAAGGCCTCCGGCGTGGTGCCCGCCTTTTCCGCGGCCAGCATGATGGGCGCGCCATGCGCATCGTCGGCGCCCATGAAATGCACCTCGTTGCCGAGCATGCGCTGGAATCGTACCCAGACGTCAGCCTGGATATACTCCATGATGTGGCCGATGTGGAAGGGACCGTTTGCGTAGGGCAGGGCGGTCGTGACGAAGAGTCGACGCAGCATCGATGATTCTTGAAAACCCTTATTTTAGCGCGGCTTAGGGGGTTTCCGTGTTGAAAAACAGTAAAATCACCCCCTCCAACCACCGGCCGGAGCCCAATACATGACAATTACCCAGGATCAAGTCCGCGATGCGCTGCGAAGCGTGATCGATCCAAACACCGGCAAGGACCTGGTGAGCAGCAAATCGGTGACCAGCATCAAACTCGATGGCGCGAATGTCACGGTAGATGCCACTCTGGGTTATCCGAGCCGCACCCAGCGCGAACCCATACGCCTTGCCATTCATACCTGCCTGTCGGCATTGCCCGGCATTGCCGGCCTCGAGGTGAACGTCGTGAGCCGCATAGACGCGCATTCGGTGCAGCGCGGGGTCAAGCTGGTTCCGGGTGTGAAGAACATCATCGCGGTGGCCTCGGCCAAGGGGGGCGTGGGCAAATCGACCACCGCGACCAACCTCGCCCTGGCGCTGGCCGACGAGGGCGCCACGGTCGGCATACTCGACGCGGACATTTACGGCCCGTCCCAGCCGATGATGCTGGGTATTACCGGCCGGCCCGAGTCCAACGACGGCAAAAGTATAGAGCCGATGATGGGACACGGCATCCAGGCGATATCGATCGGCTTCATGATCGATACCGATACGCCGATGGTTTGGCGCGGTCCGATGGTGACGCAGGCGCTGGAGCAGTTGCTCAACCAGACCAACTGGCGCGACGTCGATTACCTGATTGTCGACCTGCCCCCCGGCACCGGCGACATCCAGCTGACACTGGCGCAGAAAGTGCCGGTCACAGGTGCGGTAATTGTCACCACACCGCAGGACATCGCGCTGATCGACGCGCGCAAGGGTCTGAAGATGTTCGAGAAGGTTGGCGTGCCGATTCTTGGCATTGTGGAAAATATGTCCATGCACGTCTGCTCCAATTGCGGCCACCAGGAGGCGATCTTCGGGACCGGCGGCGCGGAGAAGATGTGCCAGGATTACGGCACGGAACTGCTAGGTCAATTGCCGCTGGACATGAGCATTCGCCAGCGGGCGGACTCCGGCAATCCGACGGTGGTGGCCGATCCGCAAAGTGCGGCGGCCGAGATCTACCGAAAAATCGGCCGTCGAGTGGCGGTGAAACTTGCCGAGCGGGCGAAGGACATGAGCTCGAAGTTTCCCAACATCGTGGTGCAAAATACCTGATTGCGGCGGGCGCAGCCGGCCGCGCGTCGGCGTGGCCCACGATGCCTGCGGTGCCCGCCTGACGCCAGCAGCGCCCGGCAGGCTGCTGCGATCATCGGCGCCTCAGGGGACGGGCTGATCGATCGAAACGCGCAGCCCGGAGGCGCCCGCGGCAACGATGCCGCTTGCGCCTTGCAGGTCGCCGGATTGGGGTATCGCATTGCCAGTGCGCGAAATGCGCGCTTCAATGCGAACGCGCTGAAACAGGGAAATGCGCAATTCGGGTGACATCGCCTGGGAATCGTCGAGTGCAAAGCTCAGCGGCAGATCCTTGACCTTGGCGCGCATGACGGCCAGCGGCGTACGCGGTCCTTCGGCGGCACGCGCGAATACAAACACGGAGTCGTCGGGACCCGCCTTTGCGGCCAGTGCCGGGGCCAGCGACACCACGCCGCGAATGGCGGCACCGCCTTTGCCGCTTGCGGCTGAGGGCGATTTTTCCACTCCTTTGGCCACGGGTGCGACTGCGGAATTGCCCTGCCCCATCGCGGCATTGGCGCGGGACATGGCTTCAGTCACCGCGCGCGCCTCGTCCGAATCTGGCGGCAATTGTGCGACCGCCTTCTGCCAGTAACGCGCGGCACCAGGGTAATCGGAGCGCTCGAACGCGGCACTACCGGCAAATATCAGCGCGGGCACGTGATCCGGGGCGAGTTTGAGCGCCCGCTCGATCAGCTTCATGCCACGCCCCTGAAAACTTTCCTTGCTGGTATGGGCAAGCGCCTCGGCAAAATCGACCAGGTTCTGGGGATTGTCATCGATCGCGCTGCCGGCGCGCTCAAACGCCGCGATCGACTCGGGCAGTTTTCCCATCGCCTTGTAGGAGCGGGCCAGTATCACCCAGCCTTTGAGATCGTCGGGATTGGCCTCCAGGCGCTGGGCGAGGGCGGCAACCATGCTGTTGATTTTATCCGCGCTCAGGGCGTGCTCGTCGACCCGGTTGACGACAATCGCGGCCGGGGTTCCCAGTGCGGTATAGGTCAGGATGGCGGCGACCGGAACGATGACCACCAGGGCCACCGCGGGCCATCGGGTTGTCCGCGCAACCGGCGGCGCGTCGTCTTGAATTTCGTCGAGCGCGCGGCGCTCCAGTTCACGTCGAGACTGATCGTACACGGAGGGGTCGAGAATCCCGTTGGCCCGGTCGGTTTCGAGTTCGGCCATTTGATTGCCGTAAATTCTGGCGTTGATCTGCGCGCGGGCGACGGGGGTATCGGCCGCGTCGCGGCGCAGCAGGGGGCGCAGCAGAACCACCAGCGCCAGGGCGAGCAGAACACTTGCGCCGATGAGGAACTCGATCATGATTTCCCCCCTTTGCCGCTCGAGGCGGGGGGCGCTTCCTCGGTAAGCAGTTTGGCGAGCGTGGCACGCTCGTCATGGCTGAGCTCGACGTCGGTCGGATCGGAGGCTTTCGATTCCCGCGAGCGCCGGCGAAGTTGCCGGAACAACAGCCCCAGGCCGAGCAGCAGCAACAGCGCCGGGCCCAGCCACAACAGCAGGGTGGTTCGCTTGAATTGTGGGCGGTAGAGAATGAAGTCGCCGTAACGGTCGGTCAGGAACGTCCTGATAGCGTCGTCATTGTCGCCGCGGGCGATCAGGGTTCTGATTTCGCGCCGCAGATCGAGCGCGAGTTCGGCATGCGAGGCCGCCAGCGATTCGTTCTGGCAGACCAGGCATCGCAATTCGCCGGAAATATCGATCAGGCGTTGTTCGATTACCGGATCCTCGGCGACGGGCACGGCTTCGCGTGCAAAAACCTGGCCGGCAAGCAGTGCGACCAGCAGGAGAATTAGCGTGCGCATTATTTGTTCAACTCCGCGATGAGCGGCAGGATGGTTTTTTTCAAGGCTTCCTGATTTACCGGGCCGATATGTTTGTAGCGGATGGTGCCCGCCTTGTCGATGACATAGGTTTCGGGCACACCATAGACGCCATATTCAATGCCGATGCGGCCGTCGACGTCAGCGACGCTAAGGTCGTAAGGGTCGCCGAACTGCGTGAGCCAGCGCAGCGCGTCGGTGCGCGAATCCTTGTAGTCGAGACCGTAAATCGGCACCACCTTGGTACGCGACAGCTCGACCAGCACCGGGTGCTCGTCACGGCAGGAAACGCACCACGAGGCCCAGACATTGAGCATCCAGACACGCCCTTTCATTTCTGCGGGCGAGAATTTCCGTGCGGGTTCGTGCAGTTGCGGCAGTTCGAACGCCGGTGCGGCCTTGCCCACCAGCGGCGATGGCACTTCGCGGGGGTCGAGCGTCAGCCCTACGCCAAGGAATACCACCAGGACCAGGAAGATGCCCAGCGGCCAGAGATATTTGCTCATGCGCCGGCCTCCATGCCCGAGAGCCTTGTCGCGCCCGCCTGTCGCCGGGCACCCAAGCGGTAGCGTTTGTCCAGCACAGCGAGCAGGCCGCCCAGTGCCATGAGCAGGGCACCGCCCCAGATCCAGTCGACCATCGGTTTGTAATAAACGCGCACGGTCCAGGCGCCGCCCTCGAGTTGTTCACCCAGGGAAACGTAGACATCGCGCAGGACGCTGGTATCGATCGCGGCCTCGGTCATGGGCATGGCGGAGGAGTTGTAAAAACGCTTCTCCGGCCAGAGGGTGCGCAAAGCCGCGCCGTTCCTGGACATCTCGACTTCGCCGGTGAGCGCGCGGTAATTCGGCCCGTTGCTCTCGCGCACCGCCAGCATGCGCAAGTCGTAGCCGCCGATGGCGACCACATCGCCGGGGGCCATGCGCACATCCTTTTCGTTTTCGTAGTTGCTGACCACGGTGATGCCAACGGCAACTACGGCGATACCCAGGTGGGCAAGGTGCATGCCGTACCAGGAAGGTGGTTGGCGCAGCATTGCCGCGGAAATATTGCCCGTGCCGGTGATTCTCAGCCGGTCCCATATGGTCATGCCAACGCCGCCGAGGATCCATGTCGCCAGGCCGATGCCCAGCACCGCGGCGAATTTCACCTCGCCCAGAAGAGCGGCGAACCCGACCCCCGCAATGAGAGAAAAGGTCAGGACGCCTGGCATGCGCCGCAGCACTGCGCGCAAGTCGGCCTGTTTCCAGGCGGTCAACGGTCCCAGTGCCATGAGAATCATCAGCGGTACCATCAGCGGGACGAACACGGTATTGAAATAAGGCGGCCCGACCGAGAGCTTGCCCAGGCCGAGCGCATCGATGATCAGCGGATAAAGCGTGCCCAGCAGCACCGAGCTCGCGGCAACCACGAGCAGTACGTTGTTTGTCAGCAACAGCGTTTCACGCGAGGCCAGCTCGAAACTGCCGCCCAGGCGCACCTTGGGCGCCCGCCAGGCAAACAGGGCCAGCGACCCGCCGATGACGACGGAAAGAAAAATGAGAATGAAGACGCCGCGCCTAGGATCAGTGGCGAAGGCGTGCACCGAGGTCAACACGCCCGAGCGCACCAGAAAGGTTCCCAGCAGCGAAAGGGAGAACGCGCTGATCGCCAGCAGCACCGTCCAGCTCTTGAAGCTGCCGCGCTTTTCCGTGACCGCGAGAGAATGGACCAGCGCCGTGCCCACCAGCCAGGGCATGAAGGAGGCGTTCTCCACCGGGTCCCAGAACCACCACCCGCCCCAGCCCAGTTCGTAATACGCCCACCAGCTGCCCAGTGCGATGCCCAAGGTCATGAAAATCCAGGCCGCCGTGGTCCAGGGGCGGGACCAGCGCGCCCAAGCCGCGTCGAGCTGGCCCGCAAGCAGCGCCGCGATTGCAAAGGCGAAGGCAACCGAGAACCCGACATAACCCATGTAGAGCATGGGCGGGTGGATGATAAGGCCCGGGTCCTGAAGCAGTGGGTTTAGGTCGCGTCCATCTGCGGCCGCCGGCAGCAGGCGCTCGAACGGGTTCGATGTCAGCAGTATGAAAAGCAGGAATCCGACGCTGACCAGACCGAGCACGCCGAGAACGCGCGCAACCATCGCCTGCGGCAGTTGCCGGGAGAACAGCGATACCGCGATGGTCCAGCCGGACAGCATCAGGCTCCACAGCAGCAACGATCCTTCGTGTCCGCCCCATACCGCAGCGATGCGATAGGCGAGCGGGAGTTGCGAGTTCGACTGATTGGCCACATACAGAACAGAAAAATCATTTTGCACAAAGGCCCAGGACAGACAGCCGAACGCTGCGGCAACCAGCGTGAATTGCAATTGCGCCGCCGGTCGCGCGATGGCCATCCATGCGTTGTCGCCGCGTGCCGCGCCGGCAAGTGGCAGGAGCGCCTGTACCGAGGCGACGAACAGCGCGAGTATCAGGGCGAAATGCCCGAGTTCAGCGGTCAAAGTGCCTCCGGATTTTTCGTTGATTTGCCGCGCCCGCAGCAAAGGGCGGGCGATTGACTATTGCGGTGCTCATTGAATGGTCTTGGCCGCTTTCTGCGCCTGCTCGACAGCGTGCGCGGCATCCGGCGGCATGTAGTTCTCATCGTGCTTGGCCAGAACCTCGCTCGCCTGAAACACACCATCGGGCCGCATCCTGCCCTGTACCACCACGCCCTTGCCCTCGCGGAACAGGTCGGGAAGCGTTCCCAGGTAGGCCACGGCGATGGTTTTTACCGTATCGGTCACATCGAACTGAACCGTCAGTCCGTCGCCGACGCGTTTGACCGTTCCAGTCTGAACCAGGCCGCCGATCCGGATGGTGCGATCCTTCGGCGCGGTGCCGGCGATCACATCGGAGGGGCTGTGAAAGAACACCAGATTGCTCTGGAATGCATTGAGGACAAGCGCGACGGCAACGCCAAGGCATACGACACCCGCGGCAATGAATGCAAATCGTTTGTGGCGTGGTTTCATGGGTTCGTGGTCTTTTCTTGTTCGTGGTCGTGTTGCAACTGGCGCAGCAGACGGGTTCGACGGTGGATGACAAAAATAGTTTCTGCAGCGATCGCCAGGGCAAAGACCAGGAAGCTTCCCCAGACGTAAAAGGCGTAGCCACCCATGGCAAAAAACTCCGCTGGACTGGACCAGTTCATCGTCCGCCTCCGGCCAGTTCGGCCACCCATCCGGTGTGCTTTTCCCTCTCCAGCATGATACAGCGCGCGCGCGCGAGGCACATGGCAATGCTGTACATCCAGCAGGCAAGAGACATCAGTAACATTCCCCAGAGCATGGTCTTGGCCATCGACGGTGCGCGGGTGACGCTGACCGACGCCCCCTGATGCAGCGTATTCCACCAGATCACCGAGAAATAGATGATGGGTACATTGATCGCGCCGATGATCGCAAGCAATGCGCCGGCACGGTCGCCGCGGCGCGGATCGTCGATCGCCGCCTGCAGTGCCATTACGCCCAGATAAAGGAAAAGCAGGATGAGTTCCGATGTCAGGCGTGCATCCCACACCCACCATGCGCCCCAGGTCGGCTTGCCCCAAAGCGCCCCTGTCCACAGCGACAGGAAGGCGAACATGGCCCCGGTTGGCGCCAGCGCCCGTGCCATCATGAAAGAAAGGCGTGTATTGAGGGCCAGGCCGATTGCGGCCCAGCCCGCCATGACGAGGTAGATGAACATCGACAGCCAGGATGCCGCGACGTGGATGAAGATGACGCGGTAGACCTGGCCCTGTTGCGCGTCAGTGGGGGCGACGAAGAAACCAATGTACAGCCCGGCTGCCGCCAATCCTGCTGCCACGCCGAAAAACCAGGGCATCATGCGCCCCGCTAGCGGATAGAAGGTCTGGGGAGAGGCGAATCGAAACCAGTTAATTAGGCTGAACATTTGCGGGTCCTATTCTAGCGCGATACGAAGTGCCGACGCCGTTCCAAGCGGTGCGAGGAACAGGCTTGCCGCGAGCATGGCGCCAATCAGCGACAGATTGGCCCCGACACCGAGCCCGGAGGCATCCGCGTCCACCGCGCCGGCGCCGAAGATCAATACCGGAACGTACAAGGGCATCAGCAGCAAGGCCACCAGGACCCCGCCGCCGCGAACACCCAGCGTCAGCGCCGCACCTATGGCGCCCAGCAGCGAGAGTAACGGCGTGCCCAGTGCGAGTGAAATACACAGTATCCATACCGCGCGCGGTTCCAGCCCGTATTGCAGCGCCAGCAGGGGCGCCAGCACCACCAGCGGGACGCAGGAACTGAGCCAATGCGCCAGGATCTTCGCCAGCGCGATCAATGCGAGCGGCTGTGGCGAGAGCGCCAGCTGCTCGAGCGAGCCGTCGAGATAATCCGCCTCGAACAACCGCGGCAGTGACAGCATGGACGCAAGCAGGGCGGCGACCCAGAGCACCCCGGGGGCAATGGTGCGCAACTGTGCCGCCTCGGGGCCAATTGCCAGGGGGAACAGGCTCGCCACCATGATGAAAAAAAACAAGGTCATGGCAAGGTCCGATTTTCGCCGCAACGCAAGCAGCAGATCGCGGCGGATGATCGCGGCGAAGGCGTTCACGCTGCGAACGTTGGCGCGGCGCCAACCCAGACTTCACGCACCGGGCGCGCCAGATCCACCGCCTGGTGGCTGGTCAGCACAAGCGAGCCACCCTGATCGAGATGGTGATCGAGCAAGCGGAGAATAGAGGCCACCGCTCCGGTATCCAGAGCGGCCAGCGGTTCGTCCAGAATCCACAGCTTCGCCGGGGTGAGCGCCAGACGGGCCAGGCCGACGCGGCGCTTCTGCCCCTGGGAATGTGTCCTTATCGGTGCGCGGTTGGCGGGGTTGAGTCCGAGCATGCGCAGCGCATCGCCAATCGGCTGCACCGGTGGCGCATCGGCCACGGCGCAGCTGGCAAGCAGGTTCTCGCTGGCATCCATGTCGTCTTTCAATGCAGTTGCGTGGCCCAGATAGGCGAGCGCGCGATGATACTCGTCGCGGTTCTGGTCGATGGGTTGCCCCATCCAGGTGACCACGCCTTTCATGGGCCGCAGCAATCCGCACAAGGCCTTCAACAGTGTGGTCTTGCCGGCGCCATTTTCCCCGCGGACGTGAATCCATTCGCCCGGGCCGACGGAAAATGTCAGATCTTGAAATATTTCGCGCTCGCCGCGTACGCAGCAGAGTGCCGAGACTTCCAGCATGAACGGATCCCGCCCTGATTTTGGCAACGGCGCGATTGTGCATGATTCGACGCGGAAAAAGCGAGAACCCAGTCGCATGGGCCAAACCAATTCGTCAAATCATGAAATTATTCACGCCAGTTCCGACCGCAGCAGCGTGCCGCGACCGCCAGCCTGAACCAATCCCGCCTTGTTCGTATGCAGCGACGGCGCAATTCTGCATGAATCGACCGGCAAAAGAATTGACAGACATCAATGAACGCGGGGCGATCGGCGCTGACCGGGAGATGCTGGCGCGGGAGAGCCGAAATTTTATACAAATTGTTGCATTTGTCTCGGACCCGGTACGGTTTGCCTGATGCCTGCCGGGGCATCTGAATATAATGCAGGCCTTGCTTCTGTTCTTGGGGGGAGCACGGGTCTGCGACTGAAATTCTATCTGGTGTTTATTGTCGATGTTGCGCCGAGTTTTGGCATGGCCGGCACGGTTCCTTACGAACTGTTACACAAAACGCGCGTAACCCAGTGCTGCGCAATGCCGGCGTGATGATGGAGGCGGTGCGCAACTCTGGGCAATCCGGCTGCCCGCGTGGCGCTCAAGCGTGCCGTGATGAAGGCGCGCGACGTATCCGAACTCTATTTGCCGATATTTGCTGAAATAGAGGACAGGAGCGGGCGCAAAAAATTCATCGGCAAGGCGATGTCATTCAGGGAATGAAACAATGAAAATGCTGAGGTATTTCGGCTTTGCTGTAGTCGGCCTGGTGGCCTTTTGCGTCATTTCCCTGACGGCGGTTGCCGTCATCGTCGATGGCGCGTTCGTCAAGCCGCTGCTCGAGCGCTATCTGAAAGAGGAAAAGCAACGCACGCTCAGCATCGAAGGCTCGCCCGGGCTGCGTATTTTTCCCGTGATCGGACTGACGCTGGGCAAGACCGTTCTGTCGGAGCGTTCCAGCGACAAGGTCTTTGTTTCACTGGATTCCCTGGAGATCGGTGTGCGGGTGATGCCGCTGCTTGCCGGCGAAGTTGCCGTGGACGTGCTGGCATTGTCAGGATTGCGGGCCAATATCGTGAAATTCAAGGACGGCCGATTCAATTTTCAGGATCTCGCCGCGGCGCAGGAACAGGCATCGCCGAAAGCCGCGCCGAATGGGAATGTCGACAAATCGAAACCGCCAAAACTGAGGGTCGCCGAATTCAGGATCCAGGACGCCCAGGTCAATTATCGCGATGAATCCTCCGGCCAGGAAGTCAAGGTGGCCGGATTCAACCTCCGGACCGGACGCCTGGAGGAGGATGCCCCGAGCCCGATCAGCCTGAGCGTGGCGGTTACCGGAACAAAACCGGAAGTGGGATTGAAGCTCGATCTGAGCGGTTCGGCCAGAATCAATCTCGCCCATTCGTCATTCGCTCTGACCGGGCTCGATGCCCGGGTAACGGGAAATGCAGCCAATCTGAGTGGGTTGAATCTTCGTGCCAGTGGTGATGTTGCCGTTGATGGCGGCAGGAATCTTGTCGACGTCAGGGGATTGCAGGTCCGGGCCGACGGTATGCTCGATCGCGATGTCCTGGCTGTGATGCTCGATGTACCGCGCATTGAAATTACACCAGCCAAAGCCTCCGGTTCCGTGGTCGCCGCAAGCGCCAAGTTGACCGGGCCGCAGCGTACCGCGTCCGCGCTGCTGAGGCTCGAGGCGCTGTCCGGTTCTGCTTCGGCTTTGTCGATATCCAGGGCAGTGCTCGACATAGATGCCAGTACCGGGGGGGATACGCTGAAGGCGCAGATTGCTACGCCGGTTCTGGCCAACCTCGCGGCAAGAAGCTGGGATATGCCCGCAATCGCGGCCAATGTGACACTGAGCGGGCCGATGATTCCGCAAAAAACGGTGACGCTGTCGATACAGGCTGCGTTCAAGGCGGATCTGGACAAGCAGACCATGGCCTCGGAAGTCGCCGCGAAGTTCGACGAGACCAGCATCCACGCCAAACTGGCGGCTGCCAAATTGGAACCGCTGAACGCGAATTTTGATATCAGCATCGACAAACTCAACCTTGATCGATATATGCGATCGGGCGGCGCAACCAGTTCAGAGGGGGATCCTCCGGTCGATCTCTCGCCGCTGCAGCGGCGCACCGTCACCGGGAAAATCCAGATAGGTACGCTGCAGGCGCAGCGCCTCAAGCTGGCCGACATCAAGGCGGAGATGCGGTTGGAAAACGGCAAACTCAATGTGGCCCCGCATTCCGCGAGTCTTTACGAAGGCACTTTGAACGGCAGTTTCTCGGCCGATGCCAATGCGAACCAGATTGCGATCAAGGAGGACGTCAGGGCGGTTGCCATCAATCCGCTGTTGCGCGATCTTGCTGACAAGGACATTGCCGAGGGCAGGGGGGATGTGTCGCTGGATGTCACCCTGAGCGGTGCGACTGTTGGCGCGATGAAACGCGCAATGGACGGCAGTGCGAAATTCCAGTTGAAGGATGGCGCCTACAAAGGCATCAATCTGGCGGAGACCTTCCGCAAGGCAAGTACCTTCGGTTCGAAATCGGGTTCACAAGGCGCGGACTGGGCGCAAAAAACTGATTTTTCCGAAATGAGCGCAAGCTTCGCGATCAAGAAGGGTGTGGCGCACAACGATGATCTTTCCCTGAAATCCCCGTTGTTGCGAGTAGGCGGCAGCGGCGACGTGGACATCGGCAACTCTCGTGTCGACTACACTGCAAAAGCTTCCCTGGTTGCCACCATCACCGGTCAACAGGGGCGCGACGATGCGGCAGGCATCACGATTCCTGTGAAGATATACGGCAAGCTCGACGCGGTGCAATACGACATTCAATATGGCGCACTGTTCTCGGGCATCAGCAAGGGCGTCGGGGGGCTGTTCGGCGGTGGCACGACGCAGGGGGCTGCAGCGCCGGGCAAGGGCGGGGCGCAGCCGGCGCCTGCGGCTGCCGACGCGGTCAAGAATCGGCTCAAAGGTTTGTTCGGGCGCTGACGCGGCGGAAATGACAACCAAGAGGAGTGCATGATCGAACCCCTAACCATCGCGCGCGCGGGCACGCAGGAAATTTCCATTCTTCCGGGATTGGCCAATCGCCACGGGCTGATTACCGGTGCCACGGGAACCGGCAAATCGGTGACCCTCCAGGTCATGGCGCAGGCATTTTCGCGCGCCGGTGTGCCGGTGTTCATGGCGGACGTCAAGGGTGACCTTGCGGGGCTGGCCTGCGCGGGCGCGATGAATTCCCGGCTCAAGGAGCGGCTTGCAACGCTGAGTATTGGCAATTTCCCGTTTGCGGCAAGCCCCGTGGTTTTCTGGGACGTGTGGGGCAGGAGCGGACACCCCGCGCGCGCCACTATTTCCGACATGGGTCCGCTGCTGCTCGGGCGCATGCTCAATCTGAACGACACCCAGCAAGGTGTGCTGACGCTGACGTTCAAGATCGCGGATGACAACGGTCTGCTGTTGCTCGACATGAAGGACCTGCGCGCCATGCTGCAGCACGTGGGCGAGAACGCGCGCGATTTTCAGTCCCGGTATGGCAATGTTTCGGCGGCATCCGTCGGAACGATTCAGCGCGGGCTGCTGGCGCTGGAGCAGCAGGGGGGCGAGGCCATGTTCGGCGAGCCGATGCTGGATATCGCAGATCTCATGCAGACCGACGCCGAAGGCCGCGGCGTGATCAATATCCTGGCTGCAGACAAGCTGTTGAACTCACCCAAGCTGTACTCAACCTTCCTGCTCTGGCTGCTCTCGGAGTTGTTTGAACACCTTCCGGAAATCGGCGACCCGGAGAAGCCGAAGCTGGTGTTTTTCTTCGACGAAGCGCATCTGCTCTTTAGCGAAGCGCCCAAAGTGCTTCTCGACAGGATCGAGCAGGTGGTGCGGCTGATTCGTTCCAAGGGCGTGGGCGTCTATTTCGTGACGCAGAACCCGCTGGATGTGCCGGAGGCGGTGCTGGGACAACTGGGCAACCGCGTGCAGCATGCCCTGCGCGCGTTTTCGCCCAGGGATCAGAAAGCCGTCAAGGCCGCCGCCGAGACCATGCGTGCGAATCCCGGCTTCAGTGCCGCACAGGCGATCACCGAATTGCAGGTGGGTGAAGCACTGGTCTCCTTTCTGGATGAAAAGGGTGCGCCCGGCATCGTGCAGCGAGCGTTTGTTTTGCCACCGAATTCGCGCATAGGACCGCTTACCGACGCGGAGCGCGAATCGCTGATCAGGTCATCGGTCCTGTACGGGCACTATGAAAAGTCCATCGACCGTGAATCCGCCTATGAAAAACTCAAGTCCCGCGCGGATGAAAAGGGTGCGCCATCGCTGTCGCCCGCAGCACAACCGGCAATTGCAGGCGGCGCCATGGGGGCACTGGGGTCGATCCTGATGGGTACAACCGGGCCGCGCGGCGGGCACCAGGCTGGCCTCATGGAAATGCTCGCCAAAAGCGCGGTTCGAACCGTCGGCTCGCAGATCGGCCGCGAAATTGTCCGCGGCGTATTGGGCGGGATCCTGGGCTCTGGCAGGCGCCGCTGAAATAACGGCGTCCTGACAGGGGTTAAGCGGGTAAATGCAGCGGGCCTGCCAGGCGGGTGTCTGCCCCAGCCGATTTTGCCTGCGAACCTATCATCCGGCGCACCATGTCGATGTGCTGGCGCAGGGTATAGACCTCTCCGGTAAATGCGATCGGCAGCGGGCGCGTATAGGCGCGTTTTTCGAGATCGTCGAGTCTTTCGGTATAGCGCCTGATCTGCTGCGGGTCAAAGCGCTCCATGATTTCGAGTTCCAGGAATTTCAGCTCGCCATACCAGCGGTAGATCCGTGAGCGGATGCGCCAGTAATACACCGTCGGGGCGAAGCGTGCGACCGGCAGCAGCACCACCAGCAGCGGCACTAAAAGCACGATGATGCGATCGGCCAGAGTGGCGGCCCAGAACGGCATGTAGCGCTGCAGAAAAGGCGGACCGGACTTGTAGAAGCGCTGCGCTTCCCTGCTTGCCGGAAATTCGATGTCGTGCAAAACCGGAAATGCGCCGGCCTTGTGCAGCAGACCGTTGCCGCCATGGACTTCCGCCATTGCCTGCATCAGCAGGTCGACCAGCGCGGGGTGAAGGTCTTCCTTGACAATGACATTGGCGGTCGGTGCGAGCAGAGTCACCTCATTGGGTGGAATGTTGTGCTGCAGATTGATGCCGCCCTCGGGAAGTTTCACCACGGCCAGGTGTGGAAATACATTGGTATAGGCAGCGGTGCGGTCGAAACTCAGCAATCGAATTTCCGGATCGTGGAGCAAGGACCGGATGGTGGGAGATTCCACAGGTCCGACGAGAAACAGCACATCGAGGGAGCCCTGGCGCAGCCCCGCAGCGCCGGTTTCGCCGCTCAGATCCTGTATTTGAGTAGGCGGCGACCAGGCATCGTTGACCAGCAGCAACTGGGTGGCGATTTTTCGCGTGCCGCTGCCCATGCCGCCTATCCCGATGCG
Source organism: uncultured beta proteobacterium (assembly GCA_903859155.1). Lineage (GTDB taxonomy): Bacteria > Pseudomonadota > Gammaproteobacteria > Burkholderiales > SG8-39 > 2-02-FULL-62-17. The sequence continues at coordinate 29,553 of CAIOLO010000080.1, forward strand.
CTTGCCGCGCAGGCGGCGCAGTTCGTCCTCCAGCCGCGGGCCGCGATAGAAAATCCATATCGGTTCGTAGTAGACGCTTCCCAGCGTGACCAGGCCGGGATATTCATCGGCGGCACCGGTGCCGGATTGGACCAGGCCGACTTCCACTTGCGAATTCTCATCGGCCAGGCGGTTGAGGTTTTCGACCGCCCCGGCCGACGTTTTCAATTCAACCGTGACGCCCTGGCGTGCAAGGATTTCCTTGTAGCGCAGTCCTACCGCGTGATAGGCGCCGTCCACGCTTCCGGTCGAGATGACAAAGGAACCAGGCGGCGCCGGTTTGACGAACTGGTAGGCGCCCCAGAAGGCCGCAATCACGATCAGCAGCGCCGGCAATCCGATCAGCGCCGCATCGCGCCGGGAAATTTCCGAAAACTTTATTTTTCGCAGGCGATCCATGCATTCAATTCAAAATACAGAACGGGTGGCTCCGCGGATCAGGAAACCGCCAGATCATCCACTGAGAGGCCGGTATCGGATTCGCATCGGCTTGTCCGCGTCTTCGCCCATGCGCTTGCGCCGGTCAACGATGTAGTCCGCATAGTTGCCTTCGAACCAGGCGACCCGCGAGTCGCCCTCAAAGGCAAGAATGTGCGTGGCGATCCTGTCCAGAAACCAGCGGTCGTGGGAAATGACCACCGCGCATCCGGGAAAATCGAGCAGGGCCTGTTCAAGAGCGCGCAGGGTCTCGATATCCAGATCGTTGGTAGGCTCGTCCAGGAGCAGCACATTGCCGCCGCTCTTGAGGGTCTTTGCCAGGTGCACGCGGTTGCGCTCACCGCCGGAGATCTGGCCGATCAATTTCTGCTGGTCGCCGCCGTTGAAATTGAAGCGCGCCAGATAGGCCCGGCTCGGAATGACGTAGCCGCCCACCTGGATATTGTCCAGTCCGTCTGAGATCTCCTGCCACACGGTTTTCTTGGGATCCAGCGAATCGCGGCTCTGGTCCACATACGCCAGCTTGACCGATTCGCCGATGCGCAGCGTGCCTGAATCGGGCTTTTCCGATCCGGTCAGCATCCGGAAAAGGGTGGTCTTGCCGGCGCCATTGGCACCGATGACGCCCACAATGCCGCCCGGCGGCAGCCGAAAACTCATGCCGTCGAACAGCAGCGTATTGCCATAGGCTTTGCGCAAATCGGTGGCTTCGATAACCATATCCCCCAGACGCGGGCCTGGCGGAATGTAGATTTCATTGGTTTCATTCCGGGTCTGGACCTCCTGCGAGGCAAGTTCGTCAAAGCGCGCCAGCCGGGCCTTGCTCTTTGCCTGCCGCGCCTTGGGATTGGAGCGAACCCATTCGAGTTCGGTCTGCATCGCCTTGATTCGCGCGGATTCCTGTTTGGCCTCTATTTTCAGCCGCTGTTCCTTTTGCTCCAGCCACGAGGAATAGTTGCCCTCCCAGGGAATGCCATGTCCGCGATCCAGTTCGAGAATCCAGCCGGCAACGTTGTCCAGAAAATACCGGTCATGCGTCACCGCCACCACGGTGCCGGGATAGCGTTCCAGGAATTGCTCCAGCCATTGCACCGAGAGCGCGTCCAGATGGTTGGTGGGTTCGTCCAGCAACAGCATATCCGGCTCCGACAAAAGCAGGCGGCAAAGCGCAACGCGGCGACGCTCCCCCCCGGAGAGCTTGCTCACATCCGCTTCCCAGGGCGGCAACCGCAGCGCGTTGGCGGCGACATCCAGCTTGCGCTCGATCTCCCAGCCACCCTGGGCATCGATCCTGGTCTGCAGTTCGCCTTGTTGCTCGAGGAGTTTGTTCATTTCCTCGTCTTCCATGGGTTCGGCGAAGCGATCGCTGATCTCGTTGAAAAGCTTGACCATCGAGATGATCTCGCCCAGCCCCTCCTCGACGTTGCCGCGAACATTCTTGGCCGGATCGAGTTGCGGTTCCTGCGGCAGGAAGCCGATGCGGATATTGGGCATCGGTACGGCGTCGCCCTCGTGATTCTTGTCGATGCCCGCCATGATGCGCAGCAGACTGGATTTTCCCGAGCCGTTCAATCCGAGCACGCCGATCTTCGCGCCGGGGAAGAAACTGAGGGAAATATCCTTCAGGATGGTGCGCTGTGGGGGCACGACCTTTGCCACCCGGCGCATGGTGTAGACATATTGAGCCATGGGATTACCGCGTTGAAATGCCAGTGCGAAGCTTACCCGAACCTTCGCGGTTTGCCGCGCGACATCATCATTGGGCAGGCCGGGGCCGCGCCTTTGATGCAAGGCGGGGTGGCCTCGACGGCAATCGGCGGATAACGGGTATTGATCAGCGTCTCCGGGCGGAATAGCATGTAGGCATGCGGATTTTGCCCCGGATAGCCGTTCTTGCCTGCCAGCTGCTGCTTTCGGCCTGCGTTGGCGTTCAACCCATTGTTCCGCGAATCGAACGCTTGCCCGAGGGTGCAGCGGGTGCCATTGCGTTGGCGCTTGCGCGTCCTTTGAGTCTGAAGGAAGTCGCGGCCATGGCGCAAAGCGGCGCCCCGGCAAATGTCATCATTCAGTCGCTGCGGGATTCGCGGGCTGCCTACGCCGTCAGTTCCGCCGAGGCGGACGACTTGTCGCGCCAGGGCGTGCCGGTTGAAGTGGTTGAGTTTTTGCGCTGGGGCGAGCCGCAGCCGGCGCGGTGGGCGACCTATCCGTATCCCGTCTACACGCCTTTTATCGTGGCGCCCGGAATTTACTATTCGCGCTGGGGTATCGGTCGTTACCCGCGCCATTCATCGGGCGGGATCAGTCTGCGGTTCGGATTTCGACGGTAGCTGACGAAACTGTATCCAAGCCCGGAGGTCGAACTCCGGTCCTCCCGGCTGGTTTCAAGCCATTCGGATCTGTCAAATGCCGGAAACCAGGCGTCGCCTTCGAAGATCGCATCGATCTCGGTGAGATACATGCTGTCGGCCAGCGGCAATGCCTGAGCATAAATTTCTGCGCCGCCTATGACGAACGCGGTTTTTGCGTCTGCGAGGCCAATGGCATCTACCAGCGAGGCGGCCACCTCGCATCCCGGCGATGCATAGTGCGCCGATCGTGTGACCACGATACTTCGCCGCTTGGGCAGAGGTTTGCCAAGAACGGCCAGAATGGATTCAAAAGTTTTGCGTCCCATGATGACCGTGCTTCCTGTGGTCAAGTCCTTGAAGTGCCTGAGATCCTCGGGCAGATGCCAGGGCAGGGCGCCACGGTTGCCGATAACGCGCTCAGCCGCCATCGCGGCGATGATTGCGATGCTCGCGCTCAAACCGCGATCGGCGCCTTGATCGCCGGGTGAGGATCGTAGCCGTCCAGCGAGAAGTCCTCGTATTTGAAGGCGAAGATGTCTGTAACGCCCGGGTTGATGATCATCCGTGGCAGCGGCCGTGGTTCGCGGGCCAGTTGCTGCCTGGCCTGGTCTAGATGGTTCAGGTACAGGTGGGCATCGCCCAGAGTGTGGACAAACTCCCCCGGGCGAAGACCGCAGACCTGAGCCACCATCATCGTCAGCAGGGCGTAGGAGGCGATATTGAAGGGTACGCCCAGAAATATGTCCGCGCTTCTCTGGTACATCTGGCAGGACAGTTCGCCCCCTGCCACGTAGAACTGGAAAAAAGCATGGCAGGGGGGCAACTTCATGCTGGGCACATCGGCCGGATTCCACGCGGTGACGATATGCCGGCGTGAGTCCGGTGAGTGGCGGATGGATTCAATCACCTGCCGGATCTGATCGATGTGGCGCCCGTCCGGCGCCGTCCAGTTGCGCCACTGGTAGCCGTAGACGGGCCCGAGTTCGCCGTTGCCGTCCGCCCATTCATCCCAGATGGTCACGCCATGTTGCTGCAACCAACCCACGTTGGTGCTGCCCTGCAGAAACCACAACAATTCGTACAGGATCGATTTCAGGTGGAGCTTTTTGGTCGTCAGCAACGGAAAGCCCTGCTCAAGGGGAAAGCGCATCTGCCAGCCGAAAACCGACAACGTGCCGGTGCCCGTGCGGTCGGATTTGCGATGACCCTGTTCGAGGACATGCCGCATCAGTTCGAGGTATTGGATTTCCGGGCTTTTCAGCATTGGGTATTCCGGGGCGGCATCAGGTTGGCGGGCGGACGAAGTTTCAGATGGCGATGTGTGCAAAGAGTTCTCTGGCGGATTGGAAGCGATTCTCGGGATTCTTGGCAAGCAACTTCTCGACCACATTCTGGAATCCAGCGACTCTGGGCGGTAGTTTCGGCACTTGGGCGTTGACGTGCTGATAAGCCAGCGCCGCGGGGCTGTCGCCGGAGAAAGGCGGCGCACCGGCGAGCATTTCAAACAGGATTACTCCGCAACTGTAAAGGTCGCCCCTGGCATCCTGTGGTTTTCCCATGCATTGCTCCGGGCTCATGTATACGGGGGTGGCGAGGATCATTCCGTCCTGGGTCAATTGCATCTGTGCAGTGGTATCGGGATCAATGGGCTTGGCGAGTCCGAAATCGACCAGCGCCAGCCGGTCCCAGTCCCGGAACATGATGTTATGCGGTTTGAGGTCGCGGTGCACCAGTCCTGCGCTGTGAATGGCGTCGATCGCCTTGACTATCTGCATCATGATTTTCAGGGAGGCGATCGCGGGAAGACCGCCACGTATCCTGCTTTTCAGATCGCCGGCGGCGAAATACTCCATGGAAAGATACGGGCGGTTGCCATCCACGCTGTAGTCGTGAATTTTCACCACGTTGTCATGCTGGATGCGCGCGAGCAACTGGCATTCCCTGGCAAAGCGCAAAACGAACATTTTGTCCTGCGCCAACTTCGCATCGACGAGCTTCAGGACCACCGCCGATTCCTGGTCTCCCCGCTGGGCCAGATAGACTTTGGACATTCCGCCTTCGCCGATTTTGCGCAGCACCCGGTAACCGGGGACGGCCGGCAGTTTTTCCTCGTGCCTCGTGCCTGATTCCACGCGCAGCTTTTGCGCGTGTGCGAGCTTCAGCGTGGTGATGAAGAGTGCCGGAGATAGTCCGGGCAATGGCAGCACTGTTTCTGCACCCGCCAGCAGGGCGCGTCCCGCCAGATCGCTGTCATGGACCTCGGCAAGGGCAATAATCGGAGTGCAGTTGGTGCGACTCCCTTTTGAATTCGCGAACTGCCGCAGGGCCTCCAGATGTTCGCCTGCCCGGCCCAGCGTGCACATTATGACGTCGCTCAAGTGCTCCTCTGACACCGGGGCGGGTGCGTCGGTGTAATTGCGGGCGACCAGCAAGGCGTCTGGCAGGGTGCTGCCAAGCATGTCTGCCAGACGATAGCGCAGACCTTCCGTCGCACCCAGCAGCAAAAGACGCATTTGAATCTGCCTGTAGAAAAATTCGACCTGCGTAAATGCGCCACCCCCGGCGCATTTGCCTCGACATCCTGAATAAGCTTATTGAAAACGCCTGATGATAACGGTTGCTGCACCCCGATAAAAGCCCGGTTCCCGGGCCGGCTCGCAGATGCCTGCAAAAACCTTTGCGTCGATTGCAGTCCGGGCCCCGCCCCCGGCTACAGGAGGGGAGATCTTGCGTTTATCAGCGTAATCCCGGCAAGGTCTTTCCATCCAGGTGTCCCCGGATGTACTCGTGAAAATGCTGCATGCCGTCTTCCATGGGCGACTGATACGGTCCGGCCTCATCAAGACCGCGCTCCCACAGGGTGCGGCGTCCATGGTCCATGCGAATGGCGATTTCATCATCCTCCACGGCGGTTTCCATGTAGGCGGCCTGCTCGGCTTCAACGAACTCGCGCTCAAACAGAACGATGTCCTCCGGATAGTAGAACTCCACGATATTGGTGGTGTGCTGGGGACCGCGCGGTACCAGGGTGCTGACGATCAGGCAATGCGGGTACCACTCGAGCATGACATTTGGGTAGTACACCATCCAGATGGCGCCGTACTTGGGATCCTTGTCGTTGCGATAGCGGCGGACCGCCTCATGCCATTTTGCGTAGACGGGCGTGCCGGGCTTCCGGAGGTGATTTCTGATGCCGACCGTTTGCACCGAGTACGCGTCGGACATTTTCCAGCGAAGATCGTCGCAGGTGACAAAATTCCCGAGCCCGGGATGAAACGGAACGACGTGATAGTCCTCGAGGTAAATCTCGATGAAGGTCTTCCAGTTCTGCTTGTATTCGTTGACCTGGATGCGATCGAGCATGTAGCCGGTGAAATTGAAATCTTCGGCGGCCGTGCAACCGGCAAGATCCGCCGCGACATTGCGCTTGCCGCCGAAAAGAAGGCCGTTCCAGTTCTGCAGCGGACTCGAACACAGATGGAGCCCGGGATTTTCCGCGAAGTGCGGCGCGCCGAGCAATTTCCCCTGCAGATCGTAGGTCCAGCGATGCAGCGGACAGACGATGTTTTCCGTGTTGCCCCGGCCTTGCAGGATGATGGCCTGCCGGTGGCGACATACGTTGGAGAGCAGTTCCGGGCCGTTCGAGTTGCGGATGAGGAATTGCCCCTCATCGCGCCAGGAAAGGGTCTGATAGTCGCCTTGATTGGGAACCATCAACTCATGTCCGACATAACCGGGGCCCGCGTCGAAAAGGAGCTTTTTCTCCAGTTCAAACACGTTTTTCTCGAAATACCAGGACACGGGCAACTGAGTTGCGCCGGGCTGCAGCGCGAGCCTGCTGGGCACATCCGACATAAACCCGGGGCTCCTTTCTCCCTTGCGGCGTCGGTAAAAAAGACTGGCGATTGTAGACCCAATCGCTGTCGGTTGTTTCCGGAAATTTGCTGCTGGATTGACCTGCGGAGATCGGCAAGTGGGTTGTCAAATCGACCGGTACGCGGCGCTAAAGGATCCTCCATCCCGCGGCGATTGCGTGCCGGCACTGCGTGGTAAAGGGCTCGCGGGCACGCCGTGCTTGTTGCTTGGATTTGACCGGAATCACTACTATAAGCTATTGTTACACCTTCGATTTTCTGGATCCCGCCAAAATTGGCAGGTCCGAATTGTGGACATGCCAAAAACTCCCAAGTCCGATCAACCCATGAGTTTCGAATCGGCACTGTCCGAACTGGAGAGGATCGTCGCGGGCATGGAATCGGGGGAACTCAGTCTGGAACAATCGCTTGCCGCGCATAAACGCGGGCGAGAACTGGGCCAGTATTGCCAGAATCTGCTGGCCCAGGCGCAACAGCAGGTAAAGATCCTGGAAGAAAACACACTCAAGAATTTCCCCGGTGGCGAGTCAGACGGCTGATTTTGCATCGTGGATGGCGGGCATTCAGGCGCGAATTGAAACCGCGCTGGAGCGCATGCTGCCCGGTCCCGATATCGCGCCCGCACGCCTGCACGCGGCGATGCGCTACGCGGTGCTTGGCGCTGGCAAGCGGGTGCGTCCGCTGCTGGTGCACGCGGCGGGCGAGGTGGTAACGCCAGAGGGGACCGAAGAGTGGCTGACCAGGCTCGATATTCCGGCCTGCGCGGTGGAATGTATCCACGCATACTCGCTGGTACACGACGACCTTCCCTGCATGGACGACGATATATTGCGCAGGGGAAAGCCTACGGTGCATGTGGAATATGACGAGGCGATTGCCCTGCTGGTTGGTGACAGCCTGCAGTCGCTCGCATTCCAATTGCTCGCCGATGAGCGCACGACGCTTGACGCGAAGACGCGGATTGCCATGGTGCGAATTCTGGCAATGGCCGCGGGCAGCCACGGCATGGCCGGTGGTCAGGCGATCGATCTGGCGAGCGTGGGTGAAAAATTGAGCATGCCCGAGCTCGAATTCATGCATATACACAAAACCGGGGCCCTGATCAGGGCTTGCGTGAATATGGGCGCCCGCATTTCCGGAGGGCTGAACGAAAATGAGTTTGCCAGCCTGGATAGCTACGGGCGTTGCATCGGGCTCGCATTTCAGGTTGTCGATGACGTGCTCGATGCCGAGAGCACTACCGCCACGCTTGGCAAGACCGTCGGCAAGGACGCGGATGACAACAAACCCACCTATGTAAATATCATGGGATTGTCGCCGGCCAAGGCTTTCGCCGGCGAACTGCGGGCACAGGCACATCAGAATCTCGCTGTATTCGGCAAGCGTGCGCGCCGGCTGGGAGAACTGGCCGATTTCATTGTATTGCGCAAGTTCTGACTTGGAGTAAATTGCGGTCATGAGTTCAATCATCGGTGCGCAGGACCTGCCGGGCGATCACGCAATCGACCGCGAGGCCGCAGCGGGGCAGGTGCCCTATGCCTTGCTCAACACGATCAATGACCCTGCGGATTTGCGCAGGCTTGAACGCACCCAGTTGCACCAACTCGCCGTCGAATTGCGGGCATTCGTATTGGAGTCGGTTTCCCAGACAGGCGGGCATCTGTCTTCGAATCTCGGCACGGTAGAGTTGACGATAGCGCTGCACTACGTATTCAACACCCCGGAAGATCGCATTGTCTGGGATGTCGGGCACCAGACCTATCCCCACAAGATCCTGACCGGCCGCCGCGAGGCGATGGCACGCTTGCGCATGCTTGGTGGAATATCCGGATTTCCGCGCCGTAGTGAAAGTATCTACGACAGTTTCGGAACGGCGCACTCGAGCACCTCGATATCCGCGGCGCTGGGAATGGCTGCCGCCGCGAAATTGAAGGGGGAGGACCGCCGGGCAATCGCGGTTATAGGCGACGGCGCAATGTCCGCTGGCATGCCTTTCGAGGCAATGAACAATGCCGGGGTGATGGACGTCGATTTGCTCGTGATTCTCAACGACAACGACATGTCGATATCGCCCGCGGTGGGGGCCATGAACCGATACCTTGCACGACTGATATCCGGGGGGTTCTACGCGGCGGCGAAAAAAGCCAGCGAGCGCGTGCTCGGGGGCGTTCCACCGTTGCTGGAACTGGCCAAGAAAGTCAGGGAGCACGCCAAGGGACTGGTTTCCCCGTCAACGCTTTTTGAAGAGTTCGGATTTCATTACATCGGTCCCATCGACGGCCATGATTTGGATTCACTGGTGCCTACATTGCGGAACCTCAAGGAACTCAAGGGACCCCAGTTTCTGCATGTGGTGACCAGAAAAGGACAGGGGTACAAGCTCGCCGAGGCCGATCCGGTTCTTTATCACGGTCCGGGCAAGTTCGATCCTGCGGAGGGCGTCAAAAAATCCGTCGGCGGCCACCCTACCTATACCCAGGTGTTTGGCGATTGGCTGTGCGACATGGCCGAGATCGAACCAAGACTGGTTGGCATCACCCCCGCCATGCGCGAAGGTTCCGGAATGGTGAAGTTCGCGAGCAGGTACCCCGATCGATACTATGACGTGGGAATCGCCGAGCAGCATGCAGTGACCTTCGCCGGGGGGTTGGCCTGTGAGGGTATGAAGCCGGTGCTGGCGATTTACTCGACCTTTCTGCAGCGCGGATATGATCAGTTGATCCACGATGTGGCGATACAGAAACTGCCGGTCGTCTTTGCACTCGATCGTGCCGGCATTGTCGGTGGCGATGGGGCGACTCACAATGGAGCGTTCGACCTGGCATTTCTGCGCTGCGTGCCCAACATGGTGGTGATGGCGCCGGCCGATGAAAACGAATGCCGCCAGATGCTGTTTACCGCTTGCCAGCTGGACACCCCTTGCGCGGTGCGCTACCCGCGGGGCGGCGGTCCGGGCGCGGCCATCGTCAAGGAGATGGCCGCGCTGCCGTTGGGCAAGGCGCAACTCAGGCGGCAAGGCAGCAAAGTGGCGATACTCGCATTCGGTTCTATGCTGCAGCCGGCGCTGGAAGCTGCGGAGGCTCTGGACGCGACGGTCTATAACATGCGCTTTGTCAAACCCATGGACCAGGATGCGGTGGCCGAGGCGGCGCGCACGCATCAGCTGCTGGTGACTGTCGAGGAGCACCAGGTCCTGGGAGGCGCGGGTGCGGCGGTCGCCGAAGTCGCGGCGGAACTTGGATTCTCCGTGCGGTTTTTGCATCTTGGCATTCCCGACCGGTTCATCGATCACGGCGACCCCGCCTTGCTGCTGGCTGCCTTAGGTCTGGATCGAAAAGGGATCTTGCAGGCGATTGAAGCGCGTCTTGCAACGTCATTCTGAGTTTTCTGAAAAGCCGCAGGCGGCTGGATGGAGCCGGTCCCCTGTCTTCCTGGCAACGTTTCCCTTTCAGGCGTAGGGACTCTGGGCTGTTTGCGAGGCAGTGCATGCTAGAATTATCCGAGGTTTCAAGAGTGTCCGGTGCTTTTCTGCGTACCGGATGAATCGCCAATTTCTCCAGCAATTCGCCCCCCAAGAGATCAATAAATGAATACACGCGATCAGGTAGCGATCCCGGACATTCAGAGCAGTACGGACAAGCGCAAGATCGCCATCGACAAGGTGGGCGTGAAGGCCATCCGCCACCCTGTCCGTGTGGCCGAACGCGGCGGTAGCGTGCAGCACACCATCGCGATGTTCAACATGTACGTGGGCCTTCCGCACCAATTCAAGGGGACCCACATGTCGCGGTTCCTGGCAATTCTGAATGCCTATGAGCGCGAGATTTCCGTCGAATCGTTCAAGATCATGCTGGAGGATATGGTCGAGCGTCTTGAGGCCGAATCCGGTGTTATCGAAATGACCTTTCCGTATTTCATCAACAAATCGGCACCGATCTCCAAGGTACTCAGCCTGATGGATTACGAAGTGACCTTCGTGGGTGAAATCAAGTCCGGGAAGCGGATCTTCAACATGAAGGTGGTGGTGCCGGTGACCAGTCTTTGCCCGTGTTCAAAGAATATTTCGGATTACGGCGCCCACAATCAGCGCTCGCATGTGACGATTTCTGCCCGCACCAAGGATTTTGTCTGGATAGAGGAACTGGTCGAATACGCAGAAAAACATGCTTCCAGCCAGCTGTACGGCCTGCTCAAGCGCCCCGATGAGAAGTTCGTAACGGAATATGCCTATGACCACCCCAAATTTGTCGAGGACATGGTGCGTGACATAGCCGCTGATCTTAATCGCGACAAGCGCATTGATCAGTATGTGGTGGAGTCGGAAAACTTCGAATCCATCCATAACCACAGCGCCTACGCCCTGGTCGAGCGGGACAAGGCGAAAAAATAGGGCGCGGTGCCGCCTGGCGGCTCAAAAGCGCTTGGTCAGGATCATGACCTGACCTTCACGGCGCATGTTGGTGCGGTTCAGAAAGCTCATCCCCAGCAGCACCGGCATCGACTGGTTTTCCATCACCACGGCGTCGACGCCGTTTACCGTGATGTCGCCCACGCGCACGGTATCCAGCTTGACACGCCAGGCGGGGGCCATGCCGTTTGCCGTGTTCATGTATCCCACTTCTCCGTTGCGGTAGTTTATGCGCAGTCGCTGCGCGTCGGCCGAGGACATGGCAACCACCGTGGCACCGGTGTCCACGATGAAACGGACCGCGCCCCCGTTGATCTGGCCGTCAACGACAAAATGGCCGCGGGTGTCCGCGCTGAGGGTAACGCTTGCGGCGCCGGGGCCATTCGATGTGGCGTGCTGCTGTCCCAGTTTCAGGGTACGACGCCTGCCGGCAATATCAAAAACCGCGTCTCCACGGTCTATGGAAACAAGTACCACGCCCTCGGCGGTCTTTTGCCCGATTGAAAGCGTCCTGGGAGCGCCGCCGTCGATCTGTACCACAGCCTTGTTCGGTGACAGACCGACCACCGTAACCTCGGTGGCGCCGACAGCCGCGGCGACCGCCATTGCCGCCACGGCAATACAATAGCGGCCAAATCGAAACAGGGAGCGGGATCGGCAACGATTCACGAGAAGGGTCCTGAAAATGCAGAAGCCTGTCATTGACCGGATGAAACCTGTCGCCATATGCCGGTACAGCGCGACAGAAGGTCCGGGTTATTTTGCCATATACCTGGATTCCAAAGGCATCCCATGGCGCGAGATCAAGGTCGATCGGGGCGAACCGCTACCCTCGGATCCGCGTGATTTTTCCGGGCTGGCTTTGATGGGGGGGGCAATGAGCGTCAACGATGCGTTGGCGTGGATCCCGGGCATGCTCGAATTGATAAGGTCGGCAGTTTCCATGGACGTGCCGGTGCTGGGACATTGCCTGGGCGGCCAGTTGATGGCCAGGGCCATGGGTGGCGTCGTTACCGGGAATCCCGTCAAGGAAATAGGCTGGGGCAGGGTGGTGGTTGCCGAAAATGAAGTGGCGAAATCCTGGTTTGGCGAAATGAGGGAGTTCGAATCATTTCATTGGCATGGGGAGACTTTTTCAATTCCGCGCGGCGCGCAGAACATTGCCTCCAGCGAATACTGCGCCAACCAGGCATTTTCCCTGGGCAGGCACCTGGCGATGCAATGCCATGTCGAGATGACACCGCAGCTTGTCCGCACCTGGTGCGGGGAGTGGCAAAAGGAGGTTGCTTCACTGTCCGCGCGGACCCAGTCCGTGCAGTCGCCACCGGAAATATTGCGCGACCTGGACGAGCGCGTGGCAAAACTCAATGGCGTGGCCAGAGGTCTCTACGATCGCTGGTTATCAGGCCTGCACGTGACGCCGTAACCGCCCGCCCCCCCCCGGCGGACGCAATGCGAATCCGTCGCGGTTCGGCACAATAGGCGAAATTCAGTCGCGAAAATTGCCGAATTGCACCGGAATCTCCTTGATGGAGTCCCGTACCAGCTGAATCGCCGCCTGAAGGTCGTCCCGCTTGGCGCCGGATATGCGCACCGCGGCACCTTGAATGCTGGCCTGAACTTTCAACTTGCTATCCTTGATCAAGCGGACGATTTTCTTCGCGTTATCCTGATCGATGCCTTCCTTGACAGTCACAATCTGCTTTACCTTGGTGCCTATCTTTTCGAGGTGCTTGACCTCCAGGGCGCGCGTATCCACACCGCGCTTGGCGCACTTGGTCGTAAGCAGGTCCATTACCTGGCGCAGCTTGAAGTCATCGTCGGCGTAGAGCGTCAGGACAAGTTCGTTTTGCTCGACGCGCGCATCCGAGCCCTTGAAATCAAAGCGCGTCTGGATCTCCTTGGTTGCCTGATCTACGGCATTTTTCAACTCGACCTTGTTTACATCGGAGGTGACATCGAACGAGGGCATGGAGGTATTCTCAAGAACGGGTGAGGGACATTATACTGGCGCGGGGGGGCAACCAGGCCCCGGGCACCGGGCAGCTGCGCCGACAAAAGCCCGGGATTGGCCCCCCCCGGAAGCGGATGCGTGGAAAAGGAGGGAACCATGCCACAAATGGATATTGCAATCCCGATATTGCCGGCTCGTGACCTGGAGGAAACCATCGAGTTCTACAAAGTCCTCGGATTCGCGCTGGCCTACAGGCACCTTGAACTCGATGACTACATCATACTTCGCCGCGACAAACTGGAACTGCAGTTTTTTCAATGGCCGCCGCTCGACACCCAGGCGACCTTCGCCGGCAGCTATCTGCGCGTGACTGATGTGGAGGCGATCTACCAATCGTTTGCGGCAGCCCGGTTGCCGGCACGTGGAACTCCCAGCCTGGGGGGCATCAGACGGCGCGCCTGGGCCATGCGCGAATTTCATCTGGTGGACTGCAATGGCAATCTGCTCAGGGTTGGAGAACCAATCGACAAACCCAAGCGACGTGCGCGATCCGGCTAGCCTGGTTGGATTTCTATGATCCGGTCCGCGCGGAATCCGGTGTTCTCGTATTCATAGCCGCGCGGGTTGCATGCTATGCGCGTACCGCGAACCTCATAGTCGAGCGCGGTATGGGTATGGCCATGGAGCCAAAGGTCAGCCTGACCCATCAAATGATCCAGGTCGACGATGAACCCGGGATTGTCCGGATGGTTATGAAATTGCGGGGCGATGGAGCCGCAATGTGGCGCGAAATGCGTGATAACGACCGTTCGGCCGTTGAATGGTTGCGCCAGTCGCGCATCCAGCCACAAGCGGTGGCGCCGGCACAGGGCGATGGCATCCTCCGGAGAGAAGGCATTTTCTCCCATGCGAATGGCTTGGTGATCCGGGTTGTAGCGGCGCGAGCGCTCGATGACATCGTCGAGTTTTTCCCGCGGAGCAAGCGAGTAATCGGTCCACAAGCTGCAGCCGAGGAATCGCATGGAATTCAGGATCAGCTCCTGGCAGTCCAGTACGGTTACATGGCTTCCGGCAGCCGAGTCCTGAAGGGCCCGCTGCACGCGATGAAATTCACCATCGTAATACTCATGATTGCCTGCAACGCAGAGTACCGGGACTTGAAAGGTCCGCTTCGCCCATTCAATGCCGGCGGTGCCGTTGTGAATGTCGCCGGCCAGAACCACGAGGTCCGCCGCGGCCTCCGGGAGGAGAATCGGCCGTACCTCAAGGTGCAAATCGGATAGGACCAGAATCCGCATTGACTGTCCCGCGAAGGCTCAAGGCGTCACACTGCATTGGCGCACGATACCGCGGAATTGAAGGCGCGCGGGGCAGCGACCCTGCCCCGGGACCGGGCTCAATTCCGAAGTCGCGGTTATCGGCGCTTTTTCTTCAGATTCGCTGCAATGCGCAACCGCAGGGCGTTCAACCTTATGAAACCCGCCGCGTCGGCCTGGTTGTAAGCGCCGCCATCGTCATCGAAAGTCGAGATAAGCGGGTCGAACAAAGAGTCCGATTTGGAAGCGCGCCCAGTGACCAGCACCGTGCCCTTGTAGAGCTTGAGTCTGACTGTGCCGTTGACGCAGTGCTGCGAGGAGTCGATCAACTGTTGCAGCAGTACCCGCTCCGGACTGAACCAGTAACCGTTATAGATCATCCGGGCGTAGCGGGGCATGAGGTCATCCTTGAGTGCAAGCACCTCGCGATCAAGCGTAAGGGACTCCATGGCGCGATGCGCGCGGAGCATGATGGTCCCGCCGGGCGTTTCATAACATCCCCGCGACTTCATGCCGACATAGCGGTTCTCCACCAGATCGAGGCGGCCGATCCCGTGACGGCCGCCAATGCGATTGAGTTCGGTCAGCACCTTGGCGGGGGTCAAACGCTTGCCGTTGATGGCGACAATGTCGCCTTTCTCATAGGCAAGCTCGATGTGTTCGGGACGGGCGGGGGCCTTTTGCGGCGAAACCGTGATGCGCCACATGGATTCTTCAGGTTCGAAGGCCGGGTTTTCGAGAATTCCGCCCTCGTAAGAAATATGCAGCAGGTTCGCATCCATGGAATAGGGTGCGCCGCCCTTGCGTTTTTTGTAATCGACCGGGATCCCGTGCTTGTCGGCGTACTTCAGCAGCTTTTCCCGCGAAAGCAGGTCCCACTCCCGCCAGGGAGCAATGACGCGAACATTGGGCATGAGCGCGTAGGCGCCCAGTTCAAAGCGGACCTGGTCGTTTCCCTTGCCGGTGGCGCCATGCGAAATCGCATCTGCGCCGGTGCGCCGGGCGACTTCAACCAGGTGCTTTGCGATCAGCGGCCGCGCGATCGAGGTGCCGAGCAGATACTCGCCTTCGTAGAGGGCGTTGGCGCGAAACATGGGGAAGACGAATTCGCGCACAAACTCCTCGCGCAAATCTTCCACAAAGATCTGCTTGACGCCCATGGCACGCGCCTTTTTGCGTGCCGGCTCAAGTTCCTCTCCCTGGCCTATATCGGCGGTGAAGGTGATGACCTCGCAGCCGTAGTTGTCCTGGAGCCACTTCACTATCACGGAGGTGTCGAGTCCGCCTGAATAAGCAAGCACGACTTTTTTTACTTTTTCCAATTCTGCCATTGCCCTGATCTCTTCAAAGTTTCAAAATTTGTCTTGCCGAAGCGACATCCGCTGCCGCTACCTGGTATCACACCGCGGCCATCCCCAACCCCGGGGGGCTATTGCTCAATGCGCCCCAGCAGCAGAAATTCAATCAGCGCTTTTTGCGCATGCAGCCGGTTTTCCGCTTCATCCCAGACCACGCTTTGCGGACCATCCATGACCTCTGCAGTAACTTCTTCGCCGCGGTGAGCCGGCAGGCAGTGCATGAATACAGCCTCTTTTTTTGCGGCCTTCATCATTTCCGCGTCAACCTGCCAGTCCTCAAAGTCGCGCTTTCTCTCCTCGTTTTCGGCCTCAAAGCCCATGCTGGTCCAGACGTCGGTGGTGACCAGGTCAGCATCCCGGGCGGCTTGCATCGGATCGGAGAATTCCTCGTAGTGGCCTGTTCCGTACAGTCCTGCGCGCTCCGGCTCGACTTCGTATCCTGGCGGCGTCGACACATGCACGTTGAAATCAAATAACTCGGCGGCCTGAAGCCAAGTATTGCATACGTTGTTGGAATCGCCGATCCAGGCCACGGTTTTTCCACGAATGGGGCCGCGCTGTTCGATGAACGTATAGATGTCGCCCAATATCTGGCAGGGGTGATACTCGTTGGTCAATCCATTGATGACCGGAACGCGGGAGTGCCTGGCGAAGCGCTCCACAATTTCCTGCTCGAAAGTGCGGATCATCACTATATCGGACATGCGCGAGATTACTTGCGCAGCATCCTCCACAGGCTCTCCGCGCCCCAGCTGCGAGTCGCGCGTATTCAGGTATATGGCGGTTCCTCCCAGCTGGTGCATGCCGGCTTCAAAGGACAAACGCGTCCGGGTGGATTGCTTCTCGAAAATCATTACCAGGGTGCGGTCAATCAACGGCCAGTACTGGCGATAGGATTTGAACTGCTCCTTGATCCAGCGCGTGCGCGCGAACAGATGCTCGTACTCCTCTCGCGAAAAATCCTTGAACTGCAGAAAATGCCGTGCCTTCATGGCTTGACTGCGGTCTGCGGCAAAGGTTGGGCGAGAAACTCCCGTATCAACGGGACCAGGATGGAGACAATCTGCCCGGCCTCGTCCCGGTTTAGCGTCAAGGGAGGCAGCAGGCGAACAACGTTATCGACCGTGACGTTGATCAGGAGTTGCCGTTCAAGTGCGCGGGTTACGAGGTCGCCGCAGGGGCGGTCCAGTTCCACGCCTATCATGAGGCCGCGGCCGCGGATTGCTTTTAACCCGGCGTTTCCCTTCAATCCCTCCGCAATTCCATCGCGTATCAGCGCGCCCATTTCGATCGCGTTGGGGATAAGCGCTTCCTCTTCGATGATCGACAAGGTTGCCAACGCAGCGGCGCTGGCCAGGGGATTGCCGCCGAAGGTCGATCCGTGATTGCCGGGCTTGAAGACCTCGGCGGCGGCACCGCGCGCGAGGCATGCGCCGATGGGTACTCCTGAGCCGAGACCCTTGGCCAGGGTCATCACATCAGGGAGGAAATCCGCGTGCTGATATACAAACCACTTTCCCGATCGGCCGATCCCGCACTGTACTTCGTCGAGCATCAGCAGCCAGCCGTGTTTGTCGCAGACTTCGCGCAAGCCGCGCAGATATTCGATGGTCGATACATTGATGCCGCCCTCACCCTGGATCGGTTCCACCAGCACGGCGACCACGCTGCGGTCATGCTCGCCAATCTGCCGCACTGTCTCAATGTCATTGAAGGGCACGCGGACAAAGCCGCCAACCAAAGGCTCGAATCCCGCCTGCACCTTGCGGTTTCCGGTCGCCGAAAGCGTTGCAAGCGTGCGGCCATGAAATGCCTGGTCCATGACTATGATTGCCGGCGTGTCCACGCCATTGCGGTGGCCGTGTAATCGCGCAAGCTTGATTGCGGCCTCGTTCGCTTCGCAGCCCGAATTGCAGAAAAACGACTTGTCCATGCCGCTGATGGCAGCCAGCTTGTCTGCCAGGGCCTCCTGTTTGGCGATGCGGTAAAGATTCGAGGTGTGAATGACGCTGCCAATCTGTTCGCCAAGTGCGCGGACGAATTTGGGATGCGCATGGCCAAGCGTGCTCACGGCGATGCCCGCCAGGGCGTCAAGGTAACGCTTGCCGGATTCGTCCCATAGCCAAACGCCCTCTCCGCGGACAAAGCAAAGAGGCAATCTGCTGTAGGTGTTCATTACGTGCGACATAGATAATCCAATTGTGCTGCGAAAATGAAGTTGCGGGCGCCAGTCCGTCGCAGTATGACCTGCGGCGCCTGCCCGTGTTCCACGGGACTCCGGATTCGCGCCGGGCGGTCCACGCGATATATGTGCGCTACCGCAAAGGGTACCCGATTCGCGTTACTCTCAAGCAAGCCGTCATCCGCCAAATCCGTGGGACAGCAAAAAAAATATCTGCAGCGTTTCACCGACGGAATTGCTGTCCGCAGAGGTCGCCACGCTAACCTGGTTCAGGTATCGCCAAACTGCAACGGTGGCCTCGGCCACCGTTGTGTAATAATGAAAATGTTATTGATACCAATATCTTAGCATAGCCCCGGCGAAAAATGGATGCTTCCCTCGCGGTGTTCAATCAAAAGGGCGGGGTGGGCAAGACCACCACCGCGCTGAATCTTGCCGCAGCGCTGTCCAGGCGCGGCCTGCGACCGCTCCTCATTGACCTTGACCCGCAGGCGCACCTTTCTTCCATTTTGGGACAGAGCTGCAGCGGCGCCAGCAGCATGTTCGCGTTTTTCTCCGAAGAGAAAAAACTTTCCACTCTGATGCGCCCGATCCAACTTTGTGGAAATCCGGAGGCGTGCGCACCTGGCGACCTTTTGCCGGCGCATTCGGAGTTGCTGAAAGTCGACACCCTGTATGGCAAGGGGCCAAATGTGCTGCGCCGCTTGCGTCTTGGCATTGAAGAGAACCTGCAGACCGACGGCCCGCGACCGGTGCTGATCGATTGCTGCCCCATGCTGGGCGTGCTCTCCTTGTCGGGGGTGTTCGCGTGCGAACGGGTGCTGGTTCCCATTTCCACCGACTTCCTGTCGGTCAATGGGGCGATTCAATTGGATAGGACCTTGAACGCGCTGGAGCATGTGTTTAAGCGTCGAGTACCGCGCAGGTATGTGTTGACCCGATTCGACGGTCGCAGGCGCATGTCCCATGAGATTGTCACCAGGCTCACAGAGCGCTTCGGCGGGGAACTGTGTCAGACGCGTGTCGCCGAGAATGTCTCGATTGCGGAAAGTCCCGCCGTGGGCAAGGATATCTTCGCGCATGCACCGCAAAGCCGCGGCGCGGCTGATTACGAAGCGCTGCTGGAAGAACTTCTCAACTCGGGCTTTCTGGTGGCTTGATCCGGACCGAAACCCAAGGCGCGCGGCCGGTTGCCAGGCTTCATTTCGAGATCAGCGAAACCACATCCTCGAAGCTGAGTGAGTCGGTACGGCGTCCGGTTTGAAGGACTACGCACTCCATGATCTGGCAATTCTGGTACATCTGACGGAGCTTGCGTTCCGCCTCGGCTTCGTCGAGACCATGAATCGACAGGTTTTCCACCAGAAGGCCATGGCGCGTACGTATGCGAAAACCGTACTTGATTGTGGTTGGCACCGACATGGATACCTCGCAAGACGAAACGATGAAAAGATAATCAATGGGTTAGGTGGGGTATAGCATAAGAGTATCAAATGCACAATATAACATTTTGATTTTTGTCAA
This sequence comes from uncultured beta proteobacterium, assembly GCA_903859155.1. Taxonomy (GTDB): domain Bacteria; phylum Pseudomonadota; class Gammaproteobacteria; order Burkholderiales; family SG8-39; genus 2-02-FULL-62-17. The sequence continues at coordinate 48,995 of CAIOLO010000080.1, forward strand.
TTTTTAGGCGTTCTCCAGGGATTTCCCAAAAATTTGGGTCTCTGGCTGTATTTTCTCCAAGCAATGCAGATATGCCAGCTCAGGCATGCACCCGGGAGATGCATCAATTGCCGGGGCAAATGGCAACCGGCGTTCGTGCGAACGGAGAGGCCGCCAGATCGGGAAAATAAAAAAGGCGAGCGCCAGCTGGCGACCGCCTTTCGGGATACCGAACCTCGGGTAGAAACTAGGCCAGAGCCTTGATCTGCCCCGCGAGCTGGCTCTTGTGCCGCGCCGCCTTGTTTTTGTGGATGATGTCCTTATCGGCAATTCGATCGACGACGCTCATCGATTCGCGGTATATCTTCTGAGCCGCCGTCTTGTCGCCGGACTCGATGGCCTTGCGCACGTTCTTGATGGCGGTGCGCAACTCTGAACGCAGCCCCATGTTGTGTGCACGCCGATGTTGCGATTGTCTCGCCGCCTTGCGGGCGCTGTTGGTGTTCGCCATGGACCCAGGTGCCTGAAAAGAAAGGGCGGAATTGTAATTGCTTAGCGCCAGGAAAGCAAGGCGCAACAGTTACAATCGGGTACGCATACAAAAGAACGAATCCGCCGACAATGTGGCGGACCATCAGGAACGGCCCCCCATCTTGTTGTCTCAGAGCCCAGTTTTCCAATGAACCTGCTGAAAGCGCTTGCCACGGTCAGCAGCATGACCATGGTATCCAGAATTCTGGGCTTTCTGAGGGATCTGGTGATCGCACGCATGTTCGGCGCCGGGATTGCAACCGACGCATTTTTTGTGGCTTTCCGGATTCCGAATCTGCTGCGGCGCCTGTTTGCCGAGGGCGCGTTTTCGCAGGCGTTCGTTCCGGTTCTTTCCCATTATCGCGTCGGGCAGGGCGAGCAGGGCACGCGCACGCTGGTCGACCGTGTCGCGAGTCTCCTGGCAGTCACCCTGATCCTGGTCAGCGTGCTCGGGGTGATATTGGCGCCGTGGATCATTTACGTGAGCGCTCCTGGATTTGCCGCCGATGCCGCAAAGTTCGATCTGACCGTGGCGATGCTCCGTATCACCTTTCCCTATATCGTATTTATTTCTCTGGTGTCGCTGGCGGGCGGCATTCTCAACACCTGGAGCAGATTCGTCATTCCGGCGCTGACGCCCTCCCTGCTCAATCTGTCGTTCATTTTCGGGGCAATGTTTGCCGCGCCCTATTTCGATCCGCCGGCGATGGTGCTTGCCTGGGCGGTTTTCGCCGGGGGCGCGGCGCAGTTGGCCTTCCAGATTCCGGCATTGGCGCGCATCGGCATGCTGCCCAGATTGCGACTGGATTGGCGAGATCCGGGCGTAAAACGGATTCTGCGGCTCATGGGGCCGGCAATATTGGGAGTGTCAGTCGCTCAGATAAGCCTTTTGATCAACACGATCTTTGCGTCATTCCTCGCCGTCGGCAGCGTTTCCTGGTTGTACTACGCCGATCGGCTCATGGAGTTTCCAACGGCGCTTCTGGGGGTCGCATTGGGAACGGTGCTGTTGCCCAGTCTTTCGCGTAGTTTTGCCTCGGGCGATGTCGAGGAATATTCGCGCTTGCTCGACTGGGGATTGCGCCTGACTTTGCTGCTTGCGCTGCCGGCCGCGGTGGCGCTGGCGGTACTGTCTGTTCCGCTGGTCAGCACCCTGTTTCATCATGGCGCCTTCTCCGAGCAGGATGTCTGGATGACCCGCCAGGCATTGATGGCTTACAGCGCCGGATTGCTGGGTCTGATACTTGTCAAAATCCTCGCGCCGGGATTCTATGCCCGGCAGGATGTTGCCACGCCTATGCGGATTGCCGTCGTCACCCTGGTCGCGACCCAGGCGATGAACCTCGCGCTGATCGGCATGCTGGCGCATGCTGGTCTGGCATTGTCTATTTCCCTTGGCGCCTGCCTGAACGCGGTCCTGCTGTACCGCGCCCTGCGGTCGGATAATATTTTCCGGCCTCAGCCCGGCTGGCCCCGGTTCATCTTGAAGGCGTTGTGCGCCGTGGCGCTGATGGCGACTGCGCTTTTTCTGGCTGCCGGTCCGGCATCCTGGTGGCTGGGCGCGGGTGACAGCATCCGCGCCGCCGCGCTTGCAGCATTGGTGCTTCTTGGTGTTGCGGTCTACTTCGCCACATTGTTCATTTTGGGATTCCGGCCACGGGATTTCTCGAGGGGCGGCGCGTGAACCGCGGCCTTGACCGGTTCGCCGAACTGGTTTCCAGCGAAAACTTCAGTCTTGCCGAGGCAAGCCTGCTGATCGCCCAGGACAGATACGGCGATCTTGACGTCGATCGCTATCTTGAGCGCATTACGACGATGGCCGATACGGTGCGGTCACGAATTTCCGGAGATGCTTTTGCCGAGCAAAAGGTTCTGGCGATCAATCACCATCTCTTCCGTGAACTGCAGTTTCTCGGGAATTTCGACAATTACTATGATCCTCGCAACAGCTACCTCAATGAAGTGCTCGACCGCCATACCGGAATACCGATAACGCTTTCGATTCTCTACATGGAAATCGGCAAGCGCCTCGGCCTGAACATCCATGGCGTGTCGTTTCCTGGTCATTTTCTGGTCAAGCTGAAGGTCAAGCGCGGGCAGCTGGTCATCGATCCTTTCATCGGCGGTGAAACCCAGTCCGAAGCCGATTTGCGGCAACGCCTGGCCCAGGTGCTGCCCGCATCCGAGGCGCAAACCGCGCCTATTCACAGGTATCTTGAGGCGGCCACCCCGCGCCAGATCATCGCCCGCATGTTGAGGAACCTGAAAAACATCCACATGCAGGCGGAAAAATTCGATGCGGCGCTGGATGTCATGCAGCGCATGCTGTTGCTGCTGCCAGAGTCGGCGGTGGAATTGCGCGACCGCGGGCTTTTGTACCAGAAGCTCGAGTGCTTCCGCCCGGCACTGTCGGACCTGCAGAACTACGTGCGCCGCGTTCCGGACGCGCCGGATAGCGGCGATATGCACTTGAGGATCGCCGAACTCAAACGCGCATGCGCCAGTCTGAACTGAAAGCGGTACCAGGGACTTCTCCGCGGGCCGCTATGGCTCCGGTTCAGGCGGCATAAGTCATATATAATTCAACGCCCTGCGCTTCATCCCTCGAACTTCCCATGCTGGTCACACGCGGTGCGCTACGCGCCGGACATGCTCCGGTGGCCTTGACGATCGGCAATTTCGACGGTGTTCATAAAGGGCATCAGGCTATCCTGTCGCGCCTGGTGCAGGGTGCGCGAGAGCGAAGTATTACCAGTTGCGTGATGACCTTTGAGCCGCATCCCCGTGAATTTTTCGGACGAATTCAAGGGAACCCGCAAATCGTACCCACGAGGCTGACGTCGCTGCGCGAAAAACTTGAATTGCTCGATGCGAGTGGCGTAGCGCGCACTCACGTGCAGAGGTTTTCCACGGCGTTCGCGGCGCTTACCCCGGATCAGTTTGTTCACGAACTGCTGGATCAATGTCTGGCCGCCCGCTGGGTCCTGATTGGCGACGACTTTTGTTTCGGGACCGGAAGGGCTGGTAATTTTCATTTGTTGCGCCGGCTTGGCGAGAAACTTGGCATCGAAGTTCAGGCGATGGATACGGTCGCACAGCAAGGCGTCCGGATATCGTCCGTCGCGGTGCGTTCGGCGCTGACCGAGGGCGATCTTGAAAGGGCACGCTTGCTGCTCGGGCGGGCGTACAGCATCAGTGGTCGCGTGGTGCATGGTGACAAATTCGGGCGCGAACTCGGGTATCCCACGGCCAACATCCAGATTCAGCACAACCGGCCGCCGCTGCTGGGGATCTTTGCGGTGCGCATGCATGGGGTGGGCGCGGATGCCCTGCCCGGTGTCGCGAGCCTGGGCGTGCGTCCCACGGTGAAGAGTTCGGGGACCGCGGTGCTGGAGGTGCATCTTTTTGATTACTCCGGCGATCTTTACGGCCGCCACGTGCGTGTTGAATTTCTGCACAAGATCCGTGACGAGGAACGCTACCCGGATATTGCCACCCTTCGCGCGCAAATCGCACGCGATTGCGACGCCGCGCGCCGCGTGCTGATGGAAAAAAATGATGGATGAACCCAAGAGTGATTACCGCAAGACCCTGAACCTTCCTGACACGCCATTTCCGATGCGCGGCGACCTGGCAAAGCGCGAACCCCTGTGGGTGCGCGAATGGGAGGAGAAAGGCGTCTACAAAAAGCTGCGCGCAATGCGGCGCGGCAGGCCGAAATTCGTGCTGCACGACGGTCCGCCCTACGCCAACGGCGACATTCACATCGGCCACGCAGTCAACAAGATCCTCAAGGACATCATCACCAAATCGAGGGCGTTGGCGGGCTTCGACGCAGTCTATGTCCCCGGGTGGGACTGCCATGGCATGCCGATCGAAGTCCAGATCGAAAAAACCCATGGCAAGAACATAGCGGTGGAGAAAACGCAGGCCTTGTGCCGCGCCTATGCCTCCGAGCAGGTAGAGCGCCAGATGCGCGATTTCAAACGCCTGGGCGTGCTGGGCGACTGGGCGCGTCCGTACCGCACCATGGATTTCGTCAATGAAGCCAACGAGATCCGGGCTCTGGCGGGTTTGCTGCAAAAGGGTTACATCTATCGCGGCCTGAAGCCGGTCAACTGGTGTTTCGATTGTGGCTCGGCCCTCGCCGAGGCCGAGGTCGAGTACGCCGACCGGCGCGACCCGGCGATCGACGTCGGATTCAGGTTCGCCGAACCGGAAAAGCTGGCCAGAGCATTCGGTCTGCAAAGCCTGCCGACCGACAAGGGTTGGGCGGTCATCTGGACCACCACCCCCTGGACCATTCCTGCCAATCAGGCGCTCAACGTGCATCCTGATCACGTCTACGACCTGGTCAGCACGCCGCGGGGGCTGCTGATTCTTGCAGCCGAACTGCGCGATGCGTGCCTGGCCCGGTTTGGTTTGGCCGGCGAGGTCCTGGCCAGCTGCAAGGGGATCGCGCTGGAGCGAATCGCATTCGCCCATCCCTTCTACGATCGCATCTCGCCGGTCTTTCCGGGAGACTACGTGACCCTGGAGCAGGGCACCGGCATCGTCCACAGCGCGCCCGCCTACGGAATCGAGGATTTTCAATCCTGCAGGCGATATGGCATGGCGGACGACCAGATACTGACTCCGGTCATGGCAGAGGGGCGATACTCCCCGTCACTGCCCTTTTTCGGCGGCTTGAACATATGGAAAGCCAACCCGGCAATCGTCGCAAAAATTGAGGAAAGCGGTTGCCTGTTCAGTTCGGTGAGTTACGAACACAGCTACATGCACTGCTGGCGCCACAAGACGCCGATCATCTATCGCGCCACAACGCAATGGTTTGCCGGCATGGAGGACGTTCCCGGGTTCAATGGCGTCAAGCCTGCCGAGTCGCTTCGCGCAACCGCATTGCGCGGCGTCGAGCAAACGCAGTTCTATCCCGCCTGGGGCAAGGCGAGATTGCACGGCATGATCGCGAATCGACCGGACTGGACGTTGTCGCGCCAGCGCCAATGGGGCGTGCCCATGCCGTTTTTCGTGCATCGCGAAACCGGCGCGCCGCATCCGGATACCGCGGCGCTGACCGAACGCGTGGCGCTGCGCGTGGAGCGCGAAGGCATAGAAGCCTGGCAGCACGTTACCGTCGAGGAAATGCTCGGCGATGACGCGCCGAATTACGAAAAAGCAAGGGACACCCTGGACGTGTGGTTTGATTCCGGAGTAACCCATGCAACGGTTATCGGCGGTCCCGACGGAGAGAAAAGCGGCTTGGGCAGCCACGGCAGTGATCTGCAATTCCCGGCTGATCTTTATCTGGAGGGTTCGGACCAGCATCGCGGCTGGTTTCATTCGTCCCTGCTGGTGTCCTCGATGATGTGGGGCGTGCCTCCCTACAAGGCGCTGCTTACACATGGTTTCGTCGTCGACGGTCAGGGACGGAAGATGTCGAAATCCATGGGAAATGTGGTTGCGCCTCAGAAGGTCGCCGATACGCTGGGTGCAGAGATCCTGCGCCTGTGGACGGCGGCGACCGACTACTCCGGCGAATTGTCGATTTCAGACGAGATTCTCAAGCGCGTGGTGGAAGGTTACCGGCGCATACGCAATACCCTGCGTTTCCTTCTGGCCAACACCTCGGATTTCGACCCCGCGACACAGATGTTGCCGGTTGCCGAATGGCTGGAAATCGACCGCTACGCACTGGCGCTGACGCATGAATTGCAGCAGGCGGTGACCAGCGACTACGAGCGCTATGAGTTCCACCTCATCGTCGCCAGAATCCAGACTTTTTGCTCGGAGGATCTGGGGTCGTTCTACCTGGATATCCTGAAGGATCGTCTGTACACGACCAAGGCAGATTCGCGCGAAAGGCGGGCGGCGCAAAGCGCGTTGCACCACATCGTCCAGACGCTGCTGCGCCTCATCGCGCCCATCCTCTCCTTTACTGCCGAGGAAGCGTGGCGCTGCGCGCCTGGCGCGAGCGAGAGCGAGAGCATTTTCATGGAGACCTGGCATCAGCTTCCCCCGGTCGAGGGCGCGGCGGCGCTGCTCTCGCGCTGGGCGTCGATCCGGGAACTTCGCGGCGAAGTGCAAAAGCAACTCGAGGCATTGCGCGAGGCAGGGCGCATAGGGTCCTCGCTGCAGGCGGAAGTCGTGGTTGGCGCAGCGGGAGAAAAACACGCGCTGCTGGCTTCGCTGGGTGACGATCTTCGCTTCGTGCTGATAACTTCCAAAGCCCAATTGCGTTCCTCGGAATCTAAGCAGGACGAGACCATCGACGCGGTCCCCAGTTCCCATTGCAAATGCCAGCGCTGCTGGCACTGGCGCGAGGACGTGGGCGCCGATTCTGCGCATCCGGGCCTGTGCGGGCGCTGCCTGTCCAATCTTTTTGGTGCGGGCGAGCCGCGCCGTTTTGCTTAAGCCGGCGGTGGACGCGGCCCGCCGGTCGGCACCGTGGCTGGCGCTGTCCATGCTGGTTGCATTGCTCGACCAGGGCAGCAAATACTGGGTTGAAGCGGTCTTTCAGCGAGGCGAGCGTCTGCCGATTACGGATTTTTTCAATCTGGTGCTGGTATACAACCCTGGCGCCGCGTTCAGCTTTTTGTCGGACGCCGCAGGTTGGCAGCGTTATGTACTGATCGCCGTTTCCTTGATTGCGGTCATTCTGATCGTCGCTCTGCTCGCCGGGCAATCCGCCCAAGGCTTGTTTCGAATTGCGCTTACATTGATTCTAGGGGGGGCGCTGGGAAATCTCTGGGACCGAGTGGCAGTCGGCGAAGTGGTCGATTTCCTCGACTTTCACCTTGGCGCCTGGCATTGGCCGGCGTTCAATATTGCGGACTCCGCGATCAGCATTGGCGCGGCGCTGCTGGTGGTTGACGGTGTTTTCGGGAAAAAGCAATGATGCCGTCGACGGCGGTCAGTGGCGGCGACGAAGTTTCGCAGAGGATGGGAACGTGATGGAAGTCCTTCTGGCACATCCGCGGGGGTTCTGCGCTGGGGTCGAGCGTGCCATCATTATCGTCGAGCGTGCCCTGGAACTGCACGGTGCGCCGATCTACGTGCGGCACGAAATCGTTCACAACAAATACGTGGTTGACAGTTTGCGGTTGAAGGGCGCCGTATTTGTCGACGAGCTTGCCGAGGTGCCCGCGGGCGGCACGGTCATCTTCTCGGCGCACGGTGTGTCCCAGGCGGTCCGGCGCGAAGCCGAAATGCGCGCACTCAAGGTATTCGACGCCACCTGTCCGTTGGTGACCAAGGTGCATGTCGAGGTGACCAGGATGCGTGCCGAAGGCCGGGAGGTCATCATGATAGGGCACCGCGGCCATCCGGAATCCGTGGGCACCATGGGCCAGGCGGATGGTGGCATGCACCTCGTACAAAGCGTCGAAGATGTGGCTTCGCTGACAGTGCGAGACCCCGGGCGGCTTGCCTATGTCATGCAGACCACCCTTTCAGTTGACGATGCCGAATCAATGGTAAAAGCGCTCCGGGCGCGGTTTCCGGATATTGCCGGCCCCAAGAAGGGCGACATTTGCTATGCGACGCAGAATCGTCAGGATGCGGTGAAATTCATGGTTTCGCAATGTGACCTGATCATCGTGGTGGGATCGCCGAATTCCTCCAATTCAAACCGCTTGCGTGAAGTGGCGCTAAGCCGGGGCATCGAGTCTTACATGGTGGATAACGCCACGCAGCTTGATTCGGCCTGGTTGCAGGGAAAGCACCGCATAGGCCTGACCGCCGGTGCGTCCGCTCCTGAGATCCTGGTCCAGGAAGTCGTTGCCAGCTTGCGTGAGATGGGGGCGCGCCAAGTTACGCAACTCGCTGGCATCGAGGAGAACGTCACGTTTCCGCTGCCCAAGGGGCTGGTTACGAAAGCCGGTTAAAACGGGAATGGGCTTGCGGCACCCGACATTTCCGCGTATTCACCATCTAATATCCTACATTTGAAATGACAATGGACTTTAAATCCACGTCATTGTTGTATTTATAAGAATAAAAGTATTGAATTCATAAAAATGATCCAGGCTTGCGGCATGGCAGCCTGTTCACCCTGTAGTGTCGCTGCTTAGTCGTTGTATTGGCGCCGAAACGGGAGCATATTCCGCACCGCTATCGAGGGCGTGCTTCAACTATAATTCCCCCTCGTAGTCTCTGGGCGCAGGAGCCAGAGTATTTGCGCGGGCTGGCGTAGCTCAGTTGGTAGAGCAACTGATTCGTAATCAGTAGGTCGGACGTTCGATTCGTCTCGCCAGCACCAAATATCAAGCACTTAGCGATGCATCTAAGATTTTCTACGGCTTCTGTGTCGTGGATGTGCCGCCGGTCTGTCGCGGATCGCCCACCTGGGTTTGCCGTGCGGTTATTCCATCTCGATCAACGCGACGTCGAATCGTCGCGCCGCCGCAACCAAGCCCCGGTCAATAGTGGCCAGCGGAACACCCAACGTGTGCGCCAGATCGAGGTATAGCGCATCGTATCCGGCCAGGTGGTACTTGATGGCGAGCTTGACGATTTCCCCGGGTGTATGCGCCCGATGGTGGGTTTCGATGGGTAGTTGATCCAACCGGGAAATCGCGGCGTTTAGTGCGGTGGTGCTGAGCCGGTCGGCGCGCCATTCCCGGACCAATGTGGATCCCATCTCGGTGTGCCATTCACCGGGTACGATCAGCGAGGGCACATCCGCTTCGATCAGCTTGGCGATGCCCAGCGCGTATTCGCGTTGAGCTGCGGAATCCCCCTCGAGGAACCACGCGAGCGTGACACTCGCGTCCAGTACCAGCATTGACATCACCTGCCGCGGCGCGCAGCCTGAAGCTTGGTGCGTATGCTTTCGCGCCCTTGGGCGGTTTTTGGCATGTCGCGCAAGATTGCGCGAATCGCGCGCCGCGCCGCCGTTGGGTTCACCGTTCTACGCGTGATGGTTGTTTCGCCGGCGTCGATCAAGACGGGACGCATGGCCTTGCCCGAGCGCGGGCTGGCGGTGCGGATTTTCAGGTCGGCGTGCCCCATGGTGGTCTCGAGAAACGTGTCGTTGATATATCGCTGATGAGCAAGTGTACACCCCATCATGCGGGTTCACGTTCCGGGCCGGAACTACGCACGGGTTCCGGTCCGATTGCTGAGGCGTTGGTCAATAGCTGGTCGATCACCCGGGCGTGCTGCAGGAATTGCTCAGGTGCGTTCTTCACCGGTTACGGATGCGGCTTCCTTCCGCAATCCGCCTAAGTAAGTGACAAGCTGATTCCCGGCGGGCCGCACCTGGTTCGGTAGAGCCTATGCGGCTTTTTTCACCCGTAACTCAACGCGCATGCCTGCATTCCCAAGCATGTTCACCAGCGCGTCGAGGCTGAATTTGTCGATCCTGCCGCGCAGCAGGTCGTTGAGGCGCGGCTGCGTGATGCCAAACCGCTTTGCCGCCTCCCGCTGCGTTGCGTCTTTCGCGACGTCGCGCACGCGGTCCATGAGCTGGGCTCGCAGCAACAGGTTTTCCGCCTCGATTGGCGAAAATCCCAAGTCGTGGAACACGTTGCCGCTGCCGCGCGTCATTTTCAGTTTGGTGCTCATCGTAGCTTCCTTTCGCGAATCAATTCCCGGAATCGAGTTCTGGCCATGTCGAGTTCCGCCTTTGGTGCCTTCTGATCCTTCTTTTGAAAGGCATGAAGCACATACACTGCCTCCGTGAATTTCGCCACATAGAGAATTCGGAATGCACCTCCGACGCGAACCCGAATCTCTTTAACCCCGAGGCCGACCGATGGCATGGGCTTCCAGTCCGTCGGCTCTTTGCCTTGTTGCACTTCCCAAAGCTCAAAGCCGGCGACGCCACGCGCCTCCGCGGGAAATTCCTACAACCGATCCCGACTATCGGCCAGCCAGGTTATGGGTTTGACAATCACGATATTGGTTCTGATATCAAAGGTCAATGCGGTTCATCATGCAGATCGCGACAATTGGCGGGCGTATCAGTTCGTTCTCTGGCCGGCGTTGCGCTTTCCCCGTAGACTCACCACGTTGCCGGCCTTCTTGCTTTCGGCGATTTTGTCCAAACGGGCTTCCCACGCTACCGGCGCGGCCCGCTTTTCGTCGAAGTAGCCGTGCCGGTCATGGTGGGCGAGCGCTTCGTAATCAGCAGGTCGGACGTTCGATTCGTCTCGCCAGCACCAAACGATCCATTTCGCTGTTTTTTCAGGAACCCTGTGCGCGCGCGGCGCGCCAGCTCCACAGCTCATCGATCGCCACCAGCAAAGCGTCGGCATCGGCGTATCTTTCACCGGGATTTTTGGCGAGCAGGCGATCCAGAACGGATTGGCAATCCGCGAGCGTCTGGGGGAGCCGCGGGACCGGCGCACGCAGGTGCTGCGTGACCAGCTCCGATATGGCTTCTGCCTGGAATGGTTTGCTGCCCGTGAGCATTTCGTAGAACATGATTCCAAGGCTGTACAGATCGGAGCGCTCTGACGCCGGCAGGCCTTCGATCAATTCCGGCGCGAGGTAGTAAGGAGTGCCAAACAGCTCGCCATGGAGCGTTTGCTCGGCATCTGCCTGGAGTTTTTTCGCAATCCCGAAATCGGCAATCGCCATGGTGCCGTCATCGCGAACCATGATATTGGCCGGTTTGAGGTCGCGATGGATGATGCCCCGGGCGTGCAATTCGCGGAGCCCGCCCGCCAGTTGGGCCATTACCGAAAGTGCCTGGCGTTCGCTGAGTCCTGCGTCAATGGCATCCTTGAGCGTGCCTTTGGGCATGTATTCCATGGCAATGAATGCATAGGCATCGGTAAATCCATAGTCATAAATTTTCACCACATTGTTGTGCTGTGCCGAGGAAATCAGCATGTACTCCTGCGCAAATCGCTGAAACAGCTCGGGGTCGTCGGCGGGCCTGGCATTGAGGATTTTCAGCACTATCTGTTCTCCATCGCTTTCGCGCCTGGCCAGGTAGACATGTGACATGCCGCCCTGGCCGATCTTGGAGACGATTCGGTAGCCCGCGACCGCCGGTGGCAGCATCGCGTTGCGCGCGTGGGCAAGGTCCGAGGTGATCATGCGCAGGGTTTCGTTGAGCACGGCCTTGGATGCATTGGCGGCATCCCTGGCGTTGGCGGCCAGCGCCTCGAGGATTTCCGGAGGCAATTCACCCGCTGTGTCCAGCCCCTCAAGTTGATGGTCGGTCCCGGTGATCTCCACGGCTTCGACCGCGGTGGAGCGTCCGCGCAAATCCAGCATGATCGATCTGCCGGTTCGTATTCCCGCTCCGGCGGCATCAACAGTGGTGCGGCTTGCGATTATCGGCCAGCCCATTGCCTTGGTCCGCGCTTCCAGCCGTGATGCCACATTGACACTGTCGCCGATCAGGGTAATTGCATTGCCGCCGGCGGGACCAATCAGGGTTTCGATCATTTCACCGCTGTGAATGCCGATGCCCACGGAGAACTTCGGCAGCGCATGCTCACCGTGGCGTTCGCGAATCCAGTCGCCGAATTTGTACGCGGCAAGGGCGATACCCATGGCGGCGACCAGCGCCGCACGCGCGTGATTATCCCCGGGCTTTTCCGGCGCGAACACCGCCATCATTCCGTCGCCCAGCAGCTTGACTACACGGCCTCCGCTGGCCAATACGGGAGCGCAGGCGCCGTAAAAATAGGCATTCAGCAGTTCGGCAGTCTGCGCCGAGGTGAGGCGTTCGGAAATAGTGGTGAAATTGCGTATGTCGGAGAAAAGAACCGTACCCGTGATCATTTTTCCGGTCGTCCCGGCGGCAAATGCATCATCCTCGGCGGCCACCGGCCGCCCGGTGACACGGCCGCGAAAGCGGGCCCGCATTTCATCGGGGTCGGAAACGATCCTCGCGGAGAGCGCGTCCACCACGCGCTGGTGCTTGCTCAGGTGCGAATTGACGGCCGCCAGCAGTTCATCACGGGTAAACGGCTTGTTGAGGAAGTCATCGGCGCCCAGGTTCATGCCGCGTCGCATGCTGGCGCGGTCGTCCAGTGCGGTAAGGAACATGAAGGGCAGGTCGACGTTGTCGGGATTGGCGCGCAGCGCCTCGAGCACCCCATAGCCGTCCAGTTCCGGCATCATCACATCGCAGATCACCAGATCCGGACGGCTCAAGGAAATTTGAACCAGCCCTTCCTTGCCGTCAGCAGCCTGCGTGACTTCGTAGCCCTCGCCCTTGAGCATCAGCTGAAGGTTCAGGCGGATCTGAAAATCGTCTTCTATGACAAGTATCTTGGTCATTGGACGCCTGTCAAAGCTACGCGGGCAGCGCCCGGATGCGCGCGGAGAAGTTCGATCCGACGCCCAGTTTGCTGGTCACAGTGACGCCGCCGCCATGCAGTTCCGCAGCGCTCTTGACTATGGCCAGCCCCAGGCCGGTGCCCGGGCGGCTGCCGACATTTCCCGCCCGATGGAAACTCTCGAACATCTTCGGGAGGTCTTCGGCGGGGATGCCGATGCCTTGATCATTGATGCTGAGCAGGATTTCATCGCCCGATTCGACAACCGAAAATCCGACGCAGGTGCCCTCCGGGGAGTATTTCAGCGCGTTGGTCAGGAGATTGATCACGATATGGCGCAACAACTGCTCGTCAACCTTCCTCTGGCGCTGCTCCAGGTCGCATTTGAACTCCAACTGGTGCTTGGCGCCGTGGCTGAAGCGCAGGGCTTCGACTATCCCCGACAGTGCCTCGCTCAAGTCAAGGGCCACGGGGTTGAACTTCAATTTTCCTGATTCGGATCTGCCGATAAGCAGCACATCATTGATGAGGGCGGTCATGCTCAGAACCCCGTCCTTGATCGCCTGGAGGAGTTTCGCCTGGTCTTCGGCCGAAAGGGTTGCCGAATAATGTTGCAGCAATTCCGCGGAGGAAAGAATATTGGTGAGCGGCGTGCGGAATTCGTGGGAGGCGATCGAGACGAATTTCGACTTCATCTCGTTCAGTTCCTTCTCGCGCTGCAGGGCGGCGAACAATTCCGATTCTGCGAGTTTTCTCTTGCTGACATTCACGTTGGTGCCTACCAGCCGTCGCGCGCGGCCCGTGGCATCGCGTTCCACCGTTTCGCCCTGGGTATGAATCCAGATCCATTCGCCGGTTGTCGAGCGCACCCGGAATTCGACCGACAAACTCAGGCCGGAGTTCTTGAGGCATCCGATCAGAGCGGCTTTGAAACGTTCCCGGTCTTCCGGGTGGATCAGGCTTGCCAGTTCCTCAGGCTTCACATGGGATTCCCCCCCTTCGGTCCTGAGCATCGCCGGCCACGCGGCATCCAGATAAACGGTACCGCGCGCTTCTTCCCATTCCCAAACAGCCAGCGCCGAGGAATGCACCGCGAGGTCGACGCGCTCAGTGGCGCGCAACAGCTCGGTTTCGGCGTTCTTGCGCTCGGTGATATCAATGACCGAAATGATGCAACCCGCGAGCGCATTGCCTTGATCCACGTCGCGGCTTTCCACGGCGAGCCATTGCCGGTACCCGTCATTTCGGGTTTGCGAAACTTCGGCAGGCAGCGCGGTTTCGCCGGCCGCGACTGAATGGTGTCCTGGCGTAGGAGAGGAATGATCCCGCGCCGGCACTTGTTTCAGGAGGGCCAGCGGCTTGCCGGTCAGATACTCCCGTGTCTGGCCGAGCATCTCGCAAAGTCGCCGGTTGCAGCGGACAACTTTTCCTTCTGCGACCAGGGCGATGCCCACCGAGGCCGTCTCGAAGATGGTTTCCTGCTCGCGCAGGGCCGCAGTGACGGATTTCTCGGCGGCGCGCAGCAGTTCCAGCAGTTTGGCGTTCTCACGGCCGTCGGCGAGCGTGGTCATCAGTGCCCGGTGGGCGGAGATGTAAAGCGAGAGCAGGACGCCGGTGAAGACCAGCAGCAACAGGCCGGTGGCCGTGTTGACTTCGCCCCCAGAGGAGAACATCAGCGCAACCACCGGCGCCAGGATCGGCAGCACGAAGCTTACGAAGGCTTTGGGGCTGGGCGCCAGCGAGGGCGGCAGGCCCATGCTGATGGTACTGAGCAGAAACGCCACGGTGAGCTCGGGCACCGAGCGCGCCTGCGAGGTCAGCAGAAGCAGCGACAGGCCCCAACCGGTGCCCAGCGTGGCGCTGACAAGGCAGAAAATGTTCTCCCAGCGAAGCGCCTGATCCTTGGCCGGCTGAACGCGCCGGTAAAGGCGCGCGAGCAGATAGCGGGCGACGCTGGCGGCAATCAGCCACAACGCCCATGCGAGCAGCAGGGATACTTTTACCACGCCCCACAATGCGAACACGGCGACAGAGGCCACTAGAAGGATCATTGGCGTGTCTTCGCCGCTCAACCTGTAGAGCAGCGCGACGCGTTCGTGCAGGAATTCGCTACGAGTCAATACGAATCGACTGAAGGGCGTCTGTTCAGGAACCGCGGCGTTCGGGGAATCGGGCGCTGAAGGCATAGGTGCAAACACTTGTCTCTGGCAGGCGCTGGAATGCTAAATTTTATTCCTTTTTGGCAATATTCAAAGGGTTAAATTCTGTGTAATGGCGGCCACTTTATCCGGAATTTGTCATACTTGGCACCCATTCGCTGGTAGGCCTTATATTGCGTCCACGCGTGATGGCCGATCGCACGGCTGGGTGAGACGAATGCGGTCTTCAACCATCTAAATCAGGAAACATCCGCGGCCCGATTCGGGCGATGATGTGACTACGCGTATTTGCGCGAAGGCAGCGTACATCTTCGCGGCAATGGAGGAGCGATGCTCAAGTTTTTTGGTGGCAAGCCGGATCACCCAATGTCGGACCTCAAGGAGGCCCGCAAGATTCTGGACGAGATTCCGGCAAACGATGTGCACAAGGCGCTCGAAGAGTTGGGGAACTGGCTCGACTCGGTCAGCAGCACCGAAGGATTCAAGCCGGAGAATCGCGCGCAATTGCTGTTTCTCATCGACGAAACAGCACAGGTTCACGTGCGCAAGCTGGTTCGTGATTACCTTTCCGCGGCGCGCCTGACCAAATTCCAGGAAGGCCGGCTCTGGGGGGCGATCCACGGTTATTGGCGTCAGGCGGCGCTCGCCTTTGCTGTCTGCGTGGAGGCCTATGGGTCTGGAGCCAAGGGCACCGACGCATACAAAGGCAGCATTGCGTTGCTCACGGTTCGTGCCCTGCGCGCGCTGGCGCAGCAGATGCGCTGGCAATACATGCGCTATGGCCCGTTTGAAGACAGCCTGTGGGGTGCAGTCGCGAAAATCTACGCGTTGGCGGAAAACAAGAAGTACGCGCGCAACAAGGTAACGGCCTATCCCGCGATTCCCGGTGAAACCTCTCCGGAGCAGGAGTTTCTGCGCGCGGTGATGCTCGCGTCGTCATCGCCTGATTCCTTGTTGCCCATGGAGATAGAACTCGCCGAACGCCTGATCGCTCATTTCTCCGCGTCATTTACCCTGGTGCTGGATCAGCAGCCCGATATCGCCTACTGGATAGATCTCGCAACCAGTCAGCCCCCCTTGCGCATTGCGCGGCCGCCACAGCGCGCGCCGACTCTGCGGTTTTTTGCCGCTGGCAAGGCGCTGCAGGAACTTGAGGAACTGATCGCCAAGATCAAGGCCACCAACAGCGTGCCCTCGAGCGTCAATCTGGGCGGCACCTATGAAGCGCCGATGGTTCTGGATGTCCTGCACCACCTGGCCCTGTACTGGTCGACCAAACCGCCGGAGCGCAGGCATCCGCGCCATCGCGTGAAAACGCGCCTCGCCGTCGCCTACGGCCTGGATGGAGTGCTGGGCGCGCTGGGAGCCTCGGTGTCTCTGGATTTTGACGAGGCGCCTACGGAAAGCTGGATCGTTGAAAACGTCAGCGCGGGTGGTTTCGGGGCGAGCGTTCCGCAAATCAAGGGCGAGTGGTTGAAAATCGGCTGCCTGCTCGCGCTGCAGCCCGAGGGCGGCGATAACTGGATACTGGGAATCGTGCGGCGTTTCAACCGCGAGTCCCCCCAGCAGGGCAGTGTCGGTATCCAGGCACTGGCGCGCAACATGGAGTCGGTGCAACTGCGGGCGCCGGGCGGCAACGAGGGCGGTGACATCTGCGTGCTGCTCGATCCGCAGGGAATTCCCACCGCCAGCGAAGCGTCGGTATTGTTGCGCAACGGTGTGACGGTTCCCGGCCAGAACCTGGAATTCGAGTACCAGGGCAAGCAGATCATGTTGCTCCCGCAAGGTGTGCTCGAGCGCGGCGACGACTACGAGTTGGCCAGGTTCAAAGTCATGCTGCGCGACACCGGGGAGTAATTCCCGCACCACAATGGCATGGGGCACAGCGAGGCGACCGCGTCACCGCGCCCGGTTCCGACCTTCCGGGAGTTTTCCTGGCTAAGCCAGAATGCTTCTCAGCCAGGAGGCTATATCGGCGATTTCCTCGCCGCATACTGAATGCGGCATGCGGTAATCGTGCCATTCGACCCGATATCCCTGCTTGCGCAGCAGTTCGCGCGATTCCACGGCGCGGGCATGGGCGACTACCGGATCGGAGAGCCCGTGTCCCATGAATATGGGCGTCGTGCGGTTGGCCACGGCGGCCTCGGCTGCGAGACACTCGGCGAGCGGCAGGTAACAGGACAGCGCCATGACGCCCGCCAGGGGCTTGGTGCAGCGCAACGCCGTATGCAGCGATATGGCGCCGCCCTGCGAGAAGCCTGCGAGCACCAAGCGGGTGCTCTTGATGCCGCGTTGCAGCTCACGATCGATCAAGGCCTCGACATTTTCCTGCGAGGCACGCACCCCGGGGTCGTCCTCGCGCCGGATCGCGGCATCGCTGATGTCATACCAGGCGCGCATCACCATGCCGTTGTTTATGGTGACTGGCTGCATCGGCGCATGCGGAAAGATGAACCGCACCGGCAGGTCTGACAAATCCAGTTCCGGCACGACAGGAACGAAATCATTGCCGTCGGCGCCCAGTCCGTGCAGCCATATCACCGCGGCGGCGGGGTCGGGCGCGGACTCAATCTCTATGGTTTCGAGCAGTTCAGCCAAGGGTCACCTGTCAGCGGGGGATGTCATTTTGAGGCCGGGGCGGCGCCGCCGGCATCACGCGGGCGGTTTGGCGCGAACGGCGGATTTGGGGCGAAATGCCTTGATTACATCGTCGTGGGTTTCCGCATAGGGTCCGCCGATGAGATCGATGCAGTAAGGCACCGCGGAAAAAATGCCGGGAACCAGGGTCTTTCCCTCCGGGTTTTTCAGGCCTTCCAGGGTTTCGCGGATCGACTTGGGCTGGCCGGGCAGATTGATGATGAGCGCCTGCTTGCGAATCACGGCGACTTGCCGCGAAAGAATGGCGGTAGGCACGAATTCCAGGCTGATGCGGCGCATCTGCTCGCCAAAACCCGGCATGACCCTGTCGGCGACGGCCATGGTGGCCTCCGGGGTGATGTCGCGAGGGGCCGGGCCGGTTCCGCCGGTGGTCAGTATCAGATGACAACCCAGTCGATCGACCAGATCGATCAAAGTGCTCTCGATGAGCGGCCGTTCATCCGGTATCAGGCGGGTCTCGTCGCGCCAGGGCGTCGCCAATGCGCGCGCGAGCCATTCCTTGAGCGAGGGAATACCCTCGTCACGATAAGTGCCGGCCGAGGCGCGGTCGCTGATCGATACCAGGCCGATCAACAATTCTTCATCGAGCACACTCATTCCCTGTCCTCCGCGGACGCCGCGTCCGCGCCGGTCACCGTTTCCCGTACCAGTCGGAACAGTTCACGGAAGCTCCGCGGCGGTTTGCCGGCGGCACGCTCCGCATTCGCGTTGCGCACCAGCAGGCGCAATTGCCGGATATCCGCGCCGGGATATTGACGTGCAAAGCCGGTGATCGCGCCCTCGTCCTCGAGCAGACGCTCGCGCCAGCGGATAATCGAGTGTTCAAGGGCGATATTGGTGCTCGATTGCCCGTCCCATTGGGAGATCTTTTCGCGAATCGGCGCCGGGTCGACATCGCGCATCAGCCGTCCGATGTACTGCATCTGGCGCCGGCGCGATTCGTGGCCCTTGATACGGCGCGCCTCCATGACGGCATCGCGGAGAAAATCGGGCATCTCGATGGCGGCGATCTGCCCCTCGTTGAGCGCTACGATGCGTTCGCCCAGGTCCTGCAATTCAGTCATTTCCTGCTTGCGCTGCGTTTTGCTGACTCGGGTGGTCTCTTCCATCTTGCATCCTGTGTTCGGGTCGCGTTGCGCCCCGGGTATCGTCCCAATACCGGCTGCTATGATAGCGGCTTTTAAGCGGTGCACATTTCATGCCCAGCAGCAGATTTTCGGTAGCACAGGATACGCTTCACACCATTGTCGAGGATGTGCTGGAGCGCGCGGCGCGGCGCGGCGCGACACAATGCGAAACGGAAGTCTCGGAGAGCTACGGGCAGACCGTGACCGTGCGCTGTTCCGAGGTGGACACGATCGAGCACAACCGCGACAAGTCGGTAGGCGTGACCGCCTACATCGGCAAACAGCGCGGCCATGCCACCACATCGGATTTTTCGCCCCAGGCAATCGCCGACACGGTCGATGCCGCCTTGTCGATTGCTCGCTTTACCGCCAGTGACGATTGCAGCGGTCTTCCCGAGCCTGAACTGCTGTGTACGCAGGTGCGCGATCTGGATCTCTTCCACCCCTGGGATCTGAAGGTCGAGGAGGCGATACGCATGGCAAAATCCGCCGAAAAGGCGGCCTTTCGCCTGGACCGGCGGATTGTCAATTCCGAAGGCGCGAGCGTCTCCTGCCAGCAAAGCCAGTTTGCGATCGGCAACAGCGCCGGTTTCCGCGGCAGCCAGCAAAGCTCGCGACATTACATCTCCTGCGCGGTGATCGCCGCCGAGGGCGACAAGATGCAGCGCGATGACTGGTATTCATCACAACGTTCCAGCGCTGACCTGGCGACACCCGGGGCGATTGGCGACTACGCGGGCCGGCGCGCGCTGGCAAGGCTACGCAGCCGCAAGATCGACACCCGGCAGGCGCCGGTGCTGTTCGAGGCACCCATCGCCAACAGCCTGCTGGGGCATTTTGTATCCGCGGTCAGCGGCGGCAGCCTGTACCGCAAGACGTCCTTCCTGCTCGACAGCCTGGGCCAGACGGTTTTTTCACCGATTGTGAATCTGTCCGAGCGGCCGTTTATTCAGCGCGGCCACGCGAGCGGCTGTTACGACGACGAGGGCGTGCAGGCGCACGATCGGGAAGTGGTGAATGCGGGCGTGGTCCAGGGTTATTTTCTGTCCAGCTATTCGGCGCGCAAACTCGGCATGCAAACCACCGGCAATGCCGGCGGCAACTACAATCTGATCCTGCAGCCGGGTGAACGCGACTTCGCCGGAATGCTCCGGGAAATGGGCCGCGGCCTGCTGGTCACCGAACTCATGGGGCAGGGCATCAATCCTGTGACCGGGGATTACTCGCGTGGTGCGGCGGGCTACTGGGTCGAAGGCGGCGAGATCCAGTTTCCGGTTGAGGAGATCACCATTGCCGGCAATCTGCGCGACATGTTTCGATCGATTGCCGCAATCGGCAATGACACCCTGGTGCGAGGCTCGCGCCAATGCGGTTCGATATTGCTTGAGCAGATGACCATCGCCGGGAGTTGATGGTCGGAGCGACCCAGATGGCATTCGTGGTAAAAATCCTGCACCGGGTTGTGATCGTCAAGCGGGCCCCGCCAAATGGCGGGGTGCGCAGGGAAGTGCTCTCCTTTTCGGTTCTTCCATAGGGAATATCTGGCGCGATGCTCGGACGTCTTTTGCGTGGCGTGTTTGGGAAACGCCCGGCCGCAGTCCCGCTCAACGAGGAGGGCATCCGCGCCTGGCATGCGGGCGATTTGTCCGCGGCGGAGGAAAAATTCCGGGGAGCATTGCGGCAGCGCCCGGACTACGCCGCTGCATGCTCGAATCTGGGCATGGTGCTGGTGGAGCAGCGCCAGTTGGAGGAGGGCCTGGCGTTTCTCACCCGCGCCGTGGAACTCGATGGCGGGCATGCCAGCGCCCGCGTCAACCTCGCCAACACCCTTGCCTACGACGGACAGATCGACGCGGCATTGACGCACTATGAGGCGGCTTTGCGCCTCGATCCAGACAGCGCTGCGGCGCGCATCAATTTCATCAAGCCCTGCATGGACGCCTGCCGCTGGGACGTGGTTGAAGCCGAAGCGCTGCGTTTGTCGGCGTTGCATCGCGACGGTTTGTCGGACTGGACGGCCCAGGTGCTGCCTTTCGTCGCGCTGCTGCTGCCCTTGCCCGCGTCGCTGCAACTTGCGGTTGCGCGCAGTCATGCGTCGGTGCTCACCGCCCGGTATGCGGCGTTGCGCCCGGGAATTCGCGCGCTGCGCCCGCCGGGCAGCACCGGCGCGAAGATCCGGATTGCCTACCTGTCGGGCGATTTTCGCAACAACGCCGTGGGCCACCAGATGGCGGGAATGTTCGGCCATCACGACCGGGATCGATTCGAGGTCCACGCCTATTCCTGGGGCGCGGACGATGGCAGCGCATGGCGCCGACGCATCGAGTCCGGCTGCGACCGCTTCCACGATATCCGTGGCGAGTCCTTCGAACAAAGTGCCGCGCGCATCGCCCGGGACGGCATGGACATTCTGGTTAATCTGTCCGGCTACGGAGGCGGCAATCGCAATGAAATCTTCGCGCTGCGCGCCGCGCCCCTGCAGCTTCAGTGGCTCGGGTATCCAGGCACCATGGCGGCGGACTACATCGACTATGTCGTCGCAGACCAGGTGGTGCTGCCCGCCTCGATGGAGGCGCGCTTCACCGAATCGATTGCGCGGTTGCCGCATTGCTATCAGGTCAATGACGATCTCCAGCCCATCGCCGCGACCGGCCAGAGGCGTGCCGAATTCGGACTGCCTGAGCAGGGATTTGTTTTCTGCAGTTTCAATCAGAGTTACAAGGTGGACCGGGCGGTATTTGCCTGCTGGCTGCGGCTGCTTGCAGCGCTGCCGGGCAGCGTGTTGTGGATGCTGGTGACCAGCAACGCCGCTCGCGCCAATCTGCGTGCGGCAGCGACAGCGGCGGGAATCGCGCCCGGGCGGCTGGTGTTTTCCTCTCCCTTGCCCAAGGCAGAGCACCTCGCGCGGCATCGCCTGGCCGATCTGTTTCTCGACACCTGGTGCGTCAACGGAGGCACCACCGCGAGTGACGCCCTGTGGGCCGGTCTGCCATTGCTGACGCGCGCCGGTGATCATTTCGGCGGGCGGGTTGCCGCGAGTCTGCTCGCCTGTCTGGGGCTGACCGAGTTGATCGCGCCGGATGCCCAGGCCTACGAACGCGTCGCGCTGGAACTTGCGCGAAATCCGCAGAGGCTGCAGGCGCTTCGCGAACGTTTGGCGGCCGCTCGCAAGCAAAGCCCGCTTTTCGATACCCGCGGATTCGTGCGAGGTTTCGAGTCGCTTCTGGAGCAAATGATGCGGCGTCACCGCGATGGTCTGCGGCCGGCGAACATCACACTCTGAGGCTCCGGGCCGAACCTGACGCAAGGGTGTGTTCGACTATACTTGCGAGGCGCTGATCGGCGCGCAAATCGCGGTCCGCTGATCCAAATTCACACGATGGAGGAATCATGAAAAGGCGTTCATTTCTGACGAAATTGGGGGCAGGCGTGGCCGCTGGTAGCGTCGCAGCGCCAGCCATTGCACAGCAGCAGCCCAGCATCCAGTGGCGCATGGCTTCGAGTTTTCCGAAGAATCTCGACGCCCTGTTCGGGGCGGCGGAGCAGATCTCGCGGCGTGTCGCCGAGTTGACCGAGGGCCGCTTTCAGATTCGTGTGGCCGCGGCTGGCGAACTGGTGCCGCCGCTGCAGGTTCTCGATGCGACCCAGGCCGGTACGGTGGAATGCTGCCACACCGCACCCTACTATTATGTTGGCAAGGACCCGGCCTTTGCTTTTGGTACTGCAGTTCCGTTCGGACTGAATGCGCGCCAGCAAAACGCCTGGAAATACTTTGGCGGCGGCAATGAAGCCATGGCCCTGCTGTACAAGGACTACGGCGTGCTGGGTTTCCCGGCCGGCAATACCGGCACGCAGATGGCCGGCTGGTACCGCAAGGAAATCAAGACAGTCGCCGATCTCAAGGGGCTGAAAATGCGCATCGCCGGCCTGGCCGGGCAGGTACTCGCCAGGCTGGGCGCGGTACCCACCCAGATTCCCGCGGGTGAAATCTATCCGTCGCTGGAGCGTGGCGCCATTGACGCAGCCGAATGGGTCGGTCCGTACGACGATGAGCGCCTCGGCCTTTACAAGGTGGCCAAGTTCTACTATTACCCGGGATGGTGGGAAGGTTCGGCGGAACTGACTTTTTTTGTCAATGAAAAGAAGTGGGCCGAATTGCCCAAGCACTACCAGGCGGCGCTGGAGAGCGCCTGCGCCGAGGCCAACGCCTTGATGCTCGCCAAGTATGACGCGCGCAATCCGGAGGCACTGCGCAAACTGATAGGCGAGGGAGCGGAGTTGCGCGCTTTCCCGCGGCCGGTGATGGAGGCGGCGCTCAAGGCGGCCAACGAACTCTACGACGAGTTGTCGGCGAAGAGCCCGCATTGGAAGCGCATCTACGAGCAGTGGCGCAAATTCCGGTCCGACCAGTTTCTGTGGTTCCGCGTGGCCGAGAGCAGCTACGACAACTTTGCGTTTGCCGGCGTGCCTGCAAGCGAACGCGCGGCGGAAGCCGCCAGGTCCTCCGCCAAAGGGGCGGCGAAGGGCGCAGTCAAGAGTCGCTGAGCGGGTGTCGTCTGTGGATAGCCGGCAGGCAGGGCGCGGAAAAATTGCCGCGCCTTTTTTGTGCGGCTAGCGACCGGACTTGAACTGCCGCTGAATCTCCGAGGCCGCGTCCTCCTCCGACGGAGGGCTTTCCTCTGTCGCCGGGGATTCGCCGGGTGCGGCAGGAGAATCAGGCGCGCTGCGGACGGGTTCGTCCAGCCGTATCTCCACCTTGGCGGGGTCGATGGCGTCATGCCGGGGCACAAAATCGGTCACCAGGCCCGGCCAGTAAATCAGTATGGCGACAAGCAGCAGTTGCAGCCCCACCCAGGGCACGGCCCCCCAGTAGATGTCCGAACTTTTCACTTCCTTCGGGGCGATGCCTCGCAGATAGAACAGAGCCAGTCCGAACGGCGGATGCATGAAGGAGGTCTGCATGTTCGCGCCGAGCAGAACGCCGAACCAGATGAGATCTATGCCCAGCTTCTGCGCGACCGGCGCAAGCAGCGGAATGATGATGAAGGCGATCTCGAAAAAATCCAGGAAAAAAGCCAGGAAGAACACGAATAGATTGACGAAGATCAGGAAGCCCGCGACGCCGCCAGGCAGCGAGGTGAGCAGCCCCTCCAGCCACAGGTCGCCATCGACGCCGCGGAACACCAGCGAGAACACGGTGGATCCGATCAGTATGTAAATCACCATGGCGGTAACGCGCATGGTGGTGGCCATGCCTTCGTGCAGCAGCGGCCAGGTGAGGCGCCGGTGCATGGCCGCGAGCGCCAGTCCGCCCACCGCGCCCATGGCGCCTGCTTCCGTCGGCGTGGCGAGGCCGAGAAAAATGGTTCCCAATACCAGGAAGATGAGCACCAGCGAGGGCACCATGCCCCACATCACCCTGGCAAGGAGGGCAGTTCCGCGCAGCGTGCGCGCCTCCGGCGGCAGCGCCGGCATGGCCTCCGGGCGGATGATGCTCAGCACCGCGATATAGATGCAGAACAGCAGAACCTGCACGATGCTGGGTCCGATCGCGCCAGCGTACATGTCGCCCACCGAGCGGCCAAGCTGGTCGGCAAGTATCACCAGGACCAGGGACGGTGGAATCAGCTGGGTGATGGTGCCCGAGGCGGCTATGACCCCGCTGGCGAGCTTCATGTCGTAGCCGTAGCGCATCATGACAGAGAGCGAAATCAGGCCCATGGCTATCACCGAGGCGGCGACAGTGCCGGTGATCGCGCCCAGGATGGCGCCGACGATGATCACCGCGTAGGCAAGTCCGCCGCGCACCGGGCCGAACAGCTGGCCCATGCCCTCCAGCAGATCTTCGGCCAGGCCGCAGCGCTCCAGGATCGCCCCCATGAAGGTGAAGAACGGGATTGCCAGCAGCAATTCGTTGGAGAGAATGCCGAAGACGCGCTCCGGCAGCGCCTGCAACAGGGCAAACTGGAAAAACCCCAGTTCGATGCCGATGAAACCGAAGAACAGTCCCACCGCGGCCAGCGAGAATGCCACCGGATAGCCGATCAGCATGAACACGACCAGGCCGCCGAACATCAGCGGCGCCATCAGTTCGCGGGAAATCATGCGGTGTGTGGCGCTGTCACTGCAGCGGTTTCTCGTACTGCGGCGGTGTCGGACAGTCGCCGGTGAGGGCGCCCACGCGCTTGATGATCTCCGCGACGCCCTGCAGGCTGATCAGCAGAAAACCCGCGGGTATCAGCAGTTTCACCGGCCAGCGCAACAGGCCGCCGGCGTTGGCCGAAGTTTCCCCGTGCAGCCAGGCGCCGGCGAACATCGGCCAGGACAGCCACCCCATGATGATGGTTGCCGGCAGCAGGAACAGCAAGCCTCCCAGAATGTCGATCCAGATCTGCGCGCGCGTGGATAGCCGGCCATAAAGGATGTCCACGCGCACGTGCTCATTGCGCTGCAGCGTATGCGCGGCGCCCAGCATCACCATGCCGGCGAACAGGTACCACTGGATTTCCAGCCAGGCATTGGAGCCGAGGTTCAGACTGTAGCGCGCCAGCGCATTTCCGGCGCTGATGAGACAGGCGAGCAGAACCAGCCAGGTGGCCAGCCGTCCGAAGCGCTCGTTGAGCCAGTCGATGGCGCGGGAAAAAGCTATCAGGTTCTGCATCAGGAAACGGGTTTGCGGCGCAGGTCACGGAGGATTTCTCGGGCCGCATTGTATCCGGGCGCGCCGGTGACGCCACCGCCGGGATGGGCGCCCGAGCCGCACAAATAAAGCCCGCGCACCGGCGTGCGGTAGTCGGCGTGGCCGAGCAGCGGTCGCGCCGAAAAGATCTGATCCAGCCCCAGCGCGCCGTGCATGATGTCGCCATTGGGCAATCCGAAAATGGTTTCCAGTTCGAGCGGCGAGAGCACCTGGCGGGCGATCACGCTTGCCTTGAAGTTGGGTGCATAGCGGCTAACGGTGTCGACGATGAGGTCGGCGGCCTGCTCGCGCTCTGCCATCCAGCTTCTGCCCAGGGGAAGCTGCGGATTGAAGTGCTGGCAGAACAGGCTGGCGACGTGCATGCCAGGCGGTGCAAGGCTGTCGTCGATCACGCTGGGGATCAGCATCTCCACGATGGGCTCGCGCGACCAGCCCAGGGCGCGCGCGTCGGCATGCGCGCGATCCATGTATCCGAGCGAGGGCGCCATGATGATGCCGGCACTATGGTGGGGCTGCGCCGTCTTGCCAGGAGCACAGCTGAAGTCAGGCAGTTCGGCAAGGGCGACGTTCATGCGAAAGCTCGCCGAGCCGCAGCGGTAACGGCGCATGCGGCCGCGGATTTCCTCGTCGATGACGCCGGGCTCGAGCAGATCAAGGTACAACGAGCGCGGATTGACGTTCGCAGCCAGGGTCCGCGCTTCGATCTCCTCGCCGGAATCGAGCACCACGGCGGTGGCGCGTCCGCCGCGCACGCGAATGCCGGCCACCGCGGATTCGGTGCTGATCTCCACGCCGCGCACACGCGCCTCGGCGGCCATGGCCTGGGTGATGGCGCCCATGCCGCCGCGCGCATGTCCCCAGGTGCCGCGCTTGCCATTGACCTCGCCGAAGGCGTGGTGCATCAGCACGTAGGCCGACCCGGGTGTGTAGGGACTGGCAAAATTGCCCACCACGGAGTCAAAACCGAAAGCCGCCTTGAGCGGTTCGCTCTCGAACCAGTCGTCCAGAAGTTCACCGGCGCTTTTGGTAAACAGATCCAGCAGGTCGCGCCGGGCGGAGGTGCCGAGTTTGCGCAGACGCAGGCCCAGACTCATCGCACGCACCAGGTCGCCGACTCCACCGCCCATGTTGGGAGGGGTCTTGAGCACCGATTCGCGCAGGACTTCGGCGACATTTTCGATGACCCGGTAATACGCCGGCAGACGCTGCGCATCGCGCGTCGAGAAGCGCGCCAGTTCGGACTGCGTTGTCGCGGCGTCGGGACCGAGCCGGAAGGCCTGGCCATCGGGCAGGGGAAGAAAATTCGCGTAGGAGCGCTCGATAATCTGCAACCCGTGCGCGGCAAGGCGCAGGTCGCGGATGATCGCCGGTTGCAGCAGGCTTACCGTGTAGCTTGCCACCGAGTTGCGGAACCCCGGATGAAATTCTTCCGTGATGGCGCTGCCGCCGACAATGTGGCGGCGTTCGCACACTCGAACCTTCAGGCCTGCCGCAGCCAGGTAGCAGGCGCAGGTGAGGCCGTTGTGGCCGCCACCGATGATCACTGCGTCATAACGCATCGCTCTGGTCTTTTCGTTTGGAGAGCAGCGGCCTGGACGGTGCACCCGCCCTCGACGGAGGACTTGCCACTGCTCCGGCGACAGTCTACGATGCCGGCTCCCTGACGTCATGCGCCGATATGGACAATTCAAAAAACGCGGAAGTCGCTGCACCCCGCCCGGTTCTCGATCTGAAAGATGCCGTCGCACTGGTGGTTGGCATCGTCATCGGCGCGGGCATCTTCAAGTTGCCGGCGCTGGTCGCCGGCAATACCGGCGATGCGCAGACAATGATGTTTGCCTGGATACTCGGCGCCCTGATCTCCTTCATGGGGGCCTTGTGCTACGCGGAACTGGCAAGCGCCCATCCGAACGCCGGCGGTGAGTATCATTTTCTCGAGCGCGCCTACGGCCTGGAAATCGCGCGTCTGTTTGCCTGGGCGCGCATGACGGTGATCGCCACCGGTTCGATCGCGATCTTCGCTTTTGTTTTTGCCGATTATGCAACCCAGATCTTCAGGCTGGGCGAGCATTCCTCGTCGATATACGCCGCCCTGCTCATCCTGCTGCTCACCGCCATCAATATCGTGGGACTGAGCGCCGGAAAGGCAACGCAGAACTTTCTTACCGTCATCGAGGCCTCCGGACTGGTTCTCGTGACGGTGGTGGGATTCGCGTTCTCGGCACCCGAGGCGGCGCCAGTGGCGGCGCAGGCTTCCTCACAAGGCGCCTTCGGCCTGGCGATGGTGTTCGTGCTGCTGACCTATGGCGGCTGGAATGATGCGGCCTATCTGTCTGCGGAAATCAAGGATGGTCAGCGCAATATCGTGCGCTCGATGATGTATGGCCTTGGAATCGTCGCCGTTCTTTATGTGCTGGTGAGCTTTGCCTATCTGAACGGACTGGGGATGGCGGGGCTGTCCAAATCACCGGCACCGGCGGCCGATCTCATGCAGCGCGCTTTTGGGGAAACCGGTGTCTGGGTGATGAGCGTCATTGTCGCCATTGCCGCCATTACCTCGGCCAATGCCACCATTCTTACCGGCGCCCGCACCAACTATGCCC
The DNA here is from genome assembly GCA_903859155.1 of uncultured beta proteobacterium. Classification (GTDB taxonomy): domain Bacteria; phylum Pseudomonadota; class Gammaproteobacteria; order Burkholderiales; family SG8-39; genus 2-02-FULL-62-17. Next base: position 76,994 of record CAIOLO010000080.1, read on the forward strand.
TTGGCCGTGATTGGCGGTTGTTTCGTTTTCTCGGGCACTGGCACGGTGGCAAGAGCGTCCCGGTAAACGCCATGCTGGTGCAGGCGCTGATTTCTCTGGCGCTGGTGGCGCTGGGCACCTGGGAGCGCAAGGGATTCAATACCATGGTCGACTACACTGCGCCGGTGTTCTGGCTGTTCTTCTTCCTGACGGGCATGTCCGTGTTCATTTTCCGGCACTGGGAAGCTGACTCGACCCGTCCGTTCAAAGTGCCGCTATACCCGTTTACGCCGCTGATCTTCTGCGGCGTCTGCATCTACATGCTTTATTCCAGTCTGGCATATACCGGTCCGGGCGCCTTGTTCGGTGTGGGCGTGCTCGCCGCGGGCGCGGTACTCGTCCTGTTCAAGCGGCAACGGTCTCATTGAGCCCGTTGCCTGCCTGCTCGTCGTGCGGCTAGCCAGGAATTCGCCGCGCTGCTTCCAGCAACGGCGCAAGCTGGCGGTCTCAGCCAGCGCCGCCTAATGCCCACCAGGCGACCAGCATCACCGCAAGGGTGCCGCCCACGAGCCACAGCGGGTTGAACGGCTCTGCCGTCTCCTCCTTGGCGGCCTTCGTCACTGCGGGAGTTGCGCCCGAGGACTCGCCCATCACCTTGTTGAATTTGACGAAGAAATCGTTGGCCATTTTCTGCGCGACGCCGTCAACCAGCCTCGAGCCGATTTGCGCGAGCTTGCCGCCGATATTGGCCTTGGCCGAATAATTGAGGCGGGTGCCGCTTCCTTCGGTGCTGAGTTTGACTTGCGCGGACCCTTTTGCGAATCCGGCTGCGCCGCCCGAGCCTTCGAAGGCAATGGAATAGGAATTCGGCGGATCGAGGTCCGAAAGGGCGAGTTTGCCGGTGAATTTTGCTTTCACCGGGCCCACCGACGCGGTCAGCGCAATGCGGTACTCGTTCTCGGCGGTTTTCTCGACGCTCTCGCACCCGGCGATGCTGGTCTTGAGCACTTCGGGATCGTTCAGGCCGCGCCATACATCTTTTTGCGCCAGGGGAATCAGTTGTTCGCCGGTCATTTCCATTGTCAATTTCTCCTTGTGTCGAATCTCATGGGCGAGCCGCATCGAATTGATGCAATGCCCATGCCTTAGGGTGTGCCTGCCGGGATTTTCGAATTTTACGCAACATTGCCCGCGTAACCGGCTTTTGGCCTATTTTCCCACCGATCGAGTATGACGTTCCAGTGAATATCAGATCCCGAGGAACCGTCTAGGCGGCGTGCCTGTGCGATTCGCGGCCTTCCAGGACGCTGGCCAGGTCGAGCAGGCTCTGCATATTGTGCGCGGGCAGAAATTTGTCCACATGCGGCAACATCGCGCGTATGCCCGCCGGGCGCGCCTCGAAGCCCTCGTAGCGAAGCAGGGGGTTGAGCCAGATCAGCTGGCGGCACGAGCGGTGCAGGCGGTCCATTTCCTCGGCCAGGCCCTGGCCGACGTCGGCATCCAGGCCGTCGGTGATCAGCAGCACCACCGCGTTCTGGCCGAGCACGCGCCGCGACCAGTGCAGATTGAAATCGCGGATCGACGCGCCTATGCGCGTCCCACCCGACCAGTCGGCGACCAGGTCGGCGACGCCGGTCATGGCGATATCGACGTCGCGGTGGCGCAGGCAGCGGGTGACGTTGGTAAGCCGGGTGCCGAACACAAAGGTGTGCACGCGGTCGCGGTCGTTGGTGATGGCGTGCAGAAAATGCAGGAATACCCGGGAATAGCGGTTCATGCTGCCGGAGATGTCGCACATGACCACCAGCGGCGGATGCTGCCAGCGCGGCGAGCGGTATTTGATGTCGATGAGCGCGCCGCCCTCGCGCAACGAGGCGCGCATGGTCGCGCGCATGTCGATGCGCCGCCCGTGCGGGTCGCCGTGAAAGCGCCGCGTGCGGATGTCGCGGATCGGCAGGCGCATGCGCTTGATCAACGCCTTCGCCTGCGACAATTCTTCCGCCGTCATGGTTTCGAAATCGGCGTGCTGCAGCACTTCGCGAGAGGAGAAGGTGAGGGTGGCGTCGAGTTCGACCTTTTCCTCCTCCTGCTCCTCCTTCTTCTGCGCCTGCGGCTGCTCAGGGTTGAAGGCTTCGCTGACGCGGCTGTTGGCTTTCTTCTCGTCCTCGGGCGCCGTGGCGAAATCGTCTGGCATCAGCATCGCCATGGCGCGCTCGAGCAACTGCGGATCGCGCCAGAAAATGTGGAAGGCCTGATCGAATACCTCGAAATGCTCGCGTTTGGCGAGAAATACCGAGGCGAGCGTCCAGTAGAAATCCTCGCGCCGCTCGATGCCCACCACCTCGAGCGCGCGCAGGGCGTCGATCACCCGGTCGGGTCCGATGGGCAGGCCGGCGGATCGCAAAACGCGTGCGAAATGCATGACGTTTTCGGCAAGATGCCCGGTGTTATTCAATTTGCGGGCCTCACGTCGATTTCTCCTGGGGGCGCACCAGCAGTGACTCGCGCGCCAGCAGGTCGAAGCGCCGCGATGCGATGATGCGGTTGTCCCTGGCGTAGGCTTCGTGGTTGCGCTCCAGGTCGCTCAAATCGTAGACGTAATTCACCATCATGCCCGCTGAACGCCGCAATCCCGTAGCGGAGGTATCGCCCAGCCAGTTGAGCCGTTCCAGGCGTGCGCCGTTGCCCAGGTGAAAGCGCGCAACGGAATCCAGGGGTTCGGCGCGGGATTTCGCGAGCAGCAGGTATTGCGCGCAAAGCCGCGGCAGTTCGCGCTGCAGGGCGGTCCTGACCCCCTTGTCGGTCATCCAGTCCGGCAGGTCGAGCATTGCCAGCAAGCCGGCCAGCTGCTCGCGCCGCGGATCAGGATCGCCATTGCCGTCCTTTTTCCCGGCTTGGGCCGACAGCCACGCGCGAAATCCGGGGATGGGCGACAGCGTCGCGAAGGTCTTAAGGCGCGGGAACTCGCGCCCCAGGTCTTCGGCGACCTGCTTGATCAGCAGATTGCCGAAGCTGACGCCGCGCAATCCTTCCTGGCAGTTGGTTATCGAATAGAACATGGCGCAATCGGCATTGCCCGCGTCGAACACCGGCGCTTCCGGGTCGAGCAGCGGCTGTACCGTCGTGCTCAGGCCTTTGGTGAGGGCCACTTCGATGAATATGAGCGGTTCATCGGGGAGCGCCGGGTGAAAGAACGCATAGCAGCGCCGGTCCGCCTGGGTGCGTCGGCGCAGGTCGCGCCAGCCCTGGATTTCGTGCACCGCTTCGTACTTGATGAGCTTTTCAAGGATCTGCGCCGACGTGCGCCAGTCGATGCGCTCCAGCAGCAGGAAGCCGCGATTGAACCAGGAGCGAAACAGTTCGGCGAGATCGGCGTCTATTCCCACCCACAGGGGCGTGTCGCGCAGGTCGCGCAATATGCGCCGCCGCATTTCCACGAGAACCGTCGTGCCGCCGGGGGCCATGTTGACGCGGCGGAACAACTCCTGGCGCGGCGAGTCCACCGCGCGCTGCAGTTTCAGCAGATTTGCCGGAATCGGGGACTCGCGGTAATTGTCCGCCGCGCTGCTGACTGCGTCGGGGTCCGGGACAAATTGGGCGGCGAGCAGGTCGAAAAACACCGGCAATGAGACCTCGTCCAGTGTCTTGTAGGCCTGCAGGGTTTCGGCGGCCAGGCGCGCGCCGGAGACTTCGCCGCGCTCGGACATGAGCGCCTTGCACAGGTCTATGACCCTTTGGGCATCGCGCGCGGCCAGGCGCGGCGCGGGCGGGCGTTCCGGCATGCGCAGCAGGCGGCGGAGGAGTGAGCGTTCAGGCATGCGGCCCGCTCAGCCCGCGGCGATTTCTGCCTTGACTTCGGTGAGCAGGCGTTCGGCTTCGCTGCCCTTGATGCGCGAGATGTCGTCCTGGTACTTGAGCAGCGTGCCCAGTGTGTCATTGACGGTTTGCGGATCCAGGGAAAGCTTGTCGAGCGCCATCAGGGCCTTGGTCCAGTCCAGGGTTTCGGCCACGCCGGGCAACTTGAACAGTTCCATTTTGCGCAGGCGCTGCACGAAGGCCACCACTTCCGCGGACAGCCGTTCGGCGGCGCCGGGCACCTTGCGGCGCAGGATTTCCGCCTCGCGCTTCGCGTCGGGATAATCGACCCAATGATAGAAGCAGCGCCGCTTGATGGCGTCGTGAATCTCGCGCGTGCGATTGGAAGTGATGATCACCACCGGCGGTTCCTTGGCCTTGATCGTGCCCAGTTCGGGAATGCTGACCTGGAAGTCGGAGAGCACTTCCAGCAGATAGGCTTCGAAGGGTTCGTCGGTGCGATCGAGTTCGTCGATCAAAAGCACCGGCGCCGCGCCCGCCTTGCCCTCCAGCGCCTGCAGCAGCGGCCGGCGGATGAGGAAGCGCTCCGAAAAGATGTCCCTGGCGAGGCTGTCGCGATTCTTCGCGCCTTCGGTCTCGGCGAGGCGGATTTCGATCATCTGGCGCGAATAATTCCATTCGTAGACTGCGCTGGCGATATCCAGGCCCTCGTAGCATTGCAGGCGCACCAGCTTGCGCTCCAGGGTCTGCGCGAGCACCTTGGCGATTTCGGTTTTGCCGACACCGGCTTCGCCCTCCAGGAACAACGGCCGGCCCAGCTTCAGCGAAAGGTAAACCGAGGTGGCGAGACTGCGCTCGGCGACGTAATCGGCGTTGGCCAGCAGTTCGACGGTGCTGTCAACCGACTTGGGAATGGCGGCCATGGGATCGATTCTGCAAAAAGAAATGCACGCAAGCCCGGCTTACGTGCATTTTATTGATTGGAGAGATGTTCGAAAAAAACAGGCAGAAGCGGTGCTCAGCCGCGCAGCGCCGCCTCGACGGCGCGCTTGGCCATGACAGTCACCAGATGCGCGCGGTAATCGGCCTTGGCGTGGATGTCGGAGTTCAGGCCTTTATCGGATACCTTGATATTGGCGACGGACTCGGGTGCGAACTTCGCAGCAAGCGCCTTTTCCATCTCGGGCACGCGGAACACGCCGGGACTCGCGCCGGTCACGGCCACGCGCATTCCGGAGGCGGTTTCTGCCACGAACACGCCGACGATTGCGTAACGCGACGCCGGATTCTTGAACTTGATATAGGCCGCCCGCTTCGGCACCGGGAAGCTCACCGCCGTAATGATCTCGCCATTCTCCAACGCAGTCTCGAACATGCCCTTGAAGAAATCGTCGGCGGCGATCTTGCGCTTGTTGGTCTGGATGGTCGCGCCCAGGCCCAGCAGGCCTGCCGGGTAATCGGCGGAAGGGTCGTTATGCGCCACCGAACCGCCCATCGTGCCCATGTTGCGAATCTGCCGGTCGGCGATGCTGCCGGCAAGTGATGCCAGTGCGGGGATGGCTTTCTTCACCTCCTGCGAGGCAGCCACTTCGGCGTGGCGGGTCATGGCGCCGATGGTTACCGTGCTGCCCTCGACCTTGATGCCGCGCAATTCCGAAATCGTACCCAGGTCGATGAGATCCGAAGGTTTCGAGAGCCGCAGCTTCATTGTGGCGATCAGGCTCTGGCCGCCGGCCAGCAGCTTGACGTCTTCGCCTTTGACCAGGGCGGCCGCAGCCTCAGCCACCGATTTGACGCGGTTGTAATTGAACGAGTACATGTTTTTCTCCTTTTTCGCTCAGCCGCGCATCGTGGCGGCGGCCGCTTTGATCGCCTTGACGATGTTGTGATAACCGGTGCAGCGGCACAGGTTGCCGTCCAGTTGCTCGCGGATTTCGCGCTCGCTTGGGTCGGGGAAATTCTTCACCAGGTCCATCGCAGAGAGCACCATGCCGGGGGTGCAGAAACCGCACTGCAGCGCGTGGTGCTCGCGGAAGGCCTCCTGCATCGTGTTGAGCGTGCCATCGCTCTTGGCGACGCCTTCGATGGTGAGGATGTCGGCGCCTTCGGCCTGCATCGCAACGATGTTGCAGGATTTGATGGCGCGGCCGTTCAAGTGCACGGTGCAGGCACCGCATTGGGCAGTGTCGCAACCCACGTGGGTGCCGGTAAGCCGCAGATTTTCGCGGATGTAATTCACCAGCAACGTGCGCTCCTCGACTTCGGCGCTTACAGCCTTGCCGTTGACAGTCATTGAGACCTTGACGGTCATGTTTGCCTCCAAGTTTTCTGAACGGATTCCGTGGCCAGGCATCAATCGCAGAATTCGACCTGCAAGGGGGGAGACCCCGCGCTGGTTTTCCTTCTTTGGGTTTTTGATGCGGAAGGCCGACGAGTGGGGGCTATGCTAGACCAAGGAGGCTGGATTGGCAACCGCCCGAAGCCGGAAAATCCTTAACGATTCGGGCTTTGCGCTACGCGGCTTGACCGGGTATCGGCGCGGGAATAGGCTTGCGCAAAGGTAATCGTGGCCGTCGGTCGTTGCAATTAACGGGCGGCGCCCCCATTTGCCACGGGACAAATCTCAACGAGGCAAAGCATGGACAGTGTGGATCTGGAGGTCGTAAGAAGCGCCGTGGCATGGGTCCGGGACGGCCATCGGGCCACCGTCGGGACCATCACCCACACCTGGGGTTCGGCTCCCCGCCCGGTTGGAGCCATGGTGGCGATTCGCGATGACGGGCAGGTGATGGGCTCGGTTTCCGGCGGCTGCGTCGAGGACGACCTCATCGACAAAGTCAAATCGCGAGCGGTGGCGGCGGAAAAGCCCGAGGTCGTGGTCTACGGCGTGACGCAGGAACAGGCGACGCGATACGGGCTGCCCTGCGGGGGCACGCTGCAAATCGTACTGGAGCCGGTGCGCGAGCATTCGCATCTGGAGGACCTGCTTGCCGCCATCGAGCGCCATGAACTGGTGGCGCGCACTCTCGATATGGAAACCGGCGTTGCGACGCTCCAGCCGGGGCGCTGGTCCGACAATCTGGAATTTGAAGGCAAGGTTTTGAAATCCGTGCACGGACCGCGCTGGCGCGTTCTGCTGATCGGCGCAGGGCAGGTCAGCCGCTATCTCGCGCAAATGGCGCAGGCGCTCGATTATCACGTCACGGTGTGCGATCCGCGTGAGGAATACTACGAAGCCTGGGACCTGCAGAGCGTGCCCCTCAATCGCAGCTACCCCGACGATGCGGCCATTGCCATGAACCTGGATGCGCACTGCGCGGTGGTGGCGCTCACCCACGACCCGAAACTCGACGACATCGCGCTCCTCGAGGCGCTGAAATCGCCCGCGTTCTACGTCGGGGCGCTGGGTTCGAAAAAGAACAACGACGGGCGCCGCAAGCGCCTGGCGGACTTCGATCTGGCCGCCGCCGAGATCGCGCGCATGCGCGGCCCGGTAGGACTGCGCATCGGCTCCAAGACACCGCCGGAGATTGCCGTCGCGATCCTGGCCGAAATGACCGCGGTACGCCATGGCGTGCAGATCCCCGAGCTTGTCGAGGCCCCCAAGGTCAACGTTACTTCGGGCTGTGCCGTACCGCAAGCCTGAACTGCCTCGGGCAAACGCAACGAGCGGCTTGTTTGCCGCTCGTTGCGTTTTTTGGATGCTTTCATGACGCAAGGCGTTTGCGGAATCCTGCTGGCGTCGGGTTCGGGCTCACGCTTCGGCTCGAACAAGTTGCTGCATCCGCTCGCGCCGGATGGCATTCCCATTGCCGTGCACGCGGCGCGCCATCTGATCGAGGCGATTCCGGGTTCCATCGCCGTAGTGCGCTCGGCCAATTCGCACCTTGCCCGGTTGCTGCGCGCCGAGGGGCTGCGGATCGCCGTTTGCCGCGACGCTGTCAATGGCATGGGCCACACGCTGGCGGCCGGGGTGCGCGCCAGCGCCGGTGCTGGCGGCTGGGTGGTGGCGCTGGCTGATATGCCCGGCATCCTGCCGCAGACCATCGGGCGTGTCGCCGATGCATTGCGGGGTGGTGCGACGCTGGTGGCGCCGCGTTACCAGGGGCAGCGCGGCCATCCGGTTGGTCTGGCGCGCCGCTTCAAAGGCGATCTGCTGTTGCTGCAAGGCGATGCCGGTGCGCGCGCCATCGTCGCGGCCAACCAGGATGGCATCTCGCTGATCGATGTCAATGATCCCGGCGTGACCAAAGATATCGATACACCGGGCGATCTCCCCGGACAATGAAGGAAATGCCACTTATGGCGGTTATTATCCGGGGCTTGCAGGTCTTATCCTCTTTCGATCATGAATAACAACAAGAATCCTGTCTCTGTCGATGGCAAGGTGGTGCGCTACCGGATTGCCCCGGCGCGACCCGAGGCGCATTTATACGCGGTCAGTTGCTCGGTCGAGGATCCGGATTCCGCAGGGCAGCAATTTGCCCTGCCAGCATGGATACCGGGCAGCTACATGATCCGGGAATTCGCCCGTCACATCGTTTCCATCAGGGCCGAGTCCCGCGGCCGCGCGGTCGGTCTTGAGAAACTCGACAAGCACACCTGGCAGGCTGCGCCGGTGGCCGCAGCGCTGGTGCTGCACTACGAGGTCTATGCGTGGGACCTTTCGGTACGCGGCGCGCACCTGGATACGACGCATGGGTTTTTCAACGGTACCAGTGTGTTTGTGCGCGTGCTCGGGCACGAACAGGAAACCTGCATCGTGGAGATCGCGCCACCCGCCGGCACTCGTTATCGCGCCTGGCGCGTGGCGACCAGTCTGCCGCGCATGGGCGCCCCGCTGGCGGGCTTCGGTGTGCATGTGGCGCGCAACTACGATGAGTTGATCGACCACCCGGTCGAAATGGGTACGTTTGCAAGCCTGCGTTTTCGCGCCTGCGGGGTGCCGCATGAAATGGCGATCACCGGCGTGCAGCAGGCCGACACTGCGCGCCTGGCGCGCGACCTGAAAAAGATCTGCGAAACGCAGATCCGTTTCTGGCATGGAAACGCCGCGGCGTCCGGAGCGCGCGGCGTGGCGCCGATGGAGCGTTACCAGTTTCTCACCACGGCACTGGGCGAGGGCTATGGCGGTCTGGAGCATCGCGCCTCAACCGCGCTGATGTGCTCGCGCGGCGACCTGCCGCAGCGCGGCGTCAAGGAGGTTGCCGAGAGTTACCGCGGCTTCCTGGGTTTGTGCAGCCACGAGTATTTCCATACCTGGAACGTCAAGCGGCTGAAGCCTGCACCATTCGCTCCCTATGACCTGGATCGCGAAAACTACACCACGCTGCTGTGGATGTTCGAGGGCTTTACCTCCTATTACGACGATCTGATGTTGCTGCGCTCGGGCCTGATCGGCCGCGACAGTTATCTCGAATTACTGGCGCGAACCATCACCAACCACCTGCGCACCGGAGGGCGGGAGCGCCAGACGGTGGCCGAATCGTCCTTCGATGCCTGGATCAAATACTACCGACAGGACGAGAACTCGCCCAATGCCGTGGTCAGCTATTACGTCAAGGGGAGCCTGGTGGCGCTGTGTCTTGACTTGCATATCCGCGCCCGTACCGGCGGGCGCAGGTCCCTCGACGATGTGATGCGCCTGCTTTGGCGTCGCCGCGGCGTGGACGGCAGCGGTATCGGTGACGACGAGGTGGAAGCCCTCGCGGAGGAGGCCAGTGGCCTGCGTCTGCACGCATTTTTCGATCAGGCGGTGCGCTCCACCGCGGAGCTGCCGCTGGCGCGCCTGCTGGCAACCCACGGTGTGCGCCTGCGCCGCCGCCCCGCAAAATCCGCCACCGACAAGGGGGGCGTTGAAAAGGGTGAAGAACGTCCGACAAAAACGCGGGCCGCTTCATTGGGGGTGCGCAGCCGCACTGAGGGCAAGGAGATCATCCTGACCCACGTGCTCGAGGGCGGCGCGGCGCAAGGGGCGGGCCTGGCTGCCGGCGATGCCATTGTGTCGGTCGATGGATTGCGGCCGCGACCGGGCGGACTGGAGGCGCTGCTTGCCGCGCGGCGTCCCGGCGGGATGATGCAGGTGCATGCCTTCCGGCGCGATGAACTGCGCGAGTTTCGCGTGCGCCTGCAGGCCGCGCCTGCCGATACCTGCGATTTGAGCGTGGTCGAAGCGCGGGGCGGGGCATTGCGCAGGCGTTGGCTGGGGTCGGGCGATGAGTGAGGCGACGCGAATCATCCTGGTGCGCCATGGCGAGACCCACTGGAATCGCGAAGCGCGCATCCAGGGTTATCACGCCAACAGCCCGCTCACCGACACCGGCGTCGCCCAGGCGCGCGCGGTTGCCGCACGCCTGGCCGAGGAGGGTATTGACGCGTTGTATGCGAGCGATGCGGGCCGCACCCTGCAGACGGTCGAGCCGATCGCCGCGGCCACCGGCCTGCCGGCTACCCACGAGGCCGGCGTGCGCGAGCGCAATTACGGCATATTCGAGGGCCGCACATTTGCCGAAGTCGAAGAGGTCTTTCCCGAGGAATTCCAGAAATACCGGATGCGCGACCCGCATTACGCCATCGACGGCGGCGAGAGCGCGGTGCAATTTCGCGACCGCATTGTGGCGGCGCTTGCGGAAATCGCGCGCCGGCATGCGGGCAAGCGCTCGGTGGTGGTGACCCACGGCGGCGTGATCGGGGCGTTATACCGCGTGTCGCTGGATATGCCGATGGACGCGCCGCGCGTCTATGCCACGCGCAATGCCAGCCTCAACCGCTTCCGCTTCGATGCCGGACGCTGGGTGCTCGAAGTCTGGGGTGATGTCGCGCACCTGGACGGGGAGGACAGTCTCGATGACGCTTGAACCGCGCAGGCGCACCTGCTTTGCGCTGCGGTCATGACGGCGGCGCCGCTTGCAGTCGGCTATGAAGACATCGTGGCGGCGGCCTTGCGCATTGCCGGCCAGGCGCATCGCACGCCGGTGCTCACTTCGGCGTCGGTGAACGAGCGCACCGGGGCGCTGGTTTTTCTCAAGTGCGAGAACCTGCAGCGCATGGGCGCGTTCAAGTTTCGCGGCGCCTACAACGCGCTCGCCAGGCTCACGCCCGAGGCGCGCGCGCGCGGTGTGCTGGCCTATTCCTCGGGCAACCATGCGCAGGCGGTGGCGCTGGCCGGCCGCGAGCTGGGCGTTGCCGCGACCATCGTCATGCCGCAGGATGCACCCGCGGTGAAACTCGAGGCCACGCGCGCCTATGGCGCGCAGGTGGTGCTCTACGATCCGAAAACCACCAACCGCGAACGCTTGGCCAGCGAGATTGCCGCCAGCCGCGGCCTTACTTTGATTCCGCCCTACGATCACCCGGACGTCATTGCCGGGCAGGGCACCGCCGCAAAGGAACTGATCGAGGACATCGGGCCGTTGGATTATCTGTTCGTGCCCTGTGGCGGAGGCGGGCTGATATCGGGCAGCGCCCTTGCCGCCGCCGCGCTTTCGCCGGGTTGCCGGGTGATTGGCGTGGAACCCGAGGCGGGCGACGATGCCACGCGCAGCTTCAGGACCGGCACGCTGCAAAGCTGCAGCAATCCGGACACCATCGCCGATGGCGCGCGCACCGCCTCGCTGGGGAGGCTGACCTTTCCGATGGTGCTGGCGCTGGTGAGCGACATGACCACCGTCGGCGACGCGGCCCTGCTGCGCACCATGCGCTACCTCATGGAGCGCATGAAGATCGTGGTGGAACCCACCGGCGCGCTGGGTGCGGCGGGGATGTTCGAGAGTGGCTATGAACTCGCCGGCAAGCGCGTCGGGGTGATTATCTCCGGCGGCAATCTGGACCTGAACCTGACAGGGCGAATGCCAAACCTATGAATAGCCTATTAGTGATATATAAATAGGCGGATAAGCAAAGTATATATTTATTTTTGTAAAATAAAGTGCAACTTTATTAAGTGTGTCTGACTAGGCCTGACGCGCCCGCAGGCGGGTGACCACTATCGCATATTGTGTCCGTGGCGTTTGCGATAGCATGGGCTCTGCACCGGAATCACTGGCGTGTCCGCGCCGCACAGGAGGTTGGCAATGAACCGAGCTCTGTATCAAATGGCTGTCGTGGCGATCGTTGCCGTGTCGGCAACCACTGCATTCGCCCAATACCCGACAAAGCCTATCCGGATCATTTCGCCGGCTCCTCCCGGCGGCGGTACTGAACTGGCCGCGCGCCTGGTTCAGGCCGGGATGCAGGAAAGTCTTAGGCAGCCCGTGATCATCGAGGCGCGCGGCGGGGCGGGCGGTTATATCGGCTCGGACTTCGTCGCCAAGTCGCCGCCGGATGGCTATACGCTGTTGCTGGGCGGCGCCTTTACCACCATCACCGCCACCCTGCAGAAGAACCCGGCCTATAACCCGAGGAAGGATCTGCTCCCCATCGCGATCATTTCCAGCGTTCCGAACATCCTGATTGTGGGCCCGAATCTGAAGGCGAACTCGGTCGCGGAGTTGGTGGCGTATGCCAAGACGAATCCCGGCAAGCTGAACATCGGTTCCAACGGGGTGGGAACGACGCTGCACCTTTCCGGAGAACTGTTCAAGCTGCGCACCGGAACGGATATGCTGCATATCGCCTACAAGGGCTGGGCCGACTGCGTAACCGGCCTCCTGGGAGGCCAAGTCGATTTGATGTTCGACAACCTATCCACTGCATTGCCGAATGTGACCGCCCGCAAGACCCGTGCGCTGGCCGTCGCTGCATTTGCGCGCCATCGCTCGCAGCCGGAAGTTCCCACTCTGGGCGAGCTGGGTATCAAAGACGCGGAAGTGATTTCCTGGTTCGGCATCATGGCTCCGGCCGGAACGCCACAGGCGGTGCTCGAAGCGCTGGGACGCGCCGTGAAAAATGCGGCAGACCACCCCGACTTCCCGCTCCAGGTTGCGAAGACCGGGATGGACGCGAACTACCAGGGCACGGCCGAAGCCGTCAAATTCTGGACCGCGGAAGTCGACAAGTGGGAAAGCGTGATCAAAGCCGCCGGCATCATCGGTCAATAGCGGCATCAACAGGAGTTCATGAACAAGGAACTCCTGGACAAGGAGCTCCTTCTGGTGGGCGGCATTCCTCTGGATACCCTCGAGGAGGTAATGCGCGCTTTCGGGGGGGGCGCCGCACCGACTGGATCCGCGTCCCTGTCCTGAATCGCGCCGGCAGCGATTTCTATGCACCGCTGGCGCGACTCGAGCCGCGCGGCGCGCGCGTTCCTTCCTGATTTCGGCCTGGCCGCCTATTGCGGCTTCGGACGCACTCCCGCGGAGCAGTTGCCGCAGATCCTGGAGGACCATCTCAAGGCCGTTGCGATCGCAGGCTGGCGCAGCAGGCACTGGCACGCGATCGCTTGATTGGGCATGGTAAGATTTTGTTTTGCAGAAGAATTTGCCATGTTCTCGAAAAACGCCGATCTCCGCAGGACCGATCCCGAAGTGTTTGCCGCCGTCCGGGCGGAAAACCGCCGCCAGGAAGATCATATCGAGCTGATCGCCTCGGAAAATTACGTGAGCAGCGCGGTACTGGAAGCGCAGGGCTCGCAGCTCACCAACAAATATGCCGAGGGTTATCCGGGCAAGCGCTATTACGGCGGCTGCGAATACGTCGATGTGGCCGAGACACTTGCGATTGAAAGGGTGAAGCAGCTGTTCGGCGCGCAGTGCGCCAATGTGCAGCCTAATTCCGGATCGCAGGCCAACCAGGCGGTGTATTTTGCATTGCTGAAGCCGGGCGACACGATGCTGGGCATGTCACTCGCGCATGGCGGACACCTGACGCACGGCTCGCCGGTGAATATGAGCGGCAAGTGGTTCAACGTGGTCAGTTACGGCCTGGACGCGCACGAAGAAATCGACTACCACGCGCTCGAGTCCCTGGCCCGCGAGCATCGGCCCAAGCTGATACTGGCCGGCGCTTCGGCCTATGCGCTGCGCATCGATTTCGAGCGTTTCGCACGCATTGCGAAAGAGGTCGGCGCCTACTTCATGGTGGACATGGCCCACTACGCGGGCCTGATCGCCGCCGGCGAGTACCCCAATCCGGTGGGCATCGCCGACGTGGTGACCAGCACCACGCACAAGACCCTGCGCGGCCCGCGCGGCGGATTCATCCTGATGAATTCGATACTCGAGAAGCCGATCAATTCGGCGATCTTCCCCGGCATACAGGGCGGGCCGCTGATGCATGTCATCGCCGCGAAAGCCGTGGCATTCCATGAAGCTGCGCAACCGGCGTTCAAGTTGTATCAGAAGCAGGTGATCGCCAATGCCGCGAAAATGGCGCAGGCGCTGACCGAGCGCGGCCTGCGCATCGTGTCGGGCCGCACCGAAAGCCACATGTTCCTGGTCGACCTGCAGGCGAAGAAGATCACCGGCAAGGATGCCGAGACGGCGCTGGGCCGCGCGCACATCACCGTCAACAAGAACGCCATTCCCAACGATCCGCAGAAGCCCTTCGTCACCAGCGGCGTGCGCATCGGTTCGCCCGCGATGACCACGCGCGGCTTCGGTCTCGCCGAGGCGGAAAAAGTCGCCAACCTCATCGCGGATGTTCTGGATGCCCCCGCCGACGAGGAAAACCTCTCGCGTGTGAAGAAAGACGTCGAAGCGCTCTGCCTCCGCTTCCCTGTTTACGAGGCCGCGGATGAAACTGTAAGGGCGAGTGCTTGATTTGCAATCTGCTCGGAGGTGCATTCGAAGCGCCAGGTGAGAGGCAAGTATGAAATGTCCTTACTGCAAGGCTGACGATACCGCTGTCATTGATTCGCGGCTCTCCGAGGACGGCGACAGCGTGCGCCGCCGGCGCGAATGCGAGGCCTGCCACAAGCGTTTTACGACTTATGAGCGCGTCGAGCTGCATATGCCGATGGTGGTGAAAACCAACGGCCACCGCGTTCCCTACGACCGCGAGAAGATCCGCACCGGATTCATGCGCGCCCTGCACAAGCGGCCGGTGCCCGCCGAGTACCTGGAAGCAGCGATCATCCGCACCGAACAGCGGGTCATCGGATTGGGCGAGCGGGAAGTGGCAAGCCGGGTCATTGGCGAGTTGGTGATGCGCGAACTGCGCAAGATGGACGACGTGGCCTACATCCGTTTTGCGTCCGTCTACGAGGATTTTCAGCGCGTGGACGATTTTCACGACGCCATCCTGCAGGTGAGGAAGCCGCAGAAAAAACGCGTCCGCTAAAGGGCTTTTCAGACCATCATGGTCTGAATCCCGTTCGCCAAGCCGAAGGGCGAGGATGGCATCCCCGGGGAAAAGTTGGTGTCGCCGCTGGCGCGGTGCCATGCGCTGCTGCTACTCTTGGCCGCTATGGATTTCTCACGCAACGACCGCGAGTACATGACGCGTGCCCTGGCGCTTGCCGCGCGCGGCCTGTTCACCGCCACGCCCAATCCGCGCGTCGGCTGCGTCGTTGTTCGTGACGGCGAGGTCGTCGGCGAAGGCTGGCACGAAGCGGCGGGCCTGCCGCACGCCGAGGTCAACGCGCTGCGTCAGGCCGGTGCGCGCGCCCATGGCGCGACGGCCTACGTCACGCTGGAACCCTGCAATCATCACGGCCGCACCCCGCCCTGCACCGAGGCGCTGATTGCCGCGGGCGTGGCGCGCGTGGTCGCTGCGATGCGTGATCCCAATCCGCTGGTGTCGGGGCAGGGATTCGCCCGGCTCGCCGCGGCGGGCATTGCAATCGACCAGGGCCTGCTCGAGACCGAAGCGCGCGAACTCAATATAGGTTTTGTATCGCGTATGGCGCGCAAGCGCCCGTGGGTGCGCATGAAGATTGCTGCCAGCCTGGATGGCCGCACCGCGCTGGCCAATGGCCAGAGCCAGTGGATTACCTCGCAGGCGGCGCGCGACGACGGCCATCGCTGGCGGGCTCGGGCCTGCGCGCTGCTCACCGGCATCGGCACGCTGCGCGAAGACGATCCGCAACTGAATGTGCGCGCGCTGCAAACCCCGCGGCAGCCGCTGAAGGTGCTGATCGACAGCCGCCTGGAGGCCGCGCCGGAGGCAAAACTGTTCCGGTCCGGCAGGACGCTGGTGTTTGCCGGGGGATCCTATCCGGCGAAATCGGCGGTGCTCGCCGCCCTCGGCGTGGAGGTGGTGGTGCTGCCCAACGCCGGGGGCAAGGTCGAATTGCCGCAGATGCTGGAAGAATTGGCGCGCCGCGGCGTGAACGAACTGCACGTCGAGGCCGGTTCGAAGTTGAATGGATCACTGTTGCGCGAAGGCTGCGTCGACGAATTGCTGATCTATCTCGCGCCGATGCTGATCGGAGATGCCGGGCAGGGCATGTTTCATCTGCCGGAGGTGACCGCGTTGTCGGCGGCATCCCGGCTCGCGATCGTGGAACTCACCACCATCGGCGACGATGTGCGCATCAGGGCGCGAAGGCAGGATTAGGCAAGCCGCGACCAAGGGCGTGGCATCGGCGTGAAGCTATCACCCATATTTCCCTGAATGTAAATTCCTGCCTGCAATCTTCCCGCCGGCAAGCTCCCCACCTTTTCAGGGAAGCTCCTGTAGTTCAGGCTTAGAATCACCACCTGTCCAGTGTTTTTCGGGTAATCACCATGTTTACAGGAATTGTCGCGGCCATCGGCCGCATCACCAAGATCGACAAACGCGAAGGCGGTGTGCGCCTGGTAGTGTCGGCATCGCGCCTTGGGATGGACGATGTCGCCATCGGCGATTCGATCGCCGTCAACGGCGTGTGCCTTACGGTAGTGACCAAGAACGCGGCCTCGTTCGGCGCCGATGTTTCGGCCGAAACGCTGGCGTGCACCGCCGGTCTGGACGCGACTGGCGAGGTTAATCTGGAAAAATCCCTGCGCCTTGCGGACCGCTTGGGCGGGCATCTGGTCTCGGGGCACGTCGATGGCGTGGGTGAGGTTTTGAAATTCGAACCCGCAGGCGAGAGCATGCTCTTGCGGGTGCGCGCACCGCAGGCCCTTTCACGCTATATCGCGAAAAAAGGTTCCATCGCCATCCAGGGGGTGAGCCTGACGGTGAATGACGTGCAGGATGCCGAATTCGAGGTGAATCTGATACCCCACACGGTGTCGGTCACCACGCTGCACAACCTCAAGCCGGGCAGCAGGGTCAACCTCGAGGTTGACATGATCGCGCGTTATGTGGAACGGATGCTGGGGGTGTCCCAGTAGATCTCTGTAATACCGTTTTCTCCTATGAAACACCCCTGCTTACTGTCCCGAGAAATCCCAACATAGCCTATTGCAGCCTGACGGTGTTGACGGTATTGGACAAGAGTTTTCCGTCCCGATACCGTCAGGAGGCCCTATGCTTACCGATACCAAGACACGCCAATGCAAGGCCGAGGGCAAGCCTTTTGTGCTGTCCGACAGTGGCGGGCTTTGGGGTAACAATTGAGCGTGGGAGAACCGTAGCGTCCGCATCGACTGGCATCCTGTTTTGTCCGATACATTTCCCCGGTGCGATAAAAAACGTCACCGTAAGGTATCGCAACACCAATAGAAACATTCCAGTTTTCATGTTCACCTCCATCCCGCAGCGAGCGTTACTGTCGGCATTCAATCTGAAAGGTGAACTGACGGGCTAGATCGCTCACATCGCCAATGCGCAGCTCTTTGGCGGAAGAACGCTCCTCTACTCGCTGCCCCCCCGCTTCAAGGAAAAGCCGGGCCATTGCACCCTGTACGGCAAAGTTAACATTCTGTGGGATGTCACCTGTGGATTGCGCTATTCGCATAGCATCAAGTTTGCTGACGACCACGCCAACAAGGTTTCCTCCCATGTCAAGGAGTGGTCCACCGCTGTTGCCAGGCTGAACTGGTGCCGTGACCTGCAGAAATGCCGTATTTCCGCCCAATCCGGCAAGGGCACTGACATTGCCTAAGGTTACATTCAGTCCGTTTTGCAACACATCAGGGAGCGGAAATCCAGCCACCATCACACCTTCGCCAGCCTTAATGCCCGGTGCCGAACGAAATCGCACAAATGGGACCGAGCCTGTAACTTGAACGCGGATCATCGCTAAATCATTGCGCTCGTCACGGCGTACCAACTGTGCGGGATGAGTCCGTCCATCCAGAAGGGCCACAATGGATTTGCAAGTTTGCGTGACGTGGTTGTTTGTCAACGCGTGTCCCTGAGTGGATACAAAAAAACCGGTGCCAAATGACTGTCCACCTGCGGGCGGTGCGGCGGATGGGGACCTTGGTGCTTGTGGGGCCGTTACGACGGGCGAGGTACGGAGGGTCGATCCGTTGAAAACTATATCAGTCAACGTGCAGAGATTTTGTCCACGCCGTTCTTCGAACCGACGATCTTTGTAACCCACTCGAACGTCGAACTGGCACTGACCATCTTTGGGCATCCGGATTGTCATCCGGTTTCCCGGGTCTACTACGACCCCAGCACCCAGTTTATCCTCGCCCCAACTAGTCGCCTCTATCGGGCTGACATAGACAAATAAAATGGACTCTGATGAATTATTGACCAGATCAAAATCAGCATTAGATGCGTCCGCTGTCGGAGTACTGATGCCACACGCAATTCTGAATCTAATTTGTCCGACTGAATTGGGTACCACCGCATTCCATGATCCACTTGCGTTCGCTGAACCAACCACAGTCCCGGTCCCCATTTGTCCTGAGTTTTCAACATAGGCAGTTATTCGGAATCTAATTTCGGAACAATCGTATTCAAATTGAGTTTGCTCTGAAAAATAATTTATGCGTCGATCATTTGTTTTCGCGACACTGTAGTCTGTTAATGACCACATTTTCGCAAATGTGCCTGTGCGGCGAATTGTTGTCGGATCATGGTATCCAACAGAAGTATCTGTACTAGTGCTTCGTACCCACTCAGCTAATGCATTTTCAGCACATAGCACGAGAACAGCTATCAGGATGAATAGCAATCGTTTCATAGATCAGCAAGTTCTTTTATAAGCGCGTTTAGTCGCACCCCTGAAGTTCTGCGCCTGATACTCTCGCACTAGCGTCTGCGCTTCGGTCATTTGTAGAGGTGTCATTTATATTGCAGCAATGTCGCGGTTCTCCACCGCATCGGCATCACCTTTCGCGGCTGCAAGGTTGAACCACATGTGGGCGCGGGCGTCATCCACAGGGACACCTTGCCCCAAGCTATCTAGCTCAGTTTCCGCCCACACCCTACCCCCTGCTTGACCTAGATCAATTTTCTGCCCATTGGAGGTATATGCTGGCCGGATACTGGGTGGTAACTATGCGCTTTGTCCCTGCCTTACTGCTGTCGCTGGCGCTATGCCTGCCGATCACTGCCCATGCCAAGGGTGGACACGGTGGGTCAAGCCATGCCCACGCAACCAACTCCAGCACTTCCGCATCCGCCCCCGAGACCCCCACGGCAGAATCCAACATAAGCGCTGCGGCTCGGTCAAGCTTCCAGGACTCTAACCCCCGCCCTGCAACCGACGAGACTTCTGGCGCTTGTCCCGGCTACGTTGCCGATCATATCCAACCACTGAAGGGTGGTGACGATGATAGTTCGAGCAATATGCACTGGCAGATCAGGGAAGCAGCGAAGATCAAAAATCGGACTGAGTAGATTGTGAAGTTTTCCCGGATTTATTATTTTGTCGGTTAGCCCTTGGAGGAATTTTATGAAGATTGCATTCGTGGCATTCATTGCTGCTATTTTATTGTCGAGTTGTGGCTCAATCCCGCCATTGAACTTTTCGGTTCCCAATGTTGGCGTGTCAAATAAAAAAATTGACGCTGAAATGAAGTCAATGACCATAACGATTGCTCGCCCAGATGAAAAAACAGGAGCCCTCCCGGCGGGCATGGAGAATAACGTCCCCCAACTGTGGCAAACAGCTTTGACTGAGTCACTAAACAGAATGGTGATTTTTAGAGATGATGCAGCCATGAAGGTGAATCTGTCGGTAAAAATCCTCAAGCTTGAGGTGCCGGGTGGCGGCTTTTCAATGACTACGAATGCGGCTGCGCGGTATGAACTAATTGATCGAAACACCGGGGGTATTATTTTTGCTCAGGATATTTCGTCATCGGGCACCACTCCTGCCGACTTTGCCTTTGCCGGAATAGCCCGTATTCGCGAGTCAATTAATCGCGCCGTCCAAAACAACATCACGCAATTTCTGCAAGCCTTGGAAACGGTTGATGTTAAAAAGCCAATGTTCCCTGCTAAGGGTAAGGGAGCTAACGAATGAGATTACAGCAGGTTGTTTGTGCCACCATCGTCGTTCTTGCCGGATGTGCGTCCAACATTTCGCCGCAGACCTACTCTGTTGGCGCTGTTGGACAAGTCAATCGCACTGTAGCTGCCACTGTGGTGAGTGTTAGGGAAGTCGATGTGTCTGGCACCAACCGCGTGGGCGGCAGTGCCGGAACAGCAGCAGGTGCCGTTGTTGGGTCGTCCGCCGGTGGGAACAACTCAAGGGGCAATATCGTCGGGGCAATCGGAGGCGCGGTTGTTGGTGGCCTTGCAGGAGCCGCAATCGAAGCGAATGCTACGAAGCAGAAAGGCATGGAATATGTCGTCGAAACCGAGAACGGTAATCTCATGACGATTGTCCAGGGTGCAGACACATTATTCACCGTCGGGCAAAAAGTTTTCGTGCTTTATGGCTCTCCTTCGAGGCTTATTGCGGACCCTCGGACGAAGCAATGAAAAAGAGCGCGGATCCCAGTAGCCTATATCAACATTCAAGGTTCCGTCACGATCTGGAAATACGGCTTTTCTTGTCGTGAAGAAAATATAGCCTGAATATGATTAGCGTTTGTCCAACTGCTTCAATAGCCGATACTTGCACCATGCGGCAAGTGTAAATGTGTCCTGCACCTCGGAGCGTTCAATCATTCCTTCGAACTCCTGAAAATCGAAAAAGCGAAATTCCCCAAGGCCTAACTCGCAATCCTCTCGCTTTGTAAGACGCCCACCTTCGGCCACATATAGATGAACTCTTGCCGCCAACACTCCAGAATCGGGAGTGATAAATCCCAGTGAACGAGAGCGTTTCGGATCGACAACCAACCCGGTTTCCTCCAGCAGTTCTCTCAATGCAGCGGTTTGTTCATCCTCTCCTTCGTCTACAAAACCGTGTGGTATTTCCAGAGAAAATCCACGCAAGGCAGGACGGTAAATTTTTATCAACCCGACTTGTTCATCGACAATAGGCAAGATAGCCACCCCGGTCACGAGGTTTTTTCCTGCATGTTTTGGAGCAACCACCAGATAGTCAGGCACTTCGTCACCAGCCATGTCGGACACATGGTCGAAATAGACAAAGAACTTTGAGTTCTCGCATGCCAGGCGCCTGGAGATCACCTCAATCGGTGGGTCTTTATCCATATTCCCTTTTGCTCAGAGGATTGAACGACAGCCGTAGTCTAAGAGCTCGCTGCAGTGATCGCGCCTAGAACGGGTAGATGCTGACCGCCACACCTGATGCATCTGAACTCACGCGGATGAGAGGTTGGGATGCGTCTGCCGAGGTCAATTCTTTTTCGCCTGAGCCGGTTCTTGAATAGCGCAGCTTCCAGGTGCCTGCGGGATACTTGAAATGGTGCTGGCTTCCCCAGGCGAGGTCGACGTTCTCTTGCGTGGTGCCAGAATCCTTCACTTCCCGCCAAATCGTTGATGAAATTTTCCAGTTCGTCAATCCACCCGGTGCGGCAGTCTGGCTTGCTGGTGCGTCCGCAGCGTGAAACGTGCCGGCACTCCAGCAGGCCGCTTGCTCGGTTTCTGACACAAGTCTTATTATCCATCCCCCCATATTCTGTGATCCGGCTTGGCCCGCGCTTGGCACAAACGCGCTGGTACCCGGCTTGATTCTCCAACCATCTGCCAGTTCTTGTGGCGTCACTACGAGGCATTGCCGGTTTGTCGCTTCAGTACTACCCGCATCCAGTAGGAATTCCCGTGAAATCTGGATTTTCTCTTCCGTTTTTACCGTGGTGATGGCGTGCTCCATGCTCATGCGACCAAACGAACCCGGCAGAATGGCGAGTTCGACCTCCAATTGCTCGATTGCTGGAGTGGAGAAAAAATTCGAAGAAGGGACCCAGGGAATGCCAATAACCCCTGTTTTCCAGATTATTTGTCCCGGGTCCGCCGCGTCCAAATCGGTGGTGGGTACATTGAACCCAAGGCGGTCCGACCCGTACTCGAAAGCCTTGTAGGATTTGCCGTCAATCGACAACTGCGGAACAGCCCCACCAGTATAGGAACTGGGGAGGTTTCCACGCACGGTGATGGACTGAAACGGCATAGAGGAAAACAGGAAAATCGGACCGCTGGCATTCAGCAGGGGGGCGGCGCTCGGGGGGCGGAGTCGGTATGCGATTGCTTGGGCGCGCTCACCCGCGTCCTTCACGGTCATGTCCACAGGCGAGTAAAGATTCGATATCAGAGGTTCCAGTTCGGACTTGAGTTTATTCTCCTGCTCGCCAAGAGCAGAAGTGCTCAGGGACAGGCTGTCCTTGAATGTCGCCCGGCCCCGCGCCAGTGCATTCTGTGCGCGCACGCCGGCCACAACCAGTACTTCACGCTGGGCCTGTTTGGCTCGTTGCACCAAAACCCGGACTTCGGCCTGGCTAGTCGCGAGGAACGCGCCCAAGGTTCCTGGCTCCTGTGCTGCGTCCTCGCTGCCCTGATCGCGCTTGAGCGTCTTGTAGAGTCCGGGCGCGGCCAGCACCGTCACGGCCCCCGCCCCGGCACCGACGGCCAAGGTAGCGGCACCGGTATGCGCGGCCACTGCGGCGGCGGCAGTGTGAGCGGCGGGAATCATGGCCGCACATCCGCTGAGTGCAAGGACACCAGAACCTATGAAACCGGCAAGAATGTATTGCATGGGCCTACCTTTTGCAGAGACTGTTTGCCCTTATAAACCGGCAATGACCAGGGCATCCGCCACCGCTGGCCCGCCACCCGGGGCAGCGCGGCAGTTTAGCGATAACACGGCGCACAATTGGAGACTTATGCACACCCCCTTGGAAATCCACTGCTGGCGCTGGTTTTCACAGGTCCCGTAGAGAAAACGGCCTAACTGGTTATATTTTAATAAGAAAAAATATTGGCTGCAAAACACTCAACTCAAAAAATCCCTTATGCGTAAGGTATTTACATTATATCGCCGACGATACTCACACACTTATGCACAGAAATTGTTGGCAACTCAAAATCCCATGCGAATTGAGGTTGTTATGGCTGCAATTTGAATTGCTTATGAGGAGTTTTCGGGGCGCACAAATATTGTTCGGCGTCAACAAAAACCGTGCGCGAACAAATCACTCACCGGCGTCACGTGCGGGCACGCCACGCTGACAGTCTGGATGTCCGGTTATGACCTCAGCGGCCATTCATTCGGATAAATCAAACCTTGAATTTCCTGACCATACTGGAGAGCTGCACCATTTGACCGTTCAGATCGCTGGCGGCGCCAAGGGATTCGGCAGCACTTGCGGCGTTCTTCTGCGTGACCAGATTGATCTGGGAAACTGAATCGTTGATTCGCTCAATGCTTCCCGCCTGCGCCATTGTCGCGCTGGATATGTCGTTGGCAAGACGACTGATCGCATTCGCACCTTCGGCTGCTGCGGCAAGATTCTTGTCTATCTCCCTGGACAGATCGACCCCGTTTCTCGATTGCGCGACGGCGCTCTTTATCAGCATTTCGCTGCGGCGCGCCGCATCGGTCGAACGCGCCGCCAGGCCGTTGATCTCATCGGTGAGTATGCTGAAATCCGCTCCGGCCCCGCCGACGTGCGCCGCCTCTATCGCCGCGTTTATGCCGAGGAGATTGGAGAAGATCGCCAATTCGTTCATGTTGTCGATGAGTTTCAGAATCTCCTTGAGAAACGGGTCATCCCTGTTCATGGCCATTTTCTTTTCCAGGGCCTTCATGTTCCTGGCAGTCTCGGTGCAGCGAGTGGACAGTTTTCGAATTTCTTCTGCCACTACTCCAAATCCTCCGGCAGAGGTCCTCACGCGTACCGCTTTTTCGCTGGCGCTGGTGGACAGTTTGCCGGTCTCTTTCGCAATGGAATCGATTTCAGTGACAATGGTGGCGGTGTTTTCCGCAGAGGCGCTGATCTCCGACATCGCCGCTACCATTTGCCCCATCGACTGTTTGGCCGTCGTCACCGCCGCGGCCGCCCGCTTGGCATTCTGCTGCGCTTCATCGGTGTTTTTTGCACTGCTTCTGGCGCTGTCAGCCAGTTTTTCGATATTGCCAGCAGCGTCTTCGAGTCGGCGCTTTTGCTCGTCCGCGCCTTCGGCAACGGTAGAACTGGATTGCATCACGCTCCGGCCCACGCCTGTGGCCAGTTCGACGGTATTGGTAACCTGGGAGATTGCGCCGTGCAGCGTATCCGCAGTCGCATTCATGGCATCCCTTATGACCGCGTGCTCGCCACGATATCTGCCGTGCATCCGCGCATTCAGGTCATAGGTTGCGAGTCTGCCCAAAACGTCGCTCGCCTCATGCATGGGATCTACCACTGCATCCAGGGTCTTGTTCATTCCGGATATCAACTCTTTCCAGATGCCTTCGTAATCCCAATCGTTGCCCCTGGTGCGCAGCCTGCCTTCCCTGACGTTGTCCGTGAGGTTCAAGGTCTCACGATGCATGCCGTAGAGAACCGCCAACAGCGTATTGATACTCTGCTTGATACGGTCATATTCGCCTTTTTGTTCATCTATGACGAAAGGCGGGATGCGTCCGTGAGCGATCTCGTCCAGCGCGCTGGCGGCAAGCCGCATCGGCGAGACAAGGTTGTCCAGCATCCGATTGACCAGGCCGACCAGTTCGGCATCCTGCCCCGAGAACCTGGAGGCATCTCCGCGGACATCCAGCTTGCCCTCAATCATCGCCTCTGCCACGGTGTTGACGACGTCAAAGACGGTTGCTTGTTTGGGTTTTGGCGTCATGGTGGGCTACGCAGAGTGGATGGATGGGTTCGAGCCGATTCGCAACAAGGACATCACTTTCTCGACTGCCGGCTCGGTGGCCTCTGTCACCTCTTTGCTCATGTGCGCGCGCGGCAGGTCGAAACAACGCCCTTCCACGCCCACAAGGGAGATCTGCTTGGGCATGCGTTCCGGATACAGCGCCGCGCCGATTTCCATCGTCTCCCGCAGTCCGATCCCATGTGCGGATATGGCGTTGGCCCGGCTTCGGGGGATGTCATCCATTCCCAGGCAGTGCACTGTTCCTACAGCGGCGCCCAGGCACATCGCATCGACAACGATCATGGCGTCTTCCGTTCCATCGAGCAGATCCAGCAAGGCGATTCCACCGACGCTGCAGTATTCCAGCCTGACCCCGGGCGGCAACCTTCGTGCCAGGCTGGCGTGGACCTCGAAGCCGATTGCATCATCGGCCACTAATTCGTTCCCGATGCACACGACAAGAGGCATCTATTGCGTCGCAATCTTTATCTGGCAGGATTTCCCAACCCTGGCGATTTCTGACTTTACCGGCCGCCGCATCAACTCATTGACGATGCCGTCAAAATACGCGTGGTACAGCTTGCATGTCGCTCCGCCGGTTTGCTTGCCCGAACTGGTGCAAAGGTCGCGAATGAAGCAGGTACCTACCGTGGTATCGGCCCCGTTCTCGATGACGGAGGTGACCGAAATGTCGAACCCGGCCTTCATGCGTTCGGACAAGACTGCAATCGTCTCGGCCAGAGAAGGCTCTCCCAGATGCAGGGGCAGCTTTTTTGCCATGTCCCGCCCGGCCACCCTGCCCACCGGGCCGGTGGCTCCACCCATGACGTTGTCGATGGTGCTGGCGAATGCGTCGACCAGAAAAGCCACCTCCATCATGGCGTGATCGTGGTCCTCGGCTGTCAGATCACCTGCGGGCGCAACTTTCACAGAAATCTCCCCACCCGATTGCAGAACTCGCTGTCGCGGTAAAAGTTCTTTACTTCGTGGTGCCCGGAATGTTTGATGGCATGAGACGGGCAGATATAGCCGCACGACAGGCAGGCAATGCAATCCTCGGCATGTTCAACTTTGCACAGCCGGGCATCCTGATCGAATCGGAACACCTTGGTTGGGCAGATATCCACGCACAATTCGCAGCCGCGGCAGGCCCTCTCGTGGATCTCGATAACGACCGGATTCATCCGGCCCTCCTGATCGAGCGCAGCAACTGTCCGGAGCGCCGGATTGTGATTTCCATCGGCATCTCACCCAATGCATGAGTGGCGCAGGACAGGCAGGGATCGTAGCAGCGGATGCTGAACTCGACGGCATTGAGCAGGGCGTCGTCGCTTGATTTGCCGACGACATGCGACACGGCGGCCTGCTCGATCGAACGGTTGATGAGTGCATAGTTCTGCTGTGTTGCGACGATCAGATTGGCAGCCCTGACTATGCCCTGATCATCGATCTCATAGTCGTGAATCAAAGTTCCCCGCGGCGCCTCGACATGCCCGACGCCGCGTCCGCCTGCATACTTCACCGGTACCCGCGTCTGGCCGAAAACCGCCTTGTCCCGCATGATTTCGGCGCCGCGCTCCAGTGCCCAGATGGTTTCCATTAATTTGGCGTATGCCTGAAATACCGTTACATGGCACGGTGTACCGGCTACCGACTTAAAGGTTTCATATTCGCGATCGGCCCATTCGGTTCCGTATTGCCCGGCGACATTTATGCGCGCAAGCGGTCCGACGCGATAGTCGTGCAGTGCCGCGTCGGCATCGAGACTCTCGCGGATGCGGACCGGCTTCATATACGACCAGTCCAGCACCGATTCCGACATGTATTTGTCGTAATCCCCGGTAGGGAACTTGAGGCGGTGCTTGCCACTCTGGTCAATGACCGCAATGCTGCCCTCGATCATCGACAGCTTGCCGTTCTTGAGCGTGCCGGCACCCCAGGTTGGAACAACCCATTCGGTGAGCATCGAGGGGTGCTTTTCGGCGGTAGCCATCAACAGTTGTTTGATTACCGGAGCAAGGTCCCCCATCAAAACCAGCCCCTCGGAAATCCACTTGGTCAACTGCGCCGCATGGGCTTCATCGAGCACAAAAGTGATACCTCCTGCAACGGAAGTGACCGGATGCGTACCTCGGCCTCCGACGAGTTCGTTGATCTTCTGGCCTATCGATCTGATCCGCAGTGCTTTTTTGGCGACCTCCGGGTTGGCTTTGACAATTCCGACAATATTTCGGATTGCGGGATCGGCATCCAGCCCGAGCACCAGATCCGGCCCCTGCAGTACGAACAGCGACAGGCTGTGAGAATGAATCAGGTGCCCCATGTACATCAGCTCCCGCAGCAGCATCGCAGCCGGCGGAGCCTGGACGCCGGCCGCCGAATCCAGCGCATTGGAGGCGGCGAGGTGATGGGCGGTAGGACATACGCCGCAAATACGGGCGGTAATGTGCGGCATGCGGTCGGCTTCCATGCCGACCAGTATTTTTTCAAATCCGCGGAGCTCGTTGACGATCAGGCCGGCCGACTTCAGCACACCGTCATCGTCAAGGTCGATGAACACCTTGGCGTGACCTTCAATCCGGGTTACCGGATCGATCTTGATGGTTCTGGTTGTTGCGCTATTGGGTGTCATATTTTGCGCCCTGATAATCCTGGTCCGCCTCTGCGATCCATCTCCTTATGAGAAACGTAGGCTTCTCGCCTATCATTTGCGTTGCCATGGTGTAGGAATAGTGGGACTTGGAGGTGCGTTCGATCTCCTTGACAATGGCGTCACGGGGAATTTTCGTCAGTTTGGACATGCGCTCTGCGATCTCGGTCCTGATATCGCGGTTCGGCTCGGTCAGCACCTGCATGGTTGCGCCGGCACATCCGGTGCACGGAATCCCGTTTTGTGGACAGGGGGACAGGCACCTGTCGATAGTCGCCGATCCCATGCACAGATACCCCTGGCTGAGGAAACATTGGTCGGCATTGGCGATGCCGTCCGAATTTGAGCGGATGGCGTCCACATCCGTTTTTCGCATCTGGCGGGTGCAATGGCCGCAGACAGACTCCTGCGTTGCCTTTGGCGTTCTCCCCTCCACCAGGGCCAGCAATGCATCAAACACGAAAGCCGGATGCGGCGGACATCCTGGAAGATAGAGATCCACATCGATCGCCTTGTCGAGCGGGGAAACCGTCGATTCCAGCGGCGACACTTCGCAGCTGGGCGGCTGGGCTGAGACCGTCGTCTTGTTGTTGAGGTAGACCGCGTCCGCGATCTCTTCCCGGGTATGCACGTTGCCGGCACCTGCAGGGCCGCCGAACACGGCGCAGGAACCCCAGGCGATAACCAGATCGCAGCTTTTTCTCATCTCCATGGCTGCGTGCCTGTCATGCTCGTTCCTGATTGCGCCGGATACGAGACCGACCGTCGCATGCGGATAGTCCTTGATATCGGTCAGCACCGGGCAGCGCTGTATGGTCACCGAATCCAGGACCGCCAGTATCTTCTCGTGCAGATCGACGATGGCAATATGGCAACCGGAGCAATCGCTCAACCATTCCGTGTTCACAGTTACGGGCACGGCGCTCACGCAGCCTCCCGGTTCCTGACGATGAGGCGCTTGTAGCAGGCGTTTTCCCCGCTGTGCATGATCTCCAGAGTCGATTCACGGCCCATGACGTTCTGCAGCGCGCCGGCAAAAAAGCCGAACATCATGTTGCACAGCGAGCCTTTCTGGGCGTGTCCAAAGCGGAAAAGGGACTGCCGTATCATGCAGTCACGGAACACCAGCATCACCTCGCTGCCGCCGTCCACCTTCTGCACCAGATCGGGACGATCATGCGGCTTGAATGTTTCGAACATCCAGAGATAATTGTTTTCCAGCAATACGTTGCGTGTCGCGGCCAGTGCCTCTTCAATGTCATCGGTTTTATCGACGCCGTCGGAGAGCTTTTTCCCAAGGTTCTTGCCGGCAAGATAGGAAATGCTGTTGGCGGATTCGCCTACCGCCTGTTCCATGCCGCTGGAAATGGCGCCAAGAAAAATCATCGCCTGCTGCAGTTTTGCCCGCCGGTCGGCGAGGGGCGTTGTCGGCGCCGTGGACCGGGAATCCTCATGTGCCAAGATTCGTCGCCTTCTCTGTGGGGTGCGCCTGTACTAGTAGATTCTTTAACCTTGAGACTGAAACGCAGGCCAAAGATAATGTGCCCAAATTTGCCGTCTTTATAAGTCGCGAGTAAGGGGGGTATTTCAGTGCTATTCGCCGCTTTGTTTCGTGGCGGGCGGGAACCAGACTGGCCTGGCGCCAGTAACACCATGCGGAACCGCCTCAAACCGGGATTTGAACAGAGGCGCTTTTGCTGCGCCATAAGGTAATACGGGGAAAAGGTTCAGCGACAGGCCCGGCGGGAAGTAATATCGCCCAATGTGATACAAGATCCTTACGATGCTCTGGCGCGGGTGCAAACAATGGGGCGATTGCACAATCGGAAAGGCATTTTGACGGCATCCTTGATGGCATCGGAACGCATGGCGTCTTTTGTCATCAATTAAGATCGGGTTTGATTGCACAGAATGACGTTGTGACTGACGCGCCGCGAAAACCTTTCGCAGGAATCTTCCTGTTGCTGATTACGGCGGTGCTTTTGCTGTCGTCCGGCGCGCAGGCAGACAGTCCTGTGCCGCCCGAAATCAATATTCGTGTGGATGTTGCCGGCGAATCAGTAATCGTCGATGTCGAATTTTTTGTGCGCGCCACTGCGGAAGAAGCCTGGGCTGTCATGGTCGATTTTGACAATGCCACCCGATTCATCGCCAAACTGCATGAGAGCCGGATCCTGAAACGAACGCCGGATACTCTGCTGGTTGCGCAAAAGGGCACCATGGGGCTGGGCCCGTTCTCGGTGCCCCTGGACTCGGTAAGCGAGATCCGGCTCCGGCCATTCGAAAAAATCCAGTCCCGAATGATCTCCGGCAACATGAAGAAATACGATTCGGATGCCGAACTGCATCGCGAGCCGGAAGGTACGCGCGTGAAGTACCGGGTCGAATCGATTCCGGATGTCTGGATTCCGCCCCTGATCGGGCCGGCGATGATTGAACTTGAGACACGCTCCCGATTCCGTCAACTCACAGAGGAAATTCTCCGGCGCAAGGCGCGTCCTGAACCAGCCAGGTAAAGCTCGCCTTTTTTAATGAGAAAATGACGACATGAAAATGACTCGCGCCACCGCCGCCGACATCGAATCACCGTACGCCTGGGCGCGGCTCGTGGTCGCGCTGGCGCTTATGACGATCGGTGCCTCGGGCATGTACGTGTTTACCGTGGTGCTGCCCGCGGTGCAGGCCGATTTTGCGGTGGGGCGTTCGGAGGCGTCGCTTCCCTACACGCTGACGATGATCGGTTTCGGGCTGGGCGGGGTGTTGATGGGGCGCCTCTCCGATCGCTTCGGGGTGATGTTTCCGGTGATCCTCGGCGCCTTTGGCCTGGGGGCGGGCTACGTTGCCGCCGGCATGTCGCAGAGCATTCTCCAGTTCAGCCTGGCGCAGGGGATCCTCATCGGCATGCTGGGCACCTCGGCCACTTTTGCGCCGCTGGTGGCCGATACCACGCTTTGGTTCAAGGGCCGGCGCGGCATCGCGGTGGCCATCTGCATCAGCGGCAACTACCTCGGCGGCGCGCTGTGGCCGCCGCTGGTGCAATACTTCGTCGACAGTGTCGGCTGGCGCCAGACCTATATCAATACCGGCCTGATCTGCATCGCGACGATGCTGCCGCTGGCGCTGTTCCTGCGCCGGCGCCCGCCGGTGCCGGATGCGCCTTCCGCTGCCGCGGCTGGCGCCATGCACGGCGCGGAACGGCCATTGGGTTTCTCGCCGGGCGTATTGCAGGCGCTGCTGTGCATTGCCGGGGTCGCCTGCTGTGTCGCCATGTCGATGCCGCAGGTGCATATCGTCGCCTATTGCAGCGACCTCGGCTACGGCGCCGCGCGCGGCGCGGAGATGCTCTCGGCAATGCTCGCCTTCGGCATCGCCAGCCGGCTGCTCTCGGGCTGGATTTCCGATTTCATCGGCGGGCTGCGCACGCTGCTGCTCGGTTCGATACTGCAGGGCATCGCCCTTCTCCTGTTCCTGCCGTACGACGGCTATGTGTCGCTGTTCGTGGTGTCGGCGCTGTTCGGTTTTTTCCAGGGCGGCCTGGTGCCCTCCTACACGCTGATCGTGCGCGAGTACTTCACTCCCCGGGAAGCCGGCGCGCGCGTCGGCACGGTGATGATGGCGACGCTCTTCGGCATGGCCCTGGGCGGCTGGATGTCGGGCGCCATCTTTGATTTCACCGGCTCATATCGTGCCGCGTTTCTCAATGGCATCGCCTGGAACCTGCTCAACATCAGCATTGTGCTGCTGTTGCTGTACCGGGCTCGCCGGCCGACCGTACCGGCCTTGCTGGCCGCGTAACGGCCGCTTTCGTGCCGCTTCCAGAACGGCAAACCCGGAGTCCCGGTAGAATGTTCCTCACCGCGGCGGGCGGTGCCGGTGCCATGAAACGGGAGGTTCATGCGGCGGATTCCAGGGCAATTCCTCAGGAGGAGCTTTACATGAGATGTCACATGTCGGTTTGCAATGCAGTGTTTGCTGTCGGTGCCGCAGCGGCGTTCGCGGTCGCCTCGTCCGCGGCCCTGGCGCAGGGGGCTTATCCGATCAAGCCGATTCGAGTGATCATTCCGCAGCCTGTCGGCGCCGGGATAGACATCATCATTCGCAAGGCTTCGGAGGACCTGCTGCCGCGCATGGGCGGACAGCCGCTCGTCGTCGAGAATCGCGCCGGCGGCGCCATGGTGATTGCGGCAGAGGCCTGTGCCAAGGCGGCGCCGGATGGTTATACCTTGTGCAGTCTGAGTCCGGATGCGGTGTCGATTGCACCGCATATCTTCAACAAGCTGCCCTACGATCCCGACAAGGACCTGCGCCCGGTGGTCCAGTTGTATTTCCTGCTCGAAGGACTGTTCGCAAAAACAGCGCTGCCCGTCAATAGTGTCAGGGAACTGGTGACCTACGAACAGGCGCGTTCCGGGACGCTCAATTTCGGCACGCTCGGACCCGGGTCGAATTCCGACATGAACCGCCAGGACATCAACCAGCTCCTGAAAACCAACTTTGCCGGCATTCCGTACAAGGGCGGCAATCTGGTCATCAACGCGCTGGTGGCAGGGGAGATCGATGTGGGCAAGATCGGCGCCTATAACGCGATCGGTCCGCTCAAGGGTGGCAAGGTGAAACTGCTGGCCATCGCGGGATCCAAGCGCTCCCCGGTGATGCCGGATGTGCCGACCTTCGTCGAGGCCGGGATCTCCGATCCGGGTGCGCGCGCCTGGTGGGGCATTCTCGCACCGGGGGGCACGCCGGATCCGATCGTGCGGCGCCTGAACAGCGAGTTCGTGCAGCTGTTCCGCGATCCGAAGTTCGTGCCGTTCATCGATTCGCTGGTGGTCGAGATTGCCACCGGCACGCCCGAGGAGTTTGCCGCGTTCCTGCGGCAGGATCGCGAAGCGGCCGGCGTTCGGGTCAGGAAATACAACATTCCCAAGGAATAGCGCAAGCGCCGAAGCGGCCTTCCGGCCCGCGGAATAATCCGCGAAGAGGGATTATTCCGCGCGGCGTTACCGCCTCGGGAGGCTAGTAAGGTCCGAGGAAATCGCGCTTGCCAACCTCCACGCCGTTGTGACGCAGGATGGCGTAGGCCGTGGTGACGTGAAAATAGACGTTGCCGTAGACAAAGTTCTGCAGGTACGCCAGCCCTTTGAAATGCGTTTCGCCGGAGCGCATCTTCAGCGTGATGTCCTTTTCCTCGGTGCCGTCGATCTGCTCGGACCGGAAGCCGTCAATGAAAGCGACGGTTTTCGCAATGCGCGCGGCGAGATCGGCGAAGGACTTCTCGGTGTCCTCGTACACCGGCGGTTCCTGACCGGCCAGGCGCGCCACGCCGCCCTTGGCCATGTCGGTGGCGATCTGGACCTGCTTGATGAGGTGGAACATGTCCGGAAACAGCCGCGCCTTGAGCAAGGCTTCGGGATCTATTTTCTTGTCCTCGCAGTGTTTGGCTGCCATGTCCAGGCAGGTGGCAAGATTGCCCAGCATGCGCGAGAGCAGCGGAACGGAGGCCTGGTACATCGAAATCGTCATGGATGGATCTCCTGAAAACGGGGCGCAAGTCTAACGCAATGCCGCTTCGATTTCCGCGAAACTGCGCAAGACGGCTCCGGGTTGCAGCGTAATGCCCAGGCTGCGCGCGACCTGCGTGGCCGACAGGATGCCGCGCACGAAATCCACGCCGGCTGCATTTTCCACCACCAGCGCGTGCTGGCGGCCCAGTGCCTTGAGAGTCGCCACCACGTGCCCCACCTTGGCAGAGGCGATGGTCTTGTAATCGATGGCTTCGAGATGTTCCGCGGCGGTCATGATGTCCGAGACCACCAGTTCGCGCCGCGGCACGCCGCGCTCGACGGCGAGCCGCAGGGGTTTCTCGCCAAGAATATCGGTGGCGGTGAGCAGTCCGACCAGACGCTGATCGGTGTTGAGCACGAACAGCAGCCGGATGCCGCGCCGTATCATCGCCTCGTTGGCCTCTTCGATGCCGTGCCCGGGTTCGATGGTCGCCGCGGGAACCACCGTAAGATCGGTCATGATGCGCAGCGCGGGAGCCTCCATATCCAAGTGCTCCGCCGGGCCCTGCACCGGCTGGGAGAGGCGCGCACCATCCTTTAGCGCCGTCACTGACAAGGGGGAATATTCACGAGCCATGGCCACCTCCGTGGGTTGTGGGTTGGAACCTCTCTAGACTTTGTCGCGCAGTCCCAGATTGCGCCGCAGCACCACGGGCTTGCCGCCGTACTGTTTCTTGCTCATCCAGTGAGCCAGCGCGGAATCCATGTAATCGGCATGCCCGGGAAACCAATCGGCCAGCGCGGTCGCCAGGGAGCGGCCCTGGGCGGCATCGCCCGCGGCGACAATCTGCTGCACCTCGCGCACCGATTTCATCACCGCGTTGTGTTCATCGACATGGCATTGCATCGCCGGAAATGCGGTTGTCTCCATCCATTCGCGTTCCTGCGAGAAATGCGCCTCGGCATGCCTGGCGAAGGCCTCGAGGCGGGCGGCAACCGCGGCGTCCTCGGCGCCAAGCAGTGCGCCCACGATTTCGACGAACTCGCGATGCGTGTCATCCATGGGCGCATAGCCCAGCAGATAGGCATCGGTCCAGGAAAAGTCCTCGGCGGAAGGCATGGCGGGCAATCGATGGCTCTCAGGACCGAAAGCATACCATCGCAACGGCGGGAATCGATGGAGCCCCCACCCCAGAGCGGATTACAGCAAGAAGCGGGTGGCCGGCGGGTTTTCGGGGCTGGCACAATGGGGTCATGAATGACTATGAACGCATTGCGCGGGTTATCCGCTACCTGGACTCGCATCGCACCGGGCAGCCTTCACTGGCGGAGCTTGCCGCCCGGGCCGGACTGAGTCCGTTTCACTTTCACCGCCTGTTTTCGGCCTGGGCCGGGGTGACGCCCAAGGATTTCCTGCAATGCCTGACACTCGCGCATGCGCGGGCCCTGCTGCGCGAGGGCGAGAGCGTGCTGGGTGCGTCCCACGCCGCCGGGCTATCCGGCCCGGGACGGCTGCATGATCTTGCGGTGGGCCTGGAGGCGGCCACGCCGGGGGAGATCAAATCGGGCGGCGAGGGCTGGCTGTTGTGCGCGGGTTTTGCGGACACCCCGTTTGGCGCCTGCCTGATCGCCGAATCGCCGCGCGGCATCTGCCACGTTTCCTTCGCAGGTGAAGGACAGGCCCCCGAAGACGCGCTGGCGGTTTTGCAGCAGGATTGGCCGCGGGCGCGATTGCGTCGCGACGATAAAGCGGCCCGGGACCGGGCTGCGGCAATATTCCGGCCGGCCGGCGCGCAGCCGCTTGCACCATCACTGCGCGTGCTGGTGCGCGGCAGCACCTTCCAGGTGCGGGTCTGGCGCGCTTTGTTGCAGATTCCCGCCGGTGCGCTGGTCAGCTATGGCGGGCTCGCGTGCCTGCTGGATAAGCCTTCGGCCGCGCGCGCGGTGGGCTCGGCAGTGGCACGGAACTCCATTGCATTTCTCATCCCCTGCCATCGCGTCATCCGTGAAACCGGCGTGGCCGGCCAATACCGTTGGGGGAGCGAGCGCAAACGCGCGATGATCGCGTGGGAGGGCGCCCGTCCCACCGCCGAGGCGGCGCCGGGACGGGTTGCCGGGGACGTTCGCGCTCAGTGAACGGTTGACGGTTCGTCGGGCAGCAGCAGCCGGGCCGCGCGACCGAAGCGATAGTTCACCTTGCGGGGGCGCTGCATCCAGCGCGTGTCGCCGAAATCGCGGCTCAGCTCGGGGCAGGGCGGATTGCGATAGCCGCCGGGTTGCAGTGTGGCATCGTCGCTGACTTCTTTCCAAAAACCGCCGCGAACCGGGCGGAAGCGCCACAGCACATAGCCGCGCTGACCCGCGGTGGCAAGCAGGTCATCGGCGTCCTGAACCTCGGATACCGGCGCCAGTTCCGGGTCAAAGTAGGGGTGCGGCTGCCCGAATGCCATGACGCCTTCGATGGCCTCCTGGGTGGGCGCGCCGGGCCGCATGAAGGGGCGCTGCTCGAAGCGTGTCAGGTCCCAGGCGCCAAGCTCCCAGGCGACATCCATGACCGCATATTCCAGATCGCGCAGGGCCGTCCAGCGGCGATTCACCTGCAGGCAGGACGAGGGCACCGGCTCGTAACGGAATTTTCTGCCCTGCGGCGTTTCAGCCTCGTGCTCGATAAAACCGTGCCAGTGCAGCGACAACACCATGGGCGTGTCCTCGCAGGGCAGCGCGGCAATGGAGATGCCGGCAAGAGGAAGGCGGTTGGAAACCATTTGTGTTTCGATTGCGTCCAGAAAATCCATGTCTGCAAATCCTCCATCTTATTGTTGAACACAAAGAGGGTTCAGCAAAAAATACGCCACATTAATTGCGCCGTGTTGTTGGCAGGCGCGATGCCTGGCTGCCAATCGCTGCTTGCTGGTACTTACAAATAAGATATCGGCAATAGCAGCAACGTATTGAGGAGTTGTTGCGTGGACAGGGGCGGGCGGCAGCATCTGCGCAAACCGGCCGGGGGGGCGCTATCGGCTATCATTGGGGATTAAACCCCGAAGACGCAGGTTTGCACGGTGAGTGATCTCTCCTACCGCGATTTTGAATATCAGGGCTGGGAGCGTGTTGCCAACAGTTATGGCAAGTCTTTCGAATCCGCCACCCGCCTGTTTGTATCGAGGCTGCTCGACGCCGCGCAGATCAGCAAGGGCATGCGCGTGCTGGACCTGGCTTGCGGCACCGGCATAGCGACCTCCCTGGCGGCCGCGCGCGGCGCCCGGACCATGGGCGCGGATTTTTCCCCGGCGATGATCCGGGCGGCCCGGCAACGTTATCCGGCCATCGAGATTCGCGAGGCCGAAGCCAACGCGTTGCCGTTCGAGGACGAGAGCTTCGATGTGGTCATTTCGAATTTCGGCTTGAACCACTTCGCATTTCCGCTCGAGGCCCTGGCCGAAGTGCGCCGCGTGCTCAAGCCCCAGGGGCGCTTCGTGTGCACCGTCTGGGCGGCCTCGGAGGAGAGTTCCTTTCATTCCCTGGCGGTGGATGCGGTGTGCGCGGTCGGTGATCCCGGTCCGGCGCTGCCCGCACCCCCGGATGGCGCGCTCGACAGTCCGCGCGCCTGCCTGCGCCTGCTGGAGGATGCGGGCTTCGACGATGCCGGGTGTAGTGCGGATATCGTGGAGGCTTCGCTTCGGCTGGAATCGGTGCAGCACCTCATCGACATGCTGCTCGAGGGCACGGTGCACACCGCCGAACTGCTGCGCACCCAGTGGCCCGAGCGCGCCGATGCGCTGCTTGAGGCCATGGAGCGCAGCACCGCGCGGTTCGCGGTGCGCGGTTCGCTCAAACTGCCGGTGAGCGCCGTTCTGGCGAGTGCAGTCAAATAGCGCGGCGAGCTATTGGCCGCGCGGTCCTAGCTGATACCGCCGTCGCATAAAGCTTGCGCCGGCTGATGGATGCAGCGCGGCGGGTTTTTGGCCGCGCGATATCAGATAACTTTCCGTTTGCGTAGCTCGTCGAGCCTGGTGTCGTCGATGCCGAGGAGCCGGGCGAGCACCTCGCCGGTATCCTGGCCCAGCAGCGGCGGCGGGAGCCGGTATTCGACCGGTGTTTCCGACAGCCGCATGGGGCTGGCAACCAGCGGCACAGTACCCGAGGAGGGGTGCGGCATCTCGATCTTCATGCCGCGGAACTGCACCTGCGGGTCGGCAAACACCTGATCGAGCTTGTTGATCGGTCCGCACGGTACGCCGGCCGCTTCGAGGCTCGCAACCCAGTCGTCGCGCGCGCGCTTTTCGATGATGCCGGCGAGGATCGGCACCAGGGTGTCGCGCTGGCGCACACGCGATTCGTTGCTCGCGAAGCGCGGGTCCGCTGAAAGCTCCGTGCAGAGGGCGACTTCGCAGAATTTCCGGAACTGGGTGTCGTTGCCGACGGCGAGGATCATGTGTCCGTCGCTGCAGGCGAACACCTGATAGGGAACGATGTTGGGATGCGCGTTGCCCCAGCGCTTGGGAACTTCATTGGTGGTGAAATAGTTGAGGTGCATGTTCCCCAGCATCGACACACCGACGTCGAGCAGGGCCATGTCGATGTACTGGCCCTTGCCGCTTTGCTCGCGCCAGGCCAGCGCGGCGAGGATGGCGATGCTCGCGTACATGCCGGTCATGACGTCGGTGACCGCGACGCCCACCTTCTGCGGGCCGCCGCCGGGCAGATCCTCGCGCTCGCCGGTGATGCTCATCAAGCCGCCCATGCCCTGGATCAGGAAGTCGTAGCCGGCGCGCTTGGCATACGGACCGGTCTGGCCGAAGCCGGTGATAGAGCAGTAGACGAGGCGCGGGTTGAGCGCCTTGAGGCTTTCATAGTCCAGGCCGAAGCGCGCGAGGTCCCCCACCTTGAAGTTCTCGATCAGCACATCGGATTTCGCCGCGAGCGCGCGAAACATCTCCTGTCCTTCCGGGCACGAGATGTCGAGGGTCACCGATTGCTTGCCGCGGTTGCATGAGAGGTAGTAGGCGGCCTCGCTGGTGTCGCGGCCCTGTGCGTCCTTCAGATACGGGGGCGCCCAGGAGCGCGTGTCGTCGCCCGAACCGGGGCGCTCGATCTTGATGACCTCGGCGCCCAGATCGGCGAGCGTCTGCGAACAGGTGGGGCCGGCGAGAATGCGGCCCAGGTCAAGAATGCGGATGTGGGAGAGGGCGCCGGGCATGGATTTTTCGTTGTGTAAAACAGGATGAATGGACAATAACAGCAAGCTGTCAACTGCTGTGAAGAATAGTAATTAAAAACTTTATATAAGAGAAATAGCCAATCTGCTTTAATTAATTGGAAGTTAGCATTCAAATATGGAATAAGAGTTCTGCAGAACTCCTTTTTTGAAAGGTGGCTGAAGTAATGCGCATGCTGGGGGTCGCCGCAGAACGCTACAGGAACGGCCCTGAGCCCCGGCTCGTATGCCACAGTGCCACTACCTCCACTTGAGCACGACGAACACGATAGTAGAGGTGGTAGTGAATCCGAGCCAGGTGCAAGCGTCGAATGCCTCGCAGGCGAACGTTCAAAGCCGGTGCGCCTATGCCGGGTTCGAGCCCGAGAAGCGAAAACGCATCCTCAAGTTCCTCGTCAAAAGCGTTTGGAGCAAGAGGGCGGTTCTGGTCCCAACCACAGCGCGGCGCGATCAATCCGCGCCTGCGCTCGCCGGGTGACCTGAACATTCACGGCTATTCAGCCGTGGCGTTGGGCGAGCTTCGCGACCACCTCCGCGGCGGACACGGTCTCTCCGCGATCCGCCTCGGCAATCGACAACAGCAGTTCAGCCTCTTGCTCAGCCGTCAGGTTGAAGCC
Source organism: uncultured beta proteobacterium (assembly GCA_903859155.1). Classification (GTDB taxonomy): domain Bacteria; phylum Pseudomonadota; class Gammaproteobacteria; order Burkholderiales; family SG8-39; genus 2-02-FULL-62-17. The sequence goes on from CAIOLO010000080.1 coordinate 115,748, forward strand.
GCCTTCATCGTCTTTTGTCAGAACGGTCACCGATGCGCCCTCCTCGAAGTTGACTCCTTCGACCACGATTTTTCCGTCGACTATTTTTCCAGTGGCTATCTTCATAACGGAAAAGGATACTCTGAACTGCAACGGTTGTGCTTGGGCAAACAAATCACCGGCGTGGCGAGAACATGATGTTTGCCGGGGTGCGGATTGGGTCTAATCCGAAGTGAATCGATCTCCCAAAACCCGTGCGATTGCGCTCAAACCGGCCAGCGCGCCCACTGGCAAGCCGACGTCGCGAGGGGTTGGCACCTTGGATTCGTCGGGATTGATGCGTATCAGCTGGCCATTGAATTGCTGGATTACGCGCTGGCTGAAATGGCGAACAGAGGGGATTGCAGTGCCTGCCCCTAGTTCAATGACGACCGGCCGGCTTGCCGATGACAGCCACGTTTGCTGGCGAAGCGCCTGCGCCGCGGTGCGCTGATCGACCCAGCTCCAGTCGTTGAACATCAGCACGTTGGGCCGCGCCAGGGCGCCACAGTCCGGGCACTGTGGCGGAGCATTGCGCAACCGGCATTCGTCCTCGTCAACCTCGGGATAAAAAGCATCGGCATCCCAGACGGACTGGCTGCACGGTTCCAGGCATTGCAGATGATGGATTGAGCCGTGGCATTCATGGACGTGTTCCTGGTCGAAGCCGTTTTTTTGAAACTGCCCATCGACGTTGCTGGTAAAGACGCTATAGCCATGGGGCATCCGCTCGCCCCAATGTTTGAGGAGCGCGAAGCCCGGGTGCGGCACCGTATGGCGATACAAGGCCAGGCGGTGCCCGTAAAACCCCCAGGCGGTTTCAGGCATCGAGCGAAAAGAATCCGGCGAGGCGACGCTGTAAAAATCCATTTGCGCCTTGCGCAACGCGGGATAGGCGTTCCAGAAACCTTCCTTGCCGCGGAAATCGGGCAAGCCGGAATCGACACCCATTCCGGCACCGGCGGCGACGATCAAGGCGTCGGCCTGATCGATCAGGGTTGCCGCGCGCTCGATCAGCGAATCAAACATGGGATCCGGAAAGGTTCGCGGGTGTCAAAGCTCAAAGCACCTTCTCCATCACATAGTCGTCCATCACATAGCCGTTGCCGATATCGAACACCGCCTCTTCGCGCACGGCAAAGCCCGATTTGCGGTACACGGCGATCGAGTCCGCATTGTGTTTGTTGACCGTCAGCATCAGCACCCGGCAGGCGCGCGCCCGCGCCCGGGTTTCGACGTGCCGCAGCATGAGGCCGCCGAGACCTTTGCCGCGACATTCTTCCAGGAGGTAGAGTTGCTCCAGTTTCATCTCGCCTGGTGCGGATGAAATCGCGTGGCTGCAATAGCCCACCGCCCTGCGGTCGAGCCACAGCAGTTCCAGCCAGCGATCGTCCGCGTTCAGGTAGGCACGCAGCTTTTCCGCCGTGTAGCGGCCCGAGAGCATGTAATCGATCTGCTCCATGCTGATAATCTTGGAGTAATGCAAGCGCCAGATGGCCTCACCCAGCCGCGCCAATGTCTCGAAGTCGGCTTCGGTGATGGGGGCAAGTCTTGCATTGAAGTGTTCCCGGCCCGGCATGGTGATTGGCCCCGCCGCAATATGTACCATCGCAATGCTACTGCAATCTATTGAGTAATATGCCGGCTCGCCAACGGCTTGGGGGCGGCGGGGACAAGAATGGTGAATATCCGTTTCATTGAAAAGGAGTGTCGCTTGAAGAACGTAATTCGTGCGGTCCCGTTGGCGCTTGCGGCGCTCTTTGCGATGTCGGCAATGCCGGTTTGCGCCGCGGAGGAGGAGCCGAAGATCACCGAGGAAACGCCTTACGTCCCCTCGCCGAGGATCGTGGTCGACACCATGCTGCGCATGGCGGACGTGCACAAAGGCGATTTCCTGATCGACCTGGGATCGGGTGACGGACGCATCATCATCACCGCGGCGGCGGAGTACAACGCACGCGGCTTCGGCGTCGACTACGATCCGCGGCTGGTCAGGCTGGCCACCGAGAATGCGAAAAAAGCGGGGGTCTCCGACCGGGCACGCTTTATCGACCAGAACGTTTTCAAGACCGACCTGGGCCAGGCGTCGGTCGTGACCATCTACCTGTTGCCCGAATACAACGCCGTGCTCAAGCCCACCCTGCTCGCGCTGAAGCCCGGCACGCGCATCGTCTCGCACGATTACGGCATCGGCGACTGGGAGCCGGATGCGGCGTCCAAGGTCCAGGTCCCGGAAAAACCCGTCGGCCTGGAAAAGGCGAGCTGGATCTACTACTGGATGGTGCCGGCCAAAGTGGAGGGGCAGTGGCGCTCGAGCATTCCCGCCGCGAGGGGGGCGACCGCGCTGGAACTCAAGCTGACACAGCACTACCAGAAGGTAGAGGGCACCGCGAAGATCGGTGCCAGCACCGTTGCGATCGAGCGGCCGGTGTTGAAGGGGGACGCGCTGTCGTTCGAACTCACCGACGGCAAGCAGCACCTGCAGTTTGAGGGCCGGATCTCCGGCGGGAAACTCAGCGGTCAATTGCTGTCGGGCAACAAAAAGCAAACCTGGCGCGCAGTACGGATTGATGCGCCCAAGGGGTGAATGCTCCGACCCTGTTCCGGTTCCAGCCAAGTTTGTTTCAGCGTCGCCGAGAATTAGCGCTTAGCGGGAAATTTGCAAGCTTGCGGTAAGCCGCGACCCTCAATGGGACGTTTTAGAACGCCACTAAAATACCGCCTCGGGTCCGCCTCTGGCCCCGGGATCCCACAAGGTTCCATGATCAAACCGCTTCACCTGCAGATTTTTCTCTCCTCCTGCAACCACACCACCGTCAACGGCACGCGCCTCACGGTGCTGTTGTACGCGGCCTACCTGCAGGCGTCGCCTGCCGTGATCGGGCTGCTTGCCGCCTCGTATGGCCTGGTGAGTGCATTCATGGCGGTGGGGATGGGCCGTTGGATCGACCGGATCGGGCCGCGCAAGCCGTTCATGCTGGCCTCGCTGGTGATCGCGCTGTGCGGTGTGCTGGCATGGTTCATCGAGGGGCTGGCGGTGCTGTTCGTCATTTGTCCGCTGCTGGGCATTTTCAACAGCATGTTCCAGATCGGGTCACATCAGACCATCGGGCGCTTCGGCAGGCCGGACGAACGCACCGCCAATTTCACGTTGCATTCGCTGGGTATTTCCGCCGCCACGTTCATCGGGCCGATGCTCTCGGGCCTGACGGTGGATCATCTGGGCCATCTGAATTCGTTCCTGGTGCTGGGGGTGCTCTCGGCCCTGCCGTTGCTGATGCTGGGCGCGAACTGGCTGGTGTATCCGCCGCAGGTCGCGCGCCATCGCGAAACGCCAGAGGAGGCCAAGGGCGGGTGGGCGCTGCTGAAGGACCTGCCTTTGCGGCGTGCCTATATCGTCGCTTCGCTGAATAACTGCCTGTGGAGCCTGGTGAGTTTCATGATTCCTCTGTATGGCACGCAGATCGGCTTTTCGGCGACGCGCATCGGCGCGCTGATGGCCTTCCTCGCCGCGGGCACCGTCGGCATACGCGTGGTGTTGCCGTGGCTGCTGCGCAGCCTCGGCCGCTGGCAGCTCATCATTCTGGCGCAGGCGATGATCGCCATCGGTTTCATCGGCATGCCCTTTACCGAGATTTACCTGTGGGTCGCGGTGCTGTCCTGCCTGATCGGCACGGGACTGGGGGTGTCCGGGCCGGTGGGCACCACGCTGATGTATGACGCTTCGCCGCCGGCGCGCGTCGGTGAAGTGGTGGGCATGCGCATGACCGTGGCCAATATCGGGCAGACGGTGGTGCCGCTGCTCTCCGGTGCAGTGGGCGCCGCGTTCGGCGTGGCACCGGTTTTCTGGGCGGTGGCGGCGATCGTGGTGGGTGACATGTATTCGCACCGCGGCATGCTCGGCGCCAGGGAGCCGCCGCAGCCATAGGCATTTCTGGCCCTGCCGTTATACTGTCTGCCGTGGAGAGCGCAGGTTACAGGAGAGGCAAGGTATGAACGAGAAAGTCATGGAGGCACCGGCGGCGGTGCAGGCCGGCCCGAGCGCCGCATTCCGCGAGACGCTGCGCACCTATCCCACCATCTACCATCTGCGCGAATGCGCGCGCCGTCGCCTGCCCGGTTTTGCTTTCGATGCCGGTGATGGCGGCGTGGGTGCCGACAAGGGCATTGCCAGAAACTGGAACGCGCTCGACGCGGTGGAGTTGCTGCCCCGGTATGGCGTTGCCAAGGGTCTGCCCCCCACCGGCGTTGAACTGTTCGGGCAGCGCTACGGCGCGCCGATCGGCATCGCGCCGATGGGTTCGCCCGGCATTGTCTGGCCCGACGCCGATGCGCTGCTGGCCAAGGCAGCGCAGCGCGCGCGCGTGCCCTATACCCTCTCCACGGTGTCTGGCATGTCCATCGAGGAAGCGGCTAAACATGCTCCGGATGTTTTCTGGCTGCAGTTGTACCGCTTCCCGCGCAACGAGCATGCCATCGGCTTCGACCTGACGCGCCGCGCCGCGGCGGTCGGTGCCAAGGCGCTGGTGATGACGCTGGATGTGCCGGTGCGCACCACGCGCACCCGCGAAGTGCTCTCGGGCATATCCTCGCCCTTCCGCTTCACGCCGAAGATGATCATGCAGGCGCTGGGCTGTCCGTCGTATTGCGCGGCGTTCCTCAGGAACGGCATTCCGCGCTTTGCCAACTTCACCAAGTATGCGGGCGACAACGTCGGGTTGAACGACATGTCGAAATTCATCCAGGGGGAATCCGGCGGCGCGTTTACCTGGGAGGACGTGGCGCGCTACCGCGACATCTGGAGGGGGCCGCTCATCATCAAGGGCGTGATGCATCCTGAGGATGCGGAGCGCGCGATTGCCCTGGGTTGCGAGGGGCTGCACGTTTCCAATCATGGCGGGCGCCAGATCGAGGGCCTGCCGGCCACCATAGACGCGCTGCCTGGCGTGGTTGCGGCCGCCAATGGCCGCGCCAAAATATTGTTCGACAGCGGCGTGCGCAGCGGCCTCGATGTGGTGCGCGCGATGGCGCTGGGCGCCGATTTCGTGCTCGCGGGCAAGGCTTTCCTCTGGGGCCTGGGGGCCATGGGTGAGCGGGGGCCGGACCACACCATCGAATTGTTCATCGACGAGATGCGCGCCACGCTGGGCCAGATCGGCGTGCGCGATTTTCTAGCCGCGCGCAAGGTGCCGATCCGGCACAACTCGGCTTTCAGGATCGCCTGAGCCTGTTTCAGCAGCGCGTAGACCGCGAAGGGGTGTGGCTCTGTATTAATCATGGTACAGGCGGGTAACATGCGGCATCGATGCCGGGTTTCCCGGGAAGGGGGAGTGATGCGCGAAACGGTCCGTCTGGCCATGGCCTGTATGTTCGCTCTGTTTGCCGGAGTGGCATGGGCATTCCCCACCAGACCCGCCTCGATCATCGTCCCGCAGGCCCCGGGCGGCGCCAATGACGTGCTCGCGCGCATGGTGGCGGGCAAGCTCCAGGAATACTGGGGCATGCCGGTGCTGGTGGATTTCAAGCCCGGCGGCGGTGTCATCGTGGCCACGCAATTTGTCGCCAGGAGCGCGCCGGACGGCCATGTCATCGGCCTGGTGAGCAGCGCCCATGCGATCAACCCCAGCCTCAATGAAAAGCTGCCCTACGACAGCGTGCGCGATTTTGTACCGGTGGCGCGCCTGGGGTTCAACGTGATTGGTCTGGTGGTGGTGCCGTCGCTTGGTGTCAACGACGTGAAAGGCCTGATAGACCTCGCGCGCAGCAAACCGGATTTTCTTTCGCATGGTTCCAACGGCATCGGCACCGGTGCACACCTGTCCGCGGAACTGTTCAAGTTCATGACCGGCGTAAAGATGGTGCATGTGCCTTACAAGGGCGGTGCGCCGTTGTATGCGGACATGATGGGTGGCCGCATCCCGGTGGCATTTGCGATTCTCACCTCGGCGATGCCGCTGGTGAAGGCAGGCAAGCTCAAAGTGCTGGGCGTCACCAACCCTCTGCGCAGCAGCATCTATCCGGAGTACCCGCCGATTGCCGCATCGGTTCCGGGCTACGACATGACAACCTGGACGGGTTTCATGGTGCCTGCCGGAACGCCGCGCGATGTGGTGCAGAAGATTGCCACGGATGTATTGCGGCTTGCCAACGCGGCGGAGCTGCGCCCGAAGTTCGAGGAAATGGGTTTTGAGACCGCGCCGCTGGGGCCGACCGAGTTCGAAGCCTTCATTCGCGTCGAGACCGAAAGCAAGGGCAAACTGGTGCGGGAATCCGGCTCGAAATTCGAGTAAGCAGCTGTTGCGGCGCGGTGCCGGTTTCAGCGCGATAATAGGCGGGTTACAGGCAGGGAATTCGGCGCTGAGGGCGCCGATGCCCGCATTTTTGGCGGCGCCCATGAGGCGCCGATGTTATCCGGAGGACGATGGTGGAAAAAGGCATAGGCGCGCACATACCGCGCCGCGAGGATTTCAGGCTGCTGACCGGCGCCGGCAAATACGCCGATGACATGCGCGCCGATGGGCAGGTGTACGGCTATGCGCTGCGCGCTTATCACGCGCATGCCCGGTTGAGGAGCATCGACGTCACCGAGGCGAAGAAGGCGCCCGGCGTTCTCGCCGTGCTCACCGGCGCCGATTACGCCGCCGACGGTCTGAAGGGCATTCCGCACGGCGCCATGACGGTCAAGCCCGAAGACCACACGGTCCCGTGCTTTGGCCAGGCCGATGGCAAGCCGGCGTTTTCCGCGCCCAATATTCCGATCGTGTGCGACAAGATCCACCACATCGGCGAGATCGTTGCGTTCGTGATCGCCGACACGCTGCAGCGGGCGCGCGATGCGGGCGAGCTGATCGAGGTCGATTACGAGGTGCTGCCCGCGGTGACGCGCGGCATGGAGGCCATGAAACCGGGCGCGCCGGTGGTGTGGGACGAGCAACCGGGCAACATTGCGTTCGACGGCCTGCATGGCGACCACGCCGGGGCGGAACAGGCGTTCCGCAATGCGGCGCACGTGGTCGAGGAGGAGTTTCCCTTCAATCGTGTCGCCAATGCGCAGATGGAACCGCGCGCCTGCCTGGCCGAATACACCGCCGAGGGGCGTTTCATCCTGCACGCCGGTTCGCAGGGCGTGCATCGCCTCAAAACCAACGCGTCAGTGGTGTTCTCCTGCGACCCGTCGATGATCCGGGTGCTGACGCGCGACACCGGCGGGGGCTTCGGGCCGCGCTCGCACCTGTATCCCGAATATGTCCTGGCGATGTGGGCGGCGCGCAAACTCGGCCGCCCGGTCAAATGGAACAGCGATCGCTCCGAGGCTTTCCTTTCGGACTACCAGGCGCGCGATGTCACCATCAAGGGATCGCTGGCGCTGGACGCGAACGGTAAATTTCTTGCGCTCAAGGAGACCATCTATTCCAATGTCGGCGGCAACTGCGTCTCGTATGTGCCGGCGGCGAATGGTTCGCGCATTGCCACCACTGTCTACAAAACGCCCTTCCTCGGCATGCACGCCATCGGCATCCTCAGCAACACCCTGCCTTCGGTGAATTACCGCGGCGCCGGGCGGCCCCAGGCGATGCTGGTCATGGAGCGCCTGATCGACCTGGCCGCCGACAAACTCGGCATGGACCGCATCGAGCTGCGCCGCCGCAACCTGATCGCGATCGCGGACTTTCCGTTCAAGCAGGCGGGGGGGCTTACCTACGATTGCGGCGAGTTCGAAAAGAACATGGATCGCTGCATGGAATTCATCGACTGGAAGGGCTACCCGGCGCGGCGCGAGGAAGTGATAAAGCGCGGCATGCTCTCGGGCATAGGCCTGGCCAATTACATCGAAACGCCGGTGGGCGCGCCGATTGAGCGCTCGAACATTCTGGTGCGCACCGATGCCGACAAGGTCGATGTCATCGTCGGCACGCAATCGGGCGGACAGGGGCACGAGACCAGCTTTGCGCAGGTGATCGAATCTTGGCTCGGCGTGCCCATGGACGATGTCAATCTCATCACCGGCGATTCCGACATCGTGATCGAGGGCGGTGGTACGCACTCCGACCGTTCGATACGCATGGCAGGCTATGTAATGGTGAAGGCATCCGAGCAGATCATAGAAAAGGGCAAGAAGATCGCCGCCCACCTGCTGGAAGTAGCCGCCACCGACATCCAGTTCGGCAAGGGTCAATTTACCGTGGGCGGCACCGATCGTTCGGTGTCCCTGTTCGAGGCCGCGCGTGCCGCTGCCACTGACAAGGTGCCCGAGGAGTTGCGCGGGCCGCTTGCGGGCGACGCAAAATTCGTCGGACGCATTCCCGCCTATCCGAATGGCTGCGCGGCCGCGGAAGTCGAGATCGACCCCGACACCGGCGTGGTGGAAATCAAACGCTATGTCTGCATCGACGATGTCGGCCGGGTGGTGAATCCGATGATCGTCGACGGCCAGACGCACGGGGGCATCGTGCAGGGCGTGGGACAGGTGCTCACCGAGAGTGTCATACACGACGCCGATGGACAGATACTCACCGGCTCCTTCATGGACTACGGCATGCCGCGCGCCGACATGTTCCCGGAGTTCAAGGTGGAGAACAACGAGGTCATCACCAAGGGCAATCCCCTGGGTGTCAAAGGCGGCGGCGAAGCCGGCACCACCGGCGCGCTGGCAGTGATGATGAACGCCATCCTCGATGCGCTCAAGCCGCTGGGCATCACGCGATTCGACATGCCCGCGACGCCCGGCCGGGTGTGGCAGGCGATACAAGCGCGCAAAACACTGAACTGAGGGGTTCACCTGCTGTCTGGGGCGGGCGCGGCAAACCCAGGCTGCGCTCGCGTGCAGCTGGCGCAGGGCCGCGTTCGATTGCCTTTACAATGACATTCCGAAATTTGCCATTCAGGAACTGTATCCATGACCGACTCATCGCCTAAAATCAGCCAGGCCCAGATGTACTCCGTGCTTATCGGCGCGAGCCTGATGCTCACCATGAGCATGGGCATGCGCCAGAGCTTCGGCCTGTTCGTCACGCCGATCACCCAGAGCATCGGCGTCTCGGTGTCCGATTTCACGCTGGCGCTGGCGTTGCAGAACATCATCTGGGGCGTCACCCAGCCGTTCACCGGCGCGGTGGCCGACAAGTTTGGGGTGCGCATCATTACGCTTCTCGGGTCGGTGCTGTTTGCCGCCGGACTTTCGGTGACCATGGTGGCCACCGGACCGGTTACGCTGATCATCGGTATGGGCGTGCTGATCGGTCTGGCCATGTCCTGCGTGTCCCTGAGCCTGGCGCTGGCCGCCAGCGCCAAGGTGGTCTCCCCCGCCAAGCGCAGCCTGACGCTGGGGGCGGTCTCCTCGGCCGGTTCGATCGGCAGTTTCATCGCCGCACCGATGGCGCAATCCCTGATCGTCGGGCAGGGCTGGCAGATCGCCCTGGTGGGTTTTCTCGGCCTGTGCGTGATCATGCTCCCCGGCGCGTATTTCGCCGGCGCCGGCGACAAGAAGAGTCCGCGTCCGCTGCCCGGTGCCATGGACCGCGATGCCGGGTTGTCGCTGAAAGCCGCGTTGCACGAGGCCGCGCATCACAAGGGCTTTGTCACCATGGCGATTGCATTTTTCGTATGCGGCCTGCAACTGGTGTTCATCACCACGCATCTGCCCGCCTACCTGATGCTGTGCGGGCAATCTCCCGGACTGTCCGCGACTGCGCTGGCCACCATCGGCGGGTTCAACGCCATCGGTTGCTATCTGCTGGGATGGATGGGCGGCAAGCTGCCCAAGCAATATCTGCTGGGCACCGTGTATATCCTGCGCTCGCTGTTCATTGTTTTCTATTTCATGTCCGCCCCGACGCCGACCACTACGGTCATTTTTGCCGGGGCGATGGGCCTGCTGTGGCTGGGCACCGCGCCGCTGGTGAGCGGCCTGATTGGTTCCATCTTCGGCCTGCGCTACATGGCAACGCTTTCGGGCATTGCCTTTTTCAGCCACCAGGCGGGGTCGTTCGTCGGGGCCTGGGGCGGCGGGCTGATATTCGATGCCATGGGCAATTACGACATGGCGTGGAAGATCGGCGTGGCCATCGGTCTGTCGGCCGGCATTGCGCAGATGTTCATGCAGACCCAGCCCACGGCGCGGATGTCCGCCGCGGTTCCGGCATAAGTGCCGCCGCGAGCGCTTCTTGCATAAGCCGGTAAAGCCGGCGGGATTTTTGTTTGCCCCTCCGGTCTTCCGGCAAAAAATGGGGACTGCGGGCGTGAGAGAAACAGCAATCGAATCCGGGAACGCGGCAGGCTATGATTGGGGCCGTTCCCTTAAACCGTTTCAGGAATGCCGCCATGCCAAAAGTTGCCGTGCCCCTGCCTTACTTCGATTTCTTCCCGGAATTGAAAGCCGAGTTCGCGGCAAAATATCCGGGGACCCGGTTTTCGCAACCCGGTGTCCTCATGCAGGGGGACACGCTGATCGATTTTCTGCGCGGCTGCGACACCGCGGTGATCGGACTGAACCGTTTCACCGAAGAGGTGTGCGCGGCGCTGCCTGAGCTCAAAGTGGTGTCGATGTGCTCGGCCGGCGTCGACCACATCGATCCGGCCATTCTCAACCGGCATGGCATCAAGATGTGGTGGGCCCCGGGCATCAACAAGATTTCGGTGTCCGAGCTGGCTCTTTGCTACATGGTGTTCGCGCTGCGCCGTTTGCATTTCTTTTCCTCGGTCCTCTATCAGGGGGAGTGGAAGGGGCCGCGCGGTTTCGGCGGGGACCTGCGCGGGCGCACCGTCGGCATTCACGGCGTCGGGCACATCGGCAAGGAGGTGGTGAAGCTGCTGCAGCCCTATGGCGTTCACATCCTTGCCTGCGATCGCGAGGACTTCGGCGATTTCTACAAGCAGTTTCCCAATGTCGAAAAAGTCGGCGCCGAGGAACTCTGGGCGCGCTCGGACGTGCTCACCATCCATCTGTCCAAGAACCAGTCGACCATCGGCATGTATTCGCGCGAGGTGCAGGCCAGGCTCAAGCCGGGCATGGTGCTGGTGAACTGCGCGCGTGGCGGCATGGTGGACGAGCCGGCGCTGGCCGACAACCTGAAAAGCGGACACATCGCCGGCGCGGCTTTCGATGTGTTCGCAGTTGAACCTGCCAACAACAATCCCCTGCTTGGCCTGCCGAACATGTTCGCCTCGCCGCATATCGGCGCGACCACCATGGAATCCTGGGATGCGATGCTGCGCTCGGGGATGCACGGGATCGAGAACGCCTATGATCCCAAGCCCGGCGTCTATCCCTTCGATTGAGGCGCGGGACCCGGCCAAGCGGCCTGTACCGGTCGCGCAACCCTAAGCACTCGATTCCAAAATGACGGCGACGTATGCGCTGGGATGCCGAGGCCTGGGCCAGGCACAAGCTTCGGTTGCCGCTCGGTCATCTCAAGCTGCATCCGTATTGCATTTTGCAGCGAAGAAAAATTGCATCCTTGTCGCAGGTTGCAATTGGCGTTGCAAATTGCACGTCGCTACGCATATGCGGCAAAAAGGCGCTAACGCGGGCTGATAGCAAAATATCAATAGATCAATAACTTAAAAATTATTAACGTCTCGCAGAACCTGGCATCAGTCTTGCCTTGTCCAAAAACCAATACACCTCTCATGGTTTTAGCGCCACCCATGGATTCCGGCTTCAAGGTCATCAACCGCGAGCAGAGTGCGCGCTCACGCCAGCATCGGGGAGTCCTGACCCAGGTGATCTGCGAATTTGAGTCCCTGGAAGTCCTGCGCATCGAGATGGAGTCCGGCAGCATCTGCGACAGCCAGGAATTCGGCGACTTCGCAGTCGTTCATGTGGTGATCGATGGAACGCCGGCATTCAGTACTGCCGAGCGCTCTGCAGATCTGATGCCTGGCGATAGTATTGTTTTCTCCATCAATGCCTTATATGCGATTACGAATCGCGCGCCCGCGCGTGCCGTGATCCTGAGTGTGTTGTTCAAACCCGGCGCGACGGAACTTCCAGCAAGCCTATTCCCTCCCGGGATGAAGGGATGAACACATGTTCAGGTGGTTTTGTTTTTGCGATCCAAAACGCAGAGGCATTGCGTTTTGCAATGAATGAAAAGAGTTTATTTTCATCGGTTTGCATTTTTCATTGCAATTTGCATGAAATAAGTTGGTAGAAGTTATGATGTCCTGCCGCGGGTATTTTGAATAAATGCTTATAAATCATTTTGTTATAAAGAAATGCGCTGCCGAAATTTGCTGGCATCAGTCTTGCATTAGGTTGTTGCGACAGCAATCTGTAACGTTTTGTTATTTGTAACGACTGGGCAGTTCCTGCCAACAAGGGAGACTACGCGATGAAATATGTCGGATGCCACCTAACCAGAATTCTCCAAGGCGTTGCCTTGGCGTTGGGTCTGGCCTTTCTCAACCAGGGTGCGGTTGCGGTCGGCCCGGGTGCGGAGGTTTGCGCGAATTGCCATACGGCGCCTGCGGCGGCCTACGCGGCGTCGGTACACGGCCAGAAAAGCAATCACCGCGGGCCTGCCAATGCGGGGGAGTGCTCCTCGTGTCACGGCGACGGCACTGC
>CAIOLO010000081.1 GCA_903859155.1 uncultured beta proteobacterium
CCAGCAGGCCACGCAATCATTCGGATATTGGATTACTGCCTTGCCGGCCACGTGGTCCAGTCGAAACACGTCCTGAGGACAAATGGAAAAGCAGACCCCGCAGCCATTGCACAGACTATCTATTAATACATCAATTGCCATAAATTACCAACCCCAATGAAAATGCCGGCCTGGCGCACCATTGGTACCGGTGCCCTGATCACCATTGTCGACTATGAACCTCAATCGATGCATCACTCAACAATCCGCTTCAAGAATTTGCGTGCGGCGCAGAACGACGCCATGGCAGGCGCCGTGGCTTGCCGTTTTAATCCGCTCGAGCACCTGATGCCGCAACCGTTTTAGCCCAGCGGGCCGTATCTGAGCGCAAAAAGCGGGAGAACTCCTCCGGGGTGTTACCGACGATTTCTACACCTTGCGCCTTGAGCTTGTCCTGCAGGTCCGGGATGGCCAGCGCAGCAACAACCTGACGATTAAGCTTTTCTATAATTGATCGAGGGGTCCCTGCGGGCGCCATGATTCCCTGCCAACCGACGGCCTCGTATTCCTTCAGCCCCGCCTCCGCCATGGTCAGAACATCCGGCAGGGAGGTCGCCCGGGTCACCGAGGTTACTGCGAGAGCTTTCAGCCTGCCGCTCTTGAGATGCGGCAGCGCTCCCGGAATATCACTGGAGAGGACCTCCACTTCTTTGCCAAGAATTGCGCTCAGAGCCGGCGCCGCCCCCTTGTACGGAACATGCGTCATGTTCACACCTGCAAGCATCTTGAACATTTCCACTGCAAGGTGCGGAAAGCTGCCGCTGCTCGCCGACGCGTAGTTGAGTTTGCCAGGCTGCGCCTTGGCGAACGCGATGAGTTCCTGCAGCGACTTAACCGGTACTTCTTCGTGCACAACGAGAACGTTGGGCACGAAGATGGCTATCACTACCGGCGCGAACGCCGAGGCTGTGTCGTAGGGAAGCGCTTTGTACAGGCTGGGGTTGATGGAAATGTTCGTGTTTGCCACAAGCAGCGAATAGCCATCTGCCGGTGCCTTGGCAATTATTTCCGCACCGAGCATTCCTGCTGCACCGGGTCGATTGTCGATGATTACCGGTTGCGCCCATGCCTCCGTAAATTTAGCGCCTATCGTGCGCGCAAGGACATCGATTAGCCCGCCCGGGGGGAATGGCACGACCATGCGTATCGCTCGGGAAGGATAGTCCTGAGCAGATGCCGTCGCCGCCATCATAAGCAGCGCAACAACCCCACCCCGCAAAGCTTCAATGAATCTCATGGCCAGTCCTTCAATCAGGAATTACAGGAAGCAAAAGATGGGATGGCCACTTTGGTCCGAAATGAATCGTATGCACGGTTTTGTAGGGATTACAGACGTGAATCCACATCGGATCGTCGACCGCCGTTTCTTGCCCCTTGATTTCGAGTGCAAGCCGGTGACCCGGTTTGAACACATTGGAGGTTTCACGTATCTCAACGGCGTACTCGACTATCTCGCCCGCCGCGATGGCATCTTTTCGAAGGTGACGGTGATACGGTCTGTAAGGGCGCGTCTTTTCCTGATCAAGTTCACGGTGCGAGGCGCGCTGCCAGCCTTTTGTGAGCACCCGATAGGAGCCGTCCGGTGCGACGTCTCTTAGCGTGATAATCCAGGAGGCGTCGTCCCGGTCCAGAGAAGCGTAAAAATACAAAGCGACCGGGCCAGTAACCTCGGTTTCGATATCGAACGGCACGCTACTGAAAACCACCCCAGTTGCGGCGCGATGCAGCGGCAGGTCGGGGTCATTCTGAAACGTGGCAACGCCGTCTTGCACTGGAGGGGTAAAGCCAAGGGATTCCCCGGGCCCAAGAAAGGCCTTGGTCCAGCGGGTTCTCGCCAGCGGCCACTCGTTCTCGTGGCGAGAGATGTTTTTTCCCTTGATGAGCAAATGAATTGGCGGTTCATCCATGTACCCGGTGTCGATTCCCTTGAGCCAATGGTCATACCAGCGAAGCAGGAGATCATGGTGATCGGCCCAGGGGCGAAGCGGCCCGAGCAGAGATTCGGTCTCCATGAGCATCAGCTTCTTCGGAGCGTTGATTCCTTCGTAAGCCTCGAACGCTCCTGCGAGGTGCACCGGCCAACTGCTCCAGCGAGTGGCCAGAAAGGTCGGAATCTTGATGCGGTCTAACATTCGATAGGGAGACCGTTTCCAGTAAAATGGGCCATCGAACGGCTCCAGCATCCAGCTGAAAAGCAGGGGATTCTTCTCCCGATGCTTCAGCGTAAGGTGAAGAAATGGACTGCTGCGGACCTCCGGGGTTTCCATCAGGGCAGCCACTCTTCGCTTGATCTCCTCCTCGCTGAGGTCCTCGTGGCTGAGAGGCGGCATCTTTCCCACGCTGGTGTGTCCCCACCACTGTTCCCAGAATCCGACATTCATCAGGCCGCCGTGATAGGTGCTTTGGCGATACCGGTCGGTCAATGCCTCGTAAGGAACGATGGTCTTAAGATGAGGCGGTTGCTGGGCTGCCACCATATATTGGATAACCGCAAAATAGGACATGCCGAACATGCCGCAGTTGCCGTCGCACCAGGGTTGTTGCGCCATCCACTCGATGATGTCGTAGCCGTCTTCCTGCTCCTTCACCCCCTGATAGCAGAAAACGCCCTCTGAATCGCCCGCGCCGCGCGCATCCGCGATGACATGCGCGTATCCACGCGTGACGAAATACTCCGAATCACCCGCCTCCTGACCTCCATTTCCCTTCAACGGGCTGAGAGGCGCCCGCCCCCCGACAAAGTGCTGCACATCCTTTCCATAAAGGGAATATGAAAGCAGTGCCGGGAATCGTCCTGCCGCCTCCGGTAGATAAAGGTCACAGGCGATACGAGTGCCGTCACGCGTCGGGATCATGACGTCCCGCACGATTTTCATCTTGTACTGAGGCTGCGACACCTTGCTCCGCCACGTGTCAGTAGTCATTCCGTCTCCGTTCTTGGTTAACGCTTCCGATCGGCTTATGTCTGCTCCGGCTCAAGCAGCAACCGGCCCCATATCCTGGCTGCCGGGAAAGATCCGAATTAAAGAGCCTTCTCTATTCCTGCAGACCGAGCGCCTTTACGACTTGCCCCATCGGTGGATAGAGTGCTTTCCATTTTGCGGAGTAATCCTTGCCTGACAAATAGGCTTCCTCGATGCTGTAATTTTTCAACATGTCCTGGAATGCGCGGTCCTTCATGGCGTTTCGAAAGGCCCCTTCGAGCTTCTGCCTCAAGGGTTCCGGCAGACCTTTGGGGGCGAATAGTCCGATGTAGGAAAGCAGATAGAAATCGTGCCCCTTTTCCACGATCGTTGGAACATTGGGAACGGCAGACCAGCGATTGCCGCTAATTATTACCAGCAACTTCAGTTTCCCAGCGAGCGCCTGTGGAATCAGGTCCGAAGAACCGGCAACTGCGGCATTAACATGACCGCCCAGCACTGCATTGACCGCCTCCGGTCCGTTCTTAAAGGGCACCTGCTGCCATTGGATGCCTTCCTTCTTCGACATGCTCTCCATGACAATATGGGGCATCATCCCGAAACCCGGATGACCATAAGTGAATTTTCCGGGATTGGCCTTTGCATAGGCAACGACGTCCTCATAGGTGTTCCAGGGAGAATCGGCTCTTACAGCGATAGCGTCGTTATATTCCGCGAAGGTCATAATATCGACGACATCGGTGAACGGGTCGTAAGCCACTTTCCTGAGTTGCGGCTGTATGATGTAGGTGTTCGTCACCGTCGCCCCCAGAATATAGCCATCGGGTTTCGAATTGACGACGTAGGTTTTTGCAATTACCCCGCCTGCCCCGGCCCTGTTCTCGACGATGACCGGTTGACCTAGCTCTTTTTCCGCGGCCTTCGATATTATTCGGGTCAAGTTGTCCATCATGCTTCCCGGCGCCGTGCCCAATACAACGGTAATCGGTTTATTGGGATAAGCCTGTTGCGAAAAACATTGCGTGGACCACAAGGCTGCGGCGCAACAAATGCAATCAATCAACAGTTTTCGAATACCGACCCTTGGCAAGTTCATGTTTGACTCCTCCTATTGTGGAATTTGACAACCGCCCAGCAACTCATTGCGCCAACCGATTTCCGTTCCTCATGCAGATCAAGCAATCCGGACTTACACGCCGTATCAAGCGGTACTTATCTCAAAACCGGGGGCTGTTGCCTGACTCGCAAAAGCCTTTCCCTGTCGTACGAGTTCAATCGCTTGCGCGCTTCGTCCAGCACATTTTTTTCATACAAGCCGGACCTGATCATCGCTTGTAAAAGCATCTCGACTTCCGCGTTTGGCCTCGGCAATCGCGGGTAACGCATATGCATTTCAGGAATCAAACCGGCCAGCCATCCCAAAAGCTTATATCGCTCGACAAAACCGGGATATTCAATTCCGGGAAGGGCGCCGTAAACAACGTCATAAATGTGCTTTAACCGGGTGGCCAGCGAAAAGGCCTCGCTTATTCTGCCCTCCATCGCATTGCGCATCACCTCCGTATCCCATTTTGCGGTGAAATTCGAACCGCCGCTCAAAGCGCCGCGGGACCAGCCCATCGCGTGAGTCAGAAACAGTTGCGGTTGCGAACTTCCGGCAGGGCAGACGTTGACGTTGGTGCCCTTCATAATCTCGTGGGCTTTTTGAAAGAAAACCATGTTTCCGCCTGAAACTTTCCAAGCCTGGATATTTTTTATTTGATCAGCGGCCTTTTTGTACGTTTCTGCCCTGACGCAATTATGATTTTGAGTTGTGCCTCCAGGGGCTACGCCAAGTACCGCAAGCGGCAGATCGACCGCCGCATCGAAACGCTTCAAGTGTTCAACGATGAATTCTTCATTCTGTGGGGCGGTAAACCCCGGATATAAGCTGGGGGGATGCCATAAAACCCCCGTGGCTCCCAGGCTTTTGCCGTCCTGGGCCATCTCAATTTGCTCCCACAGCGAATCTGCATGAGCGCCGCAGAACACCTGTATTTCGCCTCTGGCTTCCTCAACCGCCAGGCTTATTATTTTTCTTTTTTCGGCCCTGGTGGTCGCATCGATTTCGGCCTCGACACCGCCCGCCATGAAATAGCCCCAGCCCTTGATCTCGTCAATGACCCGCCGGAAATGCCTTCTGGTTTCTTGTTCATCAATTTCCGCGCAGGTCTCGTCTTTCCAGACCACAAAAGCTGATACTCCGCATCCTTCAATAGCCATATGTTGCCCTCCTTATCGACAATTTACCGTGCTTGACGCGATTGGAAAATTTATTGACGACCGCCTTGGATGGATCTTTTTCCGGCGAATGACGCCCGGAGAGAAAATCCCCCGATGCCCTGTCACCCGATAGATTCGCAAGGAGCGGGGCATCTGGTCCACAGCGACGCGACCGCCATTTCATGGCACCTGCCCCTCCCGCGATGGCGGCTTGATTCCATACTGTTGAATTGGCACGGGATCGGTGAAAAAGGTTTCTTTCCCGTCTTCCTGCTTGATAACAATCCATTTCAGCCAGTTGATGTCATCTTTCTTGGGATAATCTTCGCGATAGTTGGTGCCGCGAGTTTCCTGGCGCATCAATCCAGACGTGAGCGTCCATCCGGCGGATAACGCCATGCTGACTGCTTGGTGATAGCGAGCCAACTCATGATGGTCCCTGGCGGCCGCCGAAGCCAGCGTGGTTCTCGCGCCAGCTATCTTGGCCAATGCCTGCCTGAGCCTTCCATCTTCGCGATGCAGGCTGTACGAAACGGGTATTGCGGCTTCGTGGATCTCATAGATCACGTCGTTCACATCCAGGTCGCTATTGCGCTTCAACGGCGCCAGCATCCCATCCGTCAGTTTTTTTATTTCGTTGTAGTCGGCTTTCACCCCAGCAAGGCTCGCCGCGTGACTGCCGGCGCTCACCCCGCCTTTGATGCCGCTCAGTATTGCAAATGGCACGCCGAAGCCGCCAAATGTCCCGGAGGCACGCGCGCCCGTGTAACCGGACCCGAGTGAACCCGAATCCCCGACAGCCCAAAGCCCTTCTACGGTGGTCCGGCACTCCAGATCTATTCTTACGGGACCCTGCCCCCCAACGAACTGGAGTTGCACCTCAATTCTTTCTTTCTCCGGGTCCAAACCGAGTTTTTCACGTATTGCTTTGAGCAAATCTCCCCTGCCTGCAGGCTGGTATCTGGGAGGAAGGGATTCACTGTTCAGCGCCAGTGTCCTTTCCTCGGTGGTGAGCTTTGTGAAATCTATGTATATAGGTCCTCGTCCCGCCTCCACTTCCTTGGTCATGGCGTGGGCTATTCGATAAAAGTCCAGAAACTCCTGCGCCGCTTTCCCGCCGGTTTTGATCTCCGGATAATAGTTTTCCAAAAACCTTTCGCCCAGCACGTTTTCAAAATAGAGATACAAAGGCGTTCGCCTTCGTATGTCGCCGCTGAATCCAAAGGTATAAGTGTTCGAAAACTCGGCGTTCATCAAATGAGCCCCGGCGCGATACGCCATGGCAACGCCTTCTCCAGTGTTCACCGAAAAGTGTCTCTGCGAAAAGTAACGACAGGAGCCGTTGGCGATGACTGTCGCCTTGGCTCTGATGATGTAGGTTTTTCCATCTACCAAACCGAAACCGACGGCGCCCACCACCCTGCTACCTGCCCTTATCAAATCGACAACAAAGATCTTGTCGAGCATGCTTACTTTTCTTTTCGCCGCAGCATGCTTCAACTTGATCATGAGCTTGGTCGGCGAAAAATGCGTCGCATTGTATTTCTTGTGAAAAGGTACGGTAACCAGCTCCTTGTTGGCCGTCCAAAAAGGCAGGCCCAGGTCTACAACTTCCCTGATGCAGCCGTACATGTCAGTGGCAAAAGCGCGGGACCAGTCTTGATTGTTCAAATACTCGCCGGCTTCCACGAGCCACTTGAAATGGCCTTCCGCTTCATCGGGACGTATCAACGCACAATCGCCGCCGGAAAAAGGCACTTGTCCGGCCCAGCCTATTCCACCTTTGTCGACAACTAGAACGCGCTTTACCGCATCCCTCGCCTTAATCGCAGCGAGCAATCCGCTTATGCCTCCGCCTATCACTAGAACATCGGTGTCTATCACCTCTCCGAGCTTATCGACGGAAGTCATAAAAATCTCAATTGCGATTAGTCGGCTGGGCCGTCGATGAAATCGCGACCCCCCCCAGTTAGGCGCCCGCGCAAAGCAGAGTTTTGAATAATTCTTTGATGATCACTGAAGATTTCAGCGACCGACCCATCCTCATCCACGGTCTCGCACTTATATTGGACATATGGCGCGCTATTGTTGACTTACATCAAGGAAACGCCACCGTGCGGAAGTTGGCCGACGATCGTTGCGCGCTTGGAATAGTCGCCACGGAACTCAAACAACAGTCATTAACCTGCTTCAGCAGACAGCATTTGGCAAGGTGGAGCCGGACTGGATTTTCGAAGGTGACTTCCGCGTTTTGACGCAGCGCCAGGCATGCCCGAAGGCCTCCCGCGACACAATGTTTTCCATTGCTTAAGCGATGTTTATCGGTGCTGCCGGGCGCCGGTGGGGAGTCCTTCGACTTCCCCACCCCCCGCTCTTATTGCACCTTGATGCCGGCGGCCTTTACCGCGTTGTTCCACTTGGGCCAGTCGGTTTTGATCACGCTACCCAGTTCTTCCGGGGTACTGACGTAGGGGGCCATGACAAGCCTGTCCATGACCTCAAGGACAGACTTGTCCTGCAGGGTTTTTACCATTTCCGCATGCATCCGCCTGGGTATCGCCGTCGGGGTTCCCGGTGGCGCCACCAGGCTGAAAAAAGTCTCGATCACATAGTTGGGCAGGCCCACCTCCAGCGCCGTGGGGACATCGGGCAGCTTCTTCATGCGTTGCGGGCTGGTCACCAGCAGTGCCTTCGCCTTGCCCGAGGTGATCAGCGGTCCGAGAATGGAATAACCGTCGACCAGCATCTGCACGTCACCGGCAAGGAAGCGCTGCACCGCATCGGCCGAACCCTTGTAGTTGATGCCGAAAATGTCGACGCCGGCCTGGTCCTTGAACATCTCGGCCAGCATGTGCGGCGGGCTGCCGGGTGTCGAAGCACCGTAATTGAGTTTGCCCGGCTGCTTCTTGGCCAGTTCAATGAATTCCTTCAGCGTATTCACCGGCAGGTTCGGATGGGTGATGAGGATGAATTCCTGTTTCGCGAAAATGCCCACCGGAACAAAACTCAATGGATCGTACGGCGCACTGGGCAGCAGCGCTTTGGCAAGGAACAGCGTGCCGACTGTCCCCAGGGCGAGCGTATATCCATCCGGCGGGGAATTCGCCACCGCTTCCATCGCGATGACCCCGCCCGCTCCGGGACGATTCTCGATGACGATCGGCTGTCCGAGGTATTCGCCGAGCTTGGGTGCAACCACGCGGGTGACCAGATCGGGCGGGCCACCCGTGGCAAAGCCGATCAGCACGCGGATGGGCTTTTGCGGCCAGGTCTGAGCCTGCGTCGGAGCGCTGAATACGGCAATCGCAGCCGCGAGGAATACGACGAAGGTCCGCAGGACACCGTGGATTCGGCCGACCAGATGCATCATGCTGTTACTCCTGATTGTGTGTTCAGTCCGGATGGTACTGCCATCCGTCGCGGTCTGTCGCGACAGAAAAAGCATTTCGGCGCCGGACAGACCGAACCCGGGCATCAGCAGGTATCCTAGCGAGATGCTCGACAATACAGTTGATCCTCGTATCGCCGCCGCGCTGGCACGCAACGATCGCTACCTGCACGAGTTCGTCGAAGCGCTAAACCTTTGCCCTTATTCGCGACGCTGCCGCGAATCCGGAGGGTTACAGCGCGCCGTTCTGCTGGAGCGGGGCGGCCCGCCGGGAGCGGCGGGCTTCGACGCCGCGGTCCTGGCCATCGACGCTGCCATTGACCGTTTCGAACGCCAGCCGAGCGAATCGATCGAGGTCGCCCTCATCATCCTGCCGGCGCTGGACGCGGTCCTTGCGCGGGGCGTCGCAGGAGCCCGCGCCTTCGAAAATCTGGTGCACGCGGTGCGCCAGCGCGTGCAGAGGCGGCACGTGCGCGGCACCGAGCCCTTTTACTGCGTTCCTTTTCACCCCGATTTCCAGGAGGATCTCGCAAACGAGCACCGTGCCGTGCGTTTCATCCGGCGCAGCCCCGATCCGACGGTGCAACTGGTGCGTACCGCCCTGTTGCTGGGGGCGCGCCACGCTGACCCCAGTGGCACCCACTATGTGGACACCGCGGGTCTGAGCGTGGCCGCGCTGATGGCGCTCTCGGCGCCGGTATCCTTAGCCTCACGCATCGCCCAGGCAAACCTGCGCACCCTGCACGCGGCGGGTGTCGCCCCCTTGCGCGCCTTGCTCGCGGAAATCCGCTCCCATGGCAGAGCGCCGGACAGCTGAAGCCGAGGGCCCTGACACCCTGCCCGCCCAAGGCGATCGGACAAAAACACCACAAAAAACAACGCCGCCCTTGCAAGCTTTGAAACGCCGCAGTAGTCTGCCGTTCGGCCACCGCGCCGCACAACAATCCAAACAGACTTCAGTCCGGAAACAAACAACATCATGACCAAATCGGAATTGATCTCGCAGCTTGCGCAACGTCAGCCGCAACTGGCGGCGAAAGACGCCGAATACGCCGTAAAGATGATCCTCGATGCGATGACGCAGTCATTGCTCGAGGGCAATCGCATCGAAATTCGCGGTTTCGGCAGTTTTGGCCTGATCTACAGGCCGCCACGGCTGGGGCGCAATCCGAAGTCGGGGGCAAAAGTGCAGGTCCCGGCAAAGCACGTGCCGCATTTCAAGGCAGGCAAGGACCTGCGGGAACGCGTGGACGAGACGGCCGCCGAGCGTCTCGCCGAAACCGCCGCTCGCGGCTGAACGCTTTGGCCAAACGAAGAAATCCTTCAGCCTAGCCGGGGCGCCGGTACTCCCAGTTTCCGTCGGGGCGTTCCTTGAATCCTTTTTTTTCCCAAAAATCACGCGCGGTGAAGCGGACGCGGTCGGCGACCACGACGCGATAGCGGCTCTTGAGCATCTCAATGGCCGCGGTGCCATAGCCTTTGCCCTGAAATTCCGGAAACACCTGTATCGAATACACGATCACTTCGTTGTCCCTGAGATGGCAGCGGACATTGCCGACGCGCGCTTCGGGCAGATCGATGTCGATGCGGTCGAACCCGAGCGTGTCATTGGGTGTGATCGTAAGTACCGGCAGCTGTTTCATGTGACGATCACTCGAAGCCGCGGCAAAAGGCAAGGACGTTTTTGCCCAGGTCGGGCAGGTAGTACCCCCCTTCCAGCACGGCGAAGCGGCGCTGGTGCCCCAGGCGAATGGCATAGGCTTGCAGCAAGCGGCCGATGGTGAAGAAATTGTCGGTGCTCAACTTGCGTCCGAGATCGTGAACGTAGGCGTCAAAGCCGGCCGAGACGGCGAGGATGTCCACCTGCGGTGCACCCTTCAGTCTGTCCTCGAGATTGCGCAGATATTCTTCAGCATTGTCGCCGTAGGGGTTGAGGACCTGCGCTGCGGGCCAGCCCTTCAACACGTCTCTGGTGCCATCGCCCGTATGCAGATCGAAGTCGACCACGAAGGCCGAGCTTATCAGCCCGGCGTCGCGCAGGCGCAGCAGCGCCAGAGCGATGTTGCTGAAAGTGCAATGACCCCAGGCCGAAGCGCGGCTGGCATGGTGTCCAGGCGGGCGCACGCAGGCGAACATCGGCTCACCGCGCACAGCCAGGTCGCCGGCCAGCATGGCGGCACCGGCGGCCAGCGAGGCCATGGCGAAAAGCCGCGGCTTGCCCTCGATGGCCGCGACGTAGCCTTCGCCGTGCCCGCGCACCAGGTCGGCACGCGTAGCCGGCGCCGGCTGTTCGACGCCGTAGTGTCCGTCATTGCGCAGCGCCTCCATGACGCCCATCAGTCGTCCGGGATCGGCAGCGTTGTCGTAGCCGTCCTCGGAATAATCAGAGCGGTGAAATGCTTCGTGAAAAACGACGCGCATGTTTAAGCCGCCCTCCGATACATCGGGCGATCCCCGCCGTTCCCAGGCGCCCCCAGCTCTTTGTGCATATTCTCTGGCATGCCGCTCAAAATAGCTCGATCTCTTTTCCACTCGTTTTGCCGGTGCTTACCAGGAAATTTTCGTAAGCAGTCTCCTCCTGCGCTACCTGCGCCGAGACCGACTGGCTGCTGTCGACGCGTTTGCAATACGCGTCGCCATTGCTCGGGTTGAAAACGATTTTACGCGCCCAGGGGCCGCCGAAGTCGCAAGCGGACAACGCAATTTCTTCTCGCTCCAGCCAGGTGCGGGTGAAAGCGATATTGCCATCTCCGATCGACCTGCGCAGCGCAGTGACAACGTTACCACCGCCGAAGGCCTTGGCGATCAGGCGCTGTTTGCGGGCGCCGCGATTGAGCATGGCATTCACCAGAACCTCCATGGCGTAATCGCCGCGCAGCAAAGAGTCGTATTCGCTGTCTGTGCTGCGCGTGCGGATCGGCAGCATGAAGTGATTGACGCCACCAAAGCGCAACTGCGGGTCGTACAGGCAGACCGAAACACAGGAGCCGAGCAGTGTTGCGATCGGTCGGGCATCGTCGATCGCCCATTCGCCAGGATGGATGTTCCTGGCGGCCGACTCGAGTTGTTTTCCTGGATCGAGGGTGGTTTCGCTCATGCTGACATCGTTTGCGCAAATCAGCAAAACGCGAGGATTTCGCGGGCGACCAGATCGAGTGGCACGACCTTGTCCACGCCGCCGAGTTTGACCGCCTCCTTGGGCATTCCATAGACTACGCAGGTGGCCTCGTCCTGAGCAACAGTCCTGGCGCCGGCGGCGTGCATTTCGTGCAAACCATGGGCGCCATCGTCGCCCATGCCGGTCATGATGATGCCCAAGGCGTTCCTGCCGGCAACCTGGGCAACGGATCGAAACAGCACGTCGACAGAGGGCTTGTGGCGATTGACCAGGGGGCCGTCGATCACCTCGACGATGTATTGGGCGCCGCTGCGCCGAAGGATCATGTGCCGCCCTCCCGGCGCGATCAGAGCCCTGCCGGGTACCACGCGATCACCGTCGTGCGCCTCGCGCACTTCGAGCCGGCACAGCCCATTGAGTCGCTCGGCAAACAAAGCCGTGAATTTTTCCGGCATGTGCTGGACGATCACGATGCCCGGGCAGACCACGGGGAGCATGGTCAGAACCACCTCCAGTGCCTGCGTACCGCCGGTGGAAGTGCCAATGGCAACAATGCCCTCGGTGGTTCTCGACATGGCTGTGGAGGCCGCCGCCCGCGCGGCAAGCACGGCATCGGCACCGAGCTTCGGCGCAGGCAAATCCGCTCCTTTTGCAAAGGTTCGCAGGTTGCGCAGGTTCGAACGCGCGGCGGCACGCACCGCGGTCACAAGATCGCTGGATGAGTCGATAAAAAATTGGTTCACTCCGGTCTTCGGCTTGGTGACGATGCCGACCGCACCGGCGGCCAGCGCCTCAATGCTCGTCTCGGCGCCTTTTTCGGCAAGCGACGAGCAGATCACCACCGGCGTCGGGTGCTCGGCCATGATCTTGCGCAGGAATGTAATGCCGTCCATGCGCGGCATCTCGACATCCAGGGTGATGACATCGGGCCAGCGCGTCGCCATCCGGCCCAAGGCGAACAGCGGATCGGCGGCCGCGCCGATAACTTCAATGTCAGGCTCGCGCTCCAGAATCTCGCGAATCACCCGGCGTACCACCGCGGAATCATCGACTATCATCACGGCGATCTTGGGCATTACCTGATCAGCCGCCTTTTTCGGGTCGGTGCGCATCATGGCAGCCGATAGATGGTCGGTTGCACCAGTTTTACGCGGTCGGTGATTCCATTCAGGCTTTCCGCATGCCCGATGATCAGGTAGCCGCGCGGCTGCAACTGGAGCGCTAACCGTTCCACCACCTGGCGCTTGGTATCCGCGTCGAAGTAGATCATGACATTGCGCAGGAAAATGACATTGAACTTTCCCACCTTGGGCAGATTGGCGTTCAGATTCACCTGCATGAACCGGGTATGGCGGCGCAACTCTGGTGCAATCAGGAAACTGCCTTCATTTTCGCCAACTCCCTTCATGCAGTACTTCTTCAGGTACCCGGAGGGCAAACCGCGCGTGCGCTCCTGCCAGTAGAGGCCTTGTTCGGCAACCGCCAGCGCCCTGCGGCTGATGTCGGAGCCGGTCACCGTCCAGCTAGCGTCTATTCCCAGGCGTTCGGCCAGCACCATGGCGATGGTGTAGATCTCCTCGCCGGTTGAACTTGCCGCGCTCCAGACATCGAAAGGCCGCCCTGCCTGATGCTGCGCGAGGATGGTATCGACAAGAAATTCAAAGTGCTTCTCTTCGCGAAAGAAATAGGTTTCATTGGTGGTCAGCAGGTCCACCATCAGTTGCAGTTCTTCCTCCGCGCCATCGCCCGCCACCATCCGGTAGTACTCGGAAAAACTGTCCATACCGTAGTGCTTCAGCCGCCTCCCCAAGCGGCCGACCAGCAATACCTGCTTGGAGTCCGCCATGCTGATTCCAGCGATCTTGTAGATCAGCCGCTGAAATTGGCCGAATTCAGCATTTGTGATTTCCAGGCTTTCGATCATTTATGGCTCACGGATTCGCATTTCGGTCCGCCGGGCATACAGGCGGGACAAGATACCCACTTGAACTCGTACCCCCCATCCGGAAGCTCTCGGGTCGCGCCATGCCAATCGACTAAAGATCAAGCAATGACGCGGATTTCCAGGCGATTGCAGTCTCATGCATGGTTCACCGCACGGCACGAACAACATTCGTCGCAGGCGGGAAACGCCGGCTGGCCGGGGGTCTCTCCGCCAGCCGACGGCCTGCGTCGCGTGCTGTCCGTTCGGCTCAGGAAGCCAGAACCTCCGCGCTTTCAATTTCCGGGTGCCGCGAAGCTTTGGTCACTGTCTCCATCTGATCGGAAGAAAGTACCTGCTGGATGTCGAGAATGATCACGAATTTTCCGGCGACCTTGCCCATGCCGGCAATGAAATCGGCGCGGACCTTGGTGCCAAACGAGGGCGGCGGCTCGATATCGCTGCCGTTGATCTCCAGCACCTCCGACACCGCGTCGACCATGATGCCCAGGTCGTGCTTGGCATCGTCAGTGCGGATCTCGACAATCACATTGCAGGTGCGTTTCTGCACCTGCGACTCCTTGCCGCCGAACATGACGGCCAGATCGACCACCGGAACCACAGCCCCCCGGAGGTTGATGACGCCCCGGATAAAGGTCGGCACCCTGGGAATTTCAGTCAGGTTTCCGTACTCAATGATTTCCTTCACATTGAGGATGCCCACCGCGTACATTTCGCCCGCCAGGGCGAATGTAAGATATTGATGTGCCTCCCCCGCCGCTGCCAGATGGCGCGCGGCGGTGAGTTCCTGTTGCGACTGGCGCAGCGTCGCCTGTTGCGTGCCCACGATATTGTCCATGGTTGACCTCAGAATCGCTCGAAGCCTGGGACGCCTTGCCCGTTCGATTTTGCGGGCGGCTTCATCGGCAGCGAGGTTTGCTTTGCGCTTTGCGCGCCGTTGCCGCCTTTTGCCCGGGACGACACAGCCGCGGTTTTGGCCGCGGCAGGGCCCTGCTCGATCTTGAAGAAGGCCATCACCGACTGCAGCTGCGAGGACTGTCCGCCCATCTCTTCGGCGGTCGCTGCGAGTTCCTCGGAGGCCGAGGCGTTCTGCTGCGTCGCCTTGTTCAACTGGCCCATGGCTCCGTTGATCTGGCCGACGCCCGATGATTGTTCCTGCGAGGCGGCAGCGATTTCCTGGACCAGTTCGGAGGTCTTCTTGATCGAGGGCACGATGGTATCGAGCAGCTTGCCGGCCTGCTCCGCCATGCCGACGCTGCTGCTGGCAAGCTGGCCAATCTCCTGCGCCGCCACCTGGCTGCGCTCGGCGAGTTTCCTCACCTCGGCTGCGACCACTGCAAAGCCCTTGCCGTGTTCGCCCGCGCGGGCCGCCTCGATGGCGGCATTCAAAGCGAGCAGGTTGGTCTGATAGGCGATGTCGTCAATGATCCCGATCTTGCCTGCGATCTGCTTCATCGCGTCGACCGTGTCCTTGACCGCCTTGCCGCCTTCGGCGGCCTCTACTGCGGATTTGCTCGCCATGCCGTCGGTGACCTTGGCATTCTCGGTGTTCTGGTTGATCGAGGCCGACATCTGCTCGACGCTCGAAGTGGTCTCCTCGACGCCCGCAGCCTGCTCGGACGAGGACTGCGACAGCGACTGCGCCGTGGCCGACACCTGCCCGGCGGCGTTGTTGAGCGCCTCCGCCGTGGTATTCACCTGAGCAATCGTCTCCGAGAGTTTCGCCACGGTGTTGTTGATGGCATTTTTCAGCGTGTCGAAATCGCCCTTATAGGACTTCTGGATGGACTGAGTCATGTCGCCATCAGCCATGGCACCCATGATGCGCTGGACATCGTTGATCGGTTCGATGACCGCATCCAGGGTGGCGTTCACGCCTTCGACCACCTTGCGGAAGTCGCCCTGGTGCTTCGCAGCGTCGGCGCGCGTCTCGAGCTTGCCTTCGACCGCAGCCTGGGCGAGCATCGCTGCGTCGGCGACCAGCGCATTGACGGCACCAATGCAGGTATTGAGGTTGTCCTTCAGCGTGTTGAAGTCGCCGTTGTAGCTGTCGGTAATCTTCGCCGGGATCGCACCCTTGGAGATCTGGTCGACGTAGTTCGCAGCCACGTTCAGGGGCCCGATGACCGCATCCAGCGTCTTATTCACACCCTCGACCACCTTGCGGAAGTCGCCTTGGTGCTTCGCCGCATCGGCGCGCGTCTCGCAGTCGTCGCGGACGAAATCGAATATGTGTTCGATATCCGCCTTGCTGGCGCGGCTGCGAAGGTTGATTTCAAAGCCAAGATAGCACGACTCGGGATCCATCTCGGAAGCCTCGGGCATCGCATCGGCGAGCGTGGTGATATGCGCGATTTCACCCAGTGTCATCAAATAGCGCAGGATCGCGGCCGGGTCGTTGCCGTGCCTGAAGACATCGCGACCG
>CAIOLO010000082.1 GCA_903859155.1 uncultured beta proteobacterium
CCAGGCGAGGACGAAATTGGAACCAATGAATCCTGAGCCGCCGGTCACCAGTATTGTCATCGCGCAGACCCTGCCTGCTTTGTAAGTGCCATGAGCTTGGCATATTTGTTGAAGCTGTTCATGCAGCCGATCGTGATGTGAATCAGACCGGGCAGGCCGTCAAGAAAGCCGAGGCGCAGGAAATAGAATTTCAAAAACCGCAGTAGAGGCGAGAATAGCAAATGTTCGAACCCGGCTTTGCGGCCGTCCGCCAACAACTGCGTTGCTTGCAGGGTGGTATAGCGATTCTGCTTCTCAAGGTATTTGTCGAGCGATTCGGCCGAGTCATGCAGGAGATCGCCGCTTAGCCTGACCGGGGGGGCATCGGGAATAATTCTTTCGTGCACGGCATCCTCGCTCCAGCGCGCGTGGCGACGATGAAACAGCCGCAAGCTCAGGTCCGGATAGCCCTCACCATGGCGCAGCCAGCGACCGAGGAAGCGGTTGCGGCGCGCCATCGTGAAAGCGTTTGCCCGGGGGGCGGCAAGCTCGGCGAGAATGGCGCTCTTCAGAACATCACTTACACGTTCGTCGGCATCCAGGCACAGGACCCAGTCATTTTTCGCCTCATCGACGGCAAATTGCTTCTGGCGGCCGAAACCGAGCCAGTCCTTTTCGATTATGCGGGCACCCATGGTTTGCGCTATTTCCAGGGTCTGGTCGGTGCTGCCAGAATCGACAACAAGTATTTCGTCCGCAAACGATGCACTGCCCAGGCAGGCCTCCAGCTGAAGGCCTGCGTCGCGTGTGATGATGACGACAGAGAAAGGCATTGTGCAGTTTATAATCAATATCTTAAAAGCCGTTTCAGAATCGTCGAAACGGCCCCGGACTTAGGGCGGTTTGAGGGGTGAATACCCTTTACTTGAATCATTTCTTGGAGGCAAGGATCCGAATTGCCTGGCCTGGAATTGCCCGGTACGCCGATGGATTGCCGATTTTACCCCTGGCGAAAATAGCAAGGATCCGACGATGAGAAAAATCCTGCTGATCAAGACCTCTTCGCTGGGTGACGTGGTGCACAACTTACCGGTTGTCACGGATATCCGCAGGAATTTTCCCAATGCCGTGATCGACTGGGTCGTGGAAGAAGCATATCTGCCATTGGTGCAGTTGCACCCGGGGGTGCATGAGGCTATTCCGGTTGCGATCCGCCGCTGGCGCAGGCGGCCGTTGAAATTGG
Source organism: uncultured beta proteobacterium (assembly GCA_903859155.1). Classification (GTDB taxonomy): domain Bacteria; phylum Pseudomonadota; class Gammaproteobacteria; order Burkholderiales; family SG8-39; genus 2-02-FULL-62-17. The sequence continues at coordinate 1,223 of CAIOLO010000082.1, forward strand.
CTACCTGGACTGAAATACGCAGGCTGCGACAGAGATTGAGGCACGATCGCTACGAGCTTGTTATCGACACCCAGGGTTTGATCAAGAGTGCGCTGCTTGCCGCCGCCGCGCAGGGACGCCGCCACGGATTCGACGCAGCCAGTGCGCGTGAGCCGATTGCGGCGCGCTTTTACGATGTTTGCCACCACGTCGCGCGCAGTCAGCATGCCGTTGTTCGCAATCGGGAACTTGCCGCGCGAGCGCTGGGCTATCGCAATGGCGACACGGTCGATTTTGGCCTGCGTAGCGGGGCCTCACCTCGTGATAAGGCGAGCGATTGCCGAATCGTGCTGCTGCATTCGACCAGCCGCGCCGATAAGCACTGGCCCGAGGAGAGGTGGTTGGAACTGGGCAATCTGATCGAGTCGGCGGGTGGCAGTGTCGTCCTGCCATGGGGAAGTTCGAGCGAGCGCTTGCGCAGCGAGCGCATCGCATCCTCGCTGCGGCATGCGCAGATTCCCGGCGCCTTGTCGATTCAGGCGGTCGCGGCGCTGCTTGCGCAATGCAGCGGCGTTGCCGGACTCGATACCGGGCTTACTCACCTGGCGGCGGCGTTTGGGACCCCGGTTGCAGCCATTTATTGCGCCACCGATCCCGGATTGACTGGCGTCTATGGTTCAAGCCGGGCGCAGAATCTGGGCGGGCCGGATCACGCCCCTCAAGCTCACCAGGTGTTTGAAATGCTGCAGACTTGCGGGGCGCTGTGATCTGGCGTCTGGGCTACACGCTGCTGTTGTGGGGTGCATTGCCGGCAATTCTTGTGCGGCTGTACTGGCGGAGTTTTCGCGAACCAGCTTATCTTGAGAGGTTTGGCGAGCGCTTCGGACATTACGCCCCCGGCGATACGCGCGCCCCCGGCCGCCGGCTTATCTGGGTCCACGCAGTATCGCTCGGTGAAATGCATGCGGCAAAGCCGCTGGTCGAGCGCCTGATTACGCAATATCCGCAGCATGAGATTTTGCTTACCCAGATGACTGCTTCCGGGTGTGAAGCCGCGCAGAAGTTGTTTGCGGGGCGCGCACAAATTGTCTGGCTGCCTTACGACTATCCGTTTGCGGTTCGCGCATTTCTTGAGCGTTTTCGCCCGGACCTGGGCATACTCATCGAAACCGAAGTGTGGTTCAACCTGATTGCGGCATGCCGCGACAAGGGGGTGCCGCTGCTGCTGGCGAATGCACGCCTGTCCGAGCGATCGGCATCGGGATACCTGAAAATTGCTCCGCTGGCCCGCCCGGCGTTCGCTTCATTCGCGGCAATCGCCGCGCAATCCGAGGATGACGCGAGGCGGTTCGCAGCACTTGGCGCCCTATCGGTCATCGTGACCGGCAACCTGAAATTTGACGTCGAGGCCGCCCCCGGAAGCGAGCAATTGGCGAGGGAATTTCGCGCGCGCTTCGGCCAGCAAAAGGTCTTCCTGGCCGCCAGCACCCGGGACGGGGAAGAAGCGCTGATTCTGGACGCGCTAGAAGCGCAACCTCTGCGGGACACCCTGACGGCCATAGTGCCGCGCCATCCGCAGCGTTTTGCCGATGTCGCCGCGCTGTTCGAACAACGCGGCCTGGCGTATGCGCGCCGTAGCGCCAATTGCCAGGTACCCGGCGAATGCCGCTATTTTCTTGGCGACAGCGTTGGCGAACTGGCCGCTTACTATCGCGCAGCCGATGTCGCGTTCGTCGGTGGCAGTCTGCTGGACTACGGCGCCCAGAATCTCATTGAAGCCTGTGCCGCGGGGATCCCTGTGCTTATCGGACCTTCGGTCTACAACTTTGCCATGGCGGCCGAGCAGGCCAAACAGGCCGGGGCGGCACGGAGTGCCGGGGATGCTGCGGGAATTCTCATGGAAGCTTCCCGACTGCTGGAAGATCCGGCTGCGCGCCGTTCCATGGGAGATGCCGGGCTGTCATTTTGCGCGACTCACCGGGGCGCTGCCGACAGGATGGCGGGGATTGCTGCCCGGCTTCTGGGAGGTGCGCCGTGTCAGCTGGACTGATGCGGCGAATTTGCGCCTTTCAATCCAGGTTCAGTCGTTGCCCAGCAGGCGGTTGACCGCCTCGACATCCTCTTCGGCAAGCGTTCCTGCCGCAGCCTTCAGGCGTAATCCGTTCATGATTGCGTCATAGCGCGCCCGGGCAAGGTCGCGCTTGGTCGAAAAAAGCTGCTGTTGCGAATTCAGCACGTCGATATTGATGCGCACACCAACCTCGTATCCGAGTTTGTTGGAGGCGAGAGCCGTCTCGGACGACGTCACGGCCTGCTCCAGTGCCCGCACCTGCGCGATGCCGTTGGTAACGCCGACAAAAGATTGGCGAGCGGTCAGGGCCGCCTGACGGCGGCTATTCTCCAGATCGGAACGCGCACGGTCCAGGTTGGCGAGCGATTCCCTGATGCGCGAATCAACGGACCAGCCGGCAAAGATTGGCACCGCAATCTGCAATCCCAGCGTTCCGGTACGGATGTCGGCACCGACACCGCTGGTGGTATTGCCGCCTGTGGCGCTGTTGGCATAGGTGGCGACGATGTCTACGGTCGGCTTATGGCCCGCGCGGCTACGATCCACTTCACGCGCCGCAATTTCCGCTGCCGCCTCCTGGATGCGGACAGGATACGCACTCTTCTGCGCGGCACCTACCCAGTCTTCCATCCGATTGGGTTGCGGTGGCGCCATCGTGAAATTCGAGCGCAACGGCGTCAATATCCCGGGATCCTTTCCCAGTATTTCCTGCAGCGATTGGCTGCGCAGTTCCAGATCGTTTTGAGCGGCGATTTCCTGCGAAACAGAGAGGTCGAAGCGTGCCTGCGCCTCGTTGGTATCCGTTATCGTGGTTGTGCCTACCTCGAAATTCCTTTTCGCCTGCGCAAGCTGTTCCGTAATGGCGGCTTTCTGCGCGCGAATGAAGGCAAGATTGTTTTGTGTGTTGAGCACGTCGAAATAGGCTTGTGACACGCGTACCACCAGGTCCTGGAACGCCTGCCCGAATTGCGACTCTGCCTGGGCCACCTGGAACTCGGCCTGTTCAAGCTGCAAAACGTTCTGCGGGCGAAACAGCGGTTGCGTCAAGGTGAACGTGAATATGTTGCTGGCGAAATTCCGTGTTTGCGGAAAATTGTTGGTGGGATTGCGCTGCAGCAGATGGTTATTGCTTTCCAAGGAAGTGCCGGCGAAGTTCAGTGTCGGCAACATCAATGCGCGTCCCTGCGGCAATCTTTCGCGGCCGGCAGCCAAAGATGCGCGGGCGGAGGAAAAGACGGCGTCGTTCGCGGTCGCATCACGAAATACCTGCAGCAGATCGGCCCCGACCGCCGGAGCCGCCAGGGACAGCGCTGATACCGCAGCAAACAGGAAATTAAGGGATCTCATCGCTAATTTTCTCAGTAGACCGCCATGGTCGGATCAATCAATCGGGCCCAGGCATCGACACCGCCGGCAAGATTGTGGAGTTTTGCGAAACCGCCACGCTCCAGGAATTGTGCGACCTGCATGCTTCGTCCACCATGATGGCATATCACGACCATCTCGGTATTCGGATCCAGGCTGGCGCATTCTTCCCCGATCCGATTCATGGGGATGGTGAGCGAGCCTTCAATCCGGCATACCTCAACCTCCCAGGGTTCGCGAACGTCCAGCAATACCGGTGGCCTTCGGGAAGCGTCACCAAGCCAGTCACGCAGCTCCCGTGGCTGAAGTTGCTGTACCGACATCTTCAGAATTTAAAGCGCGCGGGCTGCAATGCATTGGTCAGTGGTGCAATACAGGTCTCAAACAGGTCCTTTTGAACGCAGCATCCAGACGCATCGCGGCTAATAACGCGCGCGGCCATTACCGGTTCATCGCCAACTATCGCAAAAATCCTGCCACCGGGTTTGAGCTGCTCGAGAAGTGAATCGGGCACCACCGGGGTGGAAGCCGTGAGGACGATGACGTCGTAGGGCGCATGCCGCGTCCATCCAAGCGCCGCATCACCAATTTCCACTATGGCATTGTCTATGCTTTCTGCGGCAAGATTCGCTTGGCCCGTTTTGGCAATTTCGGGATTGATCTCGACAGAAAACACACGTCCGGCGCAATGCGCCAGCAATGCAGTGAAATAACCCGATCCCGTTCCTACTTCCAGAACGCGATCGGATTTTTTTAGTCCAAGGCTCTGCAGGACCCGGGCTTCGACCCGGGGCGCCCACATGCGTTCACCGGGTTCGCTGCCCAGCGGGATCTCCAGATCACTGAAGGCGAGCGCGCGATGTGCTTCAGGCACGAACTTTTCCCTGCGGAGCAGATAGAGCAGGTCGAGTATTTCCTGATCCAACACCTCCCAGGGGCGAATCTGCTGTTCAACCATATTGAAACGGGCTTGCTCGATATTTAGCGATGTATTCATGATTTGCGGTATTACCTGAACCACGGGAAGGAATGGAATTCTAGCATCGCTCAATTACGGCGAGACCCGAATTTCTGCCGATGCCGAAAGTTTGCCGCTTGCCACGCGCAAGCTGATAGGGTAAGTTCAGGATTGCAACGTAGGGGTCCTACTGGCGTTCACGAGCCGTGAATGTCCAGGGGTGAGAAATACCCTCCGAACCTGATGCGGGTAATGCCGCCGAAGGGAAGCGTTCGCGAAAGCCGCTGCTTCCTTCGAAAATCGAAAAAGGAGCATTCTATGGTGGCTAATCCGAAATTTCTGGCGGCAACAGCGCACGTCGATGAAGCAGCGATCAAGGCTTTACCGAATTCAAAAAAGATTTACGTAGAGGGCTCGCGCCCGGATTTGCGCGTGCCCATGCGGGAAATTTCGCAGGCGGACACGCCTGCATCCTTTGGCGCGGAAGAGAATCCGCCGATCTACGTCTACGATTGCTCCGGTCCCTACACCGATCCGAAGGTGAAGATCGATATCCGTCAGGGTTTGCAGGCGCTTCGCCAGTCATGGATCGAGGAGCGTGGCGATACCGAAGTGCTGCACGCGCCCAGTTCCCAATTCGGATTGGAACGACTGAATGATCCCACGCTCACGGAGATGCGCTTCGGGCTGAAGAGAAAGCCGCGCCGCGCCAGAGCCGGCTGCAATGTTTCGCAGATGCATTACGCGAAGCAGGGTCTGATCACCCCGGAAATGGAATACATTGCCATCCGCGAAAACGTGGAGCGCAAGCGTTATCTTGAGTCGTTGCACGCTTCGGGTCCGCAGGGCGAAAAGCTCGCCAAACTCATGATGCGGCAGCATCGCGGAGAGTCTTTTGGCGCCGCGATCCCGCAGGAAATCACGCCGGAATTCGTTCGCAGCGAAGTGGCGCGCGGCCGCGCAATCATCCCGGCAAACATCAACCACCCCGAATCCGAACCGATGATCATCGGCCGGAATTTCCTGGTCAAGATCAATGCCAATATTGGCAACTCTGCCGTCTCTTCAGGTATCGCCGAAGAGGTCGAAAAGATGACCTGGTCCATCCGCTGGGGCGGGGATACCGTGATGGATCTTTCCACCGGCAAGAACATCCACGAAACCCGCGAGTGGATCGTGCGTAACAGCCCGGTACCAATCGGTACGGTGCCGATCTACCAGGCACTGGAGAAAGTCGACGGCAAGGCCGAAGATTTAACCTGGGAAATTTTTCGCGATACGCTTATAGAGCAGGCCGAGCAGGGTGTGGACTACTTCACCATACATGCCGGCGTCCTGCTGCGCTACGTGCCGATGACTGCCAATCGCATGACGGGCATTGTTTCCCGGGGCGGAGCGATTCTGGCCAAATGGTGCCTCGCGCACCACAAGGAAAATTTTCTCTATACCCATTTCGAGGATATTTGCGAAATCATGAAGGCATATGACGTTGCCTTTTCGCTGGGTGACGGCTTGCGGCCAGGATCAATCTGGGACGCAAACGACGACGCCCAACTCGGGGAGCTGAGAACCCTTGGCGAATTGACGCAGGTGGCATGGAAACACGACGTGCAGGTCATGATCGAAGGGCCGGGCCATGTGCCGATGCAACTCATCAAGGAAAACATGGACCTGCAGCTAGAACAGTGTTACGAGGCGCCTTTCTATACCCTGGGGCCATTGACTACCGATATCGCACCGGGGTACGACCACATCACCTCCGCCATCGGCGCGGCGCAGATAGGTTGGTACGGCACCGCCATGCTTTGTTATGTGACTCCCAAGGAGCATCTCGGACTGCCCGACAAGAAGGACGTCAAGGACGGGATCATGGCCTACAAGATTGCAGCACACGCGGCCGATCTGGCCAAAGGCCATCCTGGCGCCCAAATCAGGGACAACGCCTTGTCCAAGGCGCGCTTCGAATTCCGCTGGGAAGACCAGTTCAATCTTGGTCTCGATCCGGACACCGCCAAGGAGTTTCATGATGAAACCCTGCCGCAGCAGGGTGCCAAGGTGGCACATTTCTGTTCCATGTGCGGTCCGCATTTCTGCTCGATGAAAATCACCCAGGACGTTCGTGATTACGCCGCAAGCCAGGGAGTGGACGAACAGACCGCGCTGAAGAAAGGGATGGAGGAAAAGGCCGTTGAATTCGTCAAAAAGGGCGCCCAGATCTACAGCAAGGCCTGAATCACCAAGGGGCAATTGCGAGGTCCCGGCAAGCGCCCCTCGTCGCCTGATCCGGGATGCCTGCTCGTCAAGCGGTAAGATACGGACACATGGATCCCATTTTCCTCAAAGCCCTGATCATGGGCGTGGTCGAAGGTCTGACCGAGTTTCTCCCGATATCCAGCACCGGCCACCTCATTGTGGCCGGCGACCTGTTGGACTTCAGTGACGACAAGGCCAAAGTATTCCAGGTGGTCATACAGACTGGCGCGATGCTGGCAATCGTGTGGGAGTACCGAAAACGCTTCACAGGAGTCCTGGCCGGCCTTGCAGGCGACCGCAGAGCGCAACGTTTCGCCGCAAACCTGTTGATTGCGTTTCTGCCTGCAGCATGCCTGGGACTGGCTTTTGGCAGTTTGATTAAATCGCATTTGTTCAAGCCCGTGCCCGTTGCTCTTGCTTTTGTTGTCGGCGGTTTCATCATTTTGTGGGTGGAGCGACGGCAGCGCGCCGCACGAGTTGAAACCGTGGATGACATGGATTGGCGCGACGCGCTGAAGGTAGGCTGTGCACAGGCTTTTGCGCTGATACCCGGGACCTCGCGTTCCGGCGCCACCATCATCGGCGGGATGCTGTTTGGGTTGTCGCGACGCGCCGCGACCGAGTTCTCGTTTTTTCTCGCGGTACCCACCCTCGTCGCGGCCGGCGCCTATGATCTGTGGAAACACCGCGGACTGCTGGGCTTTGACGACCTGGGGATATTCGCTGTTGGATCCGTCGCAGCGTTCCTGTCTGCATTCGCTTGCGTGCGCTGGCTGATCCGTTATGTCGCCACGCACGATTTCAGGCCATTTGCCTGGTATCGGATCGCCTTCGGAATCGTGGTGTTACTGACGGCCTACACGGGGATGGTGAACTGGGGCTGATTCCGTACCGTGCTTCAGCTTTGCACCCATGGCAGACCGGCTGCGCGCCACCCGCCGAGTTTGTTACGGTGGCCGTTTTCGTCCTTGTCGCCTTCAAAGCCTTCGAGGACATTGAAGCAGTTTGTGCAGCCGGCCTGGGTGGCCGCGATCGCGGCATTGTGCGACCTTGCGCCGGACCGGCATATGAACAGGAGCGGTGCATGAGCCGCAGGCGCGGCATTTTTTAGCTGTTCGATGAAGCGCGGGTTTCTGACCCCTTCAGGCCAACTGTTCCACTCAATCGTCACTGCTCCGGGCACCCGACCAACCCAATCCAATTCCGCCTGGCTGCGCACATCGACCAATTGGGCATCGCTGTCGGCCTGCAATAGAGCGCTGGCCTCGGCAGGCAACAGGGCGCCGGCATAAGGAAGGTTTTTTTCCTTGGCGCGCGCATGGGCGCGTTGAAGCAGGGTTTGGATATCGTCCATGATCTGATCGGGAAATTTATCGATTGATATTAACAAGAAATTGAGGAAGAGATACATGCACCTTATTGGTGCGGTTTGGCTACAAGACGCACTAAAATGGCGCCTTGGCTCCGTGGTTGGAATGGTTCTGCCCTCTTATGGCACAATGAACGCATAGGATTTTCCCGCGTGGCATAAATTCTGCTCAGGGAGTATCCATCCGCCGCGGTTTTCGTCGGCCACCCCAGTAGCTTCTGTTCATTCATCCATACCCTCAAGGAGAGTTTTCCATGGCGATGTCCGCAAATGACGTGCTGAAAATGCTGAAGGACAAGGAGGTCAAGTTTGTTGACGTCCGCTTTACGGATACGCGCGGCAAGGAGCAGCACGTTCAAGTTCCGGCAAAACAATTCACCATGGACAAATTCGAGAACGGGCACGCTTTTGACGGCTCCTCGATCGCCGGATGGAAGGGTATCGAAGCCTCCGACATGTTGCTGATGCCCGACCCGGATAGTGCGCGCCTGGATCCGTTCATCGATGAACTGACCTTGAATATCACCTGCGATGTGGTCGAACCCTCGGATATGAAAGGTTATGACCGGGACCCGCGTTCCCTCGCAAAACGTGCCGAGGCCTACCTGAAATCGAGCGGTCTCGGGGATACCGCCTACTTTGGCCCGGAACCTGAGTTTTTCATATTTGACGGAGTGACCTGGAACGTCGACATGTCCGGTTGCTTTGTGAAAATCACTTCGGAAGAAGCGCCGTGGTCCACCGGTATCGAACACGAGGGTGGCAATACAGGCCACCGTGCCCCGGTGAAGGGCGGGTATTTTCCGGTTGCGCCCCAGGATTCCCTTCAGGATATCCGCAATGCCATGTCATTGGCGCTGGAACAGCAGGGCGTCGAGGTGGAGGTGTTCCACCACGAAGTAGCGGCAGCCGGCCAATGCGAGATCGGTACCATGTTCAACTCGCTGGTAAAGCGCGCCGACTGGACCCAGATTCTCAAATACACCGTCTGGAACGTGGCGCATTCCTTTGGCAAAACGGCGACCTTCATGCCCAAGCCGGTGGTCGGTGACAACGGTTCAGGGATGCACGTCCATCAATCGGTATGGAAGGGGGGGCAGAATCTTTTTGCCGGTAACGGCTATGCAGGCTTGTCCGATTTTGCCCTTTATTACATCGGCGGCATCATCAAGCACGCCAAGGCCCTGAACGCCATCACCAATCCGGGAACCAACTCGTACAAGCGGCTGGTGCCGGGTTTCGAGGCGCCGATCAATCTTGCTTATTCCGCGCGCAATCGTTCCGCTTCATGCCGGATTCCCCATGTTTCGAATCCGAAAGGGCGGCGCGTCGAAGTGCGTTTCCCGGATCCGACCGCCAACCCATACCTCGCTTTTTCTGCGTTGCTTCTGGCCGGGCTGGACGGGGTGCAGAACAAGATTCACCCCGGCGATCCTATCGACAAGAACCTGTACGACCTGCCGCCATCGCAGGCCAAGAAGGTTCCCAATGTCTGTTCATCGCTGGAAATGGCGCTGGAACATTTGGACAAGGATCGGTCTTTCCTGACCAAGGGCGGAGTGTTCTCGGATGACTTCATCGATGCCTATATCAGTCTCAAGATGGAGGAAGTGACGCGCTTCCGGATGACGACCCATCCGGTCGAATTCGATATGTATTACTCGTCTTAAAAGGCTGTTTTTACGAAAGTTTTATTCCATAACGCAAATTCCGTGTGGCAGGGACAGAGCCCAAAGCTCTGTCCCTTTTGTATTTGTAATCAAGGCTTAATTGGCCTAGACTTAACGTCCCTTCGGAGATCGGTGGGCCATGGTCAGATTGTTGTTTGCGGCTTCGCTGAGTCTATTCACCAGCACCTCGATGGCGCAGTCCGCCACCTATCGTTGCGTCGATGTGAACGGACGCAGCACCTACACCAATATCAAGGAAGAGACCGCTGGAAAGAAATGCACGGTCGTCAGCCGCGAAGTTTCGGTTGTGCCTGCAGATCGGATTGCGCCGCCGGCAGGGGCGGGGAAAGCTCCCGCCACGACGACGCAACCGGCTTCAACGGTAGCCAGTCGTGCCAACGACCGACGCAAGATCCTCGAGGAAGAACTCGACAGCGAGCAAAAGCGCCTTGCCGAAGCGCGCCAGAAGCTGGCCGAGCAGGAGGCGATCCGTACCGGCGACGAAAAGAATTATCAGCGAGTGCTGGATCGACTGAAGCCCTTTACCGAAACGGTCGAGCAGCACGAAAAGAACGTCGAGCAGTTGCGCCGGGAATTGAGCAGCATCAAATAGTTCCGGCGCGGCTTCCCAGGCGCTTGTCGCGCGGTGTCTGCACGCCAGGCACATTCAGGCGGTACTCATGAGCTTCGGGCGTTTTTCGCGGGGCGGCAAGCCTGACAGTTCGAGTTTTGCGGGTTTGGATCTGCTGGCCACAGCGGTAATACTGCTTGACCGGGATTTGCGCATCAAACACCTCAATCCCGCCGCCGAAAATCTTCTGTCGGTCAGTGCACGTAATGTTCTCGGGCAGGCCATCGGCGAGATTTTCACAGTGGGCCCGGCGCTAAAAGGCATGATCGACCAGACTCTGGCCGAATCACGTGGGTTTATGGACCAGGATCTGGTCATTGGCCGCCCAGGCCAGGAACAACAGCATTTGAACTGCATCGTCACTCCGGTGGAGTCCGTCGAGGCACAGCTATTGATAGAACTTCGCCATACCGACCAGCAGCTTCGCCTCGAGCGCGAAGCGCAAAGGGTTTCCCAGGCCGAGGCCAATCGATCGTTGATTCGCAATCTCGCGCATGAAATCAAGAACCCACTGGGCGGATTGCGCGGCTCGGCCCAGTTGCTCGAGCGGGAGCTCGATCGGCCGGAACTGCGCGAATACACGCAGGTCATCATCAATGAGGCGGATCGATTGCAGGCGCTGGTGGACCGCCTGCTGACACCCAACCGATTGCCGCAGTTTTCCAAGGTCAATATCCACGAAGTTTGCGAGCGCGTGCGCACCTTGATCCTCGCGGAGTTCCCGCAGGGCATCCAAATTGAGCGCGACTACGACGTCAGCCTTCCGGACCTTCAGGGCGACCGCGAGCAGCTCATTCAGGCCGTGCTCAATATTGTGCGAAACGCCGCTCAGGCCGCCGTGAGTGTCGGCGGAGTTCGAAAGATCACGCTAAAGACATGCATTGCACGGCACGTGGTACTCCTGAAGATTCAGCATAAGCTGGCATTAGAATTGCAAGTACTGGATGACGGACCGGGGATCCTGGAAGAAATACGCGAGAAAATATTTTTCCCGCTGGTTTCCGGCCGTGAAGGCGGTAGTGGTCTGGGCCTGACATTGGCCCAGACTTTCATCCAGCACCACGGTGGTGCAATTGAGGTAGACAGTGAGCCAGGCAAAACATGTTTCCGAATAGTGCTTCCCCTGTAGGCTGGATAGGCGAATTGTCCCTAAAAGCCGCGAGCCGCTTTCTGCGGATTGCTTTGCCCGAAGAAGCCAGACCATGAAACCGGTATGGGTCGTTGATGATGACCGCTCCATTCGCTGGGTATTCGAAAAGGCGCTGGGCCGCGAGGGGATCAGCTTCAAGACCTTTGTCTCGGCACAGGATGCGTTGAATGAACTGGAGTTAGCGTCGCCCCAGGTACTGGTGTCAGATATTCGCATGCCCGGACCATCGGGTCTCGAATTGCTTCAGGCCGTCAAGCAGCGGTACCCGGCATTGCCGGTCATCATCATGACCGCACACTCAGATCTGGACTCAGCCGTGGCGGCGTTTCAGGGTGGTGCGTTCGAATACCTGCCCAAGCCCTTCGATGTCGATCAGGCAGTTGAATTGATCCGAAGGGCGCTGGATGAGTCGGTTCGCGAGGACGGCGCCGCCGATACCATCACCTCCGCCCCGGATATGCTCGGCCAGGCGCCAGCGATGCAGGAGGTGTTTCGCGCGATCGGCCGACTTGCGCAATCCTCGGCGACGGTTCTGATTACGGGGGAATCCGGCACCGGCAAGGAGCTGGTGGCGCGTGCCTTGCACCGGCACAGTTCGCGGGTGGGCAATCCGTTCGTCGCCATCAATACCGCGGCGATGCCCAAAGATCTGCTGGAGTCCGAGTTGTTTGGACACGAGCGCGGCGCATTTACCGGCGCGCAGGCGATGCGGCGCGGGCGATTTGAACAGGCCGAAGGCGGCACCCTGTTTCTCGACGAAATCGGCGACATGCCGCCGGAGTTACAAACCCGCCTCCTGCGGGTGCTGTCCGATGGCACCTTTTATCGCGTCGGCGGACATCAGCCGATTCGTGCCAGCGTGCGCGTGATTGCCGCCACCCATCAGGATCTCGAGGCGCGCGCGCGCGAGGGCCTTTTCCGCGAGGACCTGTTCCACCGGCTCAATGTCATTCGACTGCGATTGCCCAGCCTGCGCGAACGCCGCGGCGATATTCCCCTGTTGGCGCGGCATTTTCTGGTCAAGAGCGCCTTGGAAACCGGCATGGAGCCCAAACGGATATCGGAAGCTGCGATGAATGAACTCGCCGCGCAGGATTTTCCGGGCAATGTGCGGCAGCTGGAAAACTTGTGCCATTGGCTGACTGTCATGGCGCCAACCCAGGTCATAGAAATCGCGGATCTGCCACCGGACCAGCGGGGGCAGAACACGCCCCCCGTTGGTGCAGACTGGGTGGATGCGCTGGGACGCGAGGTGGAGCGGCTTCTGGCAAGCGGTGACTCGGGCATCATGGACCAGTTGGTCAGGGATTTTGAAAAAACCTTGATATCAAAAGCCCTGGCCCGCACCAGCGGCAGGCGAATCGAGGCCGCGAACATGCTGGGAATGGGCCGCAACACCATTACCCGAAAGATTGCCGAGCTTGGACTTGAGGACAAGGGCGAACCCGAGAAAGACCTGCCGCCGTCCCACGAAAAATGAGGTTTGCGAGGCGCGCCTGGCGAGTTTAGAATCGCGCGCTTTTTCCGTTTTAGCAACCGCAAGGATTCGTTTCGAGCCAGCGCGGTTCAGCGTCGCGCGGATTCTGCGGTCCGCAGCAAATTTTGTTTGGAGTTTCCCCCATGATCAAAGAACCGCCCAGGGGCGTGGAGATACTCGGCCGCGTCGGCGCCGAGTATTCCCGGATCCTCACGCCCGCAGCGCTCGCCCTGGTTGCCTGCCTGCATCGCGAGTTTGAGGGGCAAAGGCAGGCCCTGCTCGCGCACCGCGCAACCCGTCAGAAGGAATTCGATACCGGCCGCCTGCCGGATTTTCTGCCCGAAACCCGCGCCATTCGCGAGTCGGAGTGGAAAATTGCCGAGCAGCCCGCGGATATGCTCGATCGTCGCGTCGAGATCACCGGCCCTACCGACCGCAAGATGGTGATCAATGCGCTCAATTGCGGCGCTTCTACCTTCATGACCGATTTCGAGGACTCCAACTGCCCCACCTGGTCGAACATGATCGAGGGCCAGATCAATTTGCATGACGCGGTGCGCCGCGTCATCACCATGGAGAGCGGCGGCAAGCAATACCGGTTGAACGACAAAACGGCGGTATTGATTGTTCGTCCGCGCGCCTGGCATCTGCTGGAAAAGCACGTGCAGGTCGATGGCAAGGTCGTGTCCGGGGCGTTGTTTGATTTTGCGCTGTACCTGTTTCACAACGCCAGTGAATTGCTCAAGCGGGGCAGCGGCCCCTATTTCTACCTTCCCAAAATGGAATCGCACCTGGAGGCGCGTCTTTGGAACGATGTCTTCAAGCTCGCGCAAAGCGAAATCAACATTCCGCAGGGCAGTATCAAAGCCACGGTTCTGATTGAAACGGTGCTGGCGGCATTCGAGATGGACGAAATCCTCTGGGAATTGAAGGATCATTCCGCCGGGCTGAATATCGGGCGTTGGGATTACATTTTTTCCTGCATCAAGAAATTCCGTTCCAACAAGGATTTCTGCCTGGCGGACCGGGGTCAGGTGAGCATGCTCGCGCCGTTCCTGCGCGCCTACGCGTTGTCGCTGGTCAAGACCTGCCACCGGCGCGGCGCACCCGCGATGGGCGGCATGGCCGCCCAGATCCCGATCAAAAACGACCCGGCCGCGAACGAAGCCGCGCTGGAGAAGGTACGCCAGGACAAGTTGCGCGAAGTCACCGACGGCTGCGACGGCACCTGGGTGGCGCATCCTGCGCTGGTGCCCGTTGCCAAGGCAGTGTTCGACCAATACATGCCCGGCCCCAACCAGTACCACAAGCAACGCGACGACGTGCGGGTGGTGGCAAAGGACCTGCTCGATTTTCAGCCGGAAGCGCCGATTACCGAGGCCGGGTTGCGCAACAACATTTCAGTCGGCATTCAGTATCTGGGAGCATGGCTTGCCGGCAACGGTTGCGTGCCGGTATTCAACCTGATGGAGGACGCCGCCACAGCAGAGATCTCGCGCTCGCAGATCTGGCAGTGGATACGCAGCGACAAGGGCGTGCTCGCCGATGGGCGCAAGGTCACCGTCGAGTTGTTCCGCAAGTTGTTGGAGGAAGAGTTGCCCAGGGTACGAACCCATCTCGGAGAAGCGGACTGGGCGGCCGGTAAATACGAGGAAGCGGCGCAACTGTTCGACCGGATTACCACCGGCGAATACGTGGAATTCCTCACGCTACCAGCCTACGATATGATCGACTGAAAGCGCAGGGGCGAGGCGGGCGATGTGAAAATGACCTCGGCGAAGTTGTTAAAATGAACAATATCATCGACCGCAAAGTGTCGCCGTTTAAGGCGATATAAAAGCCATTGTTAAGGATTATGGTGTCGCCGCCCGCGTCCGGAAATCAATCCGCAAGCTCGGCGACCACCGGCGCATGATCGGACGGACGTTCCAGCTTGCGTGGTTCGATGTCGATCAGGCATGCGCCGCAGCGCGTCGCCAGTTGCTGCGAGAGCAGGATGTGGTCGATGCGCATCCCCATTTTGCGGCGAAACGCCATCATGCGGTAATCCCACCAGGTGTAGGACCTTTCCGCTTGAGTAAGCAGGCGGAAGCTGTCCTTGAATCCCAGACCCAACAGTCGTTGGAATGCGGCGCGCTCGGGTGCGCTGCAAAGCACCAGGTCTTTCCAGGCGGCCGGGTCGTGCACATCCTCATCCGCCGGTGCAATGTTGTAATCGCCCAGCACCGCCAGCTCAGGATGTGAGTGCAACTCCGCTCCGAGCCAGGCTTCGAATGCCGCGAGCCAGCGCAGTTTGTACCGATACTTGTCCGAATCCACCGTCTGCCCATTGGGCACATAGGCGCAAACCAGGCGGACGCCCTGGACAGTGGCGGCAATGACGCGCTTGTGCTCGTCGTCGAAGCCCGGTATGCCGGCCCGTACATCCTCGGGCTCATTTTTCGCAATGATCGCCACGCCGTTGTAGGTTTTTTGTCCCGAGAATGCTACCCGGTAACCGGCGCTTTCGATCGCTTCGCGCGGAAACTTTGCGTCTTCGACTTTGGTTTCCTGAATGCACACCGCATCGGGCTGCTGCCTTGCCAGCCAATCCAGAAGATGCGGCAGTCGGACTTTGAGCGAGTTGACGTTCCAGGTGGCAATGCGCATGAATGAGAGCCGGTTCAAATGCGAGGGGTGCTCCCTCAATCTTCTTCAAAATCAGGGGACGTTCCGGTCATCTGGAAAGGGCCTTTGGTCTATTTTTCGGAACCGGTGTCAACCGCCGTCCGGCAAGCGGTCGCAGGTCGCGCTCACTGGGCCGGCGGTGCTTGCGGGGATTCCGGCGCACTTGCCGCAGGCGGCGTGGCGCCCCCCGGTTCACCGGGCGGTGCTTCATTCGGCGCGGACGCGGCCGGCTTGGCCTGGGGCTTCGCCGCGGGCAAGGCGGGCGGTTTGCCGGCAAACAACGAGGTGCGGGGATAGCCCGCCGAGTCCAGCACGTTGTTAAACGCACTTTCTTCGAAGCCTTTTTCCACCGTTCGACCGACCAGCATCGAAGGCACCTGGGTATCTCCGGTCATCTTCTGCAGAGAGTCCTTGGATGCGTTGTCGGTAACGCTGATCTCCTGATACGGAACGCCGCGCTTGGCAAGCAGCGTCCGCGCTTCGGTACAGCCGCGCGGGCAATCTGGCGAGGTAAAAAGGGTGACGGGAAAATTCTCGACGGCTTGCCGAACCGAGAAGGGCATCTGCTCGGATCCGGCCGGCGGGCCGCCCGGATTCAGGCGTCGCTGCTGGACGCTCTTCGCCGCGTCACGCGGCGGCGGGTTCTGGGTGTAATGAACCTTGCCTTCCTTGTCAACCCAACGGTACATCTGTTGGGCGCCGGCCTGAGGCGAAGCGAGCGCCGCAACGCCGAGCGCCGCAATGATCGCCAAACACGCACGCTTCAACGTCTTCCGCTGTGAAATTTCCCGCATTGAAATCTCCTGTTGCGGCGGCTTGCGGGATGCCGGTGAAGTCGTCATTTCCATCCCGAAATCCGGATGCCCTGCAAGGATATTTCCCGGGTCTGCACCGGGGACGCCGGCACACCGCGAACCCTACGCGGAGATCATACCATTGTGACGCAGCAGGGCATCCGCGCTGGGCTCGCGCCCGCGAAACGCCCTGAACGAATCGATTGCCGGGCGGCTGCCGCCCACCGCGAGTATTTCAGCAAGGAAGCGCGAGCCGGTCGCGGCGTCAAGTATGCTGGCCCGCTCGGGTTCGCTTCGAGCCAATGTCTCGCGCGACTCCTCGAACATGCTGTAGGCGTCGGCGGAGAGGACTTCGGCCCATTTGTAGCTGTAATAGCCGGCGGCATATCCGGCGCCCGCGAAGATGTGGCTGAAACTGTTGGCGAAGCGGTTGTAATCCGGCGGAATCGTGACGGCCACTTCATCGCGCACTTCCTTGATCAACTGCTGCAATGGCACGGCGCCATCGGGGTCGAAGTCGCCGTGCAGGCGCATGTCGAACAAGGCGTACTCGAGCTGCCGCGCCGTCTGCATGCCGGCCTGGAAATTCTTCGCCGCCAGCATTTTGTCGAACAGCTCACGCGGCAGGGATTCGCCGCTGTTGACGTGCGCGGTCATGTGCCGGAGCACCTCCCACTCCCAGCAGAAATTTTCCATGAATTGCGAGGGCAGCTCGACCGCGTCCCATTCCACGCCGCGTATGCCGGAAACGCCGATATAGTCGACGCGCGTCAGCAGGTGATGCAGGCCATGTCCGAATTCGTGGAACAGCGTGAGCACCTCATCATGCGTCAGCAGTGCGGGCCTGCCGCCGACCGGCGGGGAAAAATTGCAGATGAGATAGGCAACCGGTGCCTGCACGCCGGTTGCGGTTCTGCGACGCGTGATGGCTTCGTCCATCCAGGCGCCGCCGCGCTTGGTTTCGCGCGCATAGGTGTCGAGATAGAACTGCCCGACGGGCGCGCCTTGGGCGTCGATGAGGGTGAAAAAACGCACCGCGGCATCCCAGGTTTCGGCTTCGGCCGGTTCCACGCGGATGCCGTAGAGGCGTTCGACCACGCGGAACATGCCTTCTCGAACTTTGTCTTCCGGAAAAAACTGCTTGATCTCCTGATCGGAAAACGCGTAGCGCCTGGCGCGCAGTTTCTCCGAAGCCCAGGCCAGATCCCACGAGTCAAGCTGGTCGAGCCGCAACTCGTCGCGCGCGAAGGATTCGAGTTCGGCGAAATCGCGCCGCGCATAGGGCATGGCCTTCGTCGCCAGGCCGCGCAGGAATTCCAGCACCTGCGCGGGTTGTTGTGCCATCTTGGTCGCGAGCGAAACCTCGGCGTAGTTGGCGTAGCCCAGAAGTCGCGCCGATTCGTGCCGCAGCTTGAGGATCTGCGTGATGAGCGGCGCGTTGTCGCGCGCCGCCGCGTCGAGTTCGCTGGCCCGGGTCACATAAGCGCGGTAGAGCTTTTCGCGCAGTGCCCGATTGTCGGCGTACTGCATTACCGGGATGTAGCAGGGCGCCTTGAGGGTCAGCTTCCAGCCCCGGGCGCCATCTTTCGACGCGGCTTCGCCGGCCGCTTCGACAACGTCGGCGGGAACGCCGGACAACTCGTTCGCATCCTGGATGAGCAGCGTGTAGGCGTTGGTGGCGTCCAGGACATTGTTGGAAAACCGGGTACAGACGCCGGCGAGTTCTTCCTGCAGGTCGGCGAAGCGCTTTTTCTCCGCTTCGGGCAGTTCGGCGCCGGAGAGGCGGAAATCGCGCAGTTCGTTGTCGATGATTTTCCGCTGAGCGGGCTCCAGGACATCGAATTCCGACGAGGCTTTGAGCGCCTTGTACTTTCCGAACAGCGCGAGATTCTGCCCGAGTTCCGTGTAGTACTGCACCAGCTTGGGTTGATTGGCTTCGTAGGCAGCGCGCAGCTCGGGTGAATCGAGCACGCCGTGAAGATGCCCCACCGCACCCCAGGCCCGTCCGAGGCGTTCATTGGCGTCCTCCAGCGGCTTGACGACTGCCGTCCAGGTGGCTGGTGTCGCGGGGTCCGACAACTTCTCGACCAGGGCGCGATTCTGGGCGAGCAAAGTATCCACCGCGGTCTCGATGTGCTCGACGCGGATCGTGGCGTAACGCGGCAGGCCGGAGAAATCCAGCAGCGGGTTGGTGCTCATTTCAGCGCTCCTTGTTCAGGACTTCAGCGTGGCGAGTTCGGCCGCGAGCACGGTGTTTTCCAGCAGCAACGCGATGGTCATGGGACCGACGCCACCGGGCACCGGCGTCATGCAGCCGGCGCGTCCGAGCAGTCCCGCAAAGTCCACATCGCCGCAAAGTTTGCCGGCGTCGGGACCATCCGGGATCCGGTTAATGCCGACGTCGATCACAGCCGCGCCGGACTTCACCATGTCGGCGGTGATCATGCGGGCCTTGCCCACGGCGGCAACCACCACGTCGGCCTGCCGGATGACCGCACCCAGGTCCGGTGTCCGGGAATGACAGATGGTGACGGTTGCGTGTTTTTCAAGCAGCAACAGCGCCATGGGCTTGCCGACAATATTGCTGCGACCCACCACCACCGCGTGCCGGCCCGCCAAATCGACGCCGGCGTGCGCCAGCAGGCGCATCACCCCGGCTGGTGTGCACGGGACGAAGCGCGCATTGCCGGTGGCGAGCAGGCCGACATTTTCCGGATGAAAGCCATCGACGTCTTTTTCCGGAGCGATCGCCCTGATGATGGCATCGGCGGAAATGTGTTTCGGCACCGGCAACTGCACCAGAATGCCGTGCACCGCCGGGTCGGCATTGAGCTTGCCGACCAAGGCAAGCAATTCCTGCTGGCTGGTCGAGGCCGCAAGCGTGTGCTGGAAGGAGGCGATGCCTGCCTCGTTGCAGGCGCGCGACTTGTTGCGCACATAGACCTGCGAAGCAGGGTCATCCCCCACCAGCACCACGGCGAGGCCGGGCCTTGCATTTTTTGCGGCAAGCGCGGCCACGCGCGCGGTAAGATCTGTGCGGATGGAGCGCGCCAGCGCTGCACCGTCAATGATTCTGGTTTCCATCGGTTTGACTCGCAAAAGCCGTCATTATCGGCGATCGACGCCGGTCTGCCCTATCTGATGGGGCCATTGCGGGGCCGGCTCACAATTGAAGGATCATGGGGAGCGAATCCGCAGCATTGAGCCGTTGCACGCGCTTGCGGGTCTCCGGATTGGCCTGCTGTGCTTTCAGATCGTCGTTGTCCTTGGAAAATCCAGGAAAATGAAAGAAATCGCGCGCGCTCGGTTGCGTGTTAGGCAAATGGATTTTATAGTGACAGCATTGTCCAGCGGCTACGGTGCGCGGCAACCAGAGTTTCTCCGGCGATCCCGGGGCACACCGCGCGCGAATCATCCCTTCAATCAACATCCCCGGGAAGCGCTCACAAGGCGCGACCCGATGTAGGAGGCAAGATGTCTGCAATTCCTGATAATCAGGCGGCCAACGACCCGGATTTGCTGGAAACCCAGGAATGGCTGGAAGCCCTTGGCGGTGTCCTGGAGCGGGAGGGGCCCGAGCGCGCTCATTTTCTGCTGGAGACACTCATCGATGCCGCGCGTCGCTCGGGCACCTACCTGCCTTTTTCCGCGACCACTGCCTATATCAATTCCATACCGCCGCACCTGGAGGCGCGTTCCCCGGGAAATCACGTTCTGGAGGAGCGTATCCGCTCCTTCACGCGCTGGAATGCGCTCGCCATGGTTGCCAAGGCAAACAAGGGTGACGGTGAACTGGGCGGCCACATTGCCAGTTTCGCCTCGGCCGGTACTCTTTTCGGCATCGGCTTCAACCATTTCTGGCACGCCCCCAGTGAAGGCCATGGCGGCGATCTGATTTATTTTCAGGGCCATTCCGCCCCCGGGGTCTATGCCCGCGCCTTCATGGAAGGCCGCCTGAGCGAGGAGCAGTTGCTCAATTTCCGCCGCGAGGTGGACGGCAAGGGGGTGTCGTCCTATCCCCATCCCTGGCTCATGCCGGATTTCTGGCAGTTTCCGACCGTTTCGATGGGGCTGGGGCCCATTCAGGCGATCTATCAGGCGCGCTTCCTCAAATACCTTCATGCGCGCGGCCTGGCGGATACCGCCAAGCGCAAAGTCTGGGTTTTTTGCGGCGACGGCGAAATGGATGAGCCCGAATCGCGCGGGGCCATTGGCATGGCGGTGCGCGAAAAGCTCGACAACCTGGTTTTCGTGATCAATTGCAACCTGCAGCGCCTGGACGGACCGGTGCGCGGCAACGGCAAAATCATCCAGGAACTGGAAGGCGAGTTTCGCGGCGCCGGCTGGAACGTCATCAAGCTGATCTGGGGCTCCTACTGGGATCCGCTGCTCGCTCACGACAAGGATGGCGTGCTGCTGCGGGTCATGAATGAGACGGTCGACGGCGAATACCAGAACTTCAAGGCCAACGACGGCGCGTTTGTGCGCAAACATTTCTTCGGCAAGGACCCCCGCTTGCTGGAAATGGTCTCGCGCATGACCGATGACGACATCTGGCGTTTGAACCGCGGCGGACATGATCCGAACAAGATCTATGCCGCCTATGATGCGGCAGTGAAGCACCGGGGCCAGCCGACGGTGATCCTCGCCAAGACCATCAAGGGGTACGGCCTTGGCAAGCAGGGTCAGGCGCAAAATCCGACGCACCAGCTGAAGAAACTCGATATCCAGACGATCCGGGAATTCCGCGACCGCTTCAACGTCCCGATTCCCGACGATCAGCTGGAAAAGCTGCCTTTCTACAAGCCGCCCGAGGACGATCCGGTGATGGTCTACCTGCATGAGCGCAGGCGCGCTCTGGGGGGCTACCTTCCACAGCGCCGGCGCAAGGCCGGCGCCGTACCCGAGGTTCCGGCGCTCGCCGCGTTCGATGCGGTGTTGAAGCCGACCGACCGCGAAATTTCCACCACCATGGCGTTCGTGCGCCTGCTCACCCTTCTGGTACGCGACAAGGGCATCGGCAAGCACGTGGTTCCGATCGTGGCCGATGAAGCACGCACCTTCGGCATGGAAGGCATGTTCCGGCAGCTGGGCATCTACTCCTCCGAAGGCCAGAAGTACACGCCGGTCGACAAGGAACAGGTGATGTATTACCGCGAAGACGCGGCCGGACAGATTCTCGAAGAGGGCATCAACGAGGCCGGCGCTTTTTCGTCGTGGATAGCGGCGGCTACTTCCTACAGCACCAACAATCTGGCGATGCTGCCGTTCTACATTTTCTACTCGATGTTCGGCATGCAACGCATCGGCGATCTGGTATGGGCCGCGGGCGACCTGCGCGCACGCGGCTTTTTGCTCGGCGCGACCGCCGGACGCACCACCATCAACGGCGAGGGCCTGCAGCACGAAGACGGCCACTCGCACATCATGTCCGCGCTGATCCCCAATTGCGTATCCTACGATCCGACCTTTGCCTATGAACTCGCCGTCATCGTTCACGACGGCATGCGGCGGATGGTGACCAATCAGGAGGACGTCTTTTTCTATATCACCGTGATGAACGAGAACTACCATCACCCGGGTCTCGCCGATGCCGCGGACAAACAAGCGGCGGTGGGTATTCTCAAGGGCATGTACCTCCTGCGTGAAGGAGCGAAGAAAAAGCACCGCGTGCAGCTGCTCGGATCGGGCACCATCCTTCGTGAGGTGATCGCCGCCGCCGATCTGCTGGCCGGTGACTGGGATGTCGGTGCCGACATCTGGAGCGCGACCAGCTTCAACGAGTTGCGCCGTGACGGGCTGGACTGCGATCGCTGGAATCTGCTGCATCCGATGGAGAAACCGCGGGTCTCTTATGTCGAGAGTTGTCTCAAGGGGCGCACCGGCCCGGTCATTGCGTCGACCGATTACGTCAAGAGTTACGCCGGCCAGATCCGCGATTTCCTGCCCAAGGGGCGGACCTACCGCGTGCTTGGCACCGATGGTTTCGGCCGCTCCGATACCCGCCAGCGCCTGCGCCACCACTTCGAGGTCGACCGACACTGGGTCACGGTGGCGGCGTTGAAATCGCTTGCCGAAGAGGGGGCAGTCAAACCCCAATTGGTGGCCGACGCAATCAAGAAGTACGGGATCGATACCGACAAGCCCAATCCGCTGATTGCCTGAGATGCAGGATCTGCACGCCGGGTCTGGTTTGGGTTTGAAATGAGTCCTCCTGATGCCGACCTAACGGCAGCGGGTGAATAAATGAAATGGGTGCTATGAGGGCAATCCAATGAGAGAAATCCACGTTCCCGATATTGGCGATTTCAAGGATGTCGATGTCAGCGAATTGCTGGTGGCCCCCGGTGATGTGGTCAAGCCGGAGCAGTCGCTGATCACCGTTGAATCCGACAAGGCGAGCATGGAAATTCCTTCGCCTGCGGCCGGGGTCGTCAGAGAGTTGCGCGTCAAGGTCGGTGACAAGGTCGCCAAGGGCAGTCTTATCCTGTTGCTCGAGGAGTCTGCCGCATCGCCGGCGCCCGGGACGCCGGCGGTATTGGCACCGGTAGCTGCAGCGCCGCCGGCAAGCCCTGCAGAGGCGCCGATGCCGGCGCCGATCATCGCGCGTCCCGATCCTGTTCCCTTCGTGCCGGACACCCGTGCGGCGACCTTCAAGGCGCACGCCAGCCCGTCAGTGCGCAAGTTCGGGCGGGAGTTGGGAGTGGATCTCGCAAAGGTCAAAGGCACCGGTCCCAAAGGCCGCATCCAGCAGATCGATATTCAGGCTTTTGTCAAAAGCGTGATGAGCGGCGCTCCTGCGGTTGCGTCTGCCGCCCCCCCGGGCACCGGCCTGCAGCTGCTGCCCTGGCCGGAGGTTGATTTCGCCAAATTCGGCCCGATCGAGCCCAAGTCCCTGTCCCGCATCAAGAAGCTCTCCGGCGCCAATCTGCATCGCAACTGGGTGTCGATACCGCACGTCACGCAGTTCGACGAGGCCGATATCACCGATCTGGAAGCGTTTCGAAAATCCAATGCAGCCGAATCCGAAAAACAGGGTTTCAAGCTCACCATGCTCGCCTTTCTTATCAAGGCTAGCGTCACCGCTTTGCGCCAGCAACCGGAGGTGAACGCTTCGCTGGACAAGGCGGGTGAGAACCTTGTCTACAAACGCTACTTCCATATCGGCGTGGCGGTGGATACGCCCGACGGACTGGTGGTGCCGGTGATCCGCGATGCCGACCGCAAGGGTGTGTTCGATCTGGCGCGCGAACTTGGCGAGGTCTCGAAACTGGCTCGCGACAAGAAGCTCAAACCCGGCGACATGCAGGGCGGCACCTTTTCCATATCGAGCCTGGGCGGCATCGGCGGCACGGCATTTACACCGATCATCAATGCGCCTGAAGTTGCGATTCTCGGGGTGTCCCGCGCGCTGATGAAACCGGTATGGAATGGCAGGGAGTTTGCGCCGCGGCTGATGCTTCCCCTGTCGCTCTCCTACGATCATCGCGTCATCGACGGGGCCGCCGCGGCGCGCTTCACTTCCTATCTGGCGTCGGTGCTGTCCGATATCCGCCGCTCACTACTGTAGACCATCATGGCCATCATAGAAATCCGGGTACCCGATATTGGCGACTTCAAGAATGTCGATGTTGCCGAAATCCTGATCAAGCCCGGCGACCCGTTCGTGCTGGAACAGTCCTTGATTACGATCGAAACCGACAAGGCAAGCATGGAAATTCCCGCAAGCCATGCGGGCGTCATCAGGGAATTGAAGCTCAAGGTGGGTGACAAGGTGTCCAAGGGGACGGTCATTGCGCTGGCCGAGGTTGCCCAAGAGGCCCCCGGGGCCGCGCCACCGGAGGTTGTTCCCGACGCTGCGGCGGCGCCAATTCCGGCCGCGCCGGTGGCGGCGGCAAAACCCGTCGCACCCGCGGCGTCCACCTATGCAGGTGATGCCGACATCACCTGTGACATGCTGGTCCTCGGAGCCGGTCCCGGCGGTTATTCGGCTGCGTTTCGCGCCGCCGATCTGGGCATGAATACCGTTCTGGTGGAGCGCTACCCGACCCTGGGAGGCGTGTGCCTGAACGTCGGTTGCATTCCTTCCAAGGCACTGCTGCACGCTGCGCGCGTGGTCGACGACGCGATGAGCTTTGCGAGCCATGGCATCGTGTTCGCGCCACCGCAGATCGACCTGAACCGGTTGCGCGAATCCAAATCGCAGGTGGTGGGCAAACTGACCGGCGGGCTGGCCGCGATGGCAAAGGCCCGCAAGGTGACAGTCGTGGAAGGCCTCGGCCAGTTTGTCGGACCCAACCACCTGGCAGTGGAAACCAAGCAGGGTCGCAAGGTCATCGCTTTCAAGAACGCCATCGTTGCCGCGGGTTCGCAGGCGGCAAAACTGCCGTTTCTGCCGCAAGACCCGCGCATCGTCGATTCCACCGGCGCGCTGGAACTGCGCGCCCTGCCCAAACGCCTGCTCATCATAGGCGGCGGCATTATCGGCCTGGAAATGGGGACGGTCTATTCGACCCTGGGGGCGCGCCTCGATGTGGTCGAGATGCTCGATGGCCTGATGACCGGAGCCGATCGCGATCTGGTGGCGGTGTGGCAGAAATTCAATGCAAAGCGCTTCGACAACGTCTGGCTGAAGACCAGGACCACCAAAGTGGAAGCAAGGACCGACGGCCTGTACGCCAGTTTTGAGGGCGAAAAAGCGCCGGCCGAGGCACAGCGCTACGACATGATCCTGGTGTCGGTGGGCCGCATTCCCAGCGGCAAGAATGTCGGCGCCGACAAGGCCGGCATTGCGGTGACTGAGCGCGGATTCATCCCTGTGGACTCGCAGATGCGCAGCAACGTGCCGCATATCTTTGCGATCGGCGATGTCGCCGGCAATCCGATGCTCGCGCACAAGGCGGTGCACGAGGGGCACATTGCTGCAGAGGCTGCCGCGGGGCAGAAATCGCATTTCGATGCGAGCGTGATTCCTTCGGTCGCCTATACCGATCCGGAGATAGCCTGGGTGGGCGTCACCGAGGACGAAGCGAAAAAACAGGGCATCAAATACGGTGTTGGCAAATTTCCCTGGGCCGCATCCGGGCGTGCCATTGCCAATCACCGCACCGAGGGTTTTACCAAGCTGATCTTCAGCGAGGAAGGTCACCGGGTGATAGGCGGTGGCATCGTCGGCACCGGCGCGGGCGACCTGATCAGCGAGATTGCGCTGGCGATTGAAATGGGCGCCGATGCCCTCGATATCGGCAAGACCATTCACCCCCACCCGACTCTCGCGGAGTCGGTCGGCATGGCCGCGGAGTTGTACGAGGGCGTTTGTACGGATCTGCCACCGGTGCGCAAGAAATGACACAGGATGAACTGAAAGCAGCGGTCGCCAGGGAAGCGATCAAGCATGTGGTCGAAGATCTGCCTGTCGGCGTGGGTACCGGTTCCACCGCCAATTTCTTCATCGACGAACTGGCGAAGTTCAGGGGGCGCATCGCCGGCGCCGTGCCCAGTTCGGAGAAGACCGCCGAGCGCCTGAAAAAGCACGGCATCCGCATCCTGGAATTGAACAGTGTCAACGAACTGCCAATTTACGTGGACGGGGCGGACGAGATCACCGAACACATGGCCATGATCAAGGGGGGCGGCGGTGCCTTGACTCGCGAGAAGATCGTGGCGGCGGTTGCGCAAAAATTCATATGCATCGCCGACGAGTCAAAGCTGGTGCCGGTGCTGGGCAAGTTCCCGCTGCCGGTCGAAGTGATCCCCATGGCGCGCTCCTACGTGGCACGGCAGATGGTGAAGCTGGGCGGCCAGCCGCGCCTGCGCGAGAACTTCACCACCGACAATGGCAACGTGATTCTGGACGTTCACGGCCTTGCCATACTCAAGCCGCTGGAACTCGAGGCGAAGATCAACAATATCGCCGGCGTGGTCACGGTGGGGCTGTTCGCGCTGCGTGGCGCCGATGTCCTCCTGCTGGGCACGCCCCAGGGCGTCAGGACGCTTACCCGCAAGTAGGCCGTGACCTGCGATCAGTCGGCAGCGCCGGGGGATTGTGTCAGCCCTTGGGCGGCACGTACCCTTGCGCCTGGTCCGCGCCTTCGCCGAAGAAGTGTTTCTCCATCTGTTCAGCCAGGTATTTGCGCGCCTTGGCATCCGCCAGATTCAAGCGGTTTTCGTTGATCAGCATGGTCTGGTGCTTGATCCAGCCCTGCCAGGCCTCTTTGGAGACATTCTCGTAAATTTTCTTGCCGAGCTCGCCCGGATAAGTGGGCCGGTCCAGGCCCTCCGCTTCGTGGCCCAGCTTCACGCATTTCACCATTCTTGCCATTGCAATTCCTTTTAAATGTTCTTCACCAGCACCTTGGAACGGCGCTGATAATTGTACAAAGAGCGGCGCGGTTCGGGCAGCACTGCAATGTCCGCTTCGCCGAAGCCGCGTTCAATGAACCAGTGTGTCGCCTGTGTGGTGAGCACGAAAAGCTGGCGCAGGCCGCGCTTGCGCGCTTCACGCGACACATGTTCGAGCAGTTTCTCGCCGATACCCGCGCCCCTGGACTCCGGGCGGACCGCCAGCGCGGCAAGTTCCGCCGCCTTTCCCGAAGGAAAAGGGTAGAGGGCCGCATTGCCGACTATCATGCCGTCGTGCTCGATTACGTAAAAGCGTTGTATTTCGCGCTCGATTATTTCGCGCCCGCGGTAGACCAGCACGCCGTCGGCCTCCAGAGGTTCGATCAAAGACAGTATTCCGCCGACATCATCGATGGTGGCCCCGCGCAGCTTCTCCAGCTTGTCGGCGGTGATCATGCTGCCCGAACCCTTGTGGGTGAACAGTTCGATCAGCAGGGCGCCCTCGACCTGATGCGACACCAAGTGCGCACGCGGCACGCCGCCGCGCACCGCTTCCACCGCATGTTGCAGAAAAAGCCGCGTGTCATCGCTGAGCCTGGATGCGCCGGTCAGCAGCTTGTCGGCTTCCTGGGCGGCAATTTCCGTGCGCACCCGGCCGCGACTGTCGAGCACCGGCGCGTCGGTAAAATAAATCAGCTTGTCGGCCACCAGCGCCTTGGCCGTCGCCACGGCCACATCCTCCACGGTGCAGTTGAAAACTTCGCCGGTGGGGGAGTATCCGATGTTGGAGACGATCACGATGTTGCCGCAGTCCAGGCAGCCTTTGATGGCCTGTGCGTCCACCTTGCGCACCGCCCCGGTGTACTGAAAATCGGTGCCGTTGCGGATGCCGTAGGGCTGAGCCGTAATGAAATTGCCCGACACCGTGTTGATCGCGGCTCCCGCCATCGGCGAATTGGGCAGGCCCTGCGAGAGCAGCGCATCGATTTCCACGCGCAGCAGGCCCACGGCTTCCTTGACGCATTCGAGCGCCACGGCGTCGGTAATGCGAATCCCCTCGGCATAACGCGAGCGCGCCTTGCGCTGTTTCAACTGCGCCTCGATCTGTGGGCGCGAGCCATGCACCACCACCACGCGTATCCCGGCACTGTGCAGCAGGTTCAGATCGTGGGCGATGGCGACAAACTTGCCCTGATCCACGACCTCGCCGCCAAAAGCAATCACGAAGGTGCGCCCGCGGAACGCATGGAAATAGGGTGCGACCGAACGAAACCAGGAGACAAATTGTGAATCGGAACTGGTGGCCATGGCGGAAATTCAGGCAAAGCGCGATTTTATGCCCATCCGGGGCCGTCGCGGTGCGATC
The DNA here is from genome assembly GCA_903859155.1 of uncultured beta proteobacterium. Taxonomy (GTDB): domain Bacteria; phylum Pseudomonadota; class Gammaproteobacteria; order Burkholderiales; family SG8-39; genus 2-02-FULL-62-17. The sequence goes on from CAIOLO010000082.1 coordinate 29,314, forward strand.
CCGGCACCGCTGCTGCTGCGCAGCGGGCGAAGGACGAATAATTCGCGCCGTCGCCTCAGCCTGAGCAGTCTCCCCAGGCGGCCTGGATCGCCGCCAGCGCCGCAATCGGTGCGGTCTCGGTGCGCAGCACACGCGGGCCGAAACGCATCCCGACGAAGCCGTAGCGCAGGGCATCGGCGTGCTCTTCGGGTGTCAGGCCCCCTTCGGCCCCGATCAACAGCGTGAGCGCGGTCGTCGGGACAAAGTCTTTCAACGACTTGTCCGCCTCGGGCGAAAGCAGAATCCGCGCGCCCGCCGTCGGCAGGGCGACAAACTCCAAAACCGGGAGAACCGGCTCGATCACCGGCACCCGGTTGCGGCCGCATTGCTCACAGGCGGCAATCGCAACCCCGCGCCAGTGAGCGATGCGCCGTTCGGCGCGATCCTCTTTGAGGCGCACCACGCTGCGCATTGAGGCAATCGGGCGCACTACATTGACGCCCAGTTCCGTGGCCTTCTGGATCGCCACATCCATGCGGTCGCCCGAGGAAATCCCCAGAGCTAGCGTGATCGTCAACGGGGATTCGCGCTCCCGATCGTGCCAGGCCAGCAATCGCGCGCTGGCCCGGTCGCGGCCGACACGCAGCAGTTCGGCACTCCATTCGCCGCCCTGGCCGTCAAACAGTGTCACGGCGTTGCCGTCGCGCAGTCTCAGGGCGGCCACATGCCGCGTCGCGTGCGCGGGCAGGTCGATGGTGGCGCCGGCGGCGAGTGGCTCGTCCACCCATAGCCGGGGAGCGTTGGCGGGATGCTCGGAAACACTGTTTGCGGGCGATTTGGCCATATTACAATTTTTGCAGTGCAACACTGATAGAATGCTACCCCTTTTTGCAGGTAGCGCCCCCCCATGCGACCCATTCGCAATATTGCCATTATCGCCCACGTCGACCACGGCAAGACCACGCTGGTCGACAAGCTGCTGCAGCAGGCGGGGACGTTCGCCGCCTATCAGCATATTGCCGAACGCGTCATGGATTCCAATGATTTGGAACGTGAGCGCGGCATCACCATACTGGCCAAGAACTGCGCGGTCACCTACGAAGGCACCCATATCAACATCGTTGATACACCCGGGCACGCGGACTTCGGCGGCGAGGTCGAGCGCGTATTGTCCATGGTCGATAGCGTGCTGCTGCTGGTGGATGCGGTCGAGGGCCCCATGCCGCAGACCCGTTTCGTGACCCGCAAGGCACTCGCGTTGGGTCTGAAGCCCATTGTCGTGGTCAACAAGGTCGACCGCCACAGCGCCCGGCCCGACTGGGTGGTGAACCACACTTTCGACCTGTTCGACAAACTGGGCGCAACCGAAGCGCAGCTCGATTTTCCAGTGGTCTATGCCTCCGCGCTAAACGGCTGGGCGGTCACCGATATCAAGGATGTTCCTGCGACGCCTGAGGCGGTAATCCAGGGCGCCCACAGCATGCGGCCCCTGTTTGAAGCCATTCTCAAGCATGTCCCGGTGCGCGATGACGACGCCGATGGCCCGCTGCAATTGCAGATATGTTCGCTGGACTATTCAAGCTACGTGGGCAAGATAGGCATTGGCCGCATCACCCGCGGACGGGTAAGGCCGCTGCAGGATGTGCTGGTGCTGAACGGTCCGGGATCGCTGCCGGTCAAGGGGCGCATCAATCAGGTACTCACCTTTGAAGGTCTGGAGCGCAAGGTCTCCGAAGAAGCACGCGCCGGCGACATAGTGCTGATCAATGGCATCGAAGAGATCAACATCGGATCGACGCTGTGCGACCCGGCGCAAGCCGATGCGCTGCCCCTGCTGCGCGTCGATGAGCCGACGCTGACCATGAATTTCATGGTGAACAGCTCCCCGCTGGCCGGTCGCGAGGGCAAGTTCGTCACCAGTCGCCAGCTGCGCGAGCGCCTCGAACGCGAGGTCAAGAGCAATGTGGCGCTGAAGGTGGAATTCACCGCCGATTCCGATACGTTCATCGTGTCCGGGCGCGGCGAATTGCACCTGACGATCCTGCTGGAGAACATGCGCCGCGAAGGCTATGAGATGGCAGTGGGCCGTCCGCGTGTGGTCATGAAGGAAGTAGACGGCGTCAAGCAAGAGCCCTACGAGCTGCTCACCGTGGATGTGGAGGATTCCCACCAGGGTGGCGTCATGGAAGAGCTCGGACGCCGCAAGGGCGACCTGCAGGACATGCAGTCCGACGGCAGGGGGCGCGTGCGTCTGGAATACCGCGTTCCGGCGCGCGGCCTGATCGGGTTTCAGGGAGAGTTTCTGACGTTGACCCGAGGCACCGGCCTGGCCAGCCACGTATTCGACGACTACGGCCCGGTGAAAGGCGATATGGATGAGCGCCGCAACGGGGTGCTGATCAGCCAGGATGACGGCGCAGCGGTGGCGTATGCGTTGTGGAAACTGCAGGAGCGCGGCCGCATGTTCGTTTCCCCCGGCGAGGCACTCTACGAGGGCATGGTGATCGGCATTCACGCTCGCGACAATGATCTGGTGGTCAATCCGATCAAGGGCAAGCAACTGACCAATGTGCGTTCTTCGGGAACCGACGAGGCGGTGCGGCTGGTGCCGCCCATCGAGTTGACGCTGGAGAAGGCGGTAGAGTTCATTGCCGATGACGAACTGGTCGAAATCACACCCAAGTGCATACGCATACGCAAGCGCTACCTGACCGAAAACGAGCGCAAACGCGCGTCACGCTCAGGGGCTGACCAGGCGCTGGTGAACGCCTAGCGCCTCACCGCGGCGGTCTCGGACACTCCTTCATAAGCCATTGACTTGCCTGAAAAAAGCCTCCTGACATCTTTATTTCCGCAAACTCACCTGCTATAATTCTCCGGTAATTCGGAGGCTGAACAAGGGGAGACGCGCCATCCGCCGGCAGGAGCCCATGGCTCCAAGCAGCATTCGAGCCGGCAATTTGCGCTGATTTTTTCGCGAACCACCGCATCGGTCTTGAGGGGCACTCGGCCCTTCTGCCCCCGCCGGGGGTCGATTCGGGTGCTGCGCTAGATCCAAGCATATCGGAAGGGGAGAAGATGAAGCTTTGCCGTTGGGGTCGCGATGGTTTCGAGAAAGCCGGCATGATCGACGCACAGGGTCAGTTGCGCGATCTGTCATCGATTGTCGCCAACATCGACCAGGAAACCATTTCACCCAAAGGGCTAGCCCGGCTGCGCAAGATCCGCGCCGAATCGCTGCCGCTGGTACGCACCAATCCGCGTTTCGGCGTGCCTTACACCGGGATCAGCAAATTCGTCGCCATCGGCCTCAATTACATCGACCACGCCCGCGAGACCGGCGCGCAGATTCCTTCCGAGCCGATCATATTCATGAAGGCCACCACCAGCATCAGCGGGCCGAATGACGACATCGATACGCCCAAGAATTCCATCAAGCTCGATTACGAATCCGAGCTGGGTGTGGTGATCGGCACCAGGGCGCGTTATGTTTCCGAGGAAAAGGCGCTGGACCATGTGGCCGGCTACACCCTGGTCAACGATGTCTCCGAGCGCGGATTCCAGATGCAGTCGTCGCAATGGGACAAGGGCAAGGGTTGCGACAGTTTCGGCCCCATCGGTCCGTGGCTGGTCACCACCGATGAAATCGCCAATCCGCAGGTTCTGGATATCTGGCTGGACGTCAACAGCGACCGTCGCCAGTCCTCCAACACCAAGAACATGATCTTCTCCTGCGCCAAGCTGGTGTCATATTGCAGCCATTACATGACGCTTCTGCCCGGGGACATCATCACCACCGGCACGCCCTCGGGGGTGGCCCTGGGCATCAAGGATCGTGATGCCTACCTCAAGCCGGGGGATATCGTCACCCTGGGCATCAAAGGGCTGGGAGAGCAGCGCCAGAAGGTTGTGGCGTTCAAGGGTTGAGCGGAACCTTGCTCAGATCCTGGTTTTCATAGCCACACGACGAAGAATTGACAGCAAAGGGGAGGCCAATGAGCTTCCCCTTTTGTTTTTGGGAACCATGACATGAAGGTATTAGTTCTCGGCGCAGGCGTCATCGGCACCACCAGTGCCTGGTATCTGGCGCGCGCGGGGCATGAGGTGACGGTGGTCGACCGCCAGCCCGAAGCCGCCCTGGAAACCAGCTTCGCCAATGGCGGGCAGATCTCGGTGAGCCACGCGCAGCCCTGGGCCAATCCCGGTGCGCCGCTGAGGGCCTTGCGCTGGCTGGGGCAGGAGGATGCACCGCTTTTGTTTCGCCCGTCCACCGATCCGGCGCAGTGGTTGTGGGGCATGAATTTTCTGCTCGAATGCCTGCCCTATCGTACGCGGCGCAACACCGCCAATGCACTGGAGCTGGCAATCTACAGCGTGCGCCTGCTGGGTGAATTGCGCGCCGCAACCGGCATCACCTACGACGAACAGACGCGCGGCATATTGCAGCTGTTCTTTTCCCGGCAGGATTTCGAGGAAGCCTGCGCGCCGCTTGCGCTGTTGCGCGAGCGCGGCCTGGAGGTCAGGGAACATGATGCCGCCCAGTGCATTGCCATGGAACCGGCGCTGGCCGCCTCGACGGCGGCGATTGCGGGGGGCATACACGCCCCCGGTGACGAATCCGGCGATGCCCACGTGTTTACCGCGCGCCTCGCAGAGCTGGCGCGCGCCGCGGGCGTCCAGTTCCGCTTCAATGTCAGCGTGACCGGCCTGCAGATCGTGTCCGGTCGCATCGAGCGCATCATGATCGACGACGAGGCGGGAATCGATGAGTCCCTGCGCGCAGACGCCTATGTGGTTGCGTTGGGAAGTTACAGTCCGCTGCTGCTGCGCAGCGTCGGCATTTCGGTTCAGGTTTATCCGGTCAAAGGCTATTCGCTGACCCTGCCGCTGCGCCCGGGCGACAAGGCCCCGTATATGAGCCTGTCGGACGATTCCCACAAGCTGGTGTTCTCGCGCCTTGGTGAACGTCTGCGGGTGGCCGGAACCGCCGAGTTGAATGGCTACGATACCGCGCTGAACGAGACGCGCTGCCAGGCGCTGCTCGCGCGCACGCGCGAACTGTTTCCGGAAATCGGCCGCGGCGAGGACGCGCAATTCTGGACCGGCTTGCGCCCGGCCACGCCATCGAACCAGCCGCTGATCGGACGTGCGCGCTACCCCAACCTGTATCTCAACACCGGGCACGGCACGCTGGGATGGACCCTCGCCTGCGGCTCGGCCAAGGTGCTGGCCGACGTGATCGGCGATCGGGCGCCGGAGATTTCGGTGGACCTGCTCTGAGTCACCGCGGCTTGCGCGCCCCCGGAGCGACGTTCATGCCGACTTTTGCAATTCAAGCAGTGCGCTTTCGATCAGGCGGCGGGATATGGAAATCTTTCCGGGAAGGGTTGGCAGTTCGTCGATGCTGAACCACCTTGCCTCGGCGATCTCCACGCCGTCGACGCGTATCTCGCCTGCTGCATATTCCGCGTGGAAAGCGATCATCATGGAATGCGGAAACGGCCAGGGCTGGCTGGCGAAGTAGCGCAGGTTCTTCACGCCGATGGCGACCTCTTCCATGACTTCGCGCGCCACGCACTGCTCCAGCGTCTCGCCAGGCTCGACAAAGCCTGCCAGGGCGCTGAAGGTCGATTGCGGAAAGCGCGGTGAGCGCGCCAGCAGGATGGAGCGTTCGCGCCGCACCAGGCACATCACCACCGGGGCGAGCCGCGGATAAAAGACGATGCCGCAGGCGGGGCACTCGCGCGAGCGCTCGGTGGTCTTGAGCACCGTGGGCGCCGCACAGGCGCCGCAGTAGCGATGACTGCGGTTCCAGTCGATGATCTGAACCGCGCGCCCCGCCAGCGCCAGCGTGGCCTCATCGAACAGGCTGAACAGCGAGCGCAACCCCTGGAAAGCCCAGCCCTGCGGCGGCGCGGCCGCGGCAGGGACCTCGGCGGCGTAGCAGTGCTCGCCGCCAAGGAGGCCAAGGTATTGGATCTGGGCCACTTCCAGCCCCAGTGCGGAAGGGTGCGCCGCGCGCGGCAGGGCGGGCGCTTGCGGGGCTGCGGGCACAAGAATGTCGGTACGCCGGAATACAAACCAGAGCGCGCGCTCCGAGGGTTCGGCCGGCGGCGCGAAGGCCGGCGTGTAATCTTCAGGCTGGGCAAACGGCATGCGCATGTGGCGGCCTCTGTGCTATTTGCGCAGGCGCCGGATCAGGCTGGAGGTATCCCAGCGCCCCCCGCCCATTTTCGAGACCTCGTCATAAAAGCCCGCAACCACCTGGGTGACCGGCAGCGGCGCGCCGATGGCGCGCGCGGTCTCTGCGCAAATGCGCAGGTCCTTGCGCATCCAGTCCACGGCAAAGCCGAATTCGAATTTGTCCTCCACCATGGTCTTGCCGCGGTTTTCCATCTGCCAGGATTGCGCCGCGCCTTTGCAGATCACCTCGAGCACCTTGTGTGCGTCCAGGCCGGCTTTCTGCGCGAACAGGATGCCTTCGGAGAGGCCCTGCACCAGTCCGGCGATGCAGATCTGGTTCACCATCTTGGCAAGCTGCCCGCTGCCCGCCGGTCCCATCAGCGTGACCGCGCGGCCGTAATTGGCCATGACTGGTCTGGCGCGCTCGAAGGCGGCAGCCTCGCCGCCGACCATGATGGTGAGCGCACCGTTTTCCGCACCCGCCTGTCCGCCGGACACCGGCGCATCCAGAAACTGTATGCCGAGTTTTCCCGCTTCGCGCGCCAGTTCCTGCGCAAGTTGCGCGGAGGCCGTGGTGTGATCGACAAACAGGGTGTCTTTCCCCATCGCCTGAAACGCACCGTCGGCACCCAGCGTGACCGCGCGCACATCCGGATCGTCGCCGACGCAGCTGAACACCATCTGGGCGCCTGCTGCGGCCTTCGCCGGCGTTTGCGCCGCCAGGACTTTTCCGCCCTTGCCCTGGTACGCTTTCACCCAGGCGTCCGCCTTGGCTGCGGTACGGTTGTAGACAACGACATCATGGCCGCCTTTGACTGCCAGATGACCCGCCATGGGATAGCCCATGACGCCCAGTCCCAGAAATGCAAGTTTCATTATTCCCCCACAGAGTTAAGCACGCCTCAACGCGAGACGCCAGCTTCAAAGCACCGCCAGGCTGCAAATTCGCCGGGCTGCGCAAAATGGTGGCGATGGATATCAGGTCGCCGCCTCAAAAAAGACCGCCAGGCATCAGATCGGCCCGACAGCGTCTGCCTGGCGGCGATTGCGCAAACCGCCGCCGCTTTTTATTGGCAAAGTACGCAAGTTTCCATGATAATTGGCCACTAATCCAGCAGGCCTTTGCGTGCGCCCGGCGCCGCGAATTTCCTTCCCCCACCTGAAATGAGCCCCGTGCCAGCCAATCCATTGCCTTCCCCTGATGCAGTCTCGTCCCAAGATCTGGCCAACGCCATTCGTACCCTGGCGATGGATGCGGTGCAGAAGGCCAATTCCGGCCATCCCGGCATGCCCATGGGCATGGCCGAGATAGCCGTCGCGCTGTGGACCCGGCATCTGCGCCACAACCCCGGAAACTCGTTCTGGTCGAACCGTGACCGCTTCGTGTTGTCGAACGGGCACGGCTCGATGCTGCTCTATGCTTTGCTGCACCTCAGCGGTTATGACCTGCCGATGGAAGAACTGGCGCGTTTCCGCCAGTTGAATTCGAAAACGCCCGGGCATCCGGAATACGGCTGTGCCCCCGGGGTCGAGACCACCACCGGTCCGCTGGGGCAGGGGATTGCCAATGCCGTGGGCATGGCGATTGCGGAGAAGGTGCTCGGCGCGGATTTCAACCGGCCCGGTCTGGAAATTGTCGACCACCACACCTACGTGTTCCTCGGCGACGGCTGCCTGATGGAGGGGGTATCGCATGAGGCCTGTGCGCTTGCCGGCACGCTCAGGCTGGGCAAGCTGGTGGCGCTCTATGACGATAATTCGATCAGCATCGATTCCGAAAAGGCGAATATCAGCAATTGGTATTCCGACGACGTGCCGCGGCGCTTCGAGGCGTATGGCTGGCAGGTGATCAAAGCGGTCGACGGACACGATGTCGAGGCGCTCGACCGGGCGATACGCAAGGCGAGGCGCGAAAAAGACCGCCCCACCCTCATCTGCTGCAAAACCATCATTGCCAAGGGCGCCCCGACCAAGGCCAACACCGGCGCCGCACACGGCGCGCCGCTGGGCGACAAGGAAATCGAGGCTACGCGCGCCGCCATCGGCTGGCCGTACCCGCCCTTTGTCATCCCCGACAGGATTCGTGCCGGCTGGGATGCACGCACGCGCGGCGCGGCAGCGGAGAAAAAATGGGCGCGCCTGTTCCAGCGCTATGCCAAGGAGCACCCCGGCCTTGCCGAGGAGTTCCGCCGCCGCACCGCGGGACAATTGCCGGCCGTCTGGGCCGCGCATTGCGAGACGGTGCTCGCACAAACACTGGCCAAGGCGGAGACCATCGCAACCCGCAAGGCATCGCAGAATGCGATTGAAATGCTCGCCCCCGCGCTGCCGGAACTGCTGGGCGGATCGGCAGATCTGGCCGGCAGCAATCTGACGCTGTGGTCGGGTTCAAAACCGGTCGCTGCGACAGCGGGAGAAAATTCGGGAGGCAACTACCTGTATTACGGCGTGCGCGAATTCGGCATGTGCGCCGTGATGAACGGCCTGTCGCTGCATGGCGGGGTCGTGCCTTACGGCGGGACTTTCCTGGTGTTTTCGGATTACGCCCGCAATGCGCTGCGCATGGCCGCGCTCATGCAGCAGGGGGTCATCTACGTCTTTACCCACGATTCCATCGGGCTGGGCGAGGACGGACCCACGCACCAGCCGGTGGAACACGCCGCAAGCCTGCGCCTCATCCCCAACATGGACGTATGGCGGCCGGCTGACAGCGTGGAGACGCTGGTTGCCTGGATGGCCGCGGTGGAGCGCGGCCGCGTGGTGCCGCGCGGGCCGAGCGCCTTGCTGCTGTCCCGGCAAAACCTGCCGTTTGTGGAGCGCACTGCCGAGGCCGTGGCTGCCATCCGCCGCGGCGCCTATGTGCTGGTCGACGCACCGCAGCCGCGTGCCGTTCTCATCGGGACCGGATCGGAGCTGCAACTGGCGTTGGGTGCGGCCAAACAATTGCTGGCGCAGGGCATCGCGGTACGGGTGGTTTCAATGCCCGCCAGCACCGTATTCGACCGCCAATCGGCCGAATACCGCGAAGCCGTACTGCCACGCGGCATTCCCCGTGTCGCCGTGGAAGCCGGGGTGACCGGGGGCTGGGGCAAATATGTGGGCCTGGACGGCGCGGTGGTTGGCATGGACTGCTTTGGCGAATCCGCGCCCGCCGGAGATCTGTTCCGGCATTTTGGTTTTACCGTAGATAACGTGGTGAATGCTGTCAAAGGCGTGCTCAGGTAGCCAGTCGGATTTTGCGACGCGGTTGCTGGACGGGCCTGCCCCGTTTGTAGCGGGCAGGCCGAATCAAGCGCAGCATGCGGCTTGCTCTACATCAAAACCCCGGACTGACCGGCTGCTAGACTGGCAGCCGGGAATAAATCCATTATTTCGGAGTCGGCAATGACAATTCGTGTGGCAATCAACGGCTATGGACGCATCGGTCGCAACATCCTTCGCGCGCATTACCAGGGCGGAAAAAAGCACGATATCGAGTTTGTCGCGATCAACGATCTGGGCGATGCGAAGACCAACGCCTATCTGACCCTGCATGACACCGCGCATGGCCCGTTCACGGGAACCGTGGTGGTGGATGGCGAGCACCTGGTGGTCAACGGCGACCGCATTCGCGTGTGCGCCAAGCGCAATCCGGCCGAGTTGCCCTGGAAGGAACTCAATGTCGATGTGGTGCTCGAATGCACCGGTCTGTTCGCCAGCAAGGCCAAGGCGTCGGCGCACCTGACCGCCGGGGCGAAAAAAGTGATCATTTCCGCGCCCGGCGACAAGGATGTCGATGCCACCGTGGTGTATGGCGTGAACACCAGCACGCTCAAAGCGGCCCATACGGTGATCTCCAACGCCTCGTGCACCACCAATTGCCTGGCGCCGCTGGCGAAGGCGCTCGATGACTGCATCGGCGTGGTGAGCGGCCTGATGACCACCATACATGCCTATACCAACGACCAGGTCCTCACCGACGTCTATCACACCGACCTGCGGCGCGCGCGCTCGGCCTCGCAGAACATGATCCCGACCAAGACCGGCGCCGCCGCCGCGGTCGGGCTGGTGCTGCCGCATCTGAACGGCAAGCTCGATGGCTATGCGATGCGCGTGCCCACCATCAACGTTTCGATCGTCGATTTGACCTTCACCGCCAAGCGCGCGACCAGCGTGGAGGAGGTCAACAACGCGGTGAAAGCGGCCTCGGAAGGCGAACTCAAAGGCGTGCTGGAATACAACACCGAGCAGCTGGTTTCATCGGATTTCAACAACAATCCGGCTTCATCGATATTCGATGCGACGCTCACCAAGGTGTCGGGCACCCTGGTCAAGGTGTGCTCGTGGTACGACAACGAGTGGGGTTTCTCCAACCGGATGCTCGATACCACGGTGGCACTGATCAACGCGCGCTAGCGTGTATCGGCCGCAGGAAAAGGGTCCTGGTCCCTTTTCCTTGCCCCCCCGCCAGGATTGCGAACCGCCATCATGCACGTTCTGAAACTCACCGAACTCGATCTCGCCGGCAAGCGGGTATTCATCCGCGCCGACCTCAATGTGCCGCAGGCCGCCGACGGATCGATTGTCGACGACACCCGCATTCGCGCCACGCTACCGGGCATTCGCGCCGCGCTGGATGCGGGGGCCGCGGTGATGGTCACCTCCCACCTCGGGCGACCCGTCGAAGGGGTATGCCGCCCCGAGGATTCGCTCGCGCCCATCGCCAGGCGTCTGGCGGAACTGCTGGGCTGTCCGGTGCCGTTGCGGACCGGCTGGACCGAGGGCGTCGAGGTCGCCCCGGGCGAGGTGGTGCTGTTGGAGAACTGCCGCTGCAACAAGGGCGAGAAGAAAGATGACGATGCCCTGGCGCGCAAGCTTGCCGCCTTGTGCGACGTGTACGCGAATGATGCTTTCGGCACCGCGCACCGTGCCGAGGTGACCACCCACGCCATGGCCAAGTACGCGCCGGTTGCCTGCGCCGGCCCGCTGATGGCCGCCGAGATCGAGGCCCTGACACGTTCCTTCCTCAATCCGGCGCGGCCGCTGGTGGCCATTGTTGGCGGTGCGAAAGTGTCCACCAAGCTGACGATACTGGAATCCCTGGCCGCCAAGGTCGACCAGCTGGTGGTCGGCGGTGGCATTCTCAACACCTTTCTGCTCGCCTCCGGGGCGCCTATCGGCAAATCCCTCGCCGAGCCGCCTCTGGTCGAGGCGGCCAACAAGGTGATGGCCGCGGTGCTCGCCAAGGGAGGAGCCGTGCCGCTGCCAACCGACGTGGTGACCGCCAAGTCGTTTTCCCAAGAAGCGGCGGCGATCACCAAACCGGCCAGGGAAGTGGCCGGGGACGACATGATTCTCGATATAGGGCCGGAGTCGGTGGCGGCGATAGAGGCCATTGTCGCCAAGGCGGGGACCATCCTCTGGAACGGACCGCTGGGAGTGTTCGAGTTCGACCAGTTCGGCCAAGGCACGCGCCGGGTGGCCGAGGCGATCGCCGCATCCGCAGCCTATTCCATTGCCGGGGGCGGTGAAACCCTGGCGGCCATCGCAAAATACAAGGTGACCGACCGCATCTCCTATATCTCCACCGGAGGCGGGGCGTTCCTCGAGTTTCTGGAGGGCAAGACCCTGCCGGCGATTGCGGTGCTGGAGCAGCGCGCCAACGGGTGATATACCTAATACAGGATTCAAACTTCCTGTAAGCGGACGCTGTTATTAGATTATTTTTTTAAAAGATTTAAAAGTTCTGTCTAAATCTGGCGCAGGCGTTCAATAGAAACCGCTTTGTACGCGTTCCAGTTCGTTGATCGCCTTGCCGATATCCTCGAGCAGCACCGACAGTTCCTGCGGCTCCGCGTCGAAGTTCCGCGCCACACACAATCTCAGCAGTTCGACAAAACCGTCGCGGTTCTGCAGCAGCGCATGGCGCGCACCCAGATCCTTGCATAGCAGGCGCTCCACTTCGGCCATCTTGATATCGCCCAGTCCCGGGCAGCAGGAGCAGCCGCCGCCGTCGTGGCGCTGGCAAACCAGGCTCCAGCGACCCAGCAGGCGCGTGGCGCTGAGCGCCGCCAGCAGCGAGTCGGTTGGCGACTTCCGGGCGCCGGCCAATGCGGTGTTCATGGCGAGCTTCAGCTCCCCGTGCGCTGGTCGATGCCGGCCAGTTTGGCCAACTCGCGGTGGACGCGCGTGACGCGCTCGATTTCACCCTTGGCCGGAAACCGCGCATAGAAACCCTCGGAGCGAAAAGTCTCCGCCTGCTGACCCCACGGGCTGAGCCGCCCTTCCCAGCGCTTGATCCGCCCTTCGGCTTCCTTTCCGTCGTCGCGGGCCAGATCGGCGCAGATGCGCAGCATCGCCTTGATGGTGACCGGCTTGGTGACCATGTAGTCCGCGTCGCCCCAGGCGTCGCCCCAGATGCGCTCGGCGGCCTTGAAAAAATCCCGCACCATGCCGTAGTAACGCGGCACTTCGTAACGGCTGCCCCCGGCCAGCTGGATGCGGCGCCAGTCGCGATTGACCCAGCGGTGCAGCTCATTGAACAATTCTGCCTGGAGAATCCATTTGTCCTGGGCGCTGCGACCGCCCAGGCGGTTGATGCGATAGCGCAGCGGGCTGTCGGCCTCGCTGTACAGGCTGGCGACCAGCCTGGCGGCGAATTTGCGATGCGGTTCGGCAAAAGAGACCCGCTCATAGAGGTCGATCAGGTGGCTTTTGTTGATGCGCGTCGGCGTGGAATTGATGGTGACGAACATTTCGGTGGCGAAATCTTCGCTGCGGCCGTCGAAGATCATGCAGGGGACGCTGATGGTGCCGGCCTCGGCAGGATGCTCGTGCATGTAGAACTGCAGCGCGGCCAGGCGATGCTGTCCATCGATGATGAGAAACTTCTGCTGCGGTTCGGACAGATGGCCCACCCCTTCGGCGCCGGCAAGTGTCTGGAAGCGCAGCTTCTCGGAAGTAAACAGCAGCACCGTGCCGGGAATCGGCGGTTGCGATACCGCGGTCTCGTAGAAATTCTTCAGCGAACGCACTTTGGAGCGGGAGACGCCGCGCTGAAAGGCGTTGTCGGTGCGTTCGATCTTGGCAATGAATTGCGCGATTTCGTCTTTCTGCGAAATGCGCGAGGCGGGGATCTCCTCGCCTTCGCCGTAGAAGCGGCTGATGAAACGCACCTTGCCGAGCAGGTCGGTTGCCGGATAGCTGCCGAAATAGAAAATGCTGTCTTTTTGGCGGATTTGAGTGGCTAACACAAGGGCGCTCCTTTCCAGTGTGGCTTGAGGGGCTTTCTCCGTAGCGAAATATAGCCGAGTTTGGGATAGAGCAGAACTGCGAAAGCCCGCCCCGGGCGCAAACGGGGGGCACGCCCGGTGCCGGTTCACTTTGTAAAAGTCTGGTCATCACGGTCTGGTAAAGTAACCCTCACTCAAAGGAGATTCCATGCAACGCAGCACCAAGATCGTGGCCACGCTGGGGCCCTCGTCCAGCGACCCGCTCGTGCTGGAGCGCATGGTTCGCGCCGGCGTTGACGTCGTCAGGCTCAATTTTTCCCATGGCACCGCCGAGGACCATATCCGGCGTGCCGAGCTGGTGCGCGAGACCTGCCGCAAAACCGGTCGTACCGTGGCCATCATGGCCGACCTGCAGGGCCCCAAGATCCGGGTGGGCAAGTTCAAGGACGGCAAGGCAATCCTGGCGCCCGGGGACATCTTCACTCTGGATGCCGAGCGCGAACTGGGCGGGCAGGACGGCGTGGGCCTGGATTACAAAGAGCTGCCCCAGGACGTAAAACCCGCCGATATCCTGCTGCTTGATGATGGCAGGTTCGTCTTCGAAGTGCTGGACGTGACCGGCTCGAAAGTGCGCTGCCGCGTGGTGCACGGCGGCGATCTGACCAACAACAAGGGCATCAACCGCAAGGGCGGGGGGCTGACGGCGCCGGCGCTCACCGCCAAGGACATGGAGGACATACGCACCGCGGCCAAGATGAAGGTGGATTACCTGGCGGTGTCCTTCCCCAAGTCGAGCGCCGACATGTACATGGCGCGGCAGCTGCTGCGTGCCGCCGGCGGCAACGCGTTTCTCATCGCCAAGATCGAACGCGCCGAGGCGGTGCTGCCCGCGGCGCTGGCCGACATCATGTCCTGTTCCGACGGCATCATGGTGGCGCGCGGCGATCTGGCGGTCGAGGTTGGCGATGCCTCGGTCCCGGCGCTGCAAAAGCGCATGATCCGCACCGCGCGCGAGATGAACAAACTCACCATCACGGCCACCCAGATGATGGAGTCGATGATTTCCAGCCCGGTGCCCACCCGCGCCGAAGTCTCGGACGTGGCCAACGCGGTGCTCGACGGCACCGACGCGGTCATGCTCTCGGCTGAAACCGCCAGCGGCAAATATCCCGTCGAAGTCATCGAGTCGATGGACCGTATCTGCATTGAAGCCGAGCAGTCGCAGACCGTGGCGCTGGACCAGGAGTTCCTCAACCGGGTATTTACCCGCGTCGACCAGTCGATCGCCATGGGGGCGCTGTTTACGGCCTACCACCTCAAAGTCAAGGCGATTGCGTCGCTGACCGAATCGGGCTCCACCGCGCTGTGGATGTCGCGCCTCAACTGCGGCGTGCCCATCTACGCGCTCACCTCGCAGACCAACACCCGCTATCGTTGCGCGCTGTTTCGCGACACCTATCCGCTGATGATAAATACCGATGCCAGTGACCGCGAGGAATTGCTGCGCGAGGCCGAAAACGTCCTGGTGACCAACGGGGTGGTCAAGGAAGGCGACCTGATTGTGCTCACCATCGGCGAGCCGATCGGCAAGCCCGGCGGCACCAATACCATGAAGATCGTCAAGATCGGCGAACACCGATAAATGGCGATTCAAGCACTTGCGGCCGATATTGAAAGTGTCGTTGTCGGCCTTGGGATTGCCACTGCGAAAGCGGTAAAATCGCAGTTCTGAAACCGCCTGAACAATCCGTAATTGTGGAGAAGTAAATGAGCGAACTCGCGAAAACAGCCCGTGCCATGGTCGCCAAGGGGAAGGGCATCCTTGCCGCCGACGAGTCGACCGGCACCATCGGCAAACGCTTCCAGGGCATCAACGTCGAAAATACCGAGGAAAACCGCCGCGCCTACCGCGATCTGCTGTTTTCGGCCAAGGGGCTCGGCGACCATATCAGCGGGGTGATCCTGTACGACGAGACCCTGCGTCAGAAATCGGCTGGAGGCAAGGCGTTTCCCGAGTTGCTCGCCAGCCTGGGCGTGTTGCCCGGCATCAAGGTGGACGCCGGCACCAAGGCCATGGCGCTTTGCCCCGGGGAGACCATCACCGAAGGCCTGGATGGCCTGGCCAAGCGATGCGCCGAGTACGTGAAGCTGGGCGCGAAATTCGCCAAATGGCGCGCGGTCATCACCATCGGCAAGGATATTCCCTCCACGGCCTGCATCGTCGCCAATGCGCACGCACTGGCGCGCTACGGCGCGATCTGCCAGGCCGAGGGACTGGTGCCCATCATCGAGCCTGAAGTGCTGATGGATGGGGAGCACAGCATCGAACAGTGCGAAGTGGTGACCGAGGCGACCCTGTACGAAGTGTTCGCGGCGCTGGCCGCGCAACGCGTGGCGCCGGAAGAGATGGTGCTCAAACCCTCCATGGTGATCTCGGCCAAGGGCAACGCGCGCCAGGCGGGCGTGGACGAGGTCGCCGAGAGAACCCTGAGGATACTCAAGCGCACCGTGCCCGCGGCGGTGCCCGGAATTGCCTTTCTGTCCGGCGGCCAGAGCGATGAACTGGCCACGGCGCACCTGGATGCCATGAACAAGCTGGGCGGCGGCCCCTGGACCCTGTCGTTTTCCTACGGACGCGCGCTGCAGCAGCCGGCGCTCAAGGCGTGGCGCGGTGCAGCTGCCAACGCCGCAGCGGCGCAGGCGTTCCTGCTGCATCGGGCGCGCATGAATGGCCTGGCCGCCACCGGCCAATACCGCGCCGATCTCGAGAAAAAGGTTGCCTGACATCAATCCAGTTCCGCTTCTACCCCGGGTCCGGGGATGGGGCGGACTATCTATGAGTCTGACTCAAGCATGAGCCTCCCACTCTACGAATCGTCCATCAAGAGCCTGCCGTTGCTGACCCGCGGCAAAGTGCGCGACATGTATGCGGTCGACGACAAGCATTTGCTGATCGTCACCACCGACCGGCTGTCGGCATTCGATGTGATCCTTCCCGATCCGATACCGGACAAAGGCGCCGTTTTGAACGCGATGGCCAATTTCTGGTTCGCGAAACTGGCCGGGGTCGTGCCCAATCACCTGACCGGAATCGCCCCTGAATCCGTGGTGAAAGGCGCCGATGAAATGGCCCAGGTCAAGGGACGCGGCGTGGTGGTCAAGCGCCTGAAGCCCCTGCCGGTGGAGGCGGTGGTGCGCGGTTACCTGATCGGTTCGGGCTGGAAGGACTATCAGCAGACCGGCGCGGTGTGCGGCATCCCGCTGCCGGCGGGACTGCAGCAGGCGCAAAAGCTGCCGGAGGTCATTTTTACACCGGCCACCAAGGCCGACGCGGGCGACCACGACGAGAATATCTCCTATGCCCGCATGGAGGGCATCGTCGGCGCGGTGATCGCCGCGGCGGTGCGCGACATCTCGATACGACTGTACAGCCAGGCCGCCGACTATGCGCGCGGGCGCGGCATCATCATTGCCGACACCAAGTTTGAATTCGGACTCGACGATGCGGGAAGCGTGGTCCTGATCGACGAGGTCCTGACTGCCGATTCCTCGCGCTTCTGGCCGGCCGACCAGTACCGCCCCGGCATCAGTCCGCCCTCCTACGACAAGCAGTACGTTCGTGATTACCTGGAGACGCTGAACTGGAGCAAGACGCCGCCGGCACCGCACCTGCCCGCCGAGGTGATCGCCCGTACTTCGCAGAAATACCGCGAGGCCTATGAGCGCCTCTCCGGCGCGAAGTTGCCCGATTAGATAACCGGAACTGGGGAAAATGGCGGCGAAGAAAATATTGGTAGGCGTTGTCATGGGCAGCACCTCGGACTGGGAAGTCATGTCCCAGGCGGCCAAGGTGTTGAAGGACTTCGGCGTGCCCTATGAGGCGCGCGCCCTCTCGGCGCACCGCACCCCCGAGGCCCTGGCCCAATGGCTGCGGACCATGGAAAAGCGCGGTGCCCGGGCGTTTATTGCCGCGGCAGGGGGCGCTGCTCACTTGGCCGGCGTGGTGGCCGCGCAATCGCAATTGCCGGTGCTCGGCGTACCCATGCCCTCGAAATATCTGGCGGGGCTGGATTCGCTGTTGTCCATGGTGCAGATGCCCAAGGGCATTCCGGTGGCCACTTTTGCTATCGGCGAGGCCGGTGCCGCCAATGCGGCCTTGTTCGTCGTGGCCATGCTGGCATTGTCCGACGCGCCGCTTGCCAAGCGGCTGGCCACGTTCCGCGCCAGCCAGGCGCGCGCGGTGATTGCCGCCAAATTGCCCGATTGACGCAGTGAGCGATTCAGAAAACGCGTCGGCGCAGGCGCCGACCGAACTCGCGCCTGAGGTGTTGCCAGGCGGCAGCGAAGCGGCGAATGCAGCGCTCGCCGTGGTCGAGATCGCCGGCATCGAGGCGCTCGAGCGCGCCGCGGCCCTCCTCCGGGAAGGCGGCCTGGTTGCGCTGCCGACCGAGACGGTCTACGGCCTGGGCGCCGACGCGCGCAATGCCGATGCGCTGAAGCGCCTGTATCGGGTCAAGCACCGTCCGGCAGCGCATCCGGTGATCGTGCATCTGGCCAGCGCCGCGGAACTGCCGCGCTGGGCGGCGCATGTGACGCCACATGCGGAAAAACTTGCGGAAAAATTCTGGCCGGGGCCGTTGACTCTGGTCGTCAAACGCGCCGACCACGTTCTGGATGCGGTAACCGGAGGACAGGACACGGTCGCATTGCGCGTTCCGGGCCATCCGCTCGCCCTGGCGTTGCTCGAGGCGCTGCGCGGACCCGATGATGGCACCTGCCTCAGCGGTATTGCCGCGCCGTCGGCGAATCGATTCGGCAAAGTCAGCCCGACCAGCGCCGAACATGTGCGCGCCGACCTTGGCCACGATGTCGATCTGATCCTCGATGGCGGCGCCTGCGAGGTGGGCATCGAATCCACCATCGTCGATGTTTCCGGGGAGGTGCCGGCAATCCTGCGGCCCGGGTGTATCACCGCCGCCCAGATCGAAAGCCTGCTGGGGGTTTCGTTAGCCGTGCCTTCGGAGGCTTCGCCCGCGGCGCCCGGCAGCCTGCCGGTGCATTACGCGCCGCGCGCCAAGGCAAGGCTCGCCAAACGCGTGAAAATCATCGAAGAACTGGTCACCAACCGCGGCAGGCGCATCGCGGTACTGGCCCTGGAGGTCTCGGTGCCGCGGCTGGCGGCTTCGCTGACCGCGGTCGAGTCCGTGGTGCCGGCGAGCTATGCGCATGCGCTGTACGAAAACCTGCGCCGCCTCGATGCCACAGGTGCCGATCTCATCCTCATCGAGACCCCGCCGGATACCCCGGCCTGGGCCGGTGTCCTGGACAGGCTGCGTCGGGCGACCCGTCGCGATTGAGCACCGCGCGCCGGGGCGCGCGGGCAGCCGCTCAGGCCGTTTTGGCGGTGGCGACCGCGTTCTTGCGTGCCAGCAGGCGCGCAAAGTTATCCAGCGACAGCAGATGGGTATAAATGCGGCCCATCACGCCTTTTTTGAATAGATTGCGATGCTGCGCGGCATTGAGGAACTCGAGTTTTTTCTCCTCGACGCGATACATCCCCGCCAGATTCATCGGTCCGCCGTCCTTCAGCGTTGCCTGCATCGTGAAAGGTTCCAGCAGCGAATAATCGGAGAGAATCGAGCACATGTCGCGTGTGCGCTCGAGGTCGGCTTCGTAATCGTTCAGCAACCGCTCGATGGGTTGCCAGCGGGGCAGCGATTTTCCCTCGCCGTCGAACATGGCCTCGCCCGTGTCGCTGAGGAAAGTCTTTTCCACGCAGACCAGGCGGTCGGCCTGCTCGACGGCATCGAGGGTCACCCTTGCCATGCAGAATGGATAGCGGCGGGCATAGGCCGGCAGATAGGCGTTGGTCTCCCATTTGCCGTTGTCGATGAACAGGTTTTCCGTCGCCGCCACGCCCAGCACCGCAACCGGTGAAAAGCTCTTGCCTTCATCTGTGGAAATGAACACCAGCGGGAAATCACGAAAAGCGACCGGAAATTCGGTGTAGCTGATCGGCACCGCATTGGTGGTGCGCAGAAAATCCGGCAGCGCCCCCGCTTCGGGAAGGCTGACTTTCTGGTTCTTGTAGAAAGGGGCGATTTCCTTGAAACCGAAGGGGGCGTTGATATCCATGCTTTTGGAGGTACTTTGCAGGTGACTGAGAGGGAGTGGGGATGATACGGGAGGGTACAGCGACGGGCAAACGTGGAATCCAAGACAGGCGGCATATTTCACAGTCGGGGCCGGGGAACCGTTTTGGCGGTTCAATTTGCCAGCCTGGCGCATATTGCATTGTTCAGGGCTTGGACATCGCGGTAAAATCGGGTTTCGGGGACGTAGCTCAGCTGGGAGAGCGCCGCGTTCGCAATGCGGAGGTCGGGAGTTCGATCCTCCTCGTCTCCACCACTACCACACGGGCCCAATCAACTGGGTCCGTTTCTTTTCAAACGCTTAATCCGCTTCACTGCCATTTCCTCAAAAAGCCTGAGTTCTGGCAAACCTCGGCTGACCGAACGATGTCGGTCAGCCATTCGCTCAAGCGCTGTGCCCCATGCACAACGCCCCAATGCCGGCCGGCTTCCCTTATGCCTTGGCTGGCCCTCAGCCTCAATAATTTCCTTGGATTCTTCGGGTTCAATGACCTTCATCGGGCGATAACAAGCTTTGCTCGACAACGCCACTATCGCCCTCGAGTCTGCGGCTGCAGTAAAGATCGCCCTCGCATATTTCGAGGTTGGCAGTGCCGACTTTCCCGATTGTCTGATCGTCGCCAAGGCTGGCCAAGTTGGCTGTATCCAGACCCTCGGCATCGATCGACGCATGGAGCTATTGCCTGGCGTGCGACTTCTTTAACGGGGTTATCCGCTACCGGCGATCGGGAAGTCGGTCGGTCGGAAAGCGGGGGGCAATCGGCGCTGAGGAAGCCTGCCATCGCACTCCTGGCTGCCCGTAAATGGAATTTAGGTGGCGTGCAATCCCTGGGCGGTCGCTACATTACATTCCTGCGTCGCAGTGGCCGTGGTGTAGAGTCGCACTCCCGGAACCGACTAAGGGCGATATGCGTATAGCAATGTGTTTCTTCCTCGCCCTAATTACCGCCCCGGCGTGGGCGGCGTGGGAGAAGGCGGCCAGTAGCGAGAAAGGCATCTTCTACATCGACCCCGCCACCATCCGCAAGAATGGTGATCTTCATGAGGTCTGGCAGGTGGAGGATTTCAAAACGAAACGCGCCGATGGCGCGATGTCGGTGCGAACCCTTCGTGAATTCGACTGCAAGGGCGAACGAGTCAGGGTTCTCGCCAATTCCGAGCATTCCGGGACGATGGCAACCGGGAAGACGCTGGTATCGAAGAACAATGCCGGAAACTGGAGCCATATTCCGCCAAGCACGGTTATCGCGATCATCAGCAAGACCGTTTGCTCCCGCTGAGGGGTTTTCGCGAGGCAGAGGTACGCTCGAACACGAAGAGCGCATCGGGCAAGCGAAACATGGAAACTGCGTAGCCGGCTGGAGGGGCGCGCTTGCGAAATTGCTCAATTTCCGCAGTGACCCTGAAGCGACACTCGCGCCTCAATTTTACTGGGTGTCTGTCAGCCCTTAACAGTGGCGGAAGTTCACGCAGTACCAATTTCGGCGGGGTATTTCAAATCCAACACCCTTCTCATTTCGGCCACCAATTTTTTCACCTCCAGCGGTTTTGAAACGTATCCGTCAAATCCTTCATCTAGAAATTGCTTTTCATCGTCTTGCAACGCACAAGCGGTAAGAGCGATCACCGGCACGCGGGTATTGGCGCCCCGCTCGCGCTTGCGCAACACCGCCAGCGCCTGCACTCCGTCCATCACCGGCATCTGGATGTCCATCAGCACGATATCGAACGCCTCCCGCGCCAGCGCCGCAAGCGCATCCTTGCCATTTTCGGCCAAGGTCACCCGATGCCCCAATTTCTTCAGCAGCGCAATACCAAATTGCCAGCAGATTGCATTGTCTTCAGCCAGCAGCACCTTAAGCGGTGTGCCACTCCCAGTCGCCGTCTGCTCCCCGACGCCAGGCGCATCCGGCTCCTGCACCACCCAGTGGATCACCGTAAATGGCAGCAGCACGCGGAACGCGCTCCCTACGCCTTCGGTGCTCTGCACGCTGATGCTGCCTCCCATGAGTTCGGCCAGCCGCTGCGCAATCGTCAGTCCCAGGCCGCTCCCGCCGTAGCAACGCGAAGTGGAGTCGTCGGCCTGAACGAACGGATTGAAGATCTCCCGCGCCACCGCCTCACCTATGCCGATGCCGGTGTCGATTACGCAAATTTCGATAATCGCGTTGTCCCCGTCGCGTTGCTTGAGCGAGGCAGTCAAGGTGATGCTGCCCTTATCGGTGAACTTGATCGCATTGCCCAGGAGCTTGTTCAATATCTGCTTCAGCCGCGACGGGTCCCCGAGCAGTGCATCGGGGACCTCGTAGGTCATTTGCACCTTGAGCGACGGCCCCTTGCCCGCGCCGCGCGGGCGATGCGCGTGCATCACCTGGTCGACGCATTCGCGCAGGCTGAATTCACCCCGCTCCAGCACGATTGATGCGGTCTCGATCTTCGACATGTCCAGAATGTCGTTGGTCAGCGACAGCAGGTTGTTGCCCGAGGTGACGATGGCGGACAGATACGCCTGGTCTCCGGCGCCGAGGTCCGACATCTGCAGCAACTGGGCGTTGCCGAGCACGCCGTTCAGGGGCGTCCTGAACTCGTGGCTCATGTTGGTGAGGAACTTGCTCTTGACGCGGTTGGCCGACTCGGCGGCTGCGCGCGCCACGATCAACGCCTGCTCGAACGCCTTCGACTCCGTGATGTCCACGCAATACCCCAGGTAGCCGATGAATACGCCGTTTCGGTCGTGGCGCGCACCGCCGTCGTTGCGCAGCCAGCGGAACTCACCGTCGTGTCTTCGCAAGCGCCACTCCAGGCTGAAGGGCACGCGCCGGTCGAAGGCGTCGGTATAGGTCGCCAGGAGCCGCTGAAAGTCCTCCGGGTGCACCCCCGCGGCCCAGCCGTTGCCCAATTCCTGCTCCAGACTGCGACCGGTAAAGCTCAGCCAGGGCTGGTTGACGTAATTGAACACTCTGTCCGTGCCCGAGGCCCAGATCAGCGACGGCGAGAAATCGGCCAGGGTCTGGTAGTTGTTCTCGCTGTCGCGCAAGGCGCTCGCGGCGCGCCAGCGCTCGGCGATGTCATCCACCATGGTGGCGATCATCTGCACCGCATCGACGTCTGCCTGGACATAATCGGTCGCCTTGTTGCCAACGCCCATGATCTGGGTGACCCTGCCCTCCCGCATCACCGGCACCACCAGTTCGCGCGTCACCCGGGCATGGCCCTCGGGCAGGCCTTTCTTGTGCGCGAGGCCGGCGTAATCGTTGTGTATCACCGGCGCGCGCTCTCTCACGCAGTCCACCCACACACCGGCCGCGCTGATCGCGTAGTGCTGCCCCTTGCCCTCGGCATTGCACATGCGCGCGAGCGTGTTTGTCGACCAGGCCTGCAAAGTCAGATGTTCCTGGTCCGCGTCGACCAGATGCAAAAACCCGATCTGGCTGCCCGTGACCTCCTCGGCGGCATCGAGCGCGGCCTGCCCCAGTTCGTCGATCCTGCCCGCATGCCCCAGGTTGGACAGGCGCAGACGCGCCCGCAGCAGGGTTTCCGTGCATTTGCGCTCGGTGATGTCACGCACGCTCAGCATCCGGGTGTCGCGTCCGCGATAAGCGGCGCTGCGGCCCGCGATCTCGAAAACCCGGCGTGCGCCATCGGGCCAGACACAAACTATTTCCCCCGCGGCGTCATCTTGCGCAAGCATCCCGGCGCCCAGCTGCTCCCTGGATTCTGGCGTCAGCGGCAGCAGCGCGAGGCAATGCCTGCCGACCAGCTCCGCGCCGGTGTGGAGCCCGCACAGGCGGGCGAACGCCTCGTTCGCATCCAGGATGATCCCCTGCTCGTGAAATGCGATGCCTTCGGCTGCCGCGTCCGACAACTGCCGGATATGCTTTTCGCTTTCGCGCAGCGCCAGCTCGCTTTTCCGTAATTGCCTGAACAACACGTCGTGCGGGCGTTGCAGGCCGATTCGGACAATCGAGACGTAGAGCACATAAGATGCCGCGAGCCGCAGCAGGTGTCCGGCCATGTTGGCGAAGCCGAATACGCTTGCGTAGGCGGTGAAGCTCAATTCGGCGGCGATGCTCAGGCCGAGGCAGAGGACCAGCGCGCGCAGCGTATCGACATCGAACGCGCTGCGCTGGCGGATCAGGTTTGCGGTGGCCGCAACAAACAGCAGCGAAATAACATACTCGCTTGCGATCTTGAACTGCGTCAGGCCCGCCCCTTCGACGTAGCAGTCCGGGAACAGGCCCGTCCACACCGCGGCCAGCAGCAGCAGGGTGGCCGCGGCGCAGGCGGCAAACACCGGCAGCGCGCGGCAGCGCGCGTGCACGAACGCCGTAGCCAGCAAAAAAACAAGGCCGGTGAGATAGCGCGCGGCGATCCATAACTGGGTCGGAAAATTGGCGTCCCGGTCGGCAAATACGCCCATCCCTTTGTAGGCCAGCGTATGGATCAGATCGAGGCCCCCGGCGCACAGCAGGGCGATGCCGAGCAACAGAAAGAAGCTGTTGTCCAGACGTCGGCGCGAATTCCAGACGATGACGAAAACGCCGCAGCCGACGACCAGACTGAATACTTCGGCCAGGCTGTGGAAGAGCAGGTAGTTGTGCAGCGATATCAGGTACAAACCGCAGAGCAGCAGCCCGAATGCCGCGAACTTCCCGCATTGGCGCGCGATTTGCGTGAGCCGGTCCGTGTCCGCAGCCAGGTCCGGGGTTGCTTCCAGCTCCATCGTTCATCTCCTGTTGGTCAATCTTGCGCTATGGCGCGCCAGTGCCCGGTGTGTTCGCTCTTCAAGCGGCCTGCTTGCCGGCGGGTTCGGCGCTGCAGAGCATGCGCTCGAGCGTGCTCGCCAGTTCATCGATGCTGACCGGCTTGAGCATCAGTTCGTTGATCCCGGCGGCGCGCGCGTTATCTTCGTCCCCGGCGCCGATGTAGCCGGAGATCATCAGCACCGGTATCCCGGGTCGCAGCGAGCGCACCGCGCGCGCCAGTTCCAGGCCCGACATGCTCGGCATCGCGTGGTCCGTCACCACCACGTCGTAGCTCTCCGGATGCGCGCCGAAGGCCGCCAGCGCCTGCTCCGGATCGGCAAAACCGCTGATCCGGTGCCCCAGGCGCGTGAGCGCGCGGTCGGCAAGAAATACCAGCGCCTTTTCGTCGTCCACGTACAGCACCCGATGTCCGGCTGAGAGCACGATCTGCGCCGGTGCCGCCTGCTCTTGCTTCAGTGTTTTTTTGCTGGCCGCGGGAAAGTACAGCGCGAAGCTGGTGCCCTTGCCCGGGGTGCTCGCCACCGTCACCGCCCCCGCATGGCCCTGCATGATCCCGCGCACCATCGCGAGCCCCAGGCCCGTGCCCTGGCCCACCGGCTTGGTGGTGTAGAAGGCATCGAAAATGCGCTCCCGCGCGGCGGCATCCATGCCGCAGCCGCTGTCGCTGACCGTGAGGCGCACGTAACACCCCGCGATCAGGCTGGGAATGCTCAGCGCGAGCTTTGCGCTTATCTGCACCGGCTCCAGCCGGTACACGATAGCCCCAGCGCGCGCGCCGATGGCGTAGGCCGCGTTGGTGGTCAGATTCACGATCGCCTCGTGGATCTGCGCCGCATCGGCCAGCACAAGCGGGGTGTCGCGGGCGAACTCCGATTGCAGCGCTATGCCCGCGGGCAGGGTCGCGCGCAGCAGCTTGAGCACCTCGCCCACCACTGCCCCCAAGTCCACCACGTCTTGTTCATTTTTCTTCGGCTGCCCAAAGACGGCGATGCGGCGCACCAGTTCGCTCGCTCGCTCGCTCGCCTTCCTGATCTCCGCCAGGCTCTCGGCCGCGATGTGATCCCGGCCCACGTCTTCGGCCGCGAGATCGGCGTTGCCGCGGATCGCCGCCAGGATGTTGTTGAAGTCGTGGGCGATCCCGCCCGCCAGCGTGCCCAGCGACTCCAGTTTCTGTGCCTGGCGCAGCGCTTCGTCCACGTTCCTGCGCTCGGTCATGTCCACGATCATTGTCACCCGGTGCTGCTCGCCCTGCAGCTCGATCAAGCGGCAGGAGGCTTCCAACACGCCGAGATCGCCCCCGCGCTTGCAAAAATCCATCTGCAGGCGGTCGACCTCGCCCTGCTCGCGCAGCAGTCGCAGCATCTGCTCGTATTGCGCCGGGTCGGCGTGGACGCCCAGATCGTCGAGGGTGCGCCCGATCATCTCGTCGCGCGCATAGCCGAACACGCGCAGCGCCGCCGCGTTGATATCCAGGGTTCTACCGTCGGCGCATTTGGCGACGACGATGCCGATCGGGCTCGCCTGAAATACGGCGGAGAGGTAGTTCTCACTTTCGCTCAGCGCCTCCTGCGCGCGCTTGCTCTCGACCAGCTCGATCGCCATGTTTGCCAGTTCGACCACGGTCGCCTGGTCATCCTCGGTGTACAGGCCGGGCTTGTTGCCGACGCCGATGATCGCCACCACCAGTCCGCCGCGAATCACCGGGACGGTCAGCTCGCGCGTCAAGGCGGCGTGCCCCTCGGGCAGCCCCCGTTTGTCCTGCAGGCTGGCGTAGTCGTTGTGGACCACGGGTTTTTGCGCTTTGACGCAATCGACCCAGGCGCCGGCCTGGCTCACCGGATAGTGCTGTCCCTTGCCCTCGGCGCGGCACATGTGCTCCTGGGTGTTGGTGGACCAGGTCTGCAGGCGGATATGCTCCTGGTCCGGATCGACAAAATGAAAAAAACCGATGCGGCTGCTGGTCAGCATTTCGGCCGCCTCGAGCACCGCCCGCAGCAACTGGTCGAGGCTGCCGTGCAGCATCACCTCGGAGAAGCCCAGCTGCATTTTCTTCAGGCTCTGCATGCGCGTGCGCTGATGGATGTCGCGCACGAACGCAAATACGCGCCCGCCCCCTGCAGGCCCGTAGTGCATGTTCATTTCGACCTGCCACAGCGAGCCGTCTTTCCTGCGGTGCATGGTCTCGAACAGATCTCCGCCCTCGGCAAAGCAGCGCTGGATGCGTGCCGCGATGTCCTGCGCCGACGAGGTCGCATCGAGCTCGGCCAGGTGCATCCCGATCAATTCCTCGCACGAGTAGCCCGACAGGCGCGCGTAGGCGGCGTTGGCTTCGAGCAGGCGCCCTTGCAGGTCGGTCATACAAAAACCGTCGATCGAGGTCTCGAGAACGCTGCGAAAAGCCTCGTTCTGCTCGCTCACCGCGTCCTCCGCCTGCCTGCGTGCGCTGATGTCGCGCAAGATGCCGGTGACAAACCAGCCGTCGGGGGTATTCCATCTGGCGACCGATATTTCCGCCGGAAATTCGCTCCCGTCCCGGCGCAGCCCGTTGAACTCGCGAGTCTCGCCGGCGTCGGGAGGCTTTGTGCCGAAGCCGATGCGATGCATCGCGGCAAGATGCCCGAAGTGGGCTCGCGCCGGCATCAGCCGCGTCAGCGGCTGCCCGGTGATTTCGGTTTCGGTGTAGCCGAACATGGCTTCGGCCCCGCGGTTCCAGTTCACGATCAATCCGGCGCTGTCGCTGGTGATGATCGCGTCGCTCGCCGATTGCATGATCGCCCGGATGTGCCCCTCGCTCGTCTTCAAGGCGGTTTCGCGCTGCGTCAGGGTTTCCAGCAGGCGGTTGAAGCCGGCGATCAGATCGCCGACTTCGTCCTTGCGCACGTACGCCAGGGGCCGCAAAGGCTCATCCTCGTTCGACATGGTCCTCAGGCTTCTCGTGGCCGTGGCGATGGGCGCGAGCTGGCGCCGCAACATCCACCAGGTCAGTGCGCCCGCCAGCACGGTCAGGCAGAGTGCTGCGAGCAGCATGTTCTTCTGCATGGTGCGAATCGGCGCAAGGGCTTCCTCGGTGGGCAGCTGGGTGCCCACGTACCACCCCGTCGAGGGAACGCGGCTGGTCGATTGCAGCACTTCCACGCCCAGCGGGTTGACGAATATGCCGCTGCCCTCGTAGCCGTCGACGAACCGGTCTATCATCGGACTGACTCCGGGTGCGGGCAGCGCTTCCATGGTGCGATGCTTGTCGGTGGCGGTGACGATCAGCCGCTCTCGCGGCGCGACCAGCAGGTGGCCGCCGGTCCTGCCGTAGTGGTTTTGCGTCAACTTGTCCAGAATATTGGGCAAGCCCAGATTGATAACCCCCGACAGGGCGCCGATCACCTTGCCCTCGGCGTCGAGAATGGGCGAGGTCATGCTGAATACCGGCGCGTGCAGCTTCTTGCCCATAACCGGCTGGCCGACGGTTGTTTTCTTCTGCTTTAATGCAGCGGCGACGTCGGCGATGTCGAGATAATTGACGCCGATGCGGCCGGCCGAGCGCGGAACCTCGGCGACCGCGTCGCCGTCGGGCCGGACGGCCACGACGCCGCCGTTGAACTGCATCTGTAACGCCGGGCGGTCCTCCAGAAAAGTCTGCAGCGCCGCCGCATTGCCCATCCTGGCCGGAGTCACTCTTGCGGCCACTTTCTTCAGCGCGAGCAGGCGCTCCTCCAATTCTTGGCTCACCCCGGCGGCGATGTAGGCGGCCGTCGAGCGCTGCTGTTCGCCCAACAGGTCCAGCAGGTCGTGGCGCAGCATCGCGCTGGCGTAGAGTGCGAGCGCCCAGATACCGGCGAGGAAAATCGCCAGCGCAAAGAGCGTCACCCTGGCCCGCAGCGACCTGCGTTCAAACATGCGCAGGTTCACGCGAAGCGTCTCCGTACCGCCCGGCGGGGGCTGCTGCGGGAGGGGGCTACTGCCCGGAACGCCGCGCCCCTGAACGATTTGCGGGCAATGGCCGCGGCGCAACGCGTGCATCCTGCGGGTTGCGCCGGCTTGACCGGCTTTCTTTGCATGGACACGCCGGCTGGCCTCGCCGGCGCAGGCGGTGCCGCGTCCTGCGGCGCGAGGCGCAGCCCCCAGCCGGCGGCCTGGGCCAGCAGTCCTCTCAGGTGCTCGCGCACCGACTCCAGGTCTTTCGCCATCAGCACTTCCATGTAAGGCCCGGCCCCTTCCGGAGGTCGCACTCAAACGACGCCCACAAGACAGATCCGCTGTTGCCGCGCGGCACGGGCGAGCACAGCGTGTGCTGTCTGGCTTGAGCGCCTGCAACAGCCCGCGCATCGAAGCCCGAGTTCAACTGGACTATCGGCTTTGCGCGCGACGGCTTCTATCAGGAATGGCGCAATCTGGCGTAGGAATCCGCTGCGACGTGGTATAGGACGATTCTTACGCGCGCCCGGCTTGCGCCCGGAGAGGCGCGTGCATGGCCGATCGGCGCGAAGTCAGGGGCGGAGCGGGTTGCTGATGGTGAGCGGCACCACCTTGCACAAGGCGATAATGGGTTTGAGCAAGCCAGCGGCGGCGCTAGCGCACCAGTTGGTGCGTCATGGCGTAGCGCATCAGCTCGGCGTCGGTTTTCACGTTGAGCTTGTGCATCATCCGGACCTTGTGCGTGCTCACCGTCTTCGGGCTGAGCGCGAGGCTGGCTGCTGCGGCGCTCACCGACTGGCCGTCGAGCAGCAGGCGCAGCACCTCGAATTCGCGCTCGGACAGGCGTTCGTGGGGCAGGCCGCCCCTTTCGGCGCTGAGATTGGACAGCACCTCGTCGACCAGGTCGGAGGAAACATATCTTCGCCCGCGTGCGACCTGGCGCACGCCTTCGATCAGGTTCGTCGCGTCGCTGCCCTTGCTGACATAGCCGAGGGCGCCGGCCGCCAAGGCGCGGGTGGCGGTCTGGCCGTCGACGTACATGCTGTGCACCAGCACCGACGCTTCCGGGCGCGCCGCTTTGATGCGGTGGACAAGATCGATGCCCGAGACCCCGGGCATGGCGAGGTCGGTCAGGACCACGTCGAAGACCTGCGAGCGAATCTTCGCCAGCACTTCGTTGCCGTTGGTCGCCTCCGCGCCTATCTCGAGATCGTCGCACAAGGACAGCACCTGCCTGATGCCGGTGCGCACCACTTCGTGATCGTCTGCGATAAGAATGCTGGTTTTTTTCACGCCGCCCCGCCTTCGAGTGCGACTTCGATGTCGATGGTCGTGCCGACGCCCTCGGTGCCGGTGATTTCGAAACGCCCGCCCAGCATCGCCACCCGCTCGCGCATCCCGAGCAATCCGAAATTGCGTCCCGCCACGACGTTGGTCTGCAGAAAACCCTTGCCGTCGTCGATCACCTGCAGGTGCAATCGCCCGTCGCACTCGCGCAGGTCGATGCCGGCCTGGGAGGCGCCCGAATGACGGATGATGTTGGTCAGCGCCTCTTGCAGGAGGCGAAACAGCGCGATGGCGTGCAGTTCGTCCAGCGCGATCTCGCTCACGGGCAGGTTCACGCTGCAGACGATGCCGCTCCTTTGCGTGAATTGGTCTGCGAGCCAGGCGATGGCCGCACCCAGGCCCTGGTCGAGCGCGGGCGGGCGCAGATTGAGGACGGTGCTGCGCGTCATGGCGATCGCCTGGTCGATCTGGTGCATGACATACGCCGCCTGCGTCTTGAGCGCGTCCTCCCCGGGTGCGATGCGCAGCGCCATGGCCGACAGATGCAGCTTCATCCCGGTCAGCACCTGGCCGAGTTCGTCGTGCAACTCGCGCGCGATACGGATGCGCTCCTCCTCGCGCACCGACTCCCGGTTGGTGCTGACCACGCGCAGCAGTTGCCGCGTATCGTTCAGCGCCAGTTCGCTCGCCTTCGCCGCAGTCACGTCGGTGGCGATGCCCTCCCAGAGCAGGGCTGCGTCGCCGCTCGCTCTGGGCGTGGCGCGCAACTGCACCCAGCGCAACTCGCCTTGCGGGCCGGTCACCTGTCCGACCCAGGACCACAGCGAAAACGTTTGCGCCGAGCGTTCGAGCGACTGCAGGAACGATTCGCTGTCCTCCTCGTGGATGAGCGAAAACAGCGTCTCCAACGTGCGCGGCAGGCCCTCGGCTGCGAATCCGAACAGCTCGCGCGCACCGGGGCTGACATAGGTAAAGCGGTATTCCTCGCCGCACTGCGTGAGCTCGAACACCATGCCCGGAACGTTCGAGGTGATCGCGCCCAGCCTGTCCCTGACCCGCCGCAGTTCGCCTTGCAGGCCCTGGCGCTCGAATTCCACGCTCTTGGACAGGTCCATTTCCAGCTGCTTGCGCGCGCTGATGTCGATGTGGGTGCCGATCATGCGCAGGGGTTCTCCCCTCTCGCTCCAGGCACAGACCACGCTCCGCGCCTGTATCCACAGCCAGCGTCCCTGCTTGTGCCGCAGCCGGTGCTCGACGCTGTGGACGGCCGTTTTGCCCTCCAGCACTTCCTGAATGCCGGCCATGGCACCGGGCAGGTCCTCCGGATGGACAAGCGCCGTCAGCGACTCCAGCCGGGGCGCGAGTTCGCCGCGGGAGAAGCCGGCCAGTTCCAGCCAGCGATCCGAGAAGTGCATCGCTCCGCTGCCGATATCCCAGTCGATTACGCCTGCTCCCACCACGTCGACGGCGAATTTCCAGCGAACTTCGCTCTGCTGCAAGGCGATCTCCGCATTCTTGCGCTCGGTGATGTCCAGCGAAATTCCGCCGATGAGAGAAGTCTGCCCCCGCCGCGGGATGCTGAACTTGTGCGTCTGGTAGATCCTCAGTCGCCCATCCGCGCCTGGTATTTTCTCCTCCACACACACCACCCCGCTTCTGGCGATTAGCCTGTCGTCGGCGATCATTTTTTCAGCCATTTCAGGCGGAAACAGTTCGCGAGCGGTTTTTCCAATCCAGGTTCGAGCTCCGAGCACATCTTCCATGTAGCGATTGGCATAGAGCGCGGTGCTGTCCTGATCCATGATGAACGCTGCCGCCGGAAGCGCGCCCATGAACGCCCTGAAGCGATCCTCGCTCTCGGTCAGATCACGCAGCATGCGCTCGCGCTCGGGGTTGTCGCTCAGGGCGATGCGCTGTTCCTGCGCGCCGTCGGCGCCCTGCGTGACGGTGGTCTCCAGGTGCGCCCAGAATGGCGTGCCGTCTATCCTCGCCATGCGCAACTCGCACGACTGCGGTTCACCGGTTTGGATGAGGCGCTTGCGCAGCAGGTAGTAGCCCTCCTGCGCTTCGGCCAAGAGGAAACGGGTGATCGGCTGGCGCAGCAGCGCCTCGCGGGTCGTGCCAAGCAGGGTGGTGGCGGCGAGGTTGGCCTGCACGATCAGCCCGGTTGCGTCGACGCTGCAATAGCCCACCGGCGCCTGATCGTAGAGGTCGAAATAGCGTGCCCGCGCCGCGTCGAGTTTTTGTTGCGCCTGTTGCAACTCCTCGTTTTGCATCTCCAGTTCGATCTGATGCACGCGCAGCTCGTGCAGCACCTCCTGTGCTGCCTGTGGCCACAGTGACTCAGGGTTTTGGGGCGACTGCGCCGCATTTGTTCGCACCGCCGCCTCCGCCTGCAGGCGCCGCTTGGCGTCGTGGCCGGGGCGATTGTCGTTGCTGATCATTGCAGGATTTTTGCGCGCCGGCTAGGCCGCCTTCATCCGCGCGGTGGTCAAAATCGCATGCATTTTGCCAGGGGCGCTTGCTATGGGTTTTCTGCTTGCCACGAAAATCCCTTTGCGTGAATTGACACGCTTACGTGGTCATCGTACGCCCAATGAGAGGATCAGGCCCTTTTTTCTTGGCGGCAGATGATGGGTTCCTGACGGGCGCCGAAATGTATTTCTCCAGTGGGCAGCACAGCGGATAACGCGAATCATTGTTCAGCCCCGGGCGCAAATGGCGATGCATGGCGTTACCCGTTGACGCGATTGCTAGCCCGGAGGGCGACGCGGATATAATAAAAACTTACCCGCCAACTTTCTGATCGTAGATCTCCAGCCATGAGTCCAACCATCGTCCACTGTTGTGATCGTAAGCGATCGGTCTCGTCCATGTTTCCCTCCCGACGTGCAATGAAATATTGCCTATGGCTGATCGGCGTGGGCTTGGCGCAATATGCATCTGCCCAAGCGTGGCCGACCAAACCCACGCGCATCGTATCCACCTTCGCGGTCGGCAGTGCCGCCGATACCGCCATTCGTGCCACCAGCCAAAAGGTGAGCGAATCCGTCGGTCAGCCACTGGTAGTGGAAGTTATTGCCGGTGCCGGCGGCATGTTGGGCGGTGCCACCGTGGCTCGCGCATTGCCCGATGGGCATACGCTGCTATTTTCAGAATTGATGGCCAACAGCATCGTAGGCTGGGTACACAAGAACCCGTCCTACGATCCAGTGCGGGATTTCACCCCGATCAGCCACCTTTTCGAAGGACTGCTGTCGCTGGTGGCATCCAACAACACGCCGTTCACCAATATGAAGGAGATTATCGAATACGCCCGCGCCAATCCGGGCAAACTCGCTTATGGCTCTAATGGGGTGGGCGCCCAAAACCACCTGCAAATGGAGTTGATCAAACAGCTTCTGAATCTCGATATTACGCACATCCCCTATAAAGGCGGAACTGGCGCGGTTCCGGATGTTATCGCCGGGCAAATCCCGCTGCTATTTGTCGCCTATGGCACGGCGCTCATTAACCAGCGCGCCGGAAAACTCAAGGTTATAGGGTTGGTGGAGGCCAGGCGCCGGCCTGAACTGCCGGATATTCCCGCCATCGGCGAAGACATTTCAGGCTTCGAGAAGATTCCCGCCGCCATCATCCTTTTCGGACCCGCGAAGATGCCTGACCCGCTCGCCAATCGGATTCATGCGGAAATGGCCAAAGCCATTGCCCTTCCCGACATCCGGGAAAGGTTGAAGCAAATCAATTTCAACGCGCCAGTGAGCACGCCGGGGCAAGTCACAGAACTGCGGCGCCGAGTCATGGAAATCATGCCGCGCGCCATCAAGGCTGCGGGCATACAACCCGAATAGGAGCAGAACATGCCGGAACTCGCACCTGAGGTACGCGAAGCCCTGGAACGCGTGAGAAAGGCCGCGCCAAACCTGCGTTCGGGCGACATCACGCCGCAAGAGTCTCGCGCCATGCAATTGAAATACTTACCCGCCTTCACGCGCTTGCCCTTGCGCGACATGGAAAAGGTGGAAGACCGGAGCATTCCGGGCCCCGGCGGTCCCATCGCCATCCGCATATGCACGCCCAAATCCTCCATGCCGGGTGGCACCGCGCGGCCGGTATGCTTGTTTTTTCACACTGGCGGATTCGTCTTCGGGAGTCTGGACAGCGACGACCCGCAATGCCGTCATCTGGCTGATGCCTCGGGTTGCATCATGGTTTCGGTGGACTATCGCCTGGCGCCGGAGAATAAGTTTCCCAGCGCCTGTGAAGACGCGATCGCTGCTTGGGATTGGATCACCACGCACGCCAAGGAAATCGGGGGAGACGGCGTGCGCTTCGCCGTCTCAGGCGGCAGCGCCGGGGGCAATCTCACCGCGAACGTTTGCCGCCACGCGCGCGACCGGGGCGCTATCACACCCGTATTTCAGTTGGTTTTTGTTGGCGGTTTCAACGTGCCGCACGGCAGCGTGGCATCGCATGCCTTGCATTCGCTGGGCGGCAGCAACGAGGAATTTGCAAGAATGGTGAGAACCGCCTACATCCGCAGCGAGGCGGATCAAAAAGACATCCGCTACGCGCCGCTCATATCCAATGACTTCAATAATTTCCCGCCGGCGATGGTTGTGGTCGGAGAATGCGATGGCATGCGCGACGAAGGCGCGCTGTATTCGCAAAAGCTTAAGGCGAGCGGCGTTACCGTGGAGTTGTATGAAGCTCGTGGCCAGGTACACCAGGTGTTCTCCTGGGCCGGAGCGTTTCCGGAAGGACCGAAGGTCATCGAGCGCGGTGGCGCGGCATTGCGCAGCGCGATGACGGACGTTAGCCGCGCCTCTTGACTTGCGGTGCGTCTGGCCCCTGACTGAACGGGTCTTTTTTCTATGGCCGGAAACCCGGGGTCGGCGCGGTTTTCGCGGACCGGGCGTACGATGGCAAGCGCATCGGGGTCGGGACCGGCGCTTGCAGCGCGCTGTTATCCGGCCTGAAAACAAGGTTCACCGATGGCATTGAACGGCATGAACGAATCCGATGAGGCCGATGCGTCAGCTTCGCTCAGGGAACCGCGCCTGTGGCGGAACAACGGCTGGACCGCCCGCGTGATCAAGAACGAAGACGATGAGGGTTGGGCCGTCGCGATGATCAAGGACGGCGAATCCGAGCCGGCGCTGGTCGGTCCCTGGACGATGGGGCGCGACAAAAAGAACCCGAAGCCACTTGACGTATCGGCGTTCAACACCCTGGTCAAAACCGCTTCCGAAGTCCTGCTGCGACAGGTGCAGCAGACGCATGCCGCGCGCCACCAGAACATCATGGTGAACGCGCCCTCGGGCCGCATCAGCGTTACGCTCGACATCGTCGCCGACGACGATGATCCGCATGCGCTGTTGAGCGCCCACGATGCACAGGATGAACTGCTGGCTCAGGTGCGTGTCGAGCCGGGATTCAGGCTGAGCAGGGCCAGCGCGAACGCCTGGATTGAAAATGGCTTCCGCAGTCCGGCTTGAGTCCGGATCGCATCACCTGGCAAACGAGGACCGATGGATAAAGACCAGGCAATAAGAAAAGCCCAGAAACTGATGGCCGTCGCCATGGACAGCCGCGGCAACGGCAACGAAGCCGAGCGCGCGCTCGCCCAGGCCGAAGCCCTGATCCGCAAGTTCGGTATCGAGCAGGCCGAAATCGCCAGCACCGGGGCCGCGGCGGATTTTGATTGGGCCGAAGCTTTTCACGCCTACGGCCCGCCGAAGAATCCGGCCAAAGCCTGTCCCAAGTGGTTTCAGATCATCAGTACCGGCGTCGCGAACTTCACCGATACCATCGTGCGCCTGCACTGCGATGCAACGCACGGGTATGGCGTCGGTTTCTACGGCGATCGTGCCGACACCCTGTTTGCGCAGTGGCTGGCGGGCTATCTCAAAGGCTGTGTATGGGAGGCCCTGAACCGCGCTCGCCGAGATCATCCTGCATGGACCAGGATCGAGGCTGAAGATTTCCGCAAGGCGATGGCGCTGCGGCTGTCATCCCGGATGAAGGATTTGCGGCGAGAACGGGACGAGGAATTCGCCGCCGCCCCCAACCGTCAGGGAACCGGTACCGCACTGGTTCTGGTCGCCGGCAAACTCACCCGGCGCGATGCGCAATTCGGCGCACCGCAATACCGGAGTTCGCGCATTCAGGTGCGTGATCCGGTCGCGGCACACAAGGGGAGCCAGGCCGGCGATCAGGTCGGATTTGCCAAACCGGTGGAGGGTGGCCAGGCGCGCACGCGCAAAGCCGCTTAAAGGGGGGCAGCAACGACAACGGCCCTGAATTTTCGTGCCGGTGGCCCTGGAATCGGTCGGATTCATTGCCATCGCGAGCCTGTGTAGGGGGCTTTTCCGCTACATTCGCGACTATATGCGCAGATCACGGCCAACACAGAAAGCGGACGGGAAAGCGAAACGGCGCGCTCCTGCGGCTGTCGCCAGGCGCGCGCCAAAGGCGGTGGTCGAGAAAACCGGAGAGGGAATTCCCGGCGTCACGCCGGTGCTCGCGGGAAAGCTTGCGCAATTGGGTATTCTGCGTTCGCTCGATCTGGTGCTGCACCTGCCCCTGCGCTACGAAGATGAAACCCGCATAACGCCTATAGCGGCGGCGACCGCGGGCGCACCGGTGCAGATCGAAGCCACGGTGCAGAGCACGGAGATCCTGTACCGGCCGCGGCGCCAGTTGCTGGTAAAAGTGGCCGATGGCAGCGGTGACGCGGTGCTGCGTTTTTTTCATTTTTATCCCAGCCAGATGCGTGCCCTGGAAGCCGGGGCGACGCTGCGAGCGTTCGGCGAGCTGCGTCCGGGGTTTTTCGGCGGCGAGATGATTCATCCGCGCTACCAGCTGCTGCGCGACGAGGCGCAACTTCCGCAGGCGCTCACACCGGTCTACCCGGTGGTCGCAGGGGTCACGCAGGCGAGGTTGCGCAGCCTGATCGAGCAGGCCCTGGCGCGCGAGAGCCTGGAGGATACCTTGCCCGAGGCGATGCTCGGTCGTTACGGCCTTGCGCCATTCAGGACCAGCGTCATGGATCTGCACCACCCGCGCAGCGGGGAGAATCCCGGCGCATTCGAGACGCGCACCCATCCGGCCTGGCGGCGCATCAAGTTCGATGAGTTGCTGGCGCAGCAATTGTCCATGCGCAAACACTACCGCGAACGCAGCGCCCGGGTGGCCCCGTCCATGCCGCGGGCCGGAACACGGATTGACGCCATGCTCGAAGCACTGCCCTACCAGTTGACCCGTGCGCAGCAGCGGGTGTGGGCGCAGATCGAGGCGGATCTGGCCCGGCA
This sequence comes from uncultured beta proteobacterium, assembly GCA_903859155.1. GTDB lineage: Bacteria > Pseudomonadota > Gammaproteobacteria > Burkholderiales > SG8-39 > 2-02-FULL-62-17. The sequence continues at coordinate 66,114 of CAIOLO010000082.1, forward strand.
CCATCCGATGCATCGCCTGCTGCAAGGCGATGTGGGCAGCGGCAAGACGGTGGTTGCGGGACTGGCCGCATTGCGTGCGGCCGAGAGCGGCATGCAGACGGCGGTGATGGCGCCCACCGAGATCCTGGCTGAGCAGCATTTCCGCAAGTTCTCCGAGTGGCTGGCGCCATCGGGCGTGCGCATCGCCTGGCTGACCGGCAGCCAGAGCGCGAGGGAGAGGAGCGCCGCCACACAGGCGATCGCCTCTGGCGATGCCTTGCTCGCCGTGGGCACGCACGCCTTGTTTCAGCAAGGGGTCGAATTCCGCGCGCTGGGTCTCGCGGTGGTGGATGAGCAGCACCGTTTCGGCGTGGCCCAGCGCCTGGCGCTCCGGGAAAAATCCGGCCGCGCGGCCGACAAGGCAGTCAAAGGCAGGACCGGCCCCGCACCGGAACCGCATCTGCTGATGATGAGTGCCACGCCGATTCCGCGCACCCTGTCGATGAGCTATTACGCGGACCTGGACGTTTCGGTGATCGATGAATTGCCCCCGGGTCGGCAGCAGGTGCTGACCAAATTGGTGGCGGCCTCGCGCCGCGGCGAAGTGCTGGAGCGGGTCCGCGACGCCTGCGCTGGCGGACAGCAGGTCTATTGGGTGTGTCCGATCATCGAGGAGTCGGAAACCCTCGATCTGCAGACGGCCATGGATACCCATGCTGCGCTGAGCGCCGAGTTGCAGGGGTTCGCGGTCGGTCTGGTGCACGGCCGCCTTGGCGCGGCGGACAAGGCGGCGGTCATGCAGGCGTTCATCAGGGGCGCAATACAGGTTCTGGTGGCAACGACGGTCATCGAAGTCGGGGTGGATGTGCCCAACGCCTCGCTGATGGTGATTGAACATGCCGAACGTTTCGGTCTGGCACAGTTGCACCAGTTGCGTGGCCGCGTCGGCCGGGGGAGCGCGCAATCGGCCTGCGTGCTGCTTTACCAGAACCCGCTCTCCGAGGGCGCGCGGCAGCGCCTCAAGGTGATATTCGAGAACACCGATGGTTTCGTGATCGCGCAGGAGGACCTGAAAATACGCGGTCCGGGGGAATACCTCGGCAAGCGCCAGAGCGGCGCACCGCTGTTGCGCTTCGCGGACCTGGCGCTTGACGAGGACCTGCTTGCACAGGCGCGCGAGGCCGCCGAACAACTGCTCGATCACGATGCCCCCGGCGCCGAGCGGCACCTGGCGCGCTGGCTGGGATCGCACTCGCGCTACATGCTGGCATGAGCGAGTCCGGATAATGGCATCAGGCGACGCGGCCGATGGCCGGGCGGCAAATGTCCGACAATATCGACATGACCTTCGCTGATTTCAAGAAGCGGCTCGATCTCTACGAGCGGCTGATGCGGCTGCACCGGCCGATCGGCACGCTGCTGTTGCTGTGGCCGACGCTGTGGGCATTGTGGATCGCGGGCCATGGCAATCCACCCTGGCATGTCGTGCTGATTTTTGCCCTGGGCACGTTGCTGATGCGCAGCGCCGGCTGTGTCATGAACGACATCGCCGACCGGGATTTTGATCCGCATGTGAAACGCACGCGCGAGCGGCCGCTGGCCACACGCGAGGTGTCGGTGCGCGAGGCCCTGGTCATCATCGTGCTCCTGTGTCTGGCGGCCTTTGCGCTGGTGCTGTTTCTCAACCGGTTGACCATCCTGCTCTCCCTGGCCGCGCTGGCGATCGCCGCCACCTATCCGCTCACCAAGCGTTTTTTTGCGATACCGCAGGCTTATCTGGGCGTGGCGTTCGGTTTTGGCATCCCCATGGGATTCGCGGCATTGCTCGATACCATTCCGTCAGTCGGCTGGTGGCTGCTCGCGGCGAATATCTTCTGGGCTGTCGCCTATGATACCGAGTACGCCATGGTCGACCGCGATGATGATCTGCGCATCGGCATCCGCACTTCCGCGATAACCTTTGGCAGCTACGATGTTGCTGCCGTGATGGCGAGTTACGCCGCGATGCTCGGCATTCTGGTCTGGCTGGGATGGCGCCTCGGATTGGGCATCGCCTATCATGGCGGCTTGCTGGTGGCCGCGGTGATGATGCTGTTGCACTTTGCGTGGATTCGCAACAGGGGCCGTGAAGGCTGCTTTCGTGCCTTCAATCACAACAACTGGGTCGGCGGTGCGATTTTTGCGGGCATTGCCATCGATTATTACCTGGGGAAATACTGAACAAGTGGCAATTATCAAAGACAGATTCCCCGGATTTCCTCCAAATCGGGGAACATACAAGGGGGCAACGGCCCCTGTTTTCCGTACATCACTGAAAGGGATCGCCTAGATGGCGTATCGCGATCTTCGGGATTTCATCTCCCAGCTCGAAACCATGGGCGAACTGCGGCGCGTTGCTGCGCCGGTCTCACCCTGTCTTGAAATGACGGCGCTGTGCGAGCGTGTCCTCAGGAACGCCGGGCCGGCGATTCTGTTCGAGAATCCCGCCGGCCATTCGATTCCGGTTCTGGGCAACCTGTTCGGCACGCCGCGGCGCATCGCGCTGGCCATGGGGGCGAGTCCGGATCGCGAACCGCTCGAGGAGCTGCGCCGCATCGGCACGCTGCTCGCGTCCCTGAAGGAGCCCGACCCCCCGCACGGCGTGCGCGATGCGCTGCAGCGCTGGGTGCCCATCCTGCGGCAGGTGCGCAGCATGGCATCGAAGGAACTCGCGCAAGCGCCCTGCCAGGAGATCGTCTGGGAAGGCGGCGAGGTCGACCTCGCGCGGCTGCCGGTGCAGACCTGCTGGCCTGAGGACGCCGGTCCGCTGATCACCTGGGGCCTGGTGGTGACGCGCGGCGCGCGCAGCCCCGCCAAGCCGCAGGGGCGCCAGAACCTGGGCATCTACCGCCAGCAGGTAATCGGCCGCAACAAACTCGTCATGCGCTGGCTGGCGCATCGCGGCGGTGCGCTGGACTATCGCGCGCATTGCGCGGCGCATCCCGGCGAGCCGTTTCCGCTTGCCGTTGCGCTGGGCGCGGACCCCGCCACCATGCTGGCGGCGGTGACGCCGATTCCCGATGCGCTCTCCGAATATCAGTTCGCCGGCCTGCTGCGCGGCGAGCGAACCGAACTGGTGCGCTGCATCGGCTCGGACCTGCAGGTACCGGCAGGGGCGGAGATCGTGCTCGAGGGCGTGATCAACCCCGGTGAGGATGCGCTGGAGGGCCCGTTCGGCGATCACACCGGTTACTACAACGAGCAGGAGCGCTTTCCGGTATTCACGGTCGAGCGCATCACGCTGCGCCGCGACGCGATCTACCACAGTACCTATACCGGCAAACCGCCCGACGAGCCGGCGATCCTGGGTGTCGCACTGAACGAAGTGTTCGTACCCATCCTGCAGAAGCAGTTTCCCGAGATCACCGATTTCTACCTTCCGCCGGAAGGTTGTTCCTACCGCCTGGCGGTGGTCAGCATCAACAAGCAATTCCCGGGTCACGCGCGGCGGGTGATGTTCGGCATCTGGTCGTTTCTGCGCCAGTTCATGTATACCAAGTTCATCATCGTGACCGACGCCGAGGTCAACATTCGCGACTGGAAGGAAGTGATCTGGGCGCTCACGACCCGCGTCGACGCCGCGCGCGACACCACCATGGTCGAGAACACGCCGATCGATTACCTGGATTTCGCCAGTCCGGTGGCGGGTCTGGGCTCGAAGATGGGCATCGATGCCACCAACAAGTGGCCGGCCGAGACCACGCGCAACTGGGGGCGGCCGCTGGTGATGGACGCCGCGGTCAGCGCGCGCGTCGAGGCCCTCTGGCAGGATCTGAAGCTCTAGCCCGACCCGAGCGCATTCAGCGGGCAGGCAACTCGTAGGTCCAGCGCAGCAGTGCATCCTGGGCCGCCTGCCCAGAGGCGGCATTGGCGTGGTTGATGAAAAACACCACGATCATGCGCCGTCCACTGCGTGCCAGAACGTAGCCCGCGATGCTGCGCACGCCAGTGAGGGAACCGGTCTTGATATGCGCCTGTCCGGCCACGGATTCGAGTTTGAGCCGCCTGCGCATGGTGCCGTCATAGGCCACCAGCGGCAGCGAGGCCAGCAGCTCGGGCATCACCGGACTGCGAAATGCCGCGACCAGCATGCGCCCCAGACCGGCGGCGCTGATGCGTTCCTCGCGTGACAGGCCCGAGCCATTTTCCAGTGCCAGTTCCGGCATGGACAACCCCTTTTGTTCCAGCCAGCCCCTGATGACCGTGGCCGAGCGGTCGCTGCGGCCCGGCGTGCCCAGCAGTTCGGCGGAAAGCGTCAGGTAGAGCTGACGCGCCATCACATTATTGCTGTACTTGTTGATGTCGCGCACGATCTCCGCGAGCGAGGATGACTCCTGCGTGGCAATGAGCCGTGCGCCGGCCGCGGCCGTTCCTTCGCGGATGCCGCCGCGCAGAGAACCTCCCAGGTCTTCCCAGAGCTTGCGGAAAACGCCGCCGACATAATCCGGGTGCGACAGCAGCGCCACATTCCATTCGCGCTCGCCGCAGGAGGCCGGAAAGCTGCCCGAAAAACCGGCGCGTGCGCCGCGGCTGCCCGATTGCATGTCCAACTTGATGCGGGAAAGCCAGTCTCCGCAGGGGCCGTCAGTCAGCTTCAGCGCATTGCCGACCTCCAGCGCGGCCGAGGGCGGTTCGGTCAGGATGCTTATCGTCCGTCGTGCCGGATCGGGCAGGAAGAAAAACCGGAACGCCTTGAAATTGAGCAGCAATGCGTCCGGCCCCACGTTGTAGGGCCGCATCGGCTCGCCGTCGAACTTTGACGGATCGTGGCCGGTGCCGTCCATCCATGAACGGTCGAGCACCAGGTCACCGCGGATTTCGCGGATGCCGCGAGCGCGCAGGCCGCGCAGCAGCATCCAGAAATGCTCAAAGGTGAGTTTTGGGTCGCCACCGCCGCGCAACACCAGATCGCCCTCCAGGACGTCACCCGTTTGCGGCGCTTCGGACCACGCGGTGGTCTTCCACAGATAGGCGGGCCCGAGCAGTTCCAGTGCGGCATAGGTGGTGAGCAGCTTGATGGTGGAGGCCGGATTCATCGGCAGCGCGGCGTTATGCGCGAGCGTGGGCTTGTCCGAGCCGGAGTCCTGGACCAGGATCGCCACCTGTGCCTGCGGAATGCCGGCCGCCGCCAGCGCGCTGGCCACCGCGGCAGGCAGGGGCTGGGCGCTCGCGGCGGCGAATGACAACGCAAACGCGGCCAGAAACAGCACCCGGCACAGCGCCAGTCGCAACGAAGATGTTTTTTGCCGCAAGGGGTGCATTTTCCCGCTCATGAATGAGCGCGATGATGCCACACGCGCGTCGACCGGCCTGTTGTGGCGGAGTTGCGGACGAAATAGCGGCGCGTTGCGCGCCGCGAGGGGCCGGGAAAGCGGGCTTGAAATCTAGGCGGCAGCGCGCCGCTCAGCTTTTCCCGGGCGCCGCCGGTCCCTTGGGAGGTTCATTGCGGTCACGGCGTTCCGGCAGCTTGATACCTTTTTCCTTGGCACGCTGCTCGGTCAACTCGCGCATCTGCTTGCGCAGCACCGCGCGTTCTTCGGGAGTTTTTGCCGCGCGCATCTTGTCGCGGTACTGCGTGCGCTCCTCCGCGGTGAACAACTGCGGCCTGCCGCCATCCTTGCCGGCACCGGGGTGTGCTTCGGGTCCGCGCGGCAGTGTCACGCCCTTTTCCTTGGCGCGTTGCTCCATGGCGCCGTGCATTTCCTTGCGCAACGCGGAGCGTTCCTCCGGCGTTTTCGCCGTGCGCATGCGCTGCCTGAATTTTTCGCGCTCTTCAGCGCTCAGCAGCTGCGGGCCGGGATGTGCTTGGCGCGGGCCCTCTCCGGCCGCGCGGCGCGGCGGCAGCGTGATGCCTTTTTCCTTGGCACGTTGTTCGGTGGCTGTGCGCCTCTGCTTGGCCAGTTCCGCGCGCTCTTCGGGGGTCTTGGCGGCGCGCATTTTCTCGCGAAACTGGTCACGCTCCTGCTGAGTGAACAGGGCGGATGGGTTTGCCCGCGATTCGGCAGGCGTCGTAGCGGCATTTTGCTGTGCGCCGAGTTGAAAACTTGCGGCGAGCATCGCCGCGGCCGCAACGGCGGTAAAGGTCTTATTCATGGTGCAAGCTCCTTGATTAAATAGTCACCTACCTGTACAACGCCATCCTGCCCCAGACGTTACAGATGCAACAAGCTGTTTTGTAAGTACTTGTTGCAAATGGCCTGGCACTTACAGGCGGAAACATTCTGATTCGGGGGCTGGCTTGGCAGAATCTATTTGATAGTGCCTCTTGAAAACCCGGCATCGAACCCTTATTATTAGCACTCGCAACGGTCGAGTGCTAGCAGACTCGGCACATTGAGAATCCTGGACTGCAAATTAAGTTTGCAGCCACTAACTCACAAGTATTTTAGGAGGCACTAAATATGAAAATCCGTCCCTTGCATGATCGCGTGGTCGTCAAGCGCTTGGAAGAAGAGCGTAAGTCGGCTGGCGGAATCGTAATTCCAGACAACGCGGCCGAAAAGCCGGACCAAGGTGAAGTGATGGCCGTCGGCACTGGCAAGATCCTCGAAGACGGCAAGACCCGTCCGCTGGACGTCAAGGTCGGTGATCGCATCCTGTTCGGCAAGTATTCCGGCACCACCGTCAAGGTGGACGGGGACGAACTGCTGGTGATGCGTGAAGACGACATCATGGGCGTTATCGCCAAGTAATCAACGAATATCTAGGAGCTAACTAAAAATGCCAGCCAAAGAGGTACGTTTCCACGAGGACGCACGGCACAAAATGCTGGAAGGCGTCAACATTCTCGCCAATGCTGTTAAAGCCACGCTCGGACCCAAGGGCCGCAACGTGATCCTGGAGCGCAGTTTCGGTGCCCCGACGGTAACCAAGGACGGTGTCTCGGTCGCCAAGGAAATCGAACTGAAGGACAAGTTCCAGAATATGGGCGCGCAAATGGTCAAGGAAGTCGCTTCCAAGACCTCCGATGTTGCCGGCGACGGCACCACCACCGCCACCGTGCTGGCCCAGGCGATTGTCCGCGAAGGCATGAAGTATGTTGCCGCCGGCATGAACCCGATGGACCTGAAGCGCGGCATTGATAAAGCCGTGGAAGCCATCGTGGCCGAGCTCGACCGGGTCGCCAAACCCATCGGCAAGGACAAGAAAGAGATCGCGCAGATCGCCTCGATCGCCGCGAACTCGGATACCACGATCGGGGACCATATCGCCGAAG
>CAIOLO010000083.1 GCA_903859155.1 uncultured beta proteobacterium
ATCTACCAGCGCAAACGTAAGTCTTTTCCAAAATGATGCGCGCCTCAAGCTCGCTGCGCGAGGTGGCAGCGTGGTGCGAGTTGGGTGGATGCAGGTGTATCCGATCCGCCCGGAAAAGCGCGCGCTGATTCCGGCGGTGACCCACGTGGACGGCTCCGGGCGCCTGCAGACGGTGACGCGCGCCACCAACCCGCGCTACTACGCGCTGATCGAAGCCTTCGGCGAACTCTCCGGTGTGCCGATGGTGCTCAACACCTCGTTCAACGAAAACGAGCCGGTGGTGTGCAAGCCCGAGGAGGCGCTCGATTGCTTCCTGCGTACCAGGATGGATGTGCTGGTGATGGGGGAGTGGGTGGTGGAGCGGGGGTGAGCGGTTTTAGTGCGGGCGGCCCTCCATCTGGCTGAGTTCCCGCTTCTCCGGCTCGCCGCGAGGCATCCGGCGTTGATTGCGGGTGTGCGAGATTAGGCGGTACTATTCAAAGGAGGCTTGGGGCGATCCATGATCTGGAGATATGGTTTTTGACCGGAAAGGCAACAATGAACGAGATCATTTTCATTGTCGAAGACTCTCCAGAGGGCGGCTACCTGGCCAAGGCGGCTGGTGTACCCATTTTCACCGAGGCGGACACACTCGATGAATTGCACGCGCAGGTGCGCGACGCGGTTCGCTGCCATTTCGACGAAGCCGCTGCTCCCAAGCTGATCCGGTTGCATTTCGTGCGCGATGAAGTCATTGCGGCGTGAAACTCCCGCGCGACTTATCCGGTGCGCAGTTGGCAAGAGCGTTGGCGCGCGTCGGGTATAGCGCGACGCGCCAGACTGGCAGTCATCTGCGGCTGACAACCGCCGGCCCCTCCGAGCATCACGTCACCATTCCTGTTCACGATCCGTTGAGGCTCGGCACGCTGGCCGCGATCCTCGCTGACGTTGCCGCCCATCAAGAAATCAGCCGTGAGGAACTGCTGGACCGACTCTTCGGCTAGGATCGATCCTCGCTGCACCACCGGCTCTGCCCATGGTGCTGACTGAAATTATGCGTGGCAGTGCACTCTCGCCATGCGGCAACAACCGGCTGGAAATGCCCGTGGATAGGGCGTTTGCGCCATATTCAGGAATGGAAGAACTGATATTTTGAGTGCGAATCGGCGGGGTTGGCGATGGCTTGCCGCAGCGGCGTTGGCGTTGGCGGCGCTGTCTGTTTTTGCCGTGCTGAACGCTGCGTACTTTCTCCAGAGTCCGGCGACGCAGGCAGCCCCGGCCGATTTGCTGGCCGTGCTCGGTGGCGACGGCGGCGACCGCGGGCTCACGGCGGCCAACCTGTATGCGTCCGGCATGGCGCCGCACCTGCTGCTCACCGGCATGGAAGAGAGCCCGCCCAGGGTCAGGCGCGCGCTTTTGCATTGGCGGGTGCAGGTGTTGGCGGACGAGGGCGTGCCGCTCAAGCAGATCGAGTTCGATGTCGAGTCCAACAACTCCATGGAGGAGGCGCTCAACACGCGCCGCCTGATGGAGGCGCGTGGCTGGCACCGCGTGCTGGTGGTGAGCGATCCGTCGCACATGCGGCGCCTGTCGTGGACCTGGCGGCGTGCGTTCGAGGGCAGCGGCCTGGCGTATTCGCTGGTGGCCTCCTCGCCGGCTGACTGGAAGCCCGATATCTGGTGGCGCGATGAGAAGAGCGGCGCGGCGGTGATCATGGAATGCATCAAGATCGCGTATTACCTGGCGAAGTATTGACCCCCGTCCTCTCACCCCGTATTGAGCCTCGTCCTCTCGTCCCGTTTTGCGCCCCGTCCTCTCGTCCCGCGCATTTGGGCGAGGATCTACGTGATGTCGCTTCAGGATTCCAATACTCCCTCGTCCCGCGCAAACGGGGCGAGGATCTACGTGATGTCGCTTCAGGATTCCACTACTCCCTCGCCCCGCGAAAGCGGGGAGAGGGTCGGGGTGAGGGGCAGGGTCGCAGTGCCGCCTGATTGAACCGCGCGGTTCAAGCGGCCATTGCAATTGGGGTAATCTCCGCAATATGCGTTTGGTTTTCGTCAACCGGTTTTTCTATCCCGATCATTCCGCCACCAGCCAGTTGCTGACCGATCTGTGCTTTGCGCTCGCCGCGCGGGGACACGAGGTTCACGTGGTGACAAGTTGTCAGCGCTACGATGATGCGGCCGCGATTTTGCCTGAGCATGAGCGCTGCCAAGGGGTGGAGGTGCATCGCGTGCGCACCACGCGCTTCGGACGCGACAATCTCCTCGGGCGGGCGGCGGACTACGCGAGCTTCTATCTTGCCGCGGGATGGCGGTTGTGGCGCATCGCGCGCACGGGCGACGTGCTTGTCGCGAAAACCGATCCGCCGCTGATTTCTGTGGTGGTGGCGCTGGTGGCACGCTTGCGTGGCGCGCGCCTGATCAACTGGGTGCAGGACGTGTTTCCCGAGGTGGCCGAAGCATTGGGCGTGCGCGCGCTTGCCGGACCGCAGGCGGGGCTGCTGCGCCGGTTGCGCAACGCCGGTTTGCGCTCGGCGGTGGCCAATGTGGTGCTGGGCGAGAGCATGGCAGCGGTGGTGGCGCGTGCGGGGGCGCCCGCAAGCCGTGTTCACGTGATCCCCAACTGGGCGGACAGGGAGGCGATCCTGCCGGTGGCGGCGGCGGAGAATCCGTTGCGGCGCGAATGGGGGCTGGAGGGAAAATTTGTCGTTTGCTATTCGGGGAACATGGGACGGGTGCATGAATTCGACACCATCCTGGATGCGGCGCGGATCCTGTCGACCAGGGCGGAGCCCATCGTGTTTGTGTTCATCGGCGCTGGCGCACAGCGACGCAGGGTCGAAGAAGAAGTCCGCCGCAAGGATCTTGCCAACGTTCAGTTCAGGCCATACCAGGATCGGGCGAGTCTTTCCTTGAGCCTCGGTGTTGGCGATGTGCACCTGGTGTCGCAGCGGCCGGAAGTCGAAGGCTACGTGTTCCCGAGCAAGCTCTACGGCATTCTCGCCGCCGGGCGGCCGCTCGCGTTCATCGGCGATCGAAAAGGCGAAATCAGTTTGCTGGTGGAACGCGAGGGCATTGGCGCGGCGGTGGAGCAGGGCGACGCGGCGGCCTTGTCTGATCAGTTGCTGCGGCTTGCCGGTGATGCAGGTTCGCGCGAAGCGATGGGGGCGCGGGCGCGGGCGCTGCTGTGCGAGCGCTACGACAAGCGCATTGCGTTTAAGGCCTGGGAGAAAATGCTGCGCGAATTGGCATCGTGATTGGTTGCAGAACAGGTGCTCTTCCGGTGCGGCACGACATGGGCCGGTTTCAGGGGCGCACGCGCATGATGGGGATCCTCAATCTCAAGATCACGCGGCGCGAGTCGTTCCGGCTGTTCGCGCCCTGGATCCTGCGCTAGACGGCGGCGGAGTGGGTGGTGGCGCGGAGGTGAGAGGGGTTGTCGTGGAAGGCGCATTCTTTCGTTCAGCTAGGCAGCAATCCTGAGAACGCGCGACAATTGGCGCATTCGCCTCGCAAGGACTAACCATGGAACTCACCGCTGTTCTTACACCCGCCGAAGAGGGTGGGTATATTGCACTGAACCCCGAAACCGGTACCACCACACAGGGTGAAACGGTTGAAGAAGCAGTTGCCAATCTGAAAGAGGCAACGGCCCTCTATCTGTCTGAGTTCCCGTTGCCCGCTCCGGGACATCCGGTGGTAACCATGTTCAGCCTTCCGGCTAATGCCTAAGCTGCCTCGAACCTCCGGCGCCGAGATCGTTAAAGCACTCGAGCGCCTGGGTTTCGCAAAGGTTCGTCAATCCGGTAGCCACATTGTCATGCGACGCGGAGCCAAGGGTTGCGTGGTGCCGATGCACCGAGAGGTGAAAGTCGGCACGCTCGCTGGAATCTTGCGCCAGGCCGAGGTGTCTCAAGACGATTTCATTGCTGCAATCTGAGGAAGACACTTATGTTCCTTAGGTCAATTGCTGCACGACAATCGCAATTTGATACTGGAGGCATCGGATGAACATTGTGGCACCCGTCGTTGCACCCCGAATTGCCGACTTGCGCGTCACCGAGTCCGAGATCACGGCCTATCTCGTCGACGGCCGTACTGTAAGCGTGCCCCTTGCCTGGTCATGGCGACTATCCGAAGCCACTCCCGTCCAGCGCGACCATTGGAAGTTGATCGGTGACGGCGTCTGCGTGCATTGGCCGGATGTCGACGAGGACATCAGTATCGAAGGTATGTTGCATGGAACGCCCGCGCTGAGGCCGATGGCTGTTTTGTGAAGCGCAGGGGCGCTGCTTGTCACCCGGGTTGACGCGCTCGGGGCTGTAACCGGCAGTAAATTCGGTGTGAACTTGGGCCTCGAGACACGCCCGAGTTCGGGCACGCAGATCTCTTTGGTGGCGCTGTTGTCGTCTCGCGGCCGCGATGATTGAGCCATGAGGGTCGGCGGTGGCCCGGAACGGGTCGCGCCCTCGATCCTGCGCGAGCGCGTGGCCGAATGGTTCGAGACCGACGACGATGGATTGCTTCCTGCGCACGAAGATGGATGTGCTGGTGATGGGGGAGTGCGTGGTGGAGCGGGGGATTGGGGACGGTTCTGGTAAAGCATCTTTTACGTAGCTATAATTAGCGCCAATTAAGGAGCTTATTATGGAATCTATTTTTACCGATGTAACCGTCAGCATGTCGGAGTTCAAGAAGAACCCCGCCGCAGTGCTCAGGCAAGCCAACAGCCGCCCGGTGGCTGTGTTGAACCATAACAAGGCAGCGTTCTACATGGTTGAACCTGCCCTGTTTCAGGCCATGCTGGATGAACTGGCAGACCAGGAACTTCACCAGAAGGTCATGGCACGCATGCGAGAGCGGGCGCAGGCCATTGAGGTGGATATTGACAACGTCTAAGGCACCCGCCAGGTACAAGTATCGCCTGTTATTTCTGCCTTCTGCGCTGAAGGATTGGCAAGGCCTGGATGGGTCTGTCAAGGAGCCGATGCGCAAGCTCTTGCGCAAGCGGTTGAATAACCCGCACGTTCCCGGCGGAGCGCTACATGGTGAGCTCGCGGGTTACTACAAGATCAAGCTCAAAAAGCATGGATTCCGCCTGGTCTATGGTGTTGAGGACGATGCTCTCGTTGTAGTCGTGATGGCGGTTGACAAGCGGGAAGACAGCGTGATCTATAGGTCGGCAGTTGCCCGAATTGTGGAAAAGGTTTCTACATTGGCAAACGCGATCAAGAATAAACTCACCAGCTGAATCATGAAGACAATTTACTATCCGTAAGATGACATTTCGGAAATCCGCCTGAGCGACAAGCCGGTTGCCCGTGAGGTATCGCAAGACTGGAATGTGAACGTCAGCTACGCCGAGGACGGTTCCGTCGTGGAGTTGGTGATTCTGGACACGGTAAAGGCTGGGTTCATGCCCTTCAAGGGCGGGGATCGAAAGGCGGGGTGACCAGGACACTGCAATGTGCCGCTGTGCCCATGGTGCTGAACACCTCGTTCAACGAGAATGAGCCCGCCTGATCATTGCCGCCGTCGTTTGTTGTCGTCTCGCGGCCGCCATGATTGAGCCACGAGGGTCGGCGGCGGCCCGGAACGGTTCGCGCTAGACCACACCTACTGGGGCCCGCAGTTTTTCGATGCGGAAATCGGGGCGCTGCGGGACCGGTCAGACGCCGGTATGTTGCTACGTCAGCCACGTTTTTTGAGTGCTAAACCCGCGTGAACGTGCGCGTTAGCCAACGGTCAGTGGACCAATACCACCTCTACCTGCTGACCAAAGACATCAAGAGGACGCTCGGTCTTTGAAGGTGTGCGGTCGAAGTTTGCTCTATTTCTTGAGCGGCGATTCCCCCTCTATCCGGGGATAAGGATAGTCACCTGCGTTCGCCTTAGCAGTCTTTTGAAATCAGCGTCAAATGTAACCAGATGCTCGCCAAGTTGAATCACGGCAGCCGCGAGCCAAGCATCAGGAATGTCGTTGGCAGTCAGATTCTTTTCGACGCAGAGTTGGCGCAGCAATGGCCATTCAGCGCCGAGAGAAGGCATTTCAACGCCCGGCACGGCAACGAGCGCATCCAGGAACCCCGCGGCCTCATCCACGGGCGTGGGGGTGTTTGAATATCTTTGAATTTGTGACCAACCGCAAGAAGCTGGCGACAACCATTGGCATTAGTTTCAGACTGGCGCCGTCCTCACAAGATGACACGGCTGCAGTGAGACACGCATGGGCTTGCTTGTGGTGTGGATGATCACTGCGTGACGCTGCAATCAACACATTGACATCAGGTGTCATCGTCAGCAGCGTTCAGCATGGATTTGTTGCTGCTCGGATTCAGGCCGGCAACCAAGCCACCGCGTCCCTTGAAGACAGGAATCTTTCGTCTTCCCATTTTGGGCATGGCCGTTGAAGATCGAAGGCGCAGTTGCAATCCTTCCTCAATCAGTCGTGTCAGGCTGGTCCGCTGCCGCACCGCGAACGCCTTGGCGTTGGCAAGAAGGGAATCGTCGATGTTCAGTGTCGTTTTCATGGCTTGATAATACAGATTTCTGTATGATGTTTCAAGCGACTTCACCCGAGCCCCTGACTCTCGCAGAAGCAATTGAAGTCAGAAAGTATTTTCCAGCAAGGCGGCTCACCAGCGAGGCGGCTCGCCAGCAAGGCGGCTCGCCAGCAAGGCGGCTCGCCAGCAAGGCGGCTCACCAGCAAGGCGGCTCACCAGCAAGGCGGCGCGACAGGTTGCTGTGACGCCTTCGCGCAGGCCGATGCGCGGCCCCCAGACCAGCGCTTTGATGCGCGAAACATCCATCAGTTTCAGCGGTGTGCCGTCAGGCTTGGGGCTGTCGTAACGCAGCTTGGCCTTGGAAGCCGACCGCCTCGGCGACCAGCTGCGCCAGTTCAGTGATGGTCGAATGGCCATCTTCTTTTAGGGCGGGCATGTTTGTCTTCTCCTGAGCTTACGCCTATGAATACGCCATGCCAGCGATTCGCGGAACTTCGGGTCCTTACCGACTGTTCGGGGCGCTGCTTGAGGCGAAAAAGGCCGAGATCGCGGCGCAGGGCTGTGCGGTGAATCGGCTGGAGAACGAGGCTGAGCTTTGTTCTCTGGCGGCCAGGGCGATCGCCGATGGCAAGGTGGTGGGCTGGTTTCAGGGGCGCATGGAATGGCCCTATTGTGCCGTTACCGGTGCGACACACGACTCACGGAGCTTTGTCGGAGAAAGCTCAAGTCCATTCGGCCAACATACTGCCCCGGCGTCGACGAATACATGGCGGAAAAACGATTCATCGCGCAATGCATCAAGTAAAGGCCCACTACGCTGCAAAAACTCTCGGCCGCTAAACATGCCTTCTACACCGTCCGAAAACGTCAGCGCAACCCGAAAATCGCCGCAATAACGCGCTTCGATTACCTTAATCATCCTGATCTGCTCCTGGAATGCGTTCCAATGGTTCAAACCGCTGTGCATGTTCCCAGTTGGCCAACAGCTCCTGTTGGTGTCGTAAGCACCACTCCTTGACGATGGCGGCTGCTTTCTCCGGTCCGAATTTCGACGAAAGCTTCGAAGCCCTGTTACTCGACATGGACGTGCGGCGGAGGATGGTCGTCATGCCACATGCGCACGATGATGCCAAAGAACACGGAGAGGATCGGCATCGCGTGCCTATTCGTGGCAATCCATGTTGTCGTAGCCATGGTGCTTGGTCAGTTCGCCGCGCTCGGCATCGCGAGTGGCAAGGTACTGGCGATCCCCCGCGCCGAGCCTGATATGTGCCCGCGCTCGGGATATTGCGTGTGACAAAGAGGTTAGGAACTTCAACCGCATGCGTCAAAGTATCCTCTACCTCTGCGCCCTCTGTCAAAGGCGAGTGCCCATGGTGCTCAACACCTAGTTCAACGAGAACGAGCCGGTGGTGTGCAAGCCTGAGGAGAGACTCGATTGCTTTTTGCGCACCAAGATTAATGTGCTGGTGATGGGGGAGTGGGTGGTGGAGCGGGGCGGTTAAAGTTATCAGGACGGTGCGGTGAATCCGCGCGTTGCGCGGTCGCTGGATGAAATTATGCGCGGCAGCGTACTCTCGCCATACGGCAACCGGCTGGAAACGCCCGTGGATAGGGCATCTTCGCCGAATTCATAAATGGAACGTCTAACAACTTGAAAACGAACCGGCATGGTTGGCGATGGCTTGCCGCAGCGGCGTTGGCATTGGCGGCGCTGTCTGTATTTGCCGTGCTGAACGCTGCGCACTTTCTCCAGAGTCCGGCGACGCAGCCGGCCCCGGCCGATTTGCTGGCCGTACTGGGTGGCGACGGCGGCGACCGCGGGCTCACCGCGGCGGGCCTGTATTCGGCTCAGCCAGTCCAGTTTGCATCGATGGCTGGCGTAGAGTACGCTCATGACCATATTATATGGTCACAAAGGAATCGCCCATGGAAATTTCCGCGGCGGAATTCAAGGCCAAATGCCTGAAGCTCATGGACGAGATCGCGAAGACGCGCAAGCCGATCGTGATCACCAAGCGCGGCAAGCCGGTTGCGAAGCTCGTGGCCGTGGATCCCGAGCCGCGCCAGCGCTTGTTTGGCTGCATGGCGGGAACCGTGACCTTCGAGGGTGACATTCTGGCGCCCCTCGGCCTCGAATGGGAGGCCGAGGCCGGAACGGAACCGATTCTCTATCCGCGCCGGCGCCCTCGTGGCTGAGAGAGCGTTTTACCTGCTCGATACCCACGTATGGTTCTGGATGGTCCGCGGCGGTGAAGGCCGGCTTGCACCACGCACCGCCGCCAAGCTGGAACGAGCCGCGCTGAATGCCCCGCTGGGTGTGTCGGTCATTTCGCTATGGGAGATCGCGCTGCTCGCGAGCAAAGGCCGCATCGGCCTGGGAATGCCGGTCCATGATTGGATTGGCGCGGCGCTCAAGCACCCGGGCTTTGCGCTGATGGCGCTCGAACCGGAGGTCGCCATTGAGAGCTGCGCTCTGCCCGGCGAATTTCACGCCGATCCGGCCGACCGTTTTCTGGTGGCGACCGCGCGCCTGAAAAACGCGACCATTGTCACGCGCGACGAGCGGATTCTGAAATACGCGGAGCAAGGCCACGTCAAGACGATGGCCGGCTGACCAGCGGAATCATATACGCGTACCTGCTGACCAAAGACATCAAGAGAACGCTCGGTCTTTGAAGGTGCGTACGGGAACCTGGCTCACTGCCCTCTTGCAGCGGGATTCTGTCCGGTAACAGATTTTTAAAATGTAATCACATGAATTGCATTAGGGATTGTATAGCATTACACTGCATCCGTGATTAAAAGCTTCCGACACAAGGGCATCGAGCGATTTTTCAAGAAGGACGACGCTCGCGGGATCAACGCAAAGCACGGGCCGCGCATTCGCCGCGTGCTTGACTTGATCGACCAGGCCATCGCTGTGGAGCAATTGGATATTCCAGGCATGCACCTGCACCCGCTGAAATTCGACCGGAAGGGAGAATGGGCGATGACTGTATCGGGCAATTGGCGAATTACTTTCCGTTTTGTCGGAGAGGATGCGACCAACGTCAACCTGGAGGACTATCACTGATGGCCAAGACCTTGAGAAATCCGAACCGCCGCCCGACACATCCGGGCGAAATTTTGCGCGAGGACGTGTTGCCGGCGTTGGGCCTGACGCAAAAGGAATTCGCCGCTCGCCTTGGCGTTTCCCGCCTGACGGTTTCGGAAGTCCTGCTTGAAAAGCGCAGTGTGACCCCGGACATGGCGATACGCTTGGGCAAGCTGCTGGGCAATGGACCGGAGATTTGGCTGCGAATGCAGCAAGCGCTCGATGTCTGGACGCTTGAGCAGCGCGGCGGATATGAGCGCATTGAACGGCTTGAAGCGGCGTGATCGGATCGGCAAGCCTGGCGGGCGGCGGAGTTTGGGGAACTTTCATCTATCGTTGAAACCGCCTGGTGGTGGTTTGGACGCCCGTCGCCCTGGCGCTTTCCCCGCTTGCGGGGAGAGGGGACTTGGCAAACTCGCTCGTTTTAGGAAATTTTAGGAGGTGAAGTTTTAGGAAGTGTTGACCTTCAACCACCGCTAAGTCATAATGATCGTCATGGTCATAACGATTGAGGGTGCCATGATCACTGAAACCAGTGCGGTTAGCTTTAGGCAAAATCTGGGCGAGATGCTCAATCAGGTGCAGTATCGCCACGACAGCGTGGTGATCAACAAGGACGGCAAGCCTGTGGCTGCGCTGGTTGACGCCAGGTTGTTCGAGCGCATTCGTCGGATGCAGGATCGTTTCGACGCACTATGCCGACGCATCGAGAGCGGCTTTGCCCAAGTGCCTCAGGTGGATGGGTTGGCTGAAATTGAAACTGCCATTGCGATTGAACGGGCGCAGAAGCGCTCATCGGCTTAGAAGCGCTTAAGTTGCAGTGGCGACTTTGCGGGTGGTGCTCGATACAAACGTGCTGCTCTCGGGTATCGCTTATCCAGCCAGTGTGCCGGGCAAAATACTGGCGGCTTGGCGTCACGGTTCAGTGGATGTGCTGCTCTTTGATTACATCCTGAGCGAGTTGCGGCGCGTGTTACCTCGTCTGGTGCACCGGCATGGTTTGACCCAGGCGGAAATCGACGATTTGGTTGATATTCTTTCCATACAGGCAGAGGTCATAGATCCACTGCCGAGTACGGAACCGCAATTGCGAGATGCCAATGACCTGCCAGTGTTGGGCACTTTGCTGTCTGCAGTCAAGACATCTGCCGGCGACTATCTCATCACAGGCGACAAGGACTTGCTGTCGATGGCTGACCGCTATCCCATCGTAACTCCCGCTCAATTCTGGGCAGCACACGCGGGCCTTTGAAACCTGCCGGTGAAGTGATGTGAACCGGACCCCTTGCTGCGGACACCACGATCTACGGGAAGCGTTGTCCACGGACGGCCGGTTCGGTCGGCTGCGCCATATTCAGGAATGGAAAAACTGACATTTTGAGCGCGAACCGGTACGCTTGGCGTTGGGTTCCCGCAGTGGTAGTGGCGGCGCCTGTCGTGGACCTGGCGGCGCGCGATGCTCGCTGATTGACCCGCTGCCATGCGCTGCCGGTCGTCCCCGGTAGAATGCCGGGAATGCGCTTGGTATTCATCAACCGGTTTTTCTTTCCCGATCATTCCGCCATGAGCCAGATTCTTTCCGATCTGGTTTTTTTTGGCCGGTACCGGCCAAGGGCTGTGCGTGGCGACCAGCGGCCAGGGCTATGACGACGACGCAGCTGGGTTGGCGGTATGCGAGCGCATTGAACGACTTGAAGCGGCATGATCGGATCGGTAAGCCGCGCGGGGCGGTGAATTTTTGAAGAGGAGTGGCTGTGGCAGCAAGTGTTCTGGTGATCGGCGGTGCGGGCTATATCGGCTCGCATATGGTGAAGATGCTTGCTCGCTCGGGAGATAGGGTTGCCGTTTTCGATAACCTTTCCACCGGGCATCGGGATGCCATAGGCGGTGCGGACTTCGTCGAGGGCGATCTGCGGGTTCGCTCGGACATTGCGCGGGCGTTTGCAGGCCGGCAAATTGACGTGGTGCTGCACTTTGCCGCGTGCTGCTACGTGGGCGAGTCGGTGCAGGAACCGGCCAAGTATTACGCGAACAACGTTGTCGGCACCCTCAACCTGCTGGACGCGATGCGCGAAGCAAAGGTTCGGCGCCTGGTGTTCTCCTCGACCTGCGCCACCTATGGCGATCCGGTTTCTCTGCCCATGGCCGAAGACCATCCGCAGCAGCCGGTCAACCCTTACGGGATGACCAAGCTCGCGGCCGAGCGCGCGATGGCGGATTACGGGCGTGCCTACGGGCTTGGCACGGTGGCGCTGCGCTACTTCAATGCGGCGGGGTGCGATCCCGAGGGCGAGTTGGGCGAACGTCATGATCCGGAGACGCATCTGATTCCGCTGGTTCTGCGCGAGGCGCTGCGGGTGCGGGCCGGCGGGAATCCTGCGGATACGCAGTTGCAGGTTTTTGGGGACGACTTCGATACACCGGATGGCACTTGTGTTCGCGACTACGTGCATATTGCGGATTTGTGTGCGGCGCACTTGAAGGCGATGGAACGCTTGAGTGGCGGCGGGCGTTGCGGATTCGAGGCCTTCAATCTGGGCACCGGGACGGGGTATTCGGTGAAGGAGGTCATTGAAACCTGCCGGCGGGTTTCGGGACAGGATATTCGGTACAGGATCTCGGGAAGGCGGGCGGGGGATCCGGCGCGGCTGGTTGCGGGTGCGGGGCGGGCGCGGGGGGAGTTGGGGTGGGTGCCTGAGTTCAATGATTTGACGGCGATTGTTGCGACGTCTTGGGGGTGGTTTGGGCGCCTCTCACCCTGACCCTCTCCCCGCAAGCGGGGCGAGGGGTCCAGTACCTTAAAGCGGCTAGGGCATCTCTGGATAGTCCGGCTGATCGCGCGCTCGGACTGCTTGCGCTGCGTGCCGGTGCCTGGCAGCAGTCGGTTTCAGAATAACTTTTCTTTCAGCACGTCGCGGTAGGTTGCTGCAATGCCTTCCCGCAATCCGATGCGCGGCGCCCATCCCAGTGCCTTGATGCGCGAGACCTCGAGCAGTTTCTGCGGCGTGCCATCGGGTTTGCCGGTGTCGTAACGCAGGGTGCCACCGAAACCGACCGCTGCGGCGACCCATTGCGCCAGTTCGGCAATGGTCGAATCTTCGCCGCAACCGATGTTGATGAGCGGATAGCGCCAGGTGCGGAGCACCTTGTCGAAGGACGCCGTATCGAGCGAGGCGAGCATCATGCACGCCTCGGCCAGGTCGTCCACGTGGAGGAACTCGCGCCGCGGGCGGCCTGATCCCCAGATCACGACTTCGGCGTCGCCGCGGGTATTGGCTTCGTGCATCTTGCGGATCAGCGCCGGCAGCACGTGGGAGTTCTGCAAGTCGTAGTGATCGCCCGGACCGTAGAGATTGGTCGGCATGACGGCGAGGAACCGCGTGCCATGCTGCTGGTTATAGGATCGGCAGGTTTCGACCCCGGCGATTTTGGAGATGGCGTAGGCGCTGTTGGTGGGTTCCAGTTCGCCGGTGAGCAGGTATTCCTCGCGGATCGGTTGCGGGCATGCGCGCGGATAGATGCAGCTCGAGCCGAAATACAGCAACCGCTTGACCCCGTGCACCCAGGCCTGATGGATGACGTTGATCTCCATCTGCACGTTGTCGCGGATGAAATCGGCCGGATAGGTGCTGTTGGCGACAATGCCGCCGACGCGGCCGGCCGGGTGGAAGACCACATCGGGCTGCTCCGCATCGAAAAACCGCGCCACCGCGGCCATGTCGGTGAGATCCAGTTCGGCGTGGGTGCGCAGTACCAGGTTCGCATAGCCATGGCGGCGCAGTGCGCGCACCAGGGCGGAACCGACCATGCCGCTGTGCCCGCAGACGAATATCTTGTCGGTGGTGTTCATGCCGTTTATTCCCGGGGATTGGCGATCTTGTAACCGCTCTTGTGGATGAGCAGGTCGCGCTTGGCGATATCGAGGTCGCTGTGGACCATGTCGTTGACCAGTTGTGCGAACGAAATTTTCGGTTTCCAGCCCAGCTTGTCGCGCGCCTTGGTGGCATCGCCCAGCAGCGTTTCCACTTCGGTGGGGCGGAAGTAGCGCGGGTCCACGGCCACGATGCAGCGGCCCTGGGCGTCGCAGGCCTTTTCATCGGTGCCGCTGCCCTTCCAGGTGAGTGCCATGCCCAGTTCCTTGGCCGCCGCGTCGACGAACTCGCGCACGCTGTATTGTTCGCCGGTGGCGATGACAAAGTCCTCGGCCTGCTCCTGCTGCAGCATCAGCCACTGCATCTCGACATAGTCGCGCGCGTGGCCCCAGTCGCGCCGCGCCGAGAGGTTGCCAAGGTAGAGACAGTCCTGCAAGCCGACCTTGATTCGCGCCAGCGCCCGCGTGATCTTGCGCGAGACAAAGGTCTCGCCGCGTTGCGGCGATTCGTGGTTGAACAGGATGCCGTTGCAGGCATACATGCCGTAGGCCTCGCGGTAGTTGACGGTGATCCAGTAGGCATAGAGCTTGGCGACCCCGTAGGGCGAGCGCGGATAAAAGGGGGTGGTTTCTCGCTGCGGAATCTCCTGCACCATGCCGAACAGCTCCGAGCTGGAGGCCTGGTAAAAGCGCGTGGTTTTCTCCATGCCCAGGATGCGTATCGCCTCGAGAATGCGAAGCGCACCCAGTCCGTCGACGTTGGCGGTGTACTCGGGTTGTTCGAAAGACACCGCGACGTGGCTTTGCGCTCCAAGGTTGTAAATCTCGTCGGGGCGGATCTGCTGGATCACCCGGGTGAGGCTGGAGGAGTCAGACAGGTCGCCGTAATGCAGCACAAAGCGCTGGTCGGGTTCATGTGGATCCTGGTACAGGTGGTCGACGCGATCGGTATTGAGCAGCGACGCGCGCCGCTTGATGCCATGGACGGCGTAGCCTTTGGCAAGCAGGAATTCAGCGAGGTAGGCGCCATCCTGGCCGGTGACGCCGGTGATCAGTGCGGTTTTTCTCATACGGTGAACTTTATAAAGCCCGCCGGGAAAAGGAAAAAAACGGCGGGTTGCAGGGGCTAGATTGTATCGCGACGCAGGATAACCGGGCACGCCCATAAGCCGCTTACCCCCTGAACTGGGTAAGGTGCCTGCTGGCGTCCCGCCACCCATTTCTAAGCGCCGGACGGTGCTTAGAAGAATCAGGGCGCTCCGATTGGAGCTACCACATGCCAAGACCCGCGCCACACCAAATGCTATGCGCCGAAGCGCACCGCCCCTACAGCGGATTGTCGGTATGCGCGCTCAGGTAGCCTCTGGAGATCGCAATGGCGACCGCATGCGGCATATTCGCAGCGCCGAGCTTGCGGCGAGCCTCTTTGAGATGCTCCACTGCAGTTGCCGGAGAAATGCCCAGGACGCCCGCAATACCATCCGCTGTCTTGCCGGAGGCTGCAAGGGAAAGGGATTCGCGTTCGCGTGCCGATAGCGCACCGTGCATTGCGCCCGGAATTGCCTTGCCGCCGGCTTCTGCAAATCGAAGCGCGCTGATGCGTGTCACGGCCTCGTGCAGGTGGCAGGTCAGCAGCTGCGTGATTGCCGCGCGCGCGAGAAGCTCCTCATCGGCGTTGGGCTTGCTCATGACAAAGCTTGCAAGCGTCCAGGCGCCGCCGCGTCCGCGCGCGACGTGCGAGATGCCGTTGGCCAGTCCGCGCTCTCGCGCAAGGGCGAAAATGCCCGGGTGAGAGTGAGCCGCATCGCACCAGAGCAGTGGCGCGGATTTGTCCATCAGCCCTTTGAGCAGGGGATCACCGGATGCGCTGAGACCGAATGTCTGGCAAAGCTCGCGCCAATCGACCGCAGCGTTGCTGGCGAAGACTTCGACTTCGCCGGACACGAATCGCGTTACCCGCGCCTGCAGGATGAAGGCGTCGAATCCCAGTTCTGCGCACAGCGTGCCGGTGATTTCACGAAGACTCTCGACGCTGGTAGGGACACACAGCAGCTGCGCGAAGTGCCGCAAATCCGCGATTCGGACAGGTCGCGTACCCTCCGACTTTCTCCTGTCGTCCGTCCAGCGGTGCTGCTTTGGGCGTGCGGTTACGACCTGACGTGATTTCACGGCAACGGACCCTGAGAAGACGCTGGTGTCGATATTGAACTTGAGGATGCGAATTGGCAACGGTTCACCCGGGTGTTGTGCGTGCCAGGGAGGGAAAATTAGCGGCCGCCAGGGAGGAAACAATCTCTTATATCACTGCAGGATTATCCGCATAACCCAATGAAACATATAGATATTACGTCATGACCCCTCATTTTTGAGGGGTAGACAAGTGCTGCAAAACTGCTAAAAGGCAAAAAGCGCTGCGCAATTCGCGAGCAAGCCGAGAGCCGGAAACCAATACCGGCATTCTGTTTCTCCTGGATGGGGGGGCTATGTTGCTGGGGCGGGATCATTTGCTGTGGCTGTTGGGGAGCATCTGCCAGGTTCATCGAATTCCCTTCGATTCGAACCTTGTATTGCAGAATTATCCGCCGCCATATACCAAACTCACTTTGATTGAAGCGGGAAATGCGCTTGGTTTTCGCATTGGGAGAGGCGAATTCCCGAGCGCGAAACCGGAAACTTTGCCGGTTCCGTGCATCGTGTTCCTGCGGCTAACAGCCGCAATGCATGAGGATCACTCAGCCACGCCCCCTTTGGCCGACACCGACTCGCCACTTCCTGTAATCCTCGTTCGCGTGGACCCGGGCGGCGTGCTGTATTTCAAGGCCGGCAGCAGCTCGCCCCTGACGATGTCCCTGGACGAATTCAAATCGCGCCTCGATCCCGAGATTTTGCTGGTGGTGCGCGCCGAACCCGAAATTGTCGACGAAGACGCGCCGCTCAAGGGGCAGCCGTTCGGTTTCAAGTGGTTCGTCCCCGAACTCCTCAAGCACAAAAGAATCTGGCATGAAGTGCTGCTGGCCTCATTCGCGCTTCAGTTGGTGGCGCTTGCCACGCCGCTATTTACCCAGGTGGTCATTGACAAGGTGATTACGCACCACACGCGCAACACGTTGTGGGTGGTGGGGGTCGCGCTGGTGATGTTCATGGTGTTCTCCGCGGTCATGACCTGGATGCGCCAGTATCTGGTGTTGCACACAGGGAACCGCGTTGACGCAGTGCTGGGGCAAACCGTGTTTCAGCACTTGTTCCGCCTTCCCATGCCGTATTTCGAGCACCGCCAGACCGGCGTGCTGGTGGCGCGGTTGCACGGCGTGGAGCAGATCCGGGAATTTGTCGCCGGCGCGGCGGTGACGCTGCTGCTCGATTGCCCGTTCCTTGTCGTCTTTCTTGGCATCATGTTCTGGTACAGCTGGCAACTCAGCCTCATTGCGCTCGCAATTCTCGCGCTGATCGCGTTTCTGAGCCTGGCGGTATCGCCGATTTTCTCCATCAAGCTGAACCGGCAGTTTCTTGTCGGAGCGCGCAACCAGGCTTTCGTAACCGAATACCTTGCCGGCATGGCAACGGTCAAGTCGTTGCAGCTGGAACCGGGTCTGGAGGCGCGCTACGGCGAGCAACTCGCGCAATACCTAGCCGCAAGCTTTGAGACCAAGCAACTGGCGAACAGTTACAACGTCCTCGCCAATGCGCTGGAGCAGGTGATGACACTCTCCATTCTGGTGGTGGGCGCGCTCCTGGTGATGGATAGTGCCGCAGGTGCCGCTACCGGCTCGGCCACCTTCACCGTCGGCATGCTGGTTGCGTTCCAGATGTTCGCCAGCCGCATGAGCCAGCCGTTGTTGCACCTGGTGGGCCTGTGGCAGCAGTTTCAGCAGGCGCGGATCTCGGTCAAGCGCCTGGGCGACGTGATGGATATGCCCGCCGAACCGCATACCCTGGTGCCGCAGCGCGCCGATGGCGCCGACGGCCGCGGTGGGCGCATTGAATTCCAGTCCGTGTCATTTCGCTACTCCGACAAGCACCCCTGGCTTTACCGCAATCTCAATCTCGCCATCAAACCCGGTCAACTCACCGTGTTGGTGGGCCCCAGCGGATGCGGCAAGAGCACGCTGGCGAAATTGCTGCTTGGCTTCTATCCCGCCAGCGACGGCCGCATCCTTATTGATGGCCGGGACATCGGCGGCATGAGCGCCAATGAGCTTCGAGCCGGTTTCGGCGTGGTGCCGCAGGAGACGACACTGTTTTCCGGCAGCGTGTACGACAACCTGCAAATGGCCAATCCCCACGCCGACTTTGATCAAATAGCCGAGGCCTGCCGCATGGCGGAAATCCACGAGGTGATCGAAGCCCTGCCGCAGGGCTACCAGACGCCTCTGGGAGAACATGGCGTGGGTCTTTCCGGCGGCCAGCGCCAGCGCATCGCCATCGCACGCGCCCTGCTGAAAAAACCCGCCGTACTCATCTTTGACGAAGCCACCAGCAACCTCGATCAGCAGACCGCAGAGAGCTTCGCGCTGACAGTCAATCAACTCAAGGGCAAAGTGACACTGCTGTTTATAGCGCACCAGCTGCCGCGCGGGCTGCGGGTGGATGAGGTGGTGCGGTTGGGGGAGGAGGGGGACGGGCGCTGGGGGGGCGCAAGCGCCGAACCGGATATGGCTTTATGAAGAATCGCAGGAACGGGGGCATGCAAAAGCGGCAGGGGCAGCAATACAAGAGAAATGTTGTTTCATTGCGGGGAGCAATAGCATGTTTGGATTGATGCTTTTTGGCGCCATTATTGTTTGGATAACTTTGTCAGTGGCAGTAGCGATATGGCTTGGAAATAAAATTTCTTCGCGCACTTGGCGAATCGCCACAAAGGTTTTGCTCACTCCACTTATATTCTTTGTGCCAGTAGCGGATGAAATTATCGCGTGGCCAGAGATGAAAGCACTGTGCGACAAGGCTAGTAATTATGAATATGACGAAAAAACTGCAAGAGGGCGGATTGTAAGTCGCAAAATTTCAATCGGATCACGAGAAAACATTACTCTCTTTCCGAATATCAAGATTGTGATCGAACGTTACGATCACGTAGACAATAAATCAGGGGAACGTGTAGTGAGTTGGTATCAAATCACAACTCATGGAGGAAAAATGGGAATTCCATCTTCATCGGGTGAGCAATACCCGCTAATACTTCCGCAAAAATGTTCTGTGAATGCTAGTTCTGCAGCACATGCGCAACTATTGCGAAATTTAGACATTACATTGGCCAAGTTAGAGGGGGAGCGCTAATGGCTACGATCAACAACAGCTACATAAATGCGCTGCTGGCAGATGCATCCTATGTTCAATTGAGCGCTAATGGAATCGTTTTTGATGATAGTAGTTTGCTTTCCTCATTGAGCAACCGTCTAACTTCACCATTGGCTGAATCACTTCTGAGTAATTTCGACATTCTCAGCCAAGAGCTATCCGTAGATAACGGATTTGATGCTGTTGTTTGGCGTGGGAAGTCGAGTACGCAGTATGCAGGGAAAGTTTATGTTTCTATACGAGGAACGCAGGGGTTACAAGACGGTCTTGATGACGGCGATCTCGCTGCCACCGGGCTGGCTCACCAACAAATTGTCAGCATGGTCAATTGGTGGCTACGTGAAACAACGCCTGAGGGCGAATATGCGATGCAAATCGGAATCCGCAGTGCGGGAATTCCCGGGTTGCCGGTTTCGCTTCAGGATTTTGTTCCAGCGGCTTCGGTAACAGGCACAGGACGTTTAAGCAATGTTGGCGCGATTGAATCGGTCAATGGCCATAGTCTGGGCGGGTACATGGCGAGCAGCTTTGTTCGCCTGTTCGGGGCCAAATGGCCTGTAACAAGTCTGAGCACTTTCAATAGTGCCGGATTTAGCACTCTTGCGACAGCCAATATCGAGAGGGGATTCAATCAGATTGCGAACATTCTCGGAAGTGCGAGCCTGATTACTTTTGCCGCAGAAAACCAAATTAATTATTTCGCCGAAAACGGAATAAACGTAACCACAAATACTTGGCGGCCGATCGGATTCAGGCAGTACGGGGATCGCATTCCAATCTTTCAGGAGGATGGAGCGGGATTTCCTCCGATTAGCAACCACTACATGTTCAAGCTGACCGACGTGTTGGCTTTGGGCGCGGTTTTGGAAAAGCTCGATCCAAGTATGAACATCGAGCGGCTCAACCTGATTGCCCAGGCCGGCAGCAACATCATGAGTGATTCATATGAAGGGGTTTTGGACAACCTTCGGCGAATGCTGCTTGGGCCGAATATCACTCCTACGCAGACAAGTGACGAATCAAGCGGAAATACCGGTCAATCGGTCGAACGAATCGACTATCACAACAACTTGAAGGCTTTTGCAGACAGCCAAAATTTCAATTTTCTCGCCGCCCTCGGTCAGGAGGGAAAGTTGGCCGTCAAGTTTGGCAACGATTCCGACTTGGCATCGCGCGCGCGAACGGATTTCGGGGCAATGCTCGCTCTTGACTCGTTGAGCACGCTATTTATCAGCTCCACAGACGATGATGCGGTCGAGTTTCTCAAAGGGTTGAACCCGAGTCTCGCGCAACGCTGGGAAGCGGACGCGACCAGCCGAGCAAGCGGTCAAACGCCACAATATTTTTCGGACCAATGGCTGGAGGACCGAGCCGCCCTTTTGTCGAAAAAGATCATGGTCAACAACAATGATTACGATCCGAAACAGGTCCAGATCGGAATTCACTACGAAGACGGCGAGCAGGCATACACACTCGGCGCCGACGGCATTCTTTCACGCCGGGTGATCTTTGGCAGCGATGCAGCCGATGAGATTGCGGGCAGCATGCGCGACGATCACATATATGGCGGAGGAGGAAGCGACTCGATTGAGACGGGTGCCGGGGCAGACTATGTCGAAGGGGGCCAGGGAAATGACACGATAACCACCGGCGATGGGTCGGACACGATTTACGGTGGGGCAGGGACAGACACCCTCAACGGCGGGAAAGGCAATGACACGCTCGACGGCGGCGCCGGCTATGACACCTACCTGTTCAGCACGGGTGATGGCACCGACTCCGTCAACGACTCGGACGGGCAGGGCCAGATTGTTTTTGAAGGGAGCGCGCTCAACGGTGGAAAAAAGACATCCGGAAACAAATATCAAAGCGCCGATGGCCAGTACCGCTACTCATTTGTTGGTGATCTTGTTGCCGGCGGGACGCTGGTTATCAATGACCGGATTGTTATAAGGAGTTTTCACAACAACGATCTGGGCATTGCCCTGGATTTATCTGCGTCTGAGCAGGCGACGCCGACCTACCAAATCCAATACGTCGGCGGTCCGGAGCCAACAAATCATGCGTCCGACAATGCGTCCTACGGCTTTTTTTTATATGGCAGTGATTTTAACGATAGATACATCGCGGCATCCTACGATCCCTCTCAGGAAGATGCGCCGCCTGTACCAGGGGGCGCGGCGGGCGTCTTTTTCGGTAAAGCAGGGGATGATCTGTTTGAAGGCAGCTACATTCATGGCGGCGATCAGGCATTGGGAGGTCCGGGAAACGACATTTTGCTTGGTGCGGCGGTGGGAATGTCTCTACCCGCGGCAGTTGATGAGGGAATGGGTGGCGACCTTTTGGACGGAGCGGCCGGGCAAGACACTGTCATTGGAAGCGATCTGAACGATGCCCTTTTTGGCGATGGCTCCGGCTTTGGGGGAACGATCTCCTCATACACAGACTTTTCGTTTTATCTCTTTGGAATGCAGATAGCGGGGTACAGCAACCAGAACTCGGTCAGCGTGTATCCGGCTTTTGGACCGAACAATGGTATTCGATGGTACGGCGCAACCGTTGGTTCGTTCCCCACAGCAATGGATGC
Organism: uncultured beta proteobacterium; assembly: GCA_903859155.1. GTDB lineage: Bacteria > Pseudomonadota > Gammaproteobacteria > Burkholderiales > SG8-39 > 2-02-FULL-62-17. The sequence goes on from CAIOLO010000083.1 coordinate 21,341, forward strand.
ATTTAATTACGTGCTGGGAATATCCGCCGGGTCGAATCTGGATTCGTTATATGACGATTACGTCGACGGTGGCGGGGGCGACGATCGCATTGTTGGTGGCAGCGGATCGGACGTATTGATCGGCGGAGATGGCAATGACGAAATCATCGGTGACTACGATCGCATCGTCTATGCCAACGATCCCGCGGATCCCCTGTTTTTCAGGCGTTCTCAGGCCAACTTTGGCGAGTATGCGTATTTGCTGGGAAAGCCCGGTGACGACTACCTCGACGGGGGCGACGGAAACGATACTTTGTCGGATTTATTTGGCGGCAGCGACCAGTTGTATGGCGGGGCGGGTGATGACGTGCTGGGAAACGACGACAGCATACTTCGTCCGGAATTCTATCAAGACGGTGTTGTTCCGGATTCTGTTTCCTATGTGAATCTTCTCGATGGCGGGGAGGGCGATGATCTGATTATTTCAGACTCGGAACATTTTGGTTCCTTTGACCAGATATTTGGCGGAACAGGAAATGACACTATCGAATTCACCGGATATTCCGCGTTCATAGACGGCGGTGAGGGTGACGACGATATCAACGCAGAAGGCTCCGACCTTACGGATTTTTCCGGCGTCGGCGCGGATATCTGGATCACGGGTGGTGACGGAGACGATTACATTTGCGCGGCGGCCAGCAATCTGGAAGTGACCGCAGGCGCCGGAAGCGACACGCTGGTTGTATCCGGAGGCGAGATACGAATCGATCAGGCGGGGCGGATGGCGGGAGATGTCGATTCTCTGTATTTCCAGTTCGACTCAAGCGTCGCGTATTGGGAGCACGACGGTGCGGATCTCGTCATCACGGATTTTTCCGGGAACACGTCTGTAACGATAGTCGGCTGGTTCGAAGGGTTTGAAAAGCAATTCGACACCATCGCGTTTAGTGACGGAACCCCTTGGACCCCGGCGGATATTGTCGAAGAGTTGGCGTCCGTGCGATTTTCGCCTTCGGGCGAAAACGACCTCATTTATGCGAGCGCGGATCATCCCATCGCCGCTGGACTGGACGGGGAGGACAGGATCTTTTCGGATATCGAGGGAGTACTGGTCGTCGGTGGAGAGGGTGACGATGCAATCCATATCGGCAACGAGGGATCCGATTTGATTATCGGCGGTCATGGCAACGATCTGGTGACGAGCTATGGAACGGCCAATGTTTTTGCGTTTAATCGCGGTGACGGACAAGACGTCCTCAAGGGATTCGCGGGGACCATTTCTCTTGGAGGTATTGCGTTTTATGAGGTATCCATTTCGAACTTCTATTCCGAAAACGATGTGGGACTGTCTTTCGATTTCGGTCAAGGCGACTCGCTGACGCTGATAAATCCAGCGCCTTTTTTCTTCGACGGGGAAGAGGATTCCGGCACCCAGTCGCCGCTTCTGCTTCAAGTGGTCCTGCCGACGCGGGTGGATGTCTACGACCTCTTAAGCGGTGATTCAAGCGCCCAATCGAGCCTGGATTCCGCGATTGGAGGGATCCTTGCCTACGAATACGCTTTGCATGGCTCGACTTCCGCATTGTCCGGGGACGCAATAGTGGCCGCCCTGGGTGAGGCCGATTTCGGCTCGGCGGCGCAGACATTGGACTTGGAGCGGTCACTCAATGAGTATTTGTATCAGCCCGGAGACGGTGTTCAGATTCTTTCGAAAATTGAAGGAATAGATGCGGTCCGATTCGGTCTGGGCGTTGCCCAAGATGATCTGAAGCTGGAGCTTGGCTCACTCGCCATTCGTGTTGGCGATTCCGGAGATGTACTGCACCTGGAAAACTTCAATCCCGGCGACGCGTTCGGCGTGCACGACTTTGAGCGCTTCGAATTCTCTGATGGCAGTTCGCTGACCTACAGTGAGTTATTGCAAAGAGGATTCGACCTTGACGGAACTGCGGGTGATGACACCATTGCAGGCACGAACACCACCGACCGCATTGATGGTAAAGGCGGCGATGATCTGTTAGCCGGTGGATTGGGCAGTGACACGTACTTCTTTGGCCTTGGATCCGGTCACGATCAGATTGTGGAGGCGCCCTCGCTCTCCGATCAGGATATCTTGCGGATTTTCGGAAATCCCGATGAGGTCAAGGTGGCGCGCGATGGGGATAATCTTGTCATCGGCCTGAAGCAATCCGATGATCGGATTGCTGTCAATTGGTACGCCGATCCGAGCGCGCGCATTGAATCCGTCGTGTTTGACGACAACACCATCTGGAATGCGATTGGCCTCGAAAGCATGGCAAATGCCCCGGTGAACCATGCGCCGCTCCTCGCCATGCCGATATCCGACCAGACGGCGCAGGAAGACGCGATATTCCATTTTGCGGTACCCGCCGATACATTTATCGAGCCGGATGGAGACGCGCTGACCTACAGTGCAACGCTGGCCAACGGCAATGCCTTGCCGGACTGGCTGTGGTTCGATGCGGCTACGGGCGGTTTCTCTGGCACCCCGGCCAATGAGAACGTCGGCGCGTTGAGTTTGAGGGTGACGGCAAGTGACACGGGCGCGTTATCTGAGCATGACGACTTCAATGTCGTGGTTCAGAACGTCAATGATGCACCGCTCGCCGCCAATGACACGGGCGCGGCCCAGGAGGATGGCGGAGCGGTGACGCTCGAATCGGCCACGCTGCTTGCCAATGACACCGACCCGGATGCCGGGGACACCAAGGTCATTGTCGCGGTCACGAACTCGACTGCAGGCGCGGCGGTCAGCCTCACGGGCGGGAACGTCGCCTACAACCCGGGCGAGCTGTTCCAGACACTCCAGATTGGCGCCACCGCCACCGACAGCTTCACCTACACCATGGCCGACGCAGTGGGCGCGACCAGCACGGCCACGGTGTTGATGACCATTGCCGGGATCGATGACACGCCCGCGGTGGCCAACCCGATACCGGATCAGAATGCAACGGTGGGCAATCCGTTCATCTTTAGCGTGGCGGCGAACACCTTTTCCGACATGGATTCCGGCGATGTTCTGGCGTACTCGGCGACGCTCACCGAGGGTACCGCCTTGCCGTCGTGGCTGAACTTCAATGCGGCAACACGCACCTTTTCCGGGACCTCGCCAGGTAGTGCCGGTACGTTGCAATTGCGCGTCAACGCGACCGACACGTCAGGAGCAAGCGCCTGCGATGTGTTCGCGCTGAATATTACCGGCGATGCCAATGCCGGCCGGATTGTCATCGGCACCGATGGCGAGGATGTTCTCACCGGCACGGCATTCAATGACATCATCGACGGCCGGCGCGGTCACGACGTCATGTTTGGCGGCAAGGGCGACGATGTATTCTATGTCGACAGGAGCCGCGCCATCCTGAGTGACCGCGATGGCGAGCATTTCGGCCGCGATGCGGCCAACACCCATGGCGGCAACTCGAGCAATGACTCGTCATGCCCCGTGGACGAGGTCATTGAGAAGGTCAACGAGGGCTATGACAGCGTCTACAGCCTGGCCGACTACACGCTCACCGCCAATGTCGAGGAGCTTCATCTGCTTGGCGAGGAGGGCCTTGCCGGTCACGGCAATGCGCTCGATAACATCGTCGTGGGTGGTACCGGTGACAATGCGCTCTTCGGGGAAGCCGGCGACGATCTGCTCCTCGATGACGCAGGGGAGGACCGCCTCGACGGCGGCGCCGGCAACGATGTGCTCGACGGTGGCGCCGGCAACGACACGTTGATCGGCGGTGTCGGGGACGACACCTTTGTTCATGCTCTCGGTGGTGGCGATGACGAGGTGCAGGAGTCCGGAGGGCAGGACGCCGTGCGATTCGGTGATGGCATAGTGGGGAACGCACTCGGTGTTTCGCGCAGGCAAAACGACCTGCTGCTGAAAGTATCCGGCAATAACGGCAGTGTCACCCTGAAGAACTGGTTCGGTTCCGCCGCCAACCGGGTGGAGAAGGTGCAGTTCGCCGATGGCACCGGGTGGAATGAGGCGCAGATGCGTGCGCGGGTGGGGCAAACAGCAACTGTCATCCCCGGTGGGGTATTGTCATCAGGCACCGCGGGCGACCATGGCTATTCGCAACCGGATGCCGGCGGCGGCGGAGCCGACCACCATGGCGATGAGCAAGACGATCATCGCAAGATCGACCGTAGAGACGTCGACCGCGAAGGGGACCCTGACAATTCAGCAGCCAGGGACGCGCGCGATGCCATCGCCACGCGGCTGGAGCGAGATCCGCATTACGATTTCACCGCGTTGGCCGTTTATTTGTCGAAGCGGCAAGGAGCGGGCCATGGTGCGCTGACCGCGGCACAGGTCGCGCAGCAATGGCGGCAGGTGCAAGATCGTGTCGGCCTGCTTGCCCAGGACGATGACGACGCCCGCCACAACTCAGGCAGTGGCCATCACGATGCGAACGACCACACTTTGGTGCTTGGCGCGGCGCAGTGGGGCTACGCGGGATCGGTCGGAAAAAGCCGCGGCGCAGGCGGCATGGCGGGGTTCGCCGGCCTCAGCGAAGGCTTCAAGAGGCTTGGATGAGTCCGATGGATGCGATTACGAAATCATCTGCGTGGCAACCGTCAAAAAACGCCGCACGTAAATGGGGCGAGGCTGCGGGTGAGCGCATTTACGCCGATCCGGCGGATTTTCTGCCAGCTCTGGTGAGGCTCCGGGAGGCGCCGCCCAGTCCCCTTGGCCGCAAAGTGCTGCGCGCGATGCTGCTGTTTCTCGCAGCACTGCTGATGTGGATGTTCCTGGGTAAGCTCGATATTGTCGCTGTTGCCGAGGGCAAACTCGTGCCCGACACCTACTTGAAAATCGTGCAGCCCATTGATTCCGGCGTGATCAAGGAAATCCTGGTAAGGGAAGGCGAGCAGGTCAGGCAAGGGCAGGTCTTGATGCGCATGGACGCCGCTTTGTCCGGGTCAGAGCTCGAGTCACTCACTGCGGATTTCAAAAACAAGCGAATCGCGCTGCGACGCATCGATGCGCAGCTCTCCGGCGAGCCATTCACGCGGAGGCCGGATGAGCCCACAGAGCTGTTCGCGCAAGTCCATGCGCAATATCTGGCAAATCGCCAGGCCCATGAGAATGCACTGGCTCACGAGCGCGCAATATACGATAAGGCTACGCACGACCTGTCTGCCGCCACGCAGGTCCATGCCAAGCTGGCGCAGACCTTGCCGCATTACCGTGAACAGGAGGTCGCGTATCAGAAACTCGCCAACGACGGGTTTGCCGGAAAGCTGATGTTTACCGACAAGCAGCGCGAGCGCGTAGAGAAAGAGCAGGACCTGCATGCCCAGGAATCTGTGATTGCCGCTGCCCGTGCGGTCATTCTCCAGGAAGAAAGGAAGATCGCGCAGATCACGGCCGACTACCGGCGCCAGCTGCAGGTCGATCGCGTGGAGGTTGCGTCGCAATTGCAAAAGGCCGGCCAGGAACTGGGCAAGCAGGAGCACCGCCACGGATACCTGGAACTGCGCGCGCCGCAGGATGGCGCGGTCAAGGACCTCGCCACACACACCATTGGCACCGTGGCCAGCCCGGGGACAATCCTGATGACGCTCATTCCCATCGACGAAAAGTTGCGCGCCGAAGTCTGGGTCAGGAATGACGACATAGGATTCGTCCGGCAGACACAACCGGTGAAGCTCAAACTGGCGGCCTTTACGTTTCAGAAGTACGGCATGATCGAAGGCGAAGTGAGCCACGTCAGCGCGGATTCTGCGGAGATCGGCAGTGCGCCGGCAGGCCAGAGTCAGCAGAGGAATTCCGGCGAGGCGCTCGCCTACAAAACCCTGGTCAACCTGAAAAGTCAGGTGCTCACAGTGGACAGTGAGAAATACAACCTCGTACCCGGCATGCAGGTGTCGGCGGAAATTCACCTTGGCACCAGGACCGTGGTGGAATACCTGCTGTCGCCAGTGCGCAAGGCATTCCACGAATCGGCGCGAGAGCGATAGATCGACGCGCTGAAAGTACCTGCCGGGCGGGATAAGCGGACGGGAAGCGGCAGATGGAATTGCTCATCCCTCGCACATTTCATTCACATGAGAGAGGCCCCGCCCGGGACTCGTTCAAGGCCACGGGCGGGTGGCGTCGCGTAATTGCGCGACGCCCGATACTTCCCGGACTCAGATGCAGCCGTACTTGTAGATCCTGTCCGGCACCGGGTTCAGGTCGGTTTCGTCGATCTCGGCAACGGCGCGGAGCATGGAGCCGTCGCCCATATACCAACGGATCGGAAAAGCCCACATCTTGAAGCGCTTGCCGACGACCTTTTCCAGGTCTCCGCCGAGGTTCTCGATGCCCACGATGCCATTGCCCATCATGTACTTGTGGCATGGCTCCCAGGTGCCCCACTCGCCGGCCTTCTCCAGCTTGCCGTATTCCTGCATGTACTTGTCCATGCCGAAGGTCTTGATGAATACTTCGCGATCGAACCACGCATAGGCTTCGATGCCGTACTGATCGATGTACTCCTGGGTGATCGAGCGGCCGGTCCTTCCGGGCAGGTTCATCTGGGTCGGGCCGTTCTTGCCCATGGCCGTATGCAATGGATGGTCCAGGGCCTGCATATCCATGGCCACGCACTTGGGGCTGTACTTCTCGATCCATTGCCCTGCTTTTAGGCCGGTGCCGGGCGAATAGTGGTAGTAGTCCTTGCTGTCGTCATACAACAGGTGGGTGCCGGTACGGAGGACGAGCACCATTCCTTTGAGTTCCTCAGGTTTGATTTTCGCCCGCTTGCAGGCGTCCTCCAGATGTTGATCGGTGATGAGTTCCCATGCCTTGCACTTGACATCGAGGCAGATGGCATCGCCGCAATAGGCATCAATCGGCAGTTCGTGGGTGTATCTGGCGCGCACACCGTTGAAGTCGCGCTCCATGACGTGGCGCGGCGAATCGGCATGTGTGCCGGCATGCTGCACGACGCTGACCTTCTGGCTGAGCACGCCGGATTTGGCCAGGCCATGCATGGTATCGATGACCGGTTTGACGAAATACGGCCAAAGCGGGATATCCGCGCCAAAGGGATGGCTGAGGTCGACAAATACTTTCTTTCCCATGGGAATCCTCTCCTTCTTGTTTCGTTACACAACTCTGTGTGCGGGCAGTTGAGTGCCCGGACTGTTCTTTTTCTCCTGGAGGCGTGCAGTGATCTTTTGCTTATTCCAGCTTGATGTTCGCGGCCTTCGCTACTTTCGCGACCAGAGCCTGCTCGCTCTTGATCTGGGCGGCAAACTGCTCCGGGGTATTGGCGATCACTTCGAATCCGGCCTGATTGATCTTTTCCTCGACTTCAGGCAGCTTCAGGGTCCTGAGAATGTCGCTGTTCAGCCGCGAAAATATTGCTGCGGGGATGCCCACTGGCGCGAACAAGCCGGTCCATCCGGGCATGGGCTCGAAGCCGGGAATGATTTCCGCAACTGCCGGGAGACTGGGAAACTGCCGAAGGCGATGTGCCTCGCGGCTGGCCAGCAATTTGATCTTGCCCGCTTTTACCTGGGGGGCAACCTCTGAAACAATCATGAATCCGATCGGAATGACCCCCGTGATTACATCGGTCATGGCCTGCGCCCCGGCTTTGTAGGGGACGTGAACCATCTGCGTGCCCGTCAGCAGCTGGATTTCCTCCGCCGCCATATGGTGTGGCGACCCGATGCCGGAGGTCGCGTACGAGAGCTTGCCGGGATACTTCCTGGCGTAATCGATCAGCTCCCGCAACGAGTTGACCGGTGCCGATGCGTTGGCAACGATCAGAGAACCGGTCTGCCCGACGGCGGTGAGCGGCACGAGGTCCTTGTTGGGATCGATCGAGAAAGGCGTGCCTACGACCACCCGCACCACCACCACCCCCGGGGTGAGTGCGCCTATGGTGTAGCCATCGGGTGCGGCGCGTGCGATTGCCTCGGCCGCCTGCACACCGCCCGCACCGGCGCGATTCTCGATCACCACCGGCTGGTGCATGGTCGTGGACAGGTAAGTCGCAGCCACGCGGGTCAGGGCATCGCCACCACTGCCTGCGGCGAACTGCGTCACCATGCGGATCGGTTTGGCGGGATATGCCTGCGTGAAGCCCGCGGTGGGCGTGGCAAGCACCGTAGCGGCAATTGATAAAAATACAACCCGGATATGTTTGTTCATCTCATTTCTCCCGTGGGCGGCCGCAACAACTGGGTCCAGCTGAATGATATTTTTGCGGTCATACGTCAATGAGATAAAGGTGCCATGGAACGCTATCCCCGGCCTTGACCTATGACAAGGCAACGGCACCAAAGACGGCGCTTAAGGCCCGTGCTGCAAAGACAATCCCCAACATGCGATTTATCTTCACGCTTTGGAAATCGACGCTGGTGGTTGGCCTGTCGGCCGTGACTGCCTTGTATCCGGCGATCTCACGGGGGCAATCCAGCGGCGCAAATGCGCCAAAACTGATCAAGATTGTCGTCCCATTTGAGCCGGGTGCCAGCACAGACATTTTTGCGCGGTTGGTCGGCCAGAAGCTTGGCACGCGGATCGGCAGCACGGTCGTGGTGGAGAACCGGACCGGCGCAACCGGCTCGATAGGCGCGGAGTATGTTGCGGGTGCGGGTGCGGTTGCCGATGGCTCGACGCTGATGGTGACTTCAACCCCATTCTCCGCCAATGCCGCCGTGCGCCCGAAGCTGCCCTTTGACCCTGTCAGGGGATTCGCGCCGATCGCGCACGCGGCAGGCCTGGACCGACCAAGGCATGGCCTTCAGCGGCCCGCAAGTAAGGTAAGCTGTCACGCTTTGCCGGATTGGCCAGACAGACACCCGCGCGTGACCGACAAATCGCCTGTTGAAACGCCACCTGGAGTGCCAGGCGATATATCGCATGGTGTGGCATCCGCTCGTGCGGCCATTGGCGCGCGTCTGAAGGCATTCCAGCAGGCGGAGGCCGCTCGCATCCTGTCGGCCTGCACCCGGTGCGGGAAATGTTATGAAGCCTGCCCGATGACCGCTTACGCGAAGCCTGCGCCGGGCGGCGCAGGTGATGCCGCTGACGGCCACGGGGTGGTCGCTGGTGTGCTCGCGGTGCTGGGCGGGGAGCAGGGTTCGCCCGCGGCGCTCGGCTGGATCGCGGTTTGCTGCCGCAGCGGCGTGTGCGTGCCGGTCTGCCCGGAACAGATCGATCCGCTGATGATGATGCGCCTGGCGCGCATGACGGCGTTGGGCGGGCGCGGCGGGGTGAAGCAGCTTGCGATGCGCGAAGATCCAGATTACTTCAACCGCGTGCGCGCGTTCGCGAAACTGCAACTGAGCGATGAAGAACTCAAGCGCTGGACCTGAGGCAGTTCCGGTTCTAGCGAAATCAAACGTGATTTGACCCGTCAATTCAAGAGCTGACCCCAACGCGCCCATCAATGCCAGACCTGACCCCAACGCCGATAACTTTCTGGTACGGATGCAATGTGCTGCGCCACGGCGATATCATTCGCAGTTGCCTGGACATTCTGCGCGCGCTGGGTTTCGACGCGCTGCCGGTTGGCGGCCCGGACTACTGCTGCGGCACGGTGAAGGATGCCAATCAGACTGCGGCGGGCGGCATGGCAACGCGCACCGTCGCCAGGTTTAACGCTTTGCAGCGCGAGCGCGTGGTCGCGTGGTGCCCCTCCTGCCACTCGCACATGCACGAGTTCATGGGGCCGGCAAACCACATGCATTTCGCCATGACCTATCTGGTGGACCTGATCTACGCCAATCGCGACAGGCTTGCGCCGCTGCTGGTTCACGCGGTGCCGCTGCGGGTGCTGCTGCACCGGCACCTCGGTTTCAACGAGCACAGTCCGGTGAACCGCGTGGTCCCCGAATTGCTGCGGATGATCCCGGCTGTCGAAGTGGTGGAGGGGGACACACCGGTGCCCGGCTACATGTGCGCGTCGCTCCAAGCGGTGCCCGGCGCCATCGATGACATGATCGCGGGCACACTGCACGCGGTGAAGGTAAGCGGGGCCGATGCTGTGGTGTCGATCTTCCACCAGTGCTACCGCGAGTTGTGCGGGCTGGAGGCCCTGGGCGCGACGCAGGTCTACAATTACATTCACCTGCTGGCCCGCTCGATGGGCCTGGCCTATGAGGATGAATACAAGGCATGGAAGAAGGCGGGCGATGGCGCGGCGCAACTAATAGGCGCCGGGCGCATCGCGCAGGTCGGCGTGCGGTTATTCGAGCGCGCGGTGCTGCCGGAGCTGAAAAAGCGTCCGGTGCTCCCCGGTTGATGAACTTCTCGTAGCAGCGAGCGGCGAGATGATGTCTGCGAGAGTCGTACGCACCTATGGCACCTACTTGGCGGGGGCAGCGCCACCCTTCGCGGCTTTGGCAGCAGCTTCAGCGGCTTTTCTGTCGTCACGCATCTTGTCTCGTGCCGCCTTCATCTTTTGCTGGTCCGCCTTCATTTTTTCGTGATCCGCCTTCAGTTTTTCACGGTCTGCCTTCACAGCCTCGCGGTCAGCTTTAAGCGCACCCTTTGCCGCTGCTCCTGGCGGTGTCGTGGCCGGGGCCTGAGCCAGGACGGTGGAGGAAAAAGCGATCAGCGCGGCGACGAGGACTGGTTTCAGCTGCATGGTGGAGCTCCGAGTTATTGGCGGGTAGGTGCTGGTGTAACGCGCCATGCCAGCATTGGGATGACAGGCAGGAGCAAAGCTGGGATTCCGCGCGACGCAGTTGATGGCCCCCGACCGCGTGCCCGATTGTTGCCGCACCGCTCCAGGGCGCTGGGTTGTAGGTCGGTGTTGGTCGGGGCGAGGGCAGGGCCGGCAAGATGCGTATGTCGCCAGAGCGTTTAGCGTCTGAAATACCCAATCCATGAATACACCGGCGGATACGTTGTATTTCTGCACCACAAAAACAAAGAGCCAATCCTTTGGAGATTGGCTCTGGTATTGGCTCCCCGACCAGGGCTCGAACCTGGGACCTGCGGATTAACAGTCCGTCGCTCTACCAGCTGAGCTATCGGGGATTTGGGAGGTTTGGGAAATACGCCGCGGACCGGATTGGCTCCAGCCCGAGGGGCGTATTCTAGTCAGACAGGCCTTCCCGGTCAATCCGATAACGGCCGGAAACGCCAGATATTCAATCGGATGCGGCTGAAATCAGGCAAGTACCTTGGCCACCGCGTCGACTACGTGATCGATGTTTTTAGAATTGAGCGCCGCGACGCAGATGCGGCCGGTATCGATGGCGTAGACCGAGTGCTTCTCGCGCAATTGATCTACCTGAGCCTTGGTCAGTCCCGAATAGGAGAACATTCCACGCTGCTGCATGACAAAACTGAAATCGCGGCCTGGCAGGCGCGTCTTGAGCTTCTCGACGAATTGACGACGAATGTCGAGGATGCGTTCGCGCATTCCCCCCAGTTCTTTTTCCCACATCGCCCGCAGTTCGGGTGAGCCCAGCACTGCTGCGACGGTTTTGCCGCCGTGCGTGGGGGGGTTGGAATAATTGGTGCGCACCACGCGCTTCAATTGGGACAGAGCGCGCGCGGCCTCATCAGCGCTTTCCGCGACAATCGACAGCGCCCCGACACGCTCGCCATAAAGCGAAAACGATTTGGAGAATGAACTGGAGACGAATACCGGTCCGCCTGCTTCTGCGAACATGCGCACACTCAGACCGTCGGCGTCCAGACTTTCGGCAAATCCCTGATAAGCGATGTCGAGAAACGGCAGCAGGCCGCGCGAGTTCACCGCATCGATAACCTGTTTCCACTGCGACGGCGCGATATCTGCCCCGGTGGGATTGTGGCAGCACGCGTGCAGCACCACGATCGAGCCCGCGGGCAGAGTCTGCAAGGCATCGAGCATGGCCTTGAAATTCAGGCCATGGGTGGCGGCATCGTAATAGGGGTAGCTGTTGACGACGAAGCCGGCACCCTCGAAAAGCGCTTTGTGATTCTCCCAACTGGGATCGCTGATCCACACCTGTGCATTCGGGGCGATGCGGCGCAGGAAGTCGGCGCCGATCTTGAGTCCGCCGGTGCCGCCCAATGCCTGCACGGTAATGATGCGTTTCTCTTTTAGCGCGGCGCTGTCGGCGCCAAATACCAGCTTTTGAACCGCCGCGTCATAGGCCGGCAGCCCGTCTATGGGCAGGTAGGCACGCGGCGATGCGGTCTCGACCAGTTGGCGCTCGGCGAGGCGCACGCACTCAAGTACGGGCACCTTGCCGTTGTCGTCGTAATAGATACCGACGCCCAGATTGACCTTGTTCGGGTTGGGGTCGCTGTTAAAGATTTCCGTGACCCCGAGGATAGGGTCTTTTGGCGCCATCGGGACGGCTGCGAGGGGTGAAGCGGGGTGTTGTGTGCTCATGGTGTTAGGATACCCAATTTGTTGCAGTGCACATTGTACCCCTTGGCCATTACTTTCCCAAACAGCCGATTTCGGCTCAACCAGAATTTCAAACCCGCTGGGGATCAGCCCCAGGCGATCGAAAAGTTGCTCGAGGGCATCAACGACGGTCTTGCCTACCAGACTTTGCTGGGTGTTACCGGTTCTGGCAAGACTTTCACCATGGCGAACGTGATCGCCCGTACCGGGCGCCCGGCGCTGGTGCTCGCGCCCAACAAGACGCTCGCCGCGCAGTTGTACGGGGAGTTTCGCGAGTTTTTTCCCGACAATGCGGTGGAGTACTTCGTCTCCTACTACGATTACTACCAACCGGAGGCCTATGTGCCTTCACGGGACCTGTTTATCGAGAAGGATTCCTCGATAAACGAGCATATCGAGCAAATGCGGCTTTCGGCCACCAAATCCCTGCTGGAACGCGAGGACTCGATCACGGTGGCCACCGTGTCCTGCATCTACGGTATCGGCGACCCGGTCGATTACCACGGCATGATCCTGCACCTGCGGGAGAAGGAAAAGTACTCCCAGAGGGATGTCATCGCGCGGCTGACCGCGATGCAGTACGACCGCAACGACATCGATTTCAAGCGCGGCACCTTTCGCGTCAGGGGCGATGTGATCGATGTGTTTCCGGCGGAAAATTCCGAGACCGCACTGCGCCTGGAATTGTTCGACGACGAGGTGGAGAGCCTGACCCTGTTCGATCCGCTCACCGGGCACGCACACCAGCGCGTGCCGCGCTTCACCGTCTACCCCTCCAGCCACTACGTGACGCCGCGCGAGACTACGCTGCGGGCCATCGAAGCCATCAAGATCGAACTTGCCGAGCGCATCAGATTTTTCCAGGACGCCGGCAAACTGGTGGAGGCGCAACGCATCGAGCAGCGCACACGCTTCGACCTGGAAATGCTGGTGGAACTGGGTTTTTGCAAAGGCATCGAGAACTACTCGCGCCACCTGTCGGGAAGAAAGCAGGGGGAGCCCCCGCCGACGCTGATCGATTACCTGCCACCCAACGCCCTGATGTTCATCGACGAGAGCCATGTCACCATCGGACAGCTTGGCGGGATGTTCAAGGGCGACCGCTCCCGCAAGGAGAACCTGGTGAACTTCGGTTTCCGGCTGCCCTCGGCGCTGGACAATCGGCCGCTGCGCCTGGAGGAATTCGAGAAGGTGATGCGGCAGACCGTTTTCGTGTCTGCGACGCCGGCGAATTATGAGCAGCAGCATTCAGGACAGGTCGTCGAGCAGCTGGTACGGCCAACCGGACTGATCGATCCGGTTCTGGAGGTGCGCCCGGCCTCGACCCAGGTCGATGACCTGATGTCGGAGATCACACTGCGTGTTGCACTTCAGGAGCGTGTGCTGGTCACCACCCTGACCAAGCGCATGTCCGAGGAGTTGACCGAATATCTTTCGGAGCACGGCGTGAAGGTGCGCTATCTGCATTCCGAGGTGGAGACCGTCGAGCGCGTGGAGATCATCCGTGACCTGCGGCTGGGTGTGTTCGATGTGCTGGTCGGCATCAACCTGCTACGCGAAGGTCTGGACTTGCCGGAGGTATCTCTGGTGGCTATTCTGGATGCGGACAAGGAGGGCTTTCTGCGTTCCGAGCGGGCGCTGATCCAGACCATAGGCAGGGCCGCGCGGCACATTCACGGCAAGGCGATACTTTATGCGGACCGGGTTACCGACTCGATGCAGCGGGCCATCGGTGAGACCGACCGGCGGCGCGGCCGGCAGGTGGAGTTCAACACCCGGCACGACATCACACCCAAGGGGATCATCAAGCAGGTGCGCGACATGATCGACGGCGTGTATGACCCGCAACAGGCGCAACTGGAACTCAAGGCGGCGCAGGACCAGGCGCGTTATGAAACCATGTCCGAAAAGGACATGGCACGTGAGATTCGCCAACTCGAAAAGCAGATGCTGGAACATGCGCGCAATCTGGAATTCGAGAAAGCGGCCCAGGCACGCGATCGTCTGGCCGCGCTGCGAAAAAGTTTTTTTGGCGCCTCACCCGAAGATGAGGTTCCCAGGCAGGCGGCGCGATGAAAAAGGGGCCTGTGCGGGCCCCTTGTAGCCAGTCTGACAGAAGCGGAATTACCAGGTGGGTTTGACGCCGCCGGTGCTGACCTGAATCCGCGCGGCGACCAATTTGCCATCCGCGCCGACCCTAGCCGAGATGGAAACGGTTTCACCGGGCTTTATATCCGAGCGACTGCCGGGAATGTTAGCCGACATGGGCGTGCCCGCCGGAACCAGGACTTTCACCATCCCCGTCTTGTAATTGAGGGTCAATTCCGCGCTTCCGGCAGATTGAACCTGGCCCTCGAGCACGGCGTTGGTCATGGTCGATCCCGGCTGCAGGTCGTAGGGTGTCAGCCCCTGGGGCGCGGTGGGTGGAATGGGTCTCACATCGATTGCAACGATCTCCCCGTCGGCGCGCTTTATCGTTGTTACGCCGAGGGGCATGCCCGGTTTGATGTCCGCGAGCGTGATGGCCTTGGTCCCGGCGACATTCACATTGTCCGGTAGTTCCACCTGCACTGCGCCGCCTTCGCGTGAATTGACCGATATGATCTTTCCGTCAAATGCCGTCACGGTCCCTCTGATGTTGACGACTTTCTGCTGTGCCAGTGCGCTGCCGCATGCACCGATTAACAAAGCGAGAGTCAGGCTAAGGGCAGTATTCATCATTGCAACTCCTCAGTTGATTTTGACAGGGACACTTGGGCGCCGAAATGCCCTCCAGTGCGCTAACACCTTAACCGCGCATTCCATTCCCCATCAAGGGTGCTGTCGAACGGAAGCGGACGCCAGATTAGCAAACGGTGAAGCGATCCGGAAAAAAAAGGGGCGCCGCAAGGGCGCCCCGTGACCATCTTCTGCGTGGACTCAGGCGGGCGGAACAACAGAAACCGGTTTCCCGGTTTCGACCTGCGCCAGAGGCTCATTCAGGGACGAGGGAGGCGGGCGGCGCTCGCGCTTGGCAGGAACGAATGCCGGTTCAGGAACGGTTTCCGCCGTAAAGCGGGTTTCCACCAGTTGCAGGCCGCTTGACTGCAGAACCTGCTGCATATCCACTTTCTCAACCACAGGCTGCGGTTCTGATTTTACAGGGGCCAATTGCACGACCACCTGAACCGGCTCAGGGGCGGGCGCAGGGGCGCTGACGGGCACCTGGGCAACGACCTCAGTTACCGGCGCAGCGACTTCAGTCACCGGCGCAGCGACAGGAGTGGAATGCACCACTTCCTGCGTTTCGGCTGCCTGCGGCAAGGTGGAATCCGATGTCGCAACCTCTGCTGCCGGCGTCATCGCTTCGGCGATGGAAATTGGTGGCGGTAATGCGCCCGACTGCTCTGCCTCACCACCGTTTGCGCTTCGATCCGACTGCGGGCGCCCGTCGCGATTGCGGTTGCGACCGCCGCGCCGCCGGCCACCACGTTCACCACGCTCGCCTTCGGCGCGCGGCGGACGTTGCTCCCCGTTCGGCGAAGTTTCGCCAGCGGTTTCAGCTGCAGCCAGCGCCTGACCCTGTTCTACCTGAAGCTGACGCTCCACCTCGTGTGGGTCCCCGGCACTGCGTTGAGCATCGCGACCGCGCCCGTTGCGGCCGTCCCGACGTCCCTCCGAACGCGGCGATCCCTCCGGACGCGCCGATCCCTCTTGACGAGGTCCGCGGTCCGGGCGGTCTTCACGCGAACGCTCGCCCTGGTTTGGCGCACCGCGCTCGCCGCGATCCTGGCGGTCGGCGCGCGGCTGGCCCTGCCGGCCGCGTTCACCTCGCTCCTGGCCCCCGCCTTGCGGACCCCGGCCTTCGCCGCGATTCTGGCGTTCGCCTCCGCGACCACTGCGCTCCTGACCGCGCCCGCGCCGTGCATTATCGTCACGCTCGCGATGCGAATCACGTTTCGGTGCTGGTGCGGGCGCTTCCTCGTTCTTGGTCGGAGCCGGTGCGGCTTTGAACCAGCCCAGAATACGACCGAAGATTCCGGAGCCATCGGCGGGGACTGCTGTTGCCTGTGAAGGCGCCGGTTTCGGGTTCGCCGCGGGTGCCGGTGCCGGTTGCTCGGGTGTGACATTTTGCACCGCCGCCTGGGGTTTTGCCGGCTTGACCTCCTGCGAGGGCAGCAGATGTTCCGCGTCGGCAGGCGCATCAACCATGTTGTAGGAGGCCGGAAGCACACCTTCCTGGTTCAAGTCGTCGTGGCGACGGCGCGTGATCGTGTAATTGGGTGTTTCAAGATGAATATTCGGAATCAGAATAACGTTGACCTTCAGTCGTGATTCCACCGAAGCGATATCGACGCGCTTTTCATTGAGAAGGAATGTCGCGACATCCACGGGAACTTGCACATGGATGGCCGCACTGTTCTCCTTCATCGCCTCTTCCTGGATGATGCGCAGAATGTGCAGCGCGGTGGACTCGGTGCCGCGAATGAAACCGGTGCCACTGCAGCGCGGACACGGCTGATGCGCGGTCTCGCCCAGAGATGGGCGCAGGCGCTGCCGTGAAAGCTCCATCAGTCCGAAGCGCGAAATCTTGCCCAGTTGCACCCGGGCGCGGTCGTAGCGCATCGATTCACGCAGCTTGTTTTCGACCTCGCGCTGATTGCGCTGGTTTTCCATGTCGATGAAGTCGATGACGATCAGTCCGCCAAGATCGCGCAGGCGCAACTGGCGAGCGGCCTCCTCGGCGGCTTCCATATTGGTGCGAAATGCGGTTTCCTCGATGTCGCTGCCGCGCGTTGAACGCGCCGAGTTGACATCGATGGCGACCAGCGCTTCGGTATGGTCGATCACCACGGCACCGCCCGAGGGCAGAGACACCTGCCGAGCGTATGCCGTCTCGATCTGATGCTCAATCTGGAAGCGGGAGAACAGCGGCACGTCATCCCGGTAATGCTTGACCAGTTGGACCTTGTTGGGCATGACCGCGGACATGAAGGCGCAAGCCTGTTCATAGATGTCCTCGGTGTCGATGAGAATCTCGCCGATCTCGTCGTGGAAGTAGTCCCGTATCGCACGCACCACCAGGTTGGACTCGAGGTAGATCAGGTACGGCGCCGGATTGATCAGCTTTCCGCCATCGTCACGCTGCGGTTGTGCGGCGCCTTCGATTGCCTCCCAGACCTTGAGCAGGTAATTGAGGTCCCACTGCAGCTCTTCCTGGGCCCGGCCGATACCGGCGGTGCGGGCGATGATGCTCATGCCCTGGGGGAATTCAAGATGATCCATGACTTCGCGAAGTTCGTTGCGATCTTCGCCTTCGATACGGCGCGAGACGCCGCCGCCACGGGGGTTGTTCGGCATCAGCACCAGGTAACGGCCTGCCAGACTGATAAAGGTGGTGAGCGCCGCGCCCTTGTTGCCGCGTTCATCCTTTTCGACCTGGACGATCAGTTCCTGACCTTCGGAAATGGCATCCTGGATGCGCGCCTTGCCGACGTCTACGCCTTGCCTGAAGTAGGCCCGTGCAATCTCCTTGAAGGGGAGAAAACCGTGCCGGTCGGTGCCGTACTCGATGAAAGCGGCCTCGAGACTGGGTTCAACCCGAGTCACGATACCTTTGTAAATATTGCTTTTTTTCTGCTCTTTGCCGGCCGATTCAATGTCAAGGTCCAGTAGTTTCTGTCCGTCGACAATGGCAACCCGGAGTTCCTCAGCCTGGGTCGCATTGAATAACATGCGCTTCATTGTTTTATTCTCCCGCGCGCGCGGGTGGTACAGGGCCTAGATTTTTGAAATGATCATTGCATGGTGTTTGTATAGGCCATGGACTATGGGTTCTGGCGTGTGGAGGTCCTGGTGTTGCCCGGGCCTCAAAAATCTGCCTTTAATCAGTCGGCGCGCTTGTATTATCAAGACATCGGGTCATTATTGACCCACCCGTTGCCGGCCTAGACCTCGGTTATCCACAATTGCGGAATTTTAAAAATCACGCTGTGGAACCGGTGCAGGACGGTAAGGACCTTCAATCTTCAACAGGTCGCCAAACCGCCCGGATATGCGGGCAACTGCGAGATTATAAGCAAAATGAAGGATTTAAGCAAAGTAGAGACCCTGCGGGTGGATGCCGACTCGGATCAGCAGCGGATCGACAATTATCTGATGCGCCGCTGCAAGGGAGTTCCGCGCAGCCACATTTATCGGATTCTGCGCACCGGCGAGGTGCGTGTGAACAGCCGGCGCGTGGACGCAACCTACAAGGTCCAGGACGGGGACCTGGTGCGCATTCCGCCGATCAGGACGGCAGAACGAAGCGAAACTGCACCGCCACCTGCCCTGGAACTGCCGATCATTTACGAGGATCAATACCTTCTGGCTGTGGATAAACCTTCAGGAATAGCGGTCCACGGAGGCAGCGGAATCTCCTTCGGCGTGATCGAACGCCTGCGGGCAAGCCGTCCTGAATTGTCGTTTCTTGAGTTGGTGCATCGCCTGGACCGGGAGACCTCCGGGGTTCTGCTCCTTGCCAAGAAGCGCTCGGCACTGACAGCGATGCATACGGCATTGCGCGAGGGCCAGACAAAAAAATGCTACAGCACCCTGATCAAGGGAAAGTGGCGTGATGCCAAGCGCACCGTCAACCTTCCGCTTCACAAGTATGTCAACGGCGCGGGTGAGCGCCGGGTCAGTGTCGAGACCGAGGGGAAGGAATCAATTACCATTTTCCGCAGGGTACGAATGGCCGGTTCATACACTTTGCTCAGTGCCGAACTGCTGACGGGGCGGACTCATCAGATACGGGTTCATCTGGCACATCTGGGGTTCCCGATTGCGGGGGATGCCAAATACGGTGATTTTGAGTGGAATCGGGCGCTGGGCAAGCAAGGGCTGAAAAGAATGTTCCTGCACGCCGCGCAGTTGAGCTTCTTGCATCCCAACCTAGGTACAAAAATGGCTTTGGAATCCCCTCTGCCCGACGCCTTGGCCTCTTTTCTGGCGCGGTTGGACGCCCGGTCCGAGAACGATGCGCCACTTTGAGGTGCTTGTTTTCGATTGGGACGGCACGCTGTCAGATTCGACCGGCGCCATCGTGGCATGCCTGCAGCAGGCCTGTGCCGACCTCGATCTACCGGTTCCGGCTTCCGCGCGGGCGCGTCACATTATCGGTCTGGGACTGGAGGATGCGCTTGCCTATATCGTTCCCGACCTGCCGCGCAGCGAGTATGCAAAGCTCGCCGACTGCTACAGGGCGCATTTTCTTCGCCAGACCACCGGCTTGTATCCCGGCACCGAGTCGATGCTGGCGGGCTTGCAGGACCGCGGCCACCAGTTGGCAATCGCCACTGGAAAGAGCCGTCGTGGTTTGGAGCGTTCCTTGTCGGAGCTAGGGCTTGCCCGGTATTTCTCCTCGTGGCGCTGCGCCGACCAGTGCACGCCCAAACCGGCGCCGGACATGTTGACCGAACTGATGGGCGAGTTCGACGTGGACGCCAGTCAGATGTTGATGATCGGTGACACGACGCATGATCTGCAGATGGCAGGCAATGCGATGGTCACTGCGCTGGCGGTTTGCCATGGTGCCCACAGCCGCGAATCGCTGGAGGCGATGCGGCCGCTGGCATGCGTCGGCGATACCGGGGAATTGTCGCAATGGCTGAATCAAAACGGCTGATCTGCCGCGCCGAGGATCTCGCCAGGTGCGGGGTGGGGTGCGCTTCGATATTGCGCCGGATCGCCACGGCGGGTCAGTGTTCGTGACCCGCTATCAGGACGAGGTGCATGCCTATGCGCGCATCTGCCGGATGGGTTCGACTGGAATCCGGGCAAGTTTTTCGATGGTGAGGGGTTGGTTTTGATATGCTCGGCGCACGGGGCCAGCTACGATCGGCCGACCGGCAAATGCTTCGGCGGCCCTTGCAATCACGGGCTCGCCAAATCGGTGGTGGAAGAATTCGACGGCGGGGGCTTTCTCGCTGGGTCTATCTCGCCGAATCATGGATTTTGAAGGAACGGACAAATGGCTGACAACGGTGAAAACTGGGAACGGGGCATTATCGAAAAGCTCGCAACGGCGGCGCTCAAGGAGCAGCGGCGAGCGCGGCTTTGGGGCATCTTCTTCAAATTGCTGACCTTCGCCTATATAACGGTGGTGCTGGTGCTCGCGATGGACTGGAAGGTGGATGGAGATTCGCTCTCGGGCAACAAGCACACGGCGCTGGTGGAAATTGCCGGGGTGATCGCAGCGCGCGGGGATGCCAGTGCGGATCAGGTGAATTCGGCCCTGCAGGCAGCGTTCAAGGACAAGAACACCCAGGCTGTGGTTCTGCGCATCAATTCCCCCGGCGGAAGCCCGGTTCAGGCGGGCATCATTTACGACGAAATCCGCAGATTGCGAACGATTTACCCGAACATTCCCATGTACGCGGTGGTCGAGGACGTCTGCGCTTCGGGCGGCTACTACATCGCCGCAGCCGCAGATCGGATCTACGTGGACAAGGCCAGCATCATCGGTTCGATCGGCGTCATCATGGACGGCTGGGGTTTCACCGGTGCGATGCAAAAACTGGGCGTGGAACGCCGCGTGTTGACGGCAGGGGAGAACAAGGCCTTTCTGGATCCGTTCTCACCGCAGGATGAGTCCCAGAAGAAATATGCACAGGCCCTGCTTGCCGATATTCACGAGCAGTTTATCGAGGTCGTCAGGAAAGGGCGCGGCAAGCGCCTCAAGGAGTCGCCGGAAATTTTCTCGGGGCTGATCTGGACAGGGGCCAAGAGCATCGACATCGGACTGGCCGATGGACTGGGCAGCCTGGATTGGGTCGCACGGGAAGTGGTGAAGGCTGAACAGATCGTCGATTTCACGCAGAAGCAGAATCTGGCCGAGCGTTTTGCACGAAGGTTCGGTGCGGTGCTCGCGGAGTCTTTATCCGGTGTTCTTGTCTCGAGCCGCTTCGGGCTGCGCTAGCAGGAGAAACACGCAGGGCCGTTTGTCCAGGCTGACGGTCGTTGCACGCCAGGCGCGAATATTTCGGGTCGAGATTTCCTCGGTCGGGAGAGTCAGGTCGCAGGCGACGCAAAGCAGGGTTTCCGGTTGGCAGGTGCTGAGCAATGCACTGAGCAGGGCGTGATTGCGGTAGGGTGTCTCAATAAAGATCTGAGTCTCTCGGGCGGCCTGCGATTGTTGCTCAAAAGCGCGTATGGCACGGGAGCGCGCGGGTTCCTTGATCGGCAGGTAACCGTGAAAGGAAAAGCGCTGGGTTTCCAGGCCCGAGGCCATCAACGCCAGAATCGGTGAGGACGGGCCGGTCAGCGGCACAACCCGGAGCTGCGCCAGATGTGCGAGTCGAACCAGCGTCGCGCCAGGATCCGCAATGGCCGAGCATCCCGCCTCCGACAGCAGGCCGGCATCCACGCCGCCCCGGACGACATCGATCATGGCCGTCAGTTCCTGTGCGGAAGTGTCGTTGGTGAGACGCTCGATGCGCAACCGGGAAAGCTGTTCTGGATGTCCGGCCAGTTTCAGAAATGCGCGCGCCGATTTGGGTTCTTCGACCAGGAAGTAATCCAGTTTGCGAACCCGATCCAATACCGCCTGAGGTATGACTGCAGCGACATCGGTGCCACCCAGCGTGGCGGGCAGCATCCATATCGTCCCGGCGGGCAATTAAGGTACCTCCAGGCCGTGCTCCCTGAGCAGATCGACAAGCGCGATCAGAGGCAGACCTATCAAGGCATTCGGATCGTCGCCGCCGAGTTTCTGGATCAACGCAATGCCCAGACCTTCGGATTTTGCGCTGCCGGCACAGTCATAAGGCTGCTCCTTGCGAAGATAGCGCTCGATCGCGGGGGGCGACAGCGTGCGGAACCAGACCGGGTTGGCGACGCTTTTGTGCAGTGTCCTGGCGGTGACCGTACTGTGCACGCACAAGGCGGTGAAAAAGACCGCTTCCCGTCCTGAAAGTTGAAGCAATTGGCGCGTGGCATTTTCGTGGGTTCCGGGTTTGCCAAGCAACTGGTTGCCACAGCAGGCCACTTGATCTGAGCCTATGACCAGCGCATCTGCATAATTCGCCGCCACATTCAATGCTTTGGCGCAAGCCAGACGCAAAGCCAATGCCTGCGGCTGTTCGCCCGGAAGCGGAGTTTCATCGACTTGCGGCGCGGCAACTTCGAAGGGCAGTCCGAGCCTGGCGAGGAGTTCCCTGCGGTAGCGAGAGGTGGAGGCGAGGATGAGTTTCACGAATCTGAGCAGGGCGCCGGGGGAGCCCGAAAAAAGGAAGGTAACGCCCTGAACAGCTTGCAGTTTCTTGACAGCGCGACCCAATCATAATATCATGCGCGCCCTATGTCGCTACCGGGGGTTATCGACGGCCTCCAGTTCGCACGCGATGGCGGCGAATTGCGCGGGACGCTGGGTCTTGAACGACTTTCGCGTCTTGCGGAACTGCCGTGCAAAACCTCCGGAGTTGAGTACTGGCTTCGTGGTGGCCTGAACCGGACGGGGAAACCCAGTCTCGGGCTGAAGGCCTCGGGACGCCTGGAAGTGGTCTGCCAGCGCTGTCTGGGGCCGCTGTTGATTGATGTCGAAGTGGATGTGGAACTGGAGTTGTGCGCGGATCCGGATTTTATCGCGCAGGCGGACGACGAGGTTGACCGGGTGATTGCGACACGGGATATGCGTGTCGCGGAGTTGGTGGAAGATGAGGTCATTCTTGCGCTGCCCGAGGCACCCAAGCATGAGGTTTGTGATATCGACGGGTCGATTGCCGGACCGAAAAAGCAGTCGCCTTTTGGTGTTCTGGCAGGATTGAAAAAACGCGACGATCGTTAGGTTCGCCGCGCGAATCGAAGGAATTGAAGGAGTACACACATGGCAGTACAGCAGAACAAGAAGTCCCCCTCAAAGCGGGGCATGCACCGTGCGCATGATTTCCTGGTGGCACCTCCGCTTGCACTCGAACCGACCACCGGCGAAGTGCATCTGCGCCACCACGTCAGCCCCAGCGGTTATTACCGCGGCAAGAAGGTGGCAAAAGGCAGGGGCGAGTAAGCCAGGTTTCGTTTTCGGGGCGCATGGCGTCCCGATGCGGAATTCATTCCCGGGGCGGCCAACATAGCCATCACCATCGCGATCGATTGCATGGGCGGCGACCATGGTCCGCATGTCACCGTGCCGGCGGCGATCGAGTTCCTGGCCATGCACCGCACTGCGAAAGTGGTGCTGGTCGGTCTCAGCGATCCCATCAACGCCGAATTGCATCGCGCCGGCAGCGCGAATGCGGGTCGCCTGCGCGTGCATCACGCGTCGGAGATCATATCGATGGACGAGTCCCCTGCCGCGGCCTTGCGTGGCAAGAAGGAGTCTTCGATCCGTCTGGCGGCCGAACTGGTCAAGAGCGGCGAGGCTCAGGCATTGGTCAGCGCGGGCAATACCGGCGCGCTGATGGCCATTACCCGTTTCGTATTGAAAACGCTTCCCGGCATAGACCGGCCGGCAATCCTGTCGGTGCTGCCTTCGCAATCCGGCGGGACCTATGTGCTTGACCTCGGCGCCAATGTCGATTGCAGCGCCGAAAATCTGTTGCAATTCGCGATCATGGGCTCGGTCCTGGTTTCTGCGGTTGAACACAAGGAACGTCCCACGGTCGGCCTCCTCAATATCGGCGAAGAGGATATCAAAGGAAACGAAGTCGTCAAGAAAACGGCTGCTCTGCTGCGCGCGAGCGGCCTGAATTTCATCGGCAACGTTGAAGGTGACGACATATTCAAAGGAACTAGCGACGTGGTGGTATGCGACGGTTTTGTGGGCAATGTGGCCTTGAAAGCGGTGGAAGGGCTGGCGCAGATGCTCGGTGCGTTCCTCAAGGAGGAATTGAGCCGCAGTTTTTTCAGGAAACTGGCCGCGCTTGCCGCCGCGCCGGCACTTGTGGCATTCAAGCGTCGCGTGGATCACCGCACCTACAACGGCGCGACGTTTATCGGGCTGCGGGGTGTTGTCGTCAAGAGTCACGGATCGGCGGACCAGTTTGCCTTTCGCCGGGCCATTGAAAGGGCGCGCGAGGAGGTCGAGAGCGACGTCATCGCCCGGTTGACACATCGTCTTGCCAGTCTGGAGGCGGCATGATCTGGTCGAGGATCGCAGGGACCGGCAGCTACCTGCCGGAGCGCCTGGTCACCAATGCCGAGCTCGCCCGCACCATGGATACCTCTGACGAATGGATCCACAGCCGCACCGGCATCCGGCAACGGTATATCGCCGCTGAGTCAGAGTCGAGCAGCGATCTGGCCCTGCGGGCCTGCCAGGCGGCGCTGCTTGCCGCAGACACACCGGCTTCCGAGGTGGATCTCATCATCTTTGCCACCTCCACGCCGGATCAGATTTTTCCCAGCAGTGCATGCCTGTTGCAGGCGAAACTCGGGATCAAGGGAGGGGCCGCATTCGACATTCAGGCCGTCTGCAGCGGCTTTGTGTATGCGCTTAGTATCGCGGACAAGTTCATCCGGTCCGGTCAGAGCCGTTGCGCCCTGGTGGTCGGCGCGGAGGTGTTTTCGCGCATACTGGACTGGAATGATCGTGCCACCGCAGTGTTGTTCGGCGATGGTGCCGGTGCTGTCGTGCTGCGCGCGGAGCCGAATCCGGGAATTCTTGGCAGCGTGCTTCGAGCCGACGGATCGCAGGCAAAAATCCTCTCGGTTCCCGGCACGGTTTGCGGTGGACAGGTGAAGGGCACCGCATTCGTGCAGATGGATGGCCAGGGGGTCTTCAAGTTCGCGGTGCGCGTACTCGATGAGGTTGCAAGGGAAACCCTGCTGCAATGCGGCCTCGGTGTGACGGATGTCGACTGGTTCATTCCGCATCAGGCGAACGTGCGCATACTGGATGCGACCGCAAAGCGCCTTGGAATACCCGCCGAGCGGGTGGTGGTGACGGTTGACCGCCATGCCAATACCTCGGCGGCATCGGTGCCGCTGGCATTGGATTGCGCCGTCCGTGACGGCCGCATCAAGCGCGGGCAAAGGGTCATGCTGGCCGCGGTGGGTGGTGGGTTCACCTGGGGCGCGGCTGTTCTTGAGTATTGAACACTTGTATAGGAACGATGTTGAAACTGGCCATGGTGTTTCCCGGGCAGGGATCGCAAACCGTAGGGATGATGAATGCCTATGGCGATCTGCCCGAAATCCGTCAGACCATTGACGAAGCCTCGGATATTCTCGGTCAGGACATCGCCAGGCTGTTGGCGGAAGGTCCGGCAGAGGAGCTCAATCGCACCGTGAACACCCAGCCGGTCATGGTGACCGCAGGCGTTGCGGTCTACCGCGCCTGGCTGGCCATGGGAGGCGCCCAGCCCGCCATGCTTGCCGGCCATAGTCTGGGGGAATATTCGGCGCTGGTTGCCGCCGGTGCGCTGTCATTTTCAGATTGCCTGCCCCTGGTGCGCCTGCGCGCCCGGGCCATGCAGGAAGCGGTGCCGGAAGGAACCGGCGCCATGGCCGCAATACTGGGGCTGGATGATGATGCGGTAGTGGCGGCGTGCGCCGAAGCGGCGCTGGGCGAGGTGGTCGAGGCGGTCAATTTCAATGCTCCCGCGCAAGTGGTGATTGCCGGACACGCAGCGGCGGTAAAGCGAGGCATGGAGGCCGCCAAGCTCCGTGGAGCAAAGCGGGCAGTTCCCCTGCCAGTCAGCGCGCCGTTTCACTCCTCGCTGATGGGGCCGGCGGCGGTGCGGCTGGCGCAGGCCCTGGCCGATGTGAAGTTTCATTCCCCCGCCATTCCGGTGGTGCACAACCTTGACGCTGCGACCCACATGCAGCCAGAGCAGATACGCGAAGCTCTGGTCGGGCAGGCCGATCATCCGGTCAGGTGGACACAATGCATTATCGCGATGGCGGCGGCAGGTATGACGCACGTTTTCGAATGCGGTCCGGGCAAGGTTCTCGCGCCTCTGTCCAAGCGGATCAGCGCGAATCTGCAGGGCATCGCGCTTGCGGATCGGGTCGCCATGGAGCAGGCATTGCAGATACATGGATAACCCGCACACGCTTGCCAACCAGATTGCACTGGTGACCGGGGCAAGCCGAGGCATCGGCAGGGCAGTTGCCATCGCGCTGGGTTCACGGGGAGCGACTGTCATCGGTACCGGTACCTCCGAATCCGGGGCGGCCACGGTGGACGAATATCTCAGGGAACAGGGGGTCACGGGTCGAGGTGCGAAACTTGATGTCAACGACGGCCCGGCAGTCGGCGCGCTGCTCGATCTGATTGAAAAGCAATACGGCGCAGTGTCAATACTTGTCAATAATGCAGGGATCACCAAGGACAATCTGGCGGTTCGCATGAAGGAAGCGGAATGGGATACCGTTATCGATACCGATTTGAATTCCGTTTTTCGTCTGTCCAAAGCAGTGTTGCGCGGCATGATGAAAGCGCGCAGCGGCAGGATTGTCAGCATCACCTCAGTGGTGGCTGCAACCGGCAATGCGGGCCAGGTCAATTACGCGGCGGCAAAGGCGGGCGTAGCCGGTTTTACCCGCTCCCTGGCGCGGGAAATCGGCAGCCGCGGCATCACCGTCAATTGCGTTGCTCCGGGGTTTATCGAAACCGACATGACGCGCGCGCTCACCGAGGAGCAACGTGCAGCGTTGCTGGGGCAGATTTCACTGGCTCGTTTTGGAAGCGCAGAAGATATTGCCGCCGCAGTATGTTTTCTCGCCTCACCCGCGGCTGCATACATTACCGGCACCACTATTCATGTCAATGGCGGAATGTTTATGAATTAGCAGGGAATTATTTCTCACAGCGGGATCTGCTACAATTCGCGCCACAAAAATCAGGACACCAGCGCTACACAGGGAGAAGGAGTGCAATATGGAAAACATTGAGCAACGGGTAAAGAAGATTGTTGCCGAGCAGCTTGGGGTCAACGAATCCGAGATCAAAAACGAGTCTTCGTTCGTGGACGATCTGGGCGCCGATTCTCTGGATACGGTAGAACTGGTGATGGCGTTGGAAGAAGAGTTCGAAACCGAAATTCCGGATGAAGATGCAGAAAAGATCACCACAGTGCGCCTGGCGATCGACTATATCAACGCCCATGGCAAGGCTTCCTGAGTTCAATCACAGCCGTTCAGGGATATCTTGACCCGCCGTCGCGTTGTAATCACAGGGCTCGGAATCATTTCTCCGGTCGGCAATACGCTGACCGAGTCATGGACCGCGATTCTCGCGGGAAAGTCCGGCATTGGACCTATTACCCGCTTTGACGCAACCGCCTTCAGTTCGCGGATAGCCGGAGAGGTCCGCGGGTTTGCCGTGGAAAAGTACCTCTCGGGCAAGGAAGCGCGGCGCTTCGACACGTTTATCCATTACGGACTGGCCGCAGGAATCGATGCGCTCAAGGATTCCGGTTTGGCTCTCGACAAAGAGGACCTCACCCAGATCGGCGTGTGCATTGGCTCCGGAATCGGCGGACTGCCGCTGATCGAGGATACGCATATCGCGTATGCGGCGGGTGGCCCTCGGAAGATTTCGCCGTTTTTTGTTCCGGGCACGATCATCAATCTGATTTCAGGGCAGCTCTCCATCATGTATGGATTGAAGGGGCCCAATTTCGCCGTGGTTTCCGCCTGCACCACAGCCAATCACTGTATCGGCGAAGCCGGGCGCCTGATCGAATACGGCGATGCCGACGTGATGATCGCCGGGGGGGCGGAGGCGACGGTCTCGCCTTTGGGCGTCGGGGGATTTTGTGCCGCGCGTGCGTTATCCGGGCGGAACGATGACCCCACTCGTGCGAGTCGCCCCTGGGACAAGGACCGCGACGGTTTCGTGCTGGGGGAAGGGGCCGGGGTGCTGGTACTGGAAGAATTTGAGCATGCGAAAAAGCGCGGCGCGAGGATTTACTGCGAGCTGGCAGGCTACGGCATGAGCGCAGACGCCCACCACATCACCGCGCCCTGCGAGGACGGTGAAGGCGCGGCGCGATGCATGACCAACGCACTGCGCAATGCGAAACTGAATGCGGACCAGGTGGATTACATCAATGCCCATGGCACCTCCACACCTCTCGGGGATATCGCCGAAACTATTGCCGTGAAGCGCGCTTTTGGAACGCACGTGGATAAGGTTGCGATGAGTTCCACCAAGTCGATGACGGGCCATCTGCTGGGTGCGGCCGGCGGGATTGAGTCCGTGTTCTCGTCAATGGCCCTCTACGAGCAGATCGCTCCGCCGACCGCCAATTTGGACTCGCCTGATCCTGCCTGCGACCTTGACTATGTGCCCAATACCGCGCGTTCGATGCCCATCCGCGCGGCATTGTCCAATTCTTTCGGTTTCGGCGGCACCAACGGGACATTGATTTTCACCCGCATTTGAGTCCGCCCGTCTGCAGTTTGGTATTGCGGCCATCTCGCAGCCTGGCGTTGCTCGCCACCGTCTCCCATTCTCTTGCCGTCGCAGCGGTGTTTCCGGCCCTGACTGGAGTTCCTCTGGTGCTGGTGTCCGCCGGAGCACTGCTCTCAGCTGCCTGGTGCGTGGCCAGGGCCATGCTGTGGCTCCCGGGGGGCGTCGCTCGCTTTGATGTCCTGCCCGATGGCGCCGCGCGTTGGTTCGATTGCAGGGGGAGGGTTTATTCGTCGAGGACGGTCCGGGTAGGCTGGTGCAGTGAGTATCTGCTGCTAGTTGGCCTGCAGGGGGCAGGCCCCAGGTGGCACTGGGTGCCAATGCTGCCCGACTCGGCGGACTCCCCTTCGCTGCGCTGCCTGCGTGTCTGGTTTCGATGGCGGCCGGGCTGAAAATTGCCCAAAACCATTGAACTAATCCGCTGCAGACGGGTCTTTAGCTTAGTAAATGGCTACTCGGGCGCCCGGGCTATACTGCGAACGCCGCTTTCGCCGGTGATCCCAGAAAAATATGCCCAGTGACGCGAAATGAGTGACCGGGAACTTGACAGGCAGCTTGTCGAGCGCGCCCAGCGCGGCGATAAGCATGCGTTTGAATTGCTGGTGTCGAAGTACCAGCGAAAGCTGTTGCGGCTGCTGTCGCGGTTTATCCGTGACGCGGGTGAAGTGGAGGATGTGGCCCAGGAGGCATTCATCAAGGCCTACCGGGCATTGCCGACGTTTCGCGGAGACAGTGCGTTTTATACATGGCTCTACAGGATCGGGATCAATACCGCGAAGAGTCATCCGGTGGCAACGGGCAGGCGTGCGCCGACGCTGACGGCGTACGACGCCGAGGAGGCGGAGTTATTCGATGATGGCGAGCAATTGCGAGACATCAACACTCCTGAAAGCATCCTTATGTCAAAGGAGATTGCCGCAACGGTAAATTCCGCGATGGATTGCCTTCCCGAGGAATTGCGTGCCGCGATTTCGCTTCGCGAAATTGAAGGCTTGAGCTATGAGGAGATTGCTGCGATTATGAATTGCCCCATAGGTACGGTCAGGTCGAGGATTTTTCGGGCGCGAGAGGTTATCGCTGAGAAATTGCGCCCCATTCTGGACAAGCGCAAGGAATTGAGGTGGTAGGCGGCATGAACGAGGAATTATCTGCCCTGGTGGATGGCGAACTTCCGGAAGGGCAATTGTCCAGGCACCTGGCAAATCTCAAGAACGATGCGGCGGATCGCGCCGCCTGGGATACCTGCCACCTTATAGGGGATGCTCTGCGCGGCCAGATCGCGCCGGACATCTGTTCCCGCGTTGCGCAGCGCCTGGCCGAGGAGCCGACGGTACTGGCGCCTCGAGCGAAGGCATGGTCCGCGAAGGGTATCGGTGGGTGGGCGATGTCCATAGCAGCCGGTGCCGCGGCCGTGGCGCTGGTTGTCTGGACAGTTTTGCCCGGCATGCGAAACGATTTCCAGTTTGCACAGAAGGCTGTGGTGCCGCAGATGCCCTCGGCGGCGGCGCCCTCGGCGACTCTGGTGGCGGATTATCTGCTCGCGCACCAGCGATATTCAGCGACCAGTGCGATGCAGGGTGTGGCACCCTATGTACGCACCGTGGCAGATGAGCGCGAGCCACGCTGATGGGGTTTCGCACTCACGGTATTCTGGCATTGCTGTTCGGGGTCTTTCCGCTGCTCGCGGTTGCCGACTCGCAATCTGATGCCATGATGTTGTTGAATCGTGTTTTCGCTGCGACGCAACGTCTTTCCTACACGGGGACGTTTGTCTATCAGCACGACAGCCAGAGCGAAACCTCGCGGATTACCAGAATTGTGGATGGGGCCCTCGTCCGCGAGAAACTCGAGGCACTTGACGGCCAGCCCCGCGAAATCGTGCGCAGTGGCGACGAAGTGGTGTGTTATCTGCCTGCCCTGACGACCGTCCGGATCGACAAGCACGCCGTACAACACGGATTCCCGGCGTTTTTGCCGGTGCAACTCAAGGAACTTCTGGAAAACTACGTGATCCGGCGCGGCGAGATGGAGCGTGTCGCCGGGTATGACTGCCATGTCCTCAACCTGGAACCCAGGGACAACATGCGGTACGGACATAAGCTGTGGGTCGACGCGCGGACGGGAATGGTCATCCGGGCCAAGACATTTGATGAGCATAACGACGTCATGGAGCAGTTTTCATTTGCACAGCTTCAAATTGGTGGTTCCATCGACCGAGACCGCGTGAAATCACGCTTCGTCGGCAAGACCGCGTCCTGGCGGGTAGAAGATGCTGCCGCGGTGACTGCCGATCTGGCGCAGGCGGGTTGGACGCTACGCGCAAGTCCGCCGGGATTTCGCAAGATCATGGAACTCAGGCGGACGCTGGGAGGGGCGGCGGACGTGGGGCACATGGTCTTGTCCGATGGATTGGCTGCGATATCGGTGTTCATCGAGCCCTCCGGACAGCGTCCGGCCTATCCCGAACTCAGCCGCCAGGGCGCAATCAATGTATATATACGCCAATTGGGGGCCCACAGGATCACGGTAGTCGGAGAGGCGCCTGCCGAGAGCGTGCGCTATGTGGCGCATGCGCTGGCCTATCGCCGGCCTAACTGACGGACCGGAGCGCGAACGTGGCCGACGATGCTTGCGGATTTCATGTGCCCGATTTGGGATTGAATCAAAAAAAGAGAGAGACAGTCATGAGTAAGAAGCTCGCGAAAATTCTAATGGCGGTTCTGGCGATTGCGCCGGCGATCGCGATCGCCCAGGTGCGGGATCTGCCGGATTTCACGGTGCTGGTCGAAAAGCAGGGCGGCGCGGTGGTCAATATCAGCACCAGTACCGAGCGACGTGCCGAAACCGGTGTGCCGCAGGTTCCCGGATTGAATGAAAATGATCCGCTTAATGATTTTTTTCGTCGATTCATTCCCCGGCAGCCCGAACCGGGGCAAGGCCCGGGCCCGCGGCAGTTCGAAAATCGATCCCTGGGTTCGGGATTCGTCATCAGTGGTGACGGCTATATTCTTACCAATGCGCACGTGGTCAACAATGCCGACGAGATCACGGTCAAGCTGAACGACAAACGCGAGTTCAAGGCCAAGGTGATCGGCGCGGATGCCCGAACGGATGTTGCATTATTGAAAATAGAGGCCACCGGGCTGCCCGCGGTGCGGTTTGGCGATGCGAACAAACTGAAGGTGGGCGAATGGGTTCTGGCAATCGGTTCGCCTTTCGGTTTCGACAATACTGTCACCGCCGGTATCGTGTCCGCCAAGGGGCGCAGTCTTCCCCAGGAAAACTTTGTACCCTTCATTCAGACTGATGTGGCGATCAACCCCGGGAACTCCGGAGGACCGCTGTTCAATATGCGCGGTGAAGTCGTTGGCATCAATTCGCAGATCTACAGCCGTACCGGAACGTACATGGGGCTGTCCTTTGCCATCCCCATCGATGTCGCAATGGACATACAGGGACAGTTGCGCACCGCCGGCAAGGTACAACGCGGGCGAATCGGCGTGGTGATACAGGAGGTATCGCGTGAATTGGCGGAGTCTTTCGGCCTGGCAAAACCGGTTGGTGCACTGGTGAATGGCGTGGAGAAGGGTGGTCCTGCCGAGAAGGCCGGGATCGAATCCGGCGACATCATCACCAAATTCAACGGCAAGGCGGTGGACAATTCCAGTGATTTGCCGCGCATCGTCGGTGGGACGCGGCCCGGGGTCAGCGTTCCCATGGAAATCTGGCGCAAAGGCGCCGCGCGCGATATCAACGTGGTTGTCGGCGAATTGCCCGAGGATCGCGTTGCCGGCCGGACCCCGGGGCGCGGTCGACCCGCTGAACAGGCCGCCAACCGCCTCGGTCTGGTGGTCAATGACCTGACCCCGGAGCAGCGCCGCGATCTCAAAATAAACGGCGGTGTGATCGTCGAGGAAGTGCGCCAGGCCGTGCGCGGCGACGTGCGGACCGGGGATGTCATTATCGCGGTGACAACCCGGGGCCAGACCACGGAAATCGGTTCTGCGGATCAACTCAACAAATTGCTGACTCAAATCGACCGCAATGCGACGCTGACGCTGCATGTGCGGCGTGGCGAATCCAATATGTTCGTGACCATACGCGGTGAAACGCCAAGAGGGTGATGGGTACGGGAATCGTCTTCACGCTTTACAGCCGGGGGTACTGCCACCTGTGCCATGACATGCTCGCAGAACTCGAAGTGATGCGGGGAACCTTTGCTTTTGGTGTCGAGGTGGTGGATGTCGATTCGGATCCGGCGCTTGAGGCGCGATTTGGCGAACTGGTTCCGGTCCTGTTTCACCAGGGCCGTGAGTTGGCCAGATATCGACTGGATGGCCCGGCGCTGGAAGCCCATCTGGCGTCGCTGACGGGCGCCACGGCGTAAGCGGGTGTCGCACCGCTATCATTCAGGCAGTTATACCGGGAAAACCGCTAAAATCACCCTCCCAGCAAGAGCAAAAGGTGCCCGCGAGGCACCTTTTTTTTGATGCAAAATATCCGCAATTTTTCGATCATTGCCCACATCGATCACGGAAAATCGACGCTTGCGGACCGTTTCATTCAGCACTGCGGAGGACTGGCAGATCGCGAAATGGAAAGCCAGGTTCTCGATTCGATGGACATCGAACGGGAACGCGGCATCACCATCAAGGCGCAGACTGCGGCCTTGAAATATCTGGCGCGTGACGGCAAGACCTATCAGCTCAACCTGATCGATACACCGGGGCATGTGGACTTCTCCTACGAAGTCAGCCGATCGCTTGCGGCCTGCGAGGGCGCGCTGCTGGTGGTCGATGCGACGCAAGGGGTGGAGGCACAGACGGTGGCCAACTGCTACACGGCCATCGAGCAGGGCGTGGAGGTCGTGCCGGTGCTCAACAAGATCGATTTGCCTTCTGCGGATCCGGAAGCCACGATCCTGCAGATCGAGGATGTCATCGGGATTTCCGCCAAGGATGCGGTCAGGGCGAGCGCCAAGACCGGGGTGGGTGTTGAGGATATTCTGGAAGCCGTGGTGCAGCGCATTCCGGCGCCAGGCGGGGATCCGTCGGGCTCTCTCAAGGCCCTGGTCATCGATTCCTGGTTCGACAACTATGTGGGCGTGGTGATGCTGGTCCGCGTGTTTGACGGCGTGCTCAGAACCAGGGAAAAGCTCCTGTTCATGGCGACCGGTTCGGTGCACCTGTGCGAGCAGGTTGGGGTGTTTACGCCCAAGTCGCAGATACGCGAGGAGTTAAGCGCGGGAGAAGTGGGTTTCGTCATAGCAGGCGTCAAGGAATTGCATGAGGCGAAGGTCGGCGACACCATCACCACATCGATTCATCCTGCGACGCAAGCTCTGCCCGGGTTCAAGGAAATCCAACCGCAGGTGTTTGCCGGGTTGTATCCCATTGAAAGCAACCAGTACGAGGGGCTGCGCGAGGCGCTGACCAAGCTGAAGCTCAACGATGCCTCCCTGAATTTCGAACCCGAGGTCTCGCAGGCGCTCGGGTTCGGCTTTCGCTGTGGTTTCCTCGGCCTGCTCCACATGGACATTGTTCAGGAGCGGCTGGAGCGCGAATACGCGATGGACCTGATCACCACGGCCCCCACGGTGGTATATGAGGTCCAGATGCGTGACGGCACCACCACCCACGTGGAAAATCCGGCGAAAATGCCGGATCCCTCGAGGATCGAGGAAATCCGGGAGCCGATCATCACGGCGACGATTTTCGTTCCACAGGATCACCTGGGGGCGATTATCAGCCTGTGTACGCAAAAGCGCGGTGTGCAGAAGAACCTGCAATACGTGGGGCGGCAGGTGATGCTTACTTACGAAATGCCCCTGAGCGAAGTCGTCATGGATTTTTTCGACAAGCTCAAGTCGGCCAGTCGCGGCTATGCTTCTCTCGATTACGAATTCAAGGAGTATCGTGCCGCGGACGTCGTGAAACTGGACGTGCTGATCAATGGTGACCGGGTAGACGCATTGTCGTTGATGGTGCATCGCGACAATGCAACCTATCGCGGCCGCGAACTGGCGGCGAAGATGCGGGAACTGATTCCCAGGCAAATGTATGATGTCGCGGTGCAGGCCGCGATCGGCGCGCACATCCTTGCCCGCGAATCCATCAAGGCATTGCGCAAGAACGTGCTTGCCAAATGCTATGGCGGAGACATCTCCCGGAAAAGAAAGCTGCTGGAAAAACAGAAAGCGGGGAAGAAACGCATGAAACAGGTTGGCACGGTCGAGATACCGCAGGAGGCGTTTCTTGCAATACTTCAGGTTGGCGGCAAATGAAACGGCGGCTTGGTCGCGCTTCGGCCCCGCTTGAGAGTCTGACGTGAATTTCGCCCTTATCCTTTTTTCGTTGACCGTATTGACGGGCCTGGTTGCGCTTGCCGACTGGCTGTGGTTTCGCAAATGGCGCGCGGCAAGTGCCCCGGAACCCTGGTGGATCGAGTATCCCAAGAGCTTTTTTCCGGTCATCCTGATCGTCTTCCTGCTGCGCTCCTTCCTGTTCGAGCCGTTCAAGATTCCTTCCGGATCGATGATTCCCACGCTGGCGATCGGGGATTTCATACTGGTCAACAAGTTCGACTACGGCATCAGGCTGCCGGTTATCAACAAGAAGATCGTCGAATTAGGGGCGCCAAAGCGCGGCGATGTGATGGTTTTCCGTTACCCGGACGACCCCTCGCTGGATTACATCAAACGCGTGGTGGGGTTGCCGGGGGACGAGATCAGCTACCTGAACAAGCATTTGAGCATTAACGGAACTGAAGTTCCCGAGGATGCGATGCCGGATTTCCTGCATCGGGAGCGGATTCACTATTCGCGCCAATTCAAGGAAAAGCTGGGTGAGGTTGAGCATTCGATCCTGCTCGACGATGACGCCCCCGCTTCAATGCCGCCGATGACGCAGTTCCCGTTTCGAGAAAATTGCCTCTACAATAGCCAGGGCGTCGTGTGCAAGGTTCCGCCCGGTCACTACTTCATGATGGGCGACAACCGGGACAGTTCGGCCGACAGCCGGGTATGGGGATTCGTGCCGGACGCCAACATCGTGGGCAGGGCATTTTTTATCTGGTTCAATTTCAGCGACATCGGCCGAATCGGCAGATTCAAATGACGGGGATGTTATGAACAGGCAAAAGGGCGTTTCGGTTTTTGTGATGATGATCATCATGGCCGTATTGATACTCTGCGCAGTCATTGGATTGAAGGTCGGGCCGGTGTACTTGGAGTACATGCAGATCAAGAAAGCCCTGGTCGGGATCGCCGAGAGCGGTGAGTTGCGCAGCGGATCGGTCAACGACGTAAGAAAAGCCTTCGATCGCCGCGCGCAGGTGGACAGCATCACCGAGATCAGCAGCAGCGATCTGGAGATCAGCAAGGAAGGGGGTGATCTGGTGATTGCCTTCGCCTATCCGAAGAAGGTGCCCCTGTTCGGTAATGTGAGCCTGCTTTTCGATTTTGCCGGGAGCAGCAAGAAATAGCGATTCGGTGGAATGATGGATCTGGACCGGCTTCAGGAAGTGATCGGGTATCGGTTCGCAAATCTGGATTTACTGCGCGAAGCGCTTACCCATCGCAGTTTCGGGCAATCGCATAACGAGCGGCTCGAGTTCCTGGGCGACAGTGTTCTGAACTGCGTGGTATCCGGGGAGCTTTTTTCGCGCTACGGCAACCTCAAGGAAGGGGAACTCTCGCGCCTGCGCGCCCACCATGTGCGCCAGGAGTCTTTGTACCGGGTTGCGCAGAAACTGGAACTGGGCGGTTTTCTTCGCCTGGGCGAAGGCGAGCTCAAAAGCGGTGGATTCACGCGCCCCTCCATGCTGGCAGATGCATTCGAGGCGTTGATAGGCGCGGTGTATCTGGACGGCGGGTTTTCGATGGCGCAGTCGGTGCTTCGCAGGCTGCTGGATGTGCCGCTGCGCGAAAACGATCCCGATTCATTCGGCAAGGATCCCAAGACCCTGCTGCAGGAGCATCTGCAAGGCCGGCGCCTTGGCTTGCCGAAATATGCCGTGGTGGCCACCAGGGGCGCCGCCCACGACCAGGAGTTCGAAGTCGAATGCCTGATCGATGGACTTTCGGTTCGCACGTTGGGATCGGGTTCCAGCAGGCGCATGGCGGAACAGCAGGCCGCCCAAAGGGCATTCGAGAAAATCGCCCATGGCCGCTGAGACGCACCGATGCGGCCTGATAGCGGTGATTGGACGCCCGAATGTCGGCAAGTCCACCCTGACGAACACGCTGATCGGGGATCGCATCTCCATCACCTCCAGCAAGCCGCAGACAACGCGCCACCAGATCAAGGGAATTCTGAGTACGCCCGAGGCGCAGTTCATCTTCGTGGACACGCCCGGATTTCAACTGCAGCACCAGGACGCGCTCAATCGCGTCATGAACCGCAGTATCAAGCACGCATTGCGCGAGGTGGATGTGGCACTGCTGGTGGTCGAGGCGGGCCGGTACGAAAGCGAGGACCGCAAGATCCTCTCGCAGGTGCCCAAGGGCATGCCGGTGGTGCTGGCAGTCAACAAGATCGACTGTCTGCCTCAGGAGCGGCTGTTGCCGTTTCTGCAGGGGTTCAACTCGGCAAATGAGTTCACCCACGTCGTTCCGGTGAGCGCGGAATACGGCAGGAACACGGAACGTCTTCTGGCCGCGTTGCAGCCGATGCTGCCGGTCCAGCCCAGCCTGTATGACGAGGATTCGCTCACGGACCGCAGCGAGCGATTTCTAGCCGCCGAGAGAATCCGCGAAAAACTGTTCCGGCAACTCGGCGACGAAGTGCCCTACGGCGCGAGCGTCACTATCGACAAGTTCGAACAGGTGGGCGATGTCAGGCGGATTTTTGCTTCCATCATCGTCAACAAGGCCGGGCACAAACCCATGCTGATCGGCGCGGGTGGCAGGAAGATGAAGGCGGTCTCCAGCGCCGCGAGGCTGGACCTTGAAAAACTGTTCGCAGGCAAGGTCTACCTTGAAGTATGGGTCAAGGTACGGCCCGGCTGGACTGATAACGCGGCGATGCTGACCGGACTCGGGTATGACTGATTCGCGTCACGGGTCGGGTGGAGATGCTGCGCGCCAGGCCGGTGAGGGGTACGTATTGCATACCTATCCCTACAAGGAGACCAGCCTGCTGGTCGACGCGTTTACCAAGGCGAGCGGACGCATAACGCTGGTGGCGCGCAGCGCCCGCAGGCCGCGCTCGGCGATGCGCGGCACCCTCATGGCATTTCAGCCGCTTTCACTGTCATGGGTGGGCAGGGGTGAAGTCAAGACGCTGACCAAGGCGGAATGGCTCGGCGGCATCAGCCTGTTGCGCGGCGAAGCTTTGCTTTGCGCTTTTTACCTGAACGAACTGCTGATACGCCTGCTCGCGCGCGAGGACGCCCACGAAGCATTGTTCGACCGGTATGCGGATGCTCTGCGGCAGTTTTCCGTCGGCGAAGCATCGGCGCCCATCCTGAGGCGCTTCGAGAAAGCACTGCTCAAGGAATTGGGGTACGCGCTGGTTCTGGATCGCGAGGCGTTCACCGGAGAGCAGATCGATCCTGCCAGGTATTACACTTACGACCCTGAAAAGGGCGCGCTCGCGGCTCGCGACAGCGAAACCGAGCATGCAGTCATAGGCAGGACGCTGCTCAGCCTGGCGCGCGATGAGTTCGATGACATCAGAACCTCTCACGAGGCGCGTGCGCTGATGCGCTCGTTGATCAACCACCGCCTGGAGGCACGGCAATTGAACAGCCGCAGGGTTTTTCGGGAGTTGCTGGAACTATGATCGGACTGGGGGTCAATGTCGACCATGTCGCGACCTTGAGGCAGGCGCGGCGCACCTACGAACCGGATCCGCTCGCCGCCGCGCTTGAAGCACAGGCGGGCGGGGCCTCCGGCATCACCGTGCATTTGCGTGAAGACCGGCGCCACATCCAGGACGACGATGTGCGCCGGATCCGGGATGCGATTCAGGTGAAGCTGAACCTCGAGATGGCAGCCACTGACGAGATGCTCGACATCGCCTGCATCATCAAGCCGGAAATGGCGATGCTGGTGCCCGAGGGCAGACACGAAATTACGACCGAAGGGGGGTTGGATATCCTGGCGCAGGAGGCCCGACTCGGCGAATTCGTGGCGAGGATACGCGAGGCCGGCATCATGGTCAGCGCGTTCATTGATGCCGATTTGGCGCAGATTGAAGCGGCAAAACGCATCGGTGTGCAGGTTTGCGAGGTTCACACCGGCCCTTACGCGCATGCCTTTTACAATAACGGTGGCGACCTGGCCGAAAAACAGGTGGCGGCCGAATTGGACCGAATACGCTCGGCGGGACGCGCGATAAGTGCGCTCGGCATGCGTTTTAACGCCGGCCACGCGCTCAATTATTTTAATGTCCAGCCGGTGGCAAGCCTGCCGGATTTGTGGGAGTTGCATATCGGACACGCCATAGTCAGCCGTGCGGTTTTTTCCGGCATCCGGGAGGCGGTTTGCGAAATGCGCGCGCTGATTGCCGGGCGGGCGGGCCCATGATTGCGGGAATCGGAACGGATCTTTGCAGGATTTCGCGTATCGAAAAGGCCCTGGAAAGGTTTGGCGGCCGTTTTGCCGAAAAGATCCTGGCGGATGAGGAACTTGCCAGATTCCGTTCGCACAGGCAACCGGCGGCCTATCTTGCCAAGCGATTCGCTGCCAAGGAGGCGTTCTCCAAGGCCATCGGTACCGGCATGAAGTATCCGATGCACTGGCGCAACGTGGCCGTCAGCAACGAGCGCTCCGGAAAGCCGACGATGCGCTGCCTGGAACCGTTGCTTAGCGTTGTCGAGAAGCGCGGCATAACCGCGATTCATCTCAGCCTTACCGATGAGCCCGATTTCGCGCTGGCATTTGTCATCGTGGAGAAGCAATGACGACGCGGCTGCCGCTCGGGCCTGTCATGCTCGATTTGCAGGGCATCGAAATCGACGCCCGCGAAAAGGAGATGCTCTGCCACCCGCTGACCGGTGGCGTGATTCTGTTTTCGCGAAATTTCCAGTCGCCCGAACAGTTGCGTGCGCTCACCCGTTCCATCCGTCTCCTGCGCGACCCGGAGTTGCTCATCGCGGTCGATCACGAGGGCGGGCGGGTGCAGCGGTTTCGGGAAGGATTTTCGGCGCTGCCTTCCATGTCGGACGTGGGACTGCTCTGGTCCGAGCCGGAGAGGGCGCGCAAAGTGGCCAGGGCGGTGGGCACGATAATCGCCTATGAACTGCTGGACCATGGTCTGGATTTCAGCTTCACGCCGGTGCTGGACGTTGCGTTTGGACGCTCGAGCGTTATCGGCAATCGGGCATTCAGCGCCGACCCGATGACCATAGCCGCGCTTGCCGGAGAATTGATTGCGGGTATGCACGAGGGCGGAGCGGCCTCGGTGGGCAAGCACTTTCCGGGACATGGCCACGTTCTGGCCGACTCCCATGTCGCCATACCGGTTGACGAGCGATCACGAGCGGATATCGAGCAATCCGACCTGGTCCCGTACCGATTGCTGATACCGGCGGGTTTGCGGGCGATCATGCCTGCCCACGTGATTTATCCCAGCGTCCATGAGCATCCGGCGGGTTTTTCGCGCGTCTGGTTGCAGGATATCCTGAGGCAATCCCTTGGTTTCGGGGGCATGATATTCAGCGATGATCTTGCCATGGAGGGTGCCAGCACGGCAGGGGACATCGTTGCCCGCGCCAGGGCGGCGTGCGAGGCGGGCTGCGACATGGTGCTCATATGCAATTCGCCCACGGAGGCGGAGGTGTTGCTGAGCCGTTTTGGACACCATGACCTGCACCAGGCACGGGCGGCGGCGATGCGCGCGAAAGCGGCAGGGGATCAGAAGGTGCGCTACCGGGAGGCAGGTAAGACACTTTCCGGTGCGATCCGGTGATATGAGCAGGTATCTTTGTCAACTGCTCGGGACCGCCACCGGGGAAGCGGGGGCCAAACGATGAACAGTGTGGAGAAACGGGCCTCGGCGTACGACGCGGGCTGCCGTAGCTGCGCCAGGCTGGCTGCTCACCTGGACGAGGTCCGGCGCAAATTCCCCCAATACCAAAGCGCGCCGGTTGCGCCATTTGGCGCGAAGCGACCGGGCTTGTTGATCGTTGGTCTCGCACCCGGGCTGCACGGGGCCAACCGCACAGGCCGGCCGTTTACCGGCGACCACGCGGGAATTCTGCTTTATGCAACGCTCCACAAATTCGGCTTTGCGAGCCACGCCGGATCCGCAGACCCACTGGACGGATTGAAATTGATCAACTGCCGGGTGACCAACGCCGTAAAGTGCCTGCCGCCTGCCAACAAGCCGCTGCCCGCCGAGATCAGGGGCTGCAACAGCTTTCTGGCGAACGAGATTGAAGCATGCGCTCCCAAGGCAATCCTGGCGCTGGGTCGAATTGCACATGATGCGGTGTTGCTGGCATTGGGAGTGCGCCCGGCATCGTGCCCATTTGCCCACGGCCGGATGCATCCCCTTGCAGGGCATGGACGGTCCATTGTGCTCTTTGACAGTTACCATTGCAGCCGCTACAACACGCAAACGCGCCGACTCACCGCGCCGATGTTCGAATCCGTCGTCCTTGCAGCGAAATCCCATCTTGATGCCGGAAAGTGACAGCAGACCGGCTGCAGCCGCCGAAGCAGGCTCTGGATTCGACGCGGCTGGCTTTATAGCCAATTTGCCCGGGCTGCCGGGTGTCTATCGCATGCTCGACGCCAAGGACGGCATCCTGTATGTCGGCAAGGCCCGTGACCTGAAGAAGCGCGTCTCCTCCTATTTTCAACGATCCGCACTGGGTCCGCGGATTGCCATGATGGTGTCGCAGGTTGCCAGAATGGAGGTGACGGTCACGCGCTCCGAGGTTGAGGCGCTGGTGCTGGAGAACAACCTCATCAAATCGCTGGCGCCACGCTACAACATCCTGTTTCGGGACGACAAGTCCTATCCCTACCTGATGTTGAGCGGCGCGAAGTTCCCGCGAATGGGATTTCACCGTGGCGCCCTGGACAAGCAAAACCGCTACTTCGGCCCGTTTCCCCATACCGCGGCGGTGCGCGAGAGCATTCATTTGCTGCAGCGCGTGTTTCGACTGCGCACCTGCGAGGATTCGACTTTCCAGAATCGCTCGCGGCCCTGCCTGTTGCATCAAATCAAACGGTGTTCCGGTCCCTGCGTGGGTTTGATTGAGGAGAAGGCCTATGCCGTGGATGTCGCCAACGCGAAGCTTTTTCTCGAAGGGCGCAGCGACGACGTGCTGCAAGCCATCGAGTCGCGCATGAATACCTCGGCCGTGTCGCTGCGATTCGAGGAGGCCGCGGTCTATCGGGATCAGATGCAGGCGCTGGCGCGCATGGCGCAGCGCCAGTACGCCGACACCGGCGTGGATCAGGACGTCGATGTCGTGGCGGTGGCTCATGAGGCGGGGACATTCTGCGTCAATCTGGTCATGATCCGCAGCGGTCGTCAATTGGGCGACCGCTGCCTGTTTCCACAGAATGCGCAGGGGCGAAGCCCCGAGGAGATCGTGCTCGCGTTTCTTATGCAGCATTACCTGGATTATCCCGCTCCCGGACTTGTCGTCGTGGATGCCGTCACGGAAATCGAAGACGCCGCCGCGATTTTGAGCGCGCACTGCGGACATCCGATCCGGCTGCTGGCGCATACTGCTGGTGAACGTCGCGCCTGGCTGGACATGGCGAGGGAGAATGCCCGGCACGCGCTCAACGCACGTGCGTCCGAGACCAGCAACCAGGAGGCGCGTCTGGTCGCATTGCGGGAGTCGCTGGAATTGAGTGAAACGCTGCAGCGCATAGAATGCTTTGATATCAGCCATACTCAGGGTGAGGCGACGGTGGCATCGTGCGTTGTATACGACCGGCTGGAAATGCGCCGGGGCGAGTACCGGCACTACAACATCAAGGGTCTGACACCCGGGGATGATTACGCGGCAATGAGACAGGTGCTGTCGCGGCGCTACAGCAAACTGGCACTGGGCGAGGCGGTGACTCCGGACCTGGTGCTGATCGACGGAGGAAAAGGTCAGATGCATGTGGCTCAGACCGTTCTGGAGGAACTTGGATTGACCGGAATCGCGGTGGCGGGCGTGGCAAAAGGTCCGGAGCGCAAGGCGGGGTTGGAGGAATTGTGGCTTTTGAACAGGCCTGTGCCGGTGATACTGGGACACGATCATCCCGCGCTGCATCTGGTGCAAAGCATTCGCGATGAAGCACATCGTTTCGCGATCACCGGACACCGTGCGCAGCGCGGCAAGAAGCGCGTCTCGTCGACGCTCGAGGGCATCAACGGCATCGGCATCAAGCGGCGGCGCCATCTCCTGGCGCGATTCGGCGGAATTCGCGGCGTGATGGGCGCCAGCATGGACGATCTTGCGCAGGTAGAAGGAATCAGCAAGAAACTGGCCGAAAAAATCTATCGAGAACTGCATGCCTCTTAACCTGCCCAATCTTCTCACCTGGTTGCGCATCGCGATGATCCCGGGGATTGTTGGCGTGTTCTATCTTCCCGATTCCATCCTGATCCTCGGCGAGAAGAACCTGATTGCCACCGTGCTTTTCATTGCTGCGGCGCTGACGGACTGGCTCGACGGCTACCTCGCGCGGCGCCTGAACCAGATGTCGGCCTTTGGCGCCTTTCTCGA
The DNA here is from genome assembly GCA_903859155.1 of uncultured beta proteobacterium. Taxonomy (GTDB): domain Bacteria; phylum Pseudomonadota; class Gammaproteobacteria; order Burkholderiales; family SG8-39; genus 2-02-FULL-62-17. The sequence continues at coordinate 64,754 of CAIOLO010000083.1, forward strand.
TCCGGTAGCCGATAAATTGATGGTAGCCGCGGCGCTGATCCTGCTGGTGGAACTGGATCGCACCAACGCGGTTGTGGCCATCATCATCATAGGCAGGGAAATCGGGGTCTCGGCGCTGCGGGAGTGGATGGCGCGGATCGGCGAGTCGCGCAGCGTTGCCGTGAATGTCCTTGGTAAAGTCAAGACGATTTCCCAGATGGTTGCCATTCCGCTGTTGCTGTATCACGACGCCATTATCGGGATCGAAATGCATCTGCTGGGTGCCTGGCTGATTTATCTGGCGGCATTGCTGACGGTGATTTCGATGTTCTATTACCTGAAAATGGCCGCGGTACCGCTTAAGCGCTAGCCGCCAATGCCGCAACAAAAGTGGCGTTAATTATAAACATTTGTTTTTTCTAACAAAGAAAATACATGCGGTTATACGGTGTTTATAGACTATTTATAGGATCTTTTCTGGGGACGCGTCGGTACGGATATTGAGGCGACGCCCAGACCTGAGCGGCACGCCATTTACGATTGCCGATCCGGTGTAATCATTGGCTTTCAGATCAACGACTTGACCGTATAGTCCGGTGGGAATAAGATTCGTCCTCGTCAATGCGGGAATAGCTCAGTTGGTAGAGCGCAACCTTGCCAAGGTTGAGGTCGGGAGTTCGAGACTCCTTTCCCGCTCCAGAATTCGTTCAGTGCCTTGATTTGGCTCTTGAAACTGCGCCACCACGGCGACCAAGCGGACCCTTTTAGGGTTCAGGTCGATCGGCAGTCAAAGGAGACACAAAATGGCGCTTTTTAAGGACGTGGTCGAGGCTTACATCGCCTCACGAGAGTTAGATTCCGCGAGTCTCACCCGGCTCGCCTTCTGGACCGATGCCCTGGGCGATCGGGAGATCGGTGACATCACCACAGAGGACGTGGATGACGCGCTCATCCAGCTCGCCGAGCGCGGGCGCCTTCTAGGGGGCAAGATGGCCACCACCGCTGTCGGCAAGCCGCTGGCAGGTGCCACCGTCAATCGCTACCTCACGCAAGCCGGGTCCGTATTCAAGCACGCAAGACGCCTAAAACTGGTCCCGCGCGCATTCGTTCCACCCACCAGAGGCATCGAGCGCGCCCCAGAGCACCCCGATCCGGAGCGTTACCTGCGAGCCGATGAGATTGATCGCCTGATCGCGGTGTCGCGCGTCCTGGACAAGAAGTGGGGGAAAATGACAGCGCTCATCATCACGGCCTTCCACACCGGGCTTCGCGTGGGTTCGATCCTGAAAACGCGCGGCAAGGATCTCAACCTTGAGGCGGGCACGCTCACCGTGGCGCGAACAAAAAATGGCGATCCGATCACCGCCGGCCTATCCACCTGCGCGATCGCAGAACTCAAGCGCTTACCCAAGGCGGCCGCAGATGGTCTCGTGTTCTCCAACAAGAGCGGCAAGCCGTTCAACTATCGTGCTCTGTGGATTCGGATAGGCAAAGAGGCGCGGCTACCGGGACGCGTTTTCCACGAACTGCGCCACGGCCACGGCTACGCGCTCGCCCGCGAAGGTGTAAGTCAGCAGATGATCATGCAGAGCATGGGGCATAAAACCCTCTCGGCCAGCGCGCGCTATGCGCACGCGAGCGTCGCGGACAAAAAAGCGGTGATCGCCCGCGTGTTCGGATGATTTTCGAGGACGGCACTGAGGCGGCGGCAGAGTTGGCGCGCAGCGTCACCGTATGACCGACACCGCTCCCCGTGGCCCGGGCCGACCTCGGAAGATCGACTTATCGCTGATGGCGATGTGGGCGCTGCTGCTGGTGCGCATCCACGGAGCGGACCGCAAACCGGCCGTGAAAGCGGCAATCCTGGCTTGGTTCACCTGGACGGAACACAAACACCCGGATAGGCAAGTTGATATTTGCATGGAGCGCGTTTTGAAGGCTCTACAGCGGCTTGAATCGGGCCGGACAAATGTGCACCCGGCGCTAATCGATGCGGTGGGCTGGCGCGACAAGGCGACGAATGCGCCTGTATTCGGCACGCCGCAGGAACTCGCGCAGTCCGTTGCAAGGTTTCTCCCCTCGAAATAATTTTGTCCACCTTGAACTAATTTTGTCCAGTTCCGCTCGCTAACACCCTACTGCAAGATGCTCTCTGTCGCCGTGGTGGCGCAACAGGAGATTCAAGTGGACAACGTGCAGCAACAGCAGCCGGCCCAAGCCTAGCCAAGCCGAAGGGCAAGACCCAGACGCTGTGGCCGAAGCGCTCGAATATAATTTGCAAAAAAATGAGGAGAACGCTGCTCAGGTGCAGAAGCTTCACGAAGCCTACCTCGCCGCCCGGCAAGTCTTCGAAACAATGGA
>CAIOLO010000084.1 GCA_903859155.1 uncultured beta proteobacterium
CGGTTTTCTTGTAGCCGGACCACTGGAACGCCCCGCGTCAAGGGCAAAACGCAAAAAATCCACAATAAATCCAGCAATACCTTTCTATGTTTTCGCACCCTGCGCGTCCGTTGCTGCGGTGATTTAACCGACAATGGCAGTATGCAAATATCTACTGGACGTCCGAACGTTTTACAATGTACTTCGCATTTCCACTATCAATGCCCCGCCACTGACCCGGCCCGGCCGGACATCAAAATAGCCATATGGAATTGAGGGAAATTTCGGTTGAAGACCTGACTTTCGGGATGTACGTCTCGAAGCTGGACAGGCCGTGGATTGAAACGCCTTTCATGTTTCAGGGCTTCGTTCTCAAAAGCGACAAACAGATCGACGCCCTGAAAAAGCACTGCAAGCGCGTCTTCATCGATCCGGAAAAAGAGGAACCGCCGGAACTCGCCAAGGTCACGGCGGAGGACATTGCAAAAGTCCGCGGCACCACCGTCTACAAGGAGACGGCGAGCGTCGAGGTCGAACTGCCGCGGGCCCAGAAGACTTATGCGAGCACTACCGTGGTCGTCAAGGAGCTGTCGCGCGCCGTGGAAATCGGCAACTCGATCGACAGCACGCGATCAAACGAGGCCGCCGCGCAGATTACCGAAAGCGTCGTGCGCAATCCGGATGCGATGGCGCTGCTGACCAAACTGCAGGAGAAAAGCGGCGCCACCCTCAGCCGGGCCGTGGAGATCTCGGTCATGATGACCATTTTCGCGCGCTTTCTGCAGTTGCCGCAGGAGCGCATGGAGATCCTCGGCACCCTGGGACTGCTCCAGGACGTGGGCAAGCTCAAGCTGCCAACCGAACTGGCCACGCGCGGTCCGATCAACCCTGCGGAAATCGAGCTGTACCGGACGCACGTGAACCACTCGGTTGAAATTCTCAGCGACACACAAGGGATCCACCCGGAGTTGCCCGGACTGGCGTCGCTGCACCACGAGCGTTTCGACGGCAGCGGCTACCCGCGCGGACTGCGCGGCGATGCCATCCCCCTGTCCGGACTGATCGCGGGAATCGTCGACGCGTTCGATTCGCTCACGGCACCGCAGCCGTTCGGGGAACACCTGCCGCCGGCGACCGCGCTCAACATCATCTACAAGGGGCGCGGGAAACAGTTTCACCCCGCGCTGGTCGAACAGTTCATACAGTGTATAGGCGTTTTCCCCGTGGGCAGCGTGGTCGAACTCAATAGCGGCGAGGTCGCGATCGTCATCGCGCAGAACATGGTGCGCCGCATGAAACCACGCATCATGATCGTCAAGGATGCCCAGGGGATCCTGCTCAGGCCCTACCGGATGCTTGACCTGATGAAGGATCCTAAGTTCAAGAGCGACGAGCCGTACCGGATCCTGCGCGCCATGGAATACGACTCCGTCCAGATCGATCCGCGCGAGCTGTTTCTGTGAGCGGGGCCGATACCGCCAACGCCACCCCGTTCCTGGAGGCGTTGCGCGGTCAGATCGCGGAAAGACAGGCTGACGGCCGCAATCTGGGGGTGCTGCTGATCGAGTGCGGCGTGATCGACCGCATTGACGCCGTATGGGGATACCACGTGGGTGATGCCGTGCGCCATCGGGTTGCCGCGTTGTTGCGCGCCGACGTGCTCCGCCCGGGGGACATCGTCGGCGAGTTGGGCCGGGATGATTTCGCCTGCGTTCTCTCGGGCGTCGAGGGCCCCGCCGTTGCGCAATTGGCGGCGGAAAAGTCGCTGCGGGCCCTGAATGCGCCGTTCTGGATCGGCGACGAGGAAATATTTGCCAATGCCGCGATCGGCATCGCGATGTGCCCGGCGCATGGCGACCAGCCCGAAATCCTGCTGCAGCGCGCCAAGAACGCCTGCAGCGTCGCGCGCGACCTCACCAGCCGCATTGCGGAATACGCCGACGACCACCAAAGCCCGGCGGCAAACAAGCTGCTCTACGAAAACCGGCTGCGCACGGCGGTCGCGGAGGACACTCTCGAACTGTTGTTCCAGCCCCAGTACGACCTGCGTCTTGGCCAGATCATGGGAGCCGAGTGCCAGTTGCGCTGGCGCGACCCCGCGATGGGCATGATTGCCGTGGAGGACGCATTCGCGGCGGCGGAATCGGCCGGCGTGGTCACCACCCTGGTTTCATCGATACTGAACCGCGCGCTGCGCAATATTTCGGAATTCCGCTACAGCGCCGGACTGGACCTGCGCATTAGCGTGAGGTTGCCCGCGCGGGCACTGCTGCACCCAGAACTGCCTGACGTGGTGCAGCGGGCATTGGGCACCTGGAGCCTTCGGGCGGGCAGGCTCAACTTGGAGATCAGCGAAACTTCGGTTCTGGGCACGGAGGCGGTGGCCAGGGAAACGCTGCTGCGGCTCAAAGAGCTTGGCGTGAAACTGTCGATCGACGATCCTGCGATGGCGCTGGCGTCGCTGTTCTGGATCGCCTCCCTGCCGTTTCAGGAAATCAGGATCGACGTTTCGGCGGCAAGCGACCCGGCCGGTGCTGCGAAATCGGACCGCATCCTCCAGTCGATTATCGAACTCGCCCATCACCTCAGGCTGGATGTCGTGGCCCTCGGCGTCGCCGACGACGCCGCGGCGACCCGGTTCAAGGAACTGGGCTGCGACACCCTGCAGGCCGATTACCGCGGTCCGGCGCTCGACCCCAAGAGTTTCGTGCAGCGCTACGGACTCAACCAGGAATGACCTCAAGGGCAGGAAAAAGGCGGATGGCCCCGGCTAGTTTTGCCCGACCATCCAGACGCCGTCCCAGGTCTCCGGCGGCGGCGCTTTGACATAGGACTGGCAGCGTTCCCAGAACACGCGCGAGGGCCTGTCAAGAGGATTGGCCTGCGATGCCGCGCGGAAACAATCCGACGCGCGCGTCCAGTGGCGCTGCCGGTACAGCCGCAGACCCTCGGCATAAGCCTGCAGCACCTCGCTCGCGCTTGCAAAGCTCTCTTCGGTATGGTGATTCAAGGCCTCGAACACCGCCAGCGGATGGCTCGATCCCCGCACCCGTATGTAATCGATTTCGCGCAGCAGCGCCGGCCGCCGCAGCTTGCCCACGGTGAACTCGCACAGCAGGATGCTGGTGCCGTAGAACTTGTTGGCCGACTCGAGGCGTTCGGCGAGATTGACACGATCGCCAATCACCGTGTATTCGAGGCGCTTCGGCGAGCCGATGTTGCCCACCACCACATGCCCGGTGCTGATACCCACGCCGATCTGAATCGCATCCCGGCCGGTACATCGCCTGCGTTCATTGAGCAGGCGCAAGCCCGTCATCATGCGGTTGCCCACTTCAACCGCGTCGTCGGCGTCGCTGTCGTTGGCCATCACCGACCCGAACACCGCCATGATCATGTCGCCGATGTATTTGTCCAGGATGCCGTTGTGCGCGAAAACAATGTCGACCATGTCGGTGAAATACTCGTTGAGCATGACGATGGTTTCGCGCGCTCCAAGACGCTCGGATATCGCCGTGAAATCGCGGATATCAGAAAACAGCACACTGACCTCGCGGCCGATGCCGCCCAGGGTGGCCTCGCCGCTCTCCAGAAGCTGGTCGACCACCGCCTTGCTCATGTAGCGCGACATGGTGTTGCGCAGCCGCTTTTCCCTGCTGATGTCCTCGATCACCAGCATGCAGCCGATCGGACGGTCCTGGGTGGTGACCAGCGGCACCGCGGTAAGGTTGACCGACACCGCCTCGCGATCCTCCAGCAGCAGGTCGGTATCCACCGTGATGTCGGTCGCGCCTGATGAACGGACTTTCTCGAGGCTGTTGAGGATCCATTGATTGCGCTCCCCGAGGGCCTCCTGTGCCGTCCGGCCCTCCAGGTCCTCCCCTGCCCTGCGCAGGATGCGTGCTGCGGCCTGGTTCACTTTGGTGATGGTCCAGGAGGCATCCATCGTGACCACGCCGTTGCTCATGCTGCGCAGGATGCCCTCGTTGTAGTTGCGCGCCGCGTTCACCTGCCCGAAGAGCTGGGCATTTTCAATCGACACCGCCGCCTGGGCGCACAACGCCAGCAGGCGCTTCTCGTCGCGGGGACCGAAAGCTCCGGCCTTCTTGTTGAGGATCTGCATGACGCCGACGCGCGTGCCGTGCTGGGTGGTAATCGACATGCACAGCATGTTCCTGGTCTTGTAGCCGGTGTGCCGGTCTACCTCCGGATTGAAGCGCGCATCGGCATAAGCGTCGGGTATGTTGACAGGGGCCCCGCCGGTGAAGCACTCGCCGGCGATCCCGGCGCTGCTGGAAAAACGGATCTCCTGGATGGTCGCGCCGCCGGCGACCTGGGAATAGAGCTCGCTGCTGGCCGCGTCGTGGAGAAACAGCGAACCGCGCTCGGCATCGAGCAGCTGGGTCGCCGCGTCGATGATTTTCTGCAACAGCGGCTGCAGCACGATCTCGGAGGCGATGGAACTCACCACCTCGAGCAGCAGCGCTTCTTCGCGCTGCGCGCGCTCCACATTTTCGAATATCCTGGCGTTCTCCAGCGCCGCGGCCGCCTGGTGCGAAAGCGTCTCGAGCAGCTGCTGGTCGCCCGCGTCGAAATCACCGTCGCGTTTATTGAGCACCTGGGTGATGCCGATCACTTCGTCACGCCGGTTCCTGATGGGCACGCACAGCAGATTGCGCGTCCGGTAACCGGTGAGCTGGTCCATCTCGCGGTTGAACAGGGGGTTTGCATAGGCGTCGGCGATGATCTCGCCCCTGCCGCTTGCAAAAACCGCGCCGGCGATGCCCAGCGTTGCCGGAAACCGCACTTCGCCCACCACGCTTCCCTGCATCACGCGCGAGAACAGTTCGCCGGTCTCCGGATCATGGAGAAACAGTGAACTGCGATCGGCGCCAAGCATCTCGGTCACCACGTCCATCAAACGGGGAAACAGCACATCCAGCGACAGGCTGTCGGACACCCTGCTGGCGATGTCGACAATCTGCGACTGGCGATGCGCGGTCTGCGACAAGCGCAGGATCAAATCCGACTTTTCGGCATCAGACAGACTGCGCAGCAGCAGCTCGACTTCTGCCCGTGGCGTGCGCTGATCCAGAATCCTGCCGATACGCTCGGCGGTATTTGCTTGCCTCATGGCATCTGATTTCGATGGGGTGATTGTCCTATTCTAACCGTCGAAGGCTTGCCGGCAAGGGCCTGGTGGCGGGGCTTGGTGGCGGGGTGGTACATAAGAATACGCATGGCCGGGCGAACCTGGCTGGTTATCCTGCCCCGCGGACACACCCCCTCAATGAACGGAAGTGTTGGCGCTCTCGTCTATCTGAGGTTGCCGTGCTCGTCTATCGCCACCGGCGGCACGGGACGCAGCGGTATTGCGATCTCATAGCGCGTATGGCGCTGTTCGCCTGAACGCAGCAGTGCGTGCTTGGCAACCAGGTCGGCAAGATCCCGCGTGGCCGTAGCCGGCGACGCGCCGGTGATACTGGCGTATTTGCCAGCGCTTAAAGCCCCTTCAAAGCCTTTCGGACCTTCGTGCAGCATACGCAGGAGCGCTTTTTTCTGGCGTTCGTTGAGTTCATCGCGCAAGCGGTCAAGCAAGCGGGTTTTGTCGATCAGAAAATCTACCATCGCGATCGACCGCCGCTGCGCCTCGATTACGGTCGCGGCGTACCAGGTGAGCCAAAACGTAATCTCCTGATGTTTGTTGTTCGCTTCCAGCGCAGCGTAATAGGCATTTCGCTTCTCCAGTATGGTCGCGGCCAATGCCGTCAGGGTCGGGTGCCCGAGGCTTTGCGCGAGGGCTTTTTCCGCGATGGCGCGACCGATACGCCCATTGCCGTCCTCGAACGGATGGATGCAGATGAAATACAGATGCGCGATGCCTGCGCGCGTCAAAGCGGGAAAGGGCTCGGCATTCCCCGGCGCCGAGCGATTGAACCAGTCGATGAAACGGGACATTTCAGCCGGCATTGATGCTGATGGCGGCGCCTCGAAATGAACCTTGGGGTCGTGGATGGCGCCGGATACCACTTGCATCGGCTCGACATGGGTCCGATAGCTGCCGACGTTGTTGAGGTCGCGGCGACCCGTCGTCAGCATCCGATGCCACCGGAACAGCATGTCGTGCGAAAGAGGCTCAGCGTAGGTGCGATGGAGATCGACCATCATCTCCGACACACCCTGTTCCGCGGCGCCGATCTTGCGGTGGTCGGTCGCGAGACCCAATTGCCTTCGGATTGAGGATTGGACGCTGGATCGATCGAGTATTTCCCCCTCGATTTCCGAGGTCGTCACCGCTTCGGTGCTCATGGCATCGACGGTGAGTTGCTCGCGGTCTTCCGCCCCGAGATGCTTTGCCGTACCGGCATATTCGCCCGCTTCGACCAGAAATAGCGCTTCGGCCTTGAGGAGTCGCGCCTGTTTCCAGGAAAACTCCGGCCATTCGGATTGTTGCCAGTTCCATTTCATGATCGATTGGGACTCCGTCTATCGATCATAATATATTATTATTTGATTGATAGAAGGGCTCTCTATCGATCAAATTCGGTCGAACTCATGCGGGATGGTCCCGAGTTTCGCTGCATCGGGGCTATCGGGAAAAGATGGCAGCGCAGTGAGAATGGCTTTCTCCGTTCACGATGTGGAGAAAAAGCAGGAGCAATCTCCGCTCGTCCCGAAGATCAGAGCCGTTCCATGCGGCTATTGCGTGTTTCGTCCCCCTGACAACATACGGTATGATTAAGTCATACCACGCTTGCAGGAGCGCGCCAATGAGCAATGCCGTCAAGAAAACCATCTCGCTACCCGCTGATCTTGCACGCCAGGCCGAAGAATTGGCGCTGGCGGAAGGCAAAACGCTGAGCCGTATCATTCAGGACGCGCTGCGGCAGGCCGCGATCGAGCGACGCCTTCATGAACTGCGTGGCATGCAGGCTTACTGGAGTCGCATGGCCCGAGACAAGGGCATACTCACCGAGAGTGATCTCGATCGCTATCTACGCGCTTGAACGCAGGCAGGCACATGGGCAGGCGGGTCGTTTTCGATACCAACATCCTGGTGTCTGCGCTGGTGTTTCCCGGCGGCCGGGGCGAAGCCGCTTTGCGGCGAATCATCGAACAGACCGACCAACTCCTGCTGTCCCGGCCCATTGTTGACGAACTGCTCGATGTGCTCGCCCGCAAGTTTGCGCGCGATGCCGAGGAACTCGCACATGCCGCCGTGTATGTCACGGAGCTGGCTGTGATCGTCGCCCCGAAGCGAAGACTCCGCGTCGTGAAGGACGATCCGGACAACCGGATACTCGAATGCGCAGTGGTGGGCCACGCGGAAGCGATCGTGACTGGAGATAAAGGCCTGCTTGCACTCAAGATCTACAAGAAGATACACATACTGACCTTGCGTGAATATCTTGGTGCGCTATGACAGCTGCTGACTCGGGGTCCCAGGCGACGCACACCCCGATGATGCAGCGGGGTTCGTACAGAATGGAAATTTCGTCCATTTCACCAAACGTTTCGCAATGCGTTTCGCAGGTCGCAAACGCCTGGCGATCAGCGGCCTGATGCCCCCCGGAAGCCCTGTCCCCGGAAGCCCTTGGCCTTCGCCGGCATTGTTTGCTATGATGCACGCACTACTTCCCCGGTGGTTCTGCTGCCGGGCGCGGGGCCTCTTCGGAGGCCCTTGCTTTTTGGGGAGATGAATGACATGGCGAAAGGCCCCTACCGTACCATCGTCTACGTTGACGGCTTCAATTTCTACTACGGCGAGGTCCGGGGCACGCCATGGAAGTGGCTCGACCCCGTGGCGCTTTTCCAAAAGTTGCTGGGACCGCAGAACACGCTGGTAAAGATCAAGTATTTCACCGCCCGCGTTCAGCCCTCGCCCAACGATCCTACCGTGCAAGACCGGCAAGACGC
>CAIOLO010000085.1 GCA_903859155.1 uncultured beta proteobacterium
CACCCAGGTCTTCCGTGCCGCGAATGCCCCAGCGTGGCGCATTGAAGTGCAATTGCTGCTTGGTCAGCGAAGACGCGATAGGCTGGCCAACCGTACCGCCAGCTGCGGCGGTAGCATTAACGGAACTGCTGCTGTACTTGGTACTACGCAGTGTGCCGTCGAAGTTTCCGTAGATGCTGACGTTCGCCGACTGCGCCAGGGCAAGTGCGGGGGCAGCCAACGCGCCGGCTACTGCTACAGCCATGAGTTTCTTGTTCATCTAAAAAATCTCCTCATTGTTGCGTTTGTTATGCGCCACTAAAACGGTTCGAACAACGCCTCGGTGTGCGCGTCCCCCAGCGATTGCAGGAAGATGGCCCGAAGCTTGTAGTAGTGATTGTTTGTGCGACATTGGTCATGTGACGTACGTAATATTTCATATGCGCCACGAGGAAATCCTTTAATCCTATGTTTTATAAACAAAATATTTCGTTGCTCGAGATGAAAGCGCCAAAAAGGAAATTTTCCAAAACAGGATCGCTTGTTGCGTGGACGCAACGAATGCAACAAAAGGACGTGTGTTGGTCGTAGCAGACGCAACGAATGCTTGCGTGCCGGGCGCGGGCAGCAACCTGCGTAGGGTCTTATTGATCAGGCAGACGGTGTTGCCGCGCGCACCTGCTAATGCGTGGAGTGGGTCTTCTTCATGGCGACGCGATAGGCAATCACGATGCGCAGCAGGTCATTGGTGCGATTGACCTGCAGCTTCTCCATCAGCCGCGACTTGTACACCTCGACGGTTCGCGGACTGATGCCCAGCAGCTGCGCAACCTCGCGGCTGTGCTTGCCATCGAGTATCAGGTCGAGCACTTCGTTCTCGCGTGCGGTTAGGCGCTCGAGGCGGCTGGCAAGCTCGGCATACTCCGCGTCGCTGCGCTGGCGCTGCGCGCCCGCGCTCATCGAGGTCGCAATCGCCTCGAGCAAGGCGTCCACGTCGATGGGCTTTTCCAGGAAATCGACGGCACCCAGCTTGAATGCCGTGCGCGAATTTTTGCTGTCGCCGTGGCCGGTCACAATGATCACCCCCAGCTTCGAGCCGCGCTGCGACAGCGTGGCCTGCAGTTGCAGGCCGTCCAGGCCGGGCAGGCGGATATCGAGTATCGCGCAACCGGTCCAGTCGGGCTCCAGCGAGGCCATGAAAGCCTCGGCGGAAGCAAAGTTCAACGTGGAATAACCATGCATTTGAATGAGCTGCGACAGCGCATCGCTCACCGCTGGATCGTCCTCGACGATATAGACTCGCGCCGGCCCTGCCTGCGCCTGTTTTACATCGCGCACTGTATTCATTGGCCCTCCCGTGTTCATTCTTTTTCCTGAATCGTCACCGGCAGCGTCAGTTCAAAACAGCAGCCCACCGAGACGGGGGCTATGCGCAGCGTTCCCCCGTGCGCGGCGATGATCGAGTAGCTCATCGACAAGCCAAGTCCCAACCCATAGTTCTTGGTGCTTCTGAACGGCCGGAACAGATTCTCCACTTCATCGGCGTCGATGCCAGGCCCGGTGTCCGCGACGGAAATCGTCACCATCCCATCACGCCCGGATCGAGCGCTCACCGCCACCTCGCGGCGCATGCTGCCGGCATCGCGTATCGCTTCTATTGCGTTGGAGAGCAGATTATGCAATACGGTGGCAATCTGCACCCGTTCAATGGATAGCGTCGGCAAACCGGATTCCACCCGGTACTCAATGGCGATCCGGTGGCGCGCCGCGCGCTCCTGCAAGGTTTCAACCGCGGCGCGAAGCAGTTCCACCGGCGCAACGGAATCAAGTTTTGATCCGCCGCTGCGATAAAACTCGCGCAGCCGGTGCACCACGTCGCCGGCGCGCCGCACCTCCACGCCGATTTTCGCCATGGTTTCCGACAATTCCGGAACCGGCCGCTCGCGCAGCAGTATTTCGCAACTGCGTGTGTAAATGCCGATGGCGGACAAGGGCTGATTGAGTTCATGCGCCATTGCCGAGGCCAGCTCCGCCGAGGCGGCCAGACGCAGGCTGCGGTCGAGCTCCGCCTGCCGCTCGCGCAGTTTCTGTGCGGTGCTGTGCAATTCATCCACCGCCATGCCCAGAAACAGGCCGGTCACGGCTATCGCCAACAGCCGGATCTGGAACTGCAACACGGTGGCGTCGGACTGCGATCCCAGGTGCGACAGGGCAATCACACCGACCTGCAAAACCACGGTCGCAATAATTGCGCCGGACAAACCAAAGCGCAACGATGCCCAGATCAGCGGCAGGAACATCAGATACAGGGAGGTAATCTGCTCGCTGGGAACATTGCCATAGACCACCCACAGGGCGAATATTATCGCCAGGAAAATACCGAAACCGTGCGCGAAGGCGTCGCGCCGGCGCTGGGCAAAGCGCATTCTTCCGCTGCACAGCAGGAGTATCAGCGGCGCAAACACCAGCACGCCGATCAGATCGCCGATCCAGTAACGCAGCAGATGGCGGGCCGCCCCCAGATGCCAGATCGTACCGAGGTCCGATTGCAACAGTAGTACATAACCGCCTGCGATCAAAAGCGTTACCGCGGTGGTGCAAAGCACGAAAAGGATCATGTCGCGCATCTGTGTCTGGCGCCAATCTATGGCCAGAAACCCGGAGCGCAGCAAACCGGCCAGCGCCGTGTAGCCGGTGGTCACCACCGTCGCCAGCAGCACCGCCTGCGCAGGAGTTGCGGACATGTCCCGCACCCACAGTTCCGATAACAGGGCCGCGATGAATAGCACCGGCGTCCAGGCCAGACCGGCGATGAGCAACCCCGCCAGCGCGATGCCCGGCGGCGGGTTCCAGGGCGTATCGGGCGAGTGTCCCGCGGTATTGGTGTGCGCAATCCAGTCGAGCAGAAGATATGCAAGGACAAGGCCGGTCGCCAGGATGACCAGGCGCCAATTCTGACGCATCGACCTGCTGCCGCCACCGTCCCTGACAGGAATTCCGGAATGAATGTGGCGGGACGGTTTTGCCTTCATTACGAATCAATCCCGTTGCCCCGATTTCCGGGCGTTGCCGGAGTTTCTACCCGCTCCTGCTGCAGCCGTCAACAATCCCGACAGCCTGGAACCGTTGCAGATGACCTCCTGCCTCGCCATATGAATGCAGGCTGCGGGAGCGGAATACGAAAAAGGGCGCCCGAAGGCGCCCTTTTGGTCATGCAATTGCCGGATGAACCGGCAGGAAGCCTGCGCCCCCTGCTGTTCTTCCTTCTTAGAACGAGTGCTTCATGCCCATCATGTAGCTGGTCACGTCGGTACCGCCAGCCA
>CAIOLO010000086.1 GCA_903859155.1 uncultured beta proteobacterium
CACCGCCTTGCGGCTTGGACGGTTTTTCGGCATGCCCGCAAAATTTTGGCTGGATCTCCAGCAGACCTATGACCTTAAGCGGGCTGAAGCCGAACATGGTGCCGAAATTGATCGGGCCGTTCGTCCCAGAGCTGCGTAAAAGGGGTCTGAGTAGCAGCGGAACAGAAAACCGACATAAGGGCAGCAGAGGCATCAAACCATCAATCAAACCATCTCTTCAACGGCCTCGGCCGACCCGCGCAGCGGCCTGAGTTCGCCACGGGCCACCAGATCCGGCAGAATAAAGGCGTAGCGGCCGAGCATGTTGATGTGTTCGTGACCGAGCGGAGACAGGCGCGCCAAGTCCTCATCCCGAACCTCGAATCCCTCAGCCCGCAATTGGGTGATCGCCGCATCCATGTAGATGGTGTTCCACAGGATGATGGCGTTGACGACAAGCCCAAGCGCGCCGAGCTGGTCCTCCTGGCCCTCGCGATATCGCTGACGCAGTTCGCCGCGCTTGCCATGGAACACGACACGCGCGAGCTGGTGGCGGCCCTCGCCCCGGTTAAGCTGGGTGAGAATACGACGACGATAGGCTTCGTCGTCGATGTAGGCCAACAGGTAGAGCGTCTTGACGATCCGCCCGAGTTCTTCCAGTCCCCGTGCCAGGCGTGTTGGTCGATCTTTCGTTTGAAGCGTCCGCATCAGCCCGCCAGCCTGCACGAGTCCCAGCTTGAGTGAACCGGCCAGTCGAAGAAAATCATCCCAATTCTCGGTGATGATGCCTGTCTTCGCTTTATGCGCGGCGAGCTTATCGAGCGGGCCATAGTTGGCGGCGGGATCGACACGCCAAAACCGCGTGCCGCCGACGTCTGCGATTCGTGGACTGAACTGGTAGCCAAGGAGCCAAAAGATGGCGAAGATCACGTCGGTGTAGGCGCCGGTATCGGTCATAATTTCGGTCGGCTCCAACTCCGTTTCCTGTTCCAGCACGACGCTGAGCAGCACCAAACTGTCGCGCAGGGTACCTGGCACGGTGATGGCGTTCAGGCCGGTGAACTGGTCGGAGACGAGGTTGTAATAAGTGACGCCGCGCTCGGAGCCGAAGTATTTCGGGTTGGGGCCAGCGTGGATGGTCCGCACCGGCACGACAAAGCGCATACCGTCCGCCGAGGCAACGTCACCGCCGCCCCATCGCCGCGCAAGGTCGATGGCGTTCTGCGCCGAGACGAGCCTGGCATTCGCATCAGTCAAAGTTTCGGCACGAAGATAGTTCTGCCGGACCCAACTCATGCGCGACCGCCGAAGAGCCGGAACATCCGGGCGCACCAGCGGCTCCAAGCCGGTGTTGCATGCCTCGGCCAGCAGGACGGCACAGACTGTCGTCGGCAGGTCCCGCGCCCGGGCATCCGCTTCACTGGCGTGGGTAAAGGCACCAGCAAACCCGGTTCTGGCGTCAATCTCAAGTAACAGCTCCGGCAGATCAACGCGCGGCAGGCGCGCCGCAACGGCATCACGCAGAGCAACGAGGCTGGCCGGTTCTTCAAGACGGTCGAGACCGGTCAGCACTAGATCGTCACCAGCATCGGTTTGCTCGATGCGGACGCTGGCGTTCTTCGGCAGATTTCCGGCGACCGATCGGAACGCCTGGTCAAGCCGCTCGGTGAGCCGACCAATCTCTTCGGCGGCGTTCTGCGATTTTCCAAGCGTGCGGCAAACCGTCGGCCGCGCCGCCTCCCAGGAGGCGCCGTCGAGCAGGCCGATGCGGGGATCGGCGAAGCGCAGGCTCGGCACACCGAAAACATCCCGGCGCCGGAGCGAACCGCGTAGCCGATCAACCAGGCACAGGGACCAGGCGCGCCGATCAACGATCCCATTTTTGATCACGCGATGTTCCCAGGACTTCGGCACGAAGTCCGTTGGCCATGACTTGTCGCGCGCGCTACCATCCTCGACTTTTCGGAGATATTGCAAAGCCTTCAACACCGGCTGGCCCGCTGGCATGGCCCCCAGGCTGACGACGCGCGCGAAGTGCGGAAAGAAAAGTCGGACCCGTCGGTGCTGCGCCAGAAGCTCCTCAAAGTAGGGATCGTCCGGCGGCCGGATCAGGCTATCGACCTGGGCGACGGCGGCTTCGAGCGCCGCTTTGGGCACGGCGGCGAAAACCGCTGCACGGAGATCGGCGGCATCGACGGCGCCATCGAGTACCAGGGCGCAGACCTTGCTCAAAGTGAACGCAGCCGCGTCAAGGTCACCCAGGCCGCGTATCCGCGCTTCTCGGCCTTTGCGGACGGCGTCCACGAATATCCGAGTGACGAGCAGGTCGAAAAGATCAAGCACGTCATCCTGCGCGCTGGCCTCCAGCGCTCGGATGAACGCCAGCAAGGTTGCAGCACGACGTTCATCGGGCAGCCGGGCGACCGCTTGGGCCTTGGCCGCGCCGGCAAAGCGCGCCAGCGCCAGGACACGAGTCTTCGGCAACCGATCGGTGCGGGGCAAGCCGGCTACAAGTTTTCGAACTTCATCGAGACGCTCTGTGGCGCGTGCCAACTCGGCGGTGCTTTGCAGGGTCGGCCCCGACCGGAGCCGATCCATCGGACTCTGTCGCGCTCCCTCTGGCACCACCAGCAAGGCGTCAAGCCGTTCCTTCTGGTCAGATGTGATTATTGCCGCCAGCAGGCGCCACAGGCGGCTGTTGGCGCGGAAACGCACCCGTGCGATAGTCCGTTCGAGGACGCTCGCCCCCGGCAGAAGCACCTTGTGCGTTACCAGCCAGGCCGTTGCCTGATCGAACAGGACGCTCGGCCGATCCGTTCCCGTCCAGCAGAGCGCGTAAAGCCAGCGCAAAAGCCGCCATTGTCGGGATGGCTCGGCAAATATTCGGTAGCCTTGTCGCTCCCGAATTTCCACAGTATGGTCGCGCCGCCGCTCGCTCGATAAATACCGAACAAGGGGGTCGGCCGCGTCGGTGATCCCAAGTTGCTTTGCCAACACTCCAGCTGCGCCGGGAGGTACTTCGGTTGGATTGTCGAGGAATGTGCCCAGGAACCGCACGGTACAGAGTTGCACCGCGAAGCCCAAACGCATGTGATTGCCTCGGCGCTGGCTGATCAGATCACGGTCAGCATCGTCCAGATAAAAATAGCGCGCAAGTTGTTCTGGCGAGGGCTCTCCACAGTATCGACCGTACCGTCGCTCCTGCTCCTCGGTCAGAAAGCTGACAGGCATGGTGTCGCGGAACTCCTAAGTTTCGCGACACTGTCGTGTCGCAAGGCGATTGCTGACTTTTTCATGTTGCAAAACTCTGTCGCAAAAGTAAATATTTCTGCGATGATATTTGCAACACGAAGGATGCCGGATGCTCATCGGATATGCCCGTGTGTCGACGGATGATCAGAACCTTTCCCTCCAGAAAGAAGCGCTACACGCGGCTGGCTGCGCGCGGACCTTTGAAGAGAAAATCTCGGGCGCAAAGCGGAACCGGCCAGAGTTGATCCGGATGCTCGATCAGGTTCGCCCTGGCGACGTGGTGGTGGTGTCGCGTCTCGATCGTCTTGCCCGATCGACAAGGGATTTGCTCGAAATTGCGGAACAGCTCAAGACGGCAGAGGCTGGGTTGCGCTCGCTCCATGAACCATGGGCCGACACAACGTCACCGGCCGGTCGCATGGTGCTGACCGTATTCGCCGGCATCGCCGAGTTCGAGCGTGAACTCATCCATGAACGCACGAGCGTAGGACGCACAGCCGCAAAAAGCCGTGGCGTTCGTTTCGGGCGTCCCTCAAAACTGACCAGCGAGCAGGTTGCACTCGCCCGGCGTCTCATTGGTGAGGGAACGTCGGTGCCGGAAGCATCAAAAATTCTCAACGTCCACCGCACCACGCTCTACAGAGCTTTGGAGGGCAGCGTATTAGGAAGCAATGAAACGGGCAATTGAGGAAAGCGGACATTCGTTGACGGGACATCGCAGGCCGTTCATGACCCAACCCGGTCATCCGAAAGATTGTCGAAGCCCATTACGCTTTGGCGAACGTCGCCACCGCTCGCCTGCCGCCACCTTCGTAGGCAAGGGAATCGAACG
>CAIOLO010000087.1 GCA_903859155.1 uncultured beta proteobacterium
AGGCTGGCGCGGTTGATGATCTGGCCGGCGCGACGCGCGGCCTTTACGGCTATGTTCAGCGTGGGATGCATGGATTTTTAAGGCGGGACAAGCCAGGAAGGGCGCATCTTGCGCAGGAAGTCTGCAATTCTATCGCGGGATACCGTCGGGGCCCACAGGGACCCGGACATATCACGGGAGGCCGTTCCGGCCCGGAGCGGCCCGGACACCACATGACCATTACGCCATTGCCCGAACCTGCCGCCCTCGACCGGATCCGCGTCGTCCTCTCGCACCCCAGCCATCCGGGCAACATCGGCGCGGCGGCGCGGGCGATGAAGACCATGGGGCTGTCGCGCCTGGTGCTGGTCAATCCGAGGCTCTTCCCCGATGCCCAGGCGGATGCCATGGCGGCCGGCGCGACCGACCTGCTGGTGCAGGCCGAGGTGGTGGCCTCGCTGTCCGAAGCCTTGAGCGGCACGGTGCTGGCCATGGCCATGACGGCGCGCCGGAGGGAACTGGCGGTGCCGGCGCTATGGGCTCGCGACGGGGCGGCGGAACTGGTGGCGCTGGCGGCCACGGGGGAAGTTGCGCTGGTTTTCGGCAACGAGACTTCGGGGCTTGCCAATGATGAACTGGCCATGTGCCGGCGCTGGGCAATGATTCCGGTGGATGCCGGTTTCAGCTCGCTTAACCTCGCCGCAGCGGTGCAGGTGATGTGCTACGAATTGCGGCTGGCGGCGCTCGATCCCGGCCTGCCGCCGGCCATTTCGGGCGCCGGCCTGCTGGCCAGCCACGATGAGGTGGAGCGCCTGATCGCGCATATCGAACGCGCGGCACTTTCGAGCGGGTTTCTTGATCCCGCCAGCCCGAAACGCCTGATTCCGCGCCTGCGGCGCATGTTCTCCCGTGCGGCGCCGGAGAAGGAAGAGGTCAATATTCTGCGTGGTCTTTTCGCCGCACTGGAAAAGGCCGCAGCAGGCCCGGATTGCAAATAAAACTTGACCCCGACGCTGGGGATTTCTACCATTTCAGAAAACGAAGTTTCAGCGCAGGCTGATGCCGGACTTATCGGCGTTAAGCGAAGCGGCCGCAGCTAAATTACTAATGGATCGGTCCATGTTCTCCCGCCTGCGTGAAGATATTTCCTGTGTTTTTGAACGCGATCCCGCCGCCCGCTCGACCTGGGAGGTGGTGACCTGCTATCCCGGCTTTCATGCCCTGACACTGCACCGTGTTTCCCACTGGCTGTGGCATGCGCGTCTGCGCTGGCTGGCGAGGTTTCTGTCGCATTTCGGGCGTTGGATCACGGGCATCGAGATCCACCCCGGCGCAAGCATCGGTCGGCGGGTGTTCATCGACCACGGCATGGGCGTGGTCATAGGCGAGACGGCGGTGATCGGGGATGAGTGCACTCTCTATCACGGCGTCACCCTCGGGGGAACTTCATGGAGCAAGGGCCGGCGGCATCCGACATTGCTGCGCGGGGTGGTGATCGGCGCGGGAGCCAAGGTGTTGGGGCCGATTACCCTGGGCATAGGCGCCAAGGTGGGATCGAACGCCGTGGTGGTGCGCGATGTTCCGGCGGGAGCCACGGCGGTGGGCATTCCGGCGCGCATCGTCGAGGACAGGAGCGAGATCGAACGCGAAGTCAAGGCCGGTGAGATGGGCTTCTCCGCCTATGCGGTGACGCGCGCCGAGGACGATCCGCTGGCGCAGGCGATTCACGGTCTGCTCAATCATGCGGTGGAGACCGACCGGCGCATCGAGGCCCTGCTGAAGACCATGGAGCGTGCCGGGGTATCGCTTGAAGACGACGTCGCCACGGCGGACAAGTTCGATCCGAACTACCTGTCGAAAATAGTGGACTAAAATAATCGGGATACTGTATAGTTGATAGAAATGCTCAGGTATTCCTCCTGATGCATTTCCCGACTGTATTACCCGACGGAGAGTTCTCATGAGACTGACGACCAAAGGACGTTTTGCCGTAACCGCGATGATCGATCTTGCCCTGCGCCAGCATACCGGCCCGGTAACCCTGGCCGGCATCAGCGAGCGCCAGAAGATTTCGCTTTCCTACCTCGAGCAGCTGTTCGGCAAGTTGCGTCGCCGGCAGCTTGTGTCCAGCGTGCGCGGCCCGGGCGGCGGCTATTGCCTGACCAAGCATCTGGAATCGATTTCCGTTTCCGAGATCATCCATGCCGTCGACGAGTCGCTCGATGCGACGAATTGCGGCGGCAAGGGAAATTGTGCGGAAGACCTGCGCCCCTGCATGACGCACGAATTGTGGACCAGCCTGAACGAGAAAATGTTCGAGTACCTCAATTCGGTGAGCCTGGCGCAACTCGTGGCCCAGCAGCAGGAGAAGAGCGGGGCGACCGCCGTCCTGCACGACGAACGTCCGCTGCGGCGGGTGGTGCGCCGTTCGGCCGAGGCACTCGTCCCCGCCTGACAGTTGCCGCGCAGCGCCATGTTCGCCCCCGTCTACTTCGACCACAATGCCGGCACGCCGCTGGATCGGCGCGTGCTGGAAGGCATGCTGCCGTATCTTGCGGCGCAGTTCGGCAATGCTTCCAGTCGCCACGAGTACGGCCGCGCGGCAAGACGCGCGATCGACGAGGCGCGGCAGCGGGTGGCTTGTGCGGTGGGCGCGCATCCGACCGAAGTGGTATTTACCAGCGGCGGTTCGGAAGCCAACAATCTTTTCATCAAGGGCGCGGCCGCCTGCCTTGCGCCCGGCACGGCGGCGATCTCCGCCATGGAACATCCCTGTGTGCGCGAGCCGGCAAAGCAACTTGTGCGCAGCGGCTGGAGGCTGCGCGAGATTGCCGTGGATGACAATTGCCGTATTGCCGGCGCCGACTTTCAGGCGGCACTTGAAGAAAAGCCGGCGCTTGTTTCCATCATGCTGGCCAACAACGAAACCGGGGCCGTGCAGGACATCGGCGCCCTTGCTGCGCGGGCGAAGCCGACGCGGGCATGGTTTCACAGCGATGCGGTGCAGGCCTTCGGCAGGTATCCGCTGGATTTTCGCGCACTCAACGGTGCCGGCGTCCATGCCTTGACGCTCTCCGCACACAAACTGGGCGGGCCGAAGGGTGCGGGGGCGCTGGTGGTCGACAAGCGTGTTGAACTGCAGCCGCTGATAGCCGGCGGCGGCCATGAACGCGGCCTGCGTTCGGGCACCGAGAACGTCGCGGCGATCGTCGGTTTCGGCCTCGCTGCGGAACTGGCGGTTGCCCGGCTCGAGACGCGTGCCAGGCAGTTCGCGGCCTTGCGTGTCGAACTCGAAGCCGGCCTGCTGGCGCAGGGTGCGACGATATTCGCCGCCGCCGCCGGGCGCATCCCCAACACCAGCTATTTCGCCTTCGCCGGCATCGATGGCGAAACGCTGGTGGCCAAACTCGATCGCGCCGGTTTTGCCGTGGCCGCCGGGGCGGCATGTTCCAGCGCCAACCCGGAGCCGTCGCACGTGCTGCTGGCGATGGGGGTCGCATCCTCGCTGGCGCGTGGCGCGGTGCGGGTGAGCTTTGGCGAGAACAATGACGCGGCACAGGTACGCGATTTCCTTGGCGTACTGAGCACTACAATCCTGCAACTCAAGGGCCTGAAGGCCCTCACAAGCTGAACTGGAGAGATTTGCAATGACGACAGGCATGAAACTGCCGGTGTACCTGGACTACTCCGCGACCACGCCGGTCGATCCGCGCGTGGCGGCGAAGATGATTCCCTGGCTGACGGAGCACTTCGGCAACCCGGCCTCGCGTTCGCACTCCTATGGATGGGAAGCGGAGAAGGCCGTCGAGGAAGCGCGCGAGGAAGTCGCCGCTCTGGTCGGCGCGGATTCCAAGGAAATCATCTGGACTTCCGGAGCCACGGAATCGAACAATCTTGCCATCAAGGGCGCGGCGCATTTTTACGCCGGAACCAGGGGCAAGCACATCATCACGGTGTCGACCGAGCACAAGGCGGTGCTGGATACGGTCAAGGAACTGGAGCGTCAGGGCTTCGAGGCAACCTATCTGGTGCCTCAGGAAAACGGCCTGATCACTCTCGAGCAATTCAAGGCGGCGCTGCGGCCCGATACCGTGGTGGCTTCGGTGATGGCGGTAAACAACGAGATCGGCGTGATCCAGCCTCTCACCGAGATCGGCGAGATCTGCCGCGAAAAGGGTGTGATTTTCCACGTCGATGCGGCGCAGGCTACCGGCAAGATGCCGATCGATCTGGGCCGGCTGAAGGTCGATCTGATGTCCTTCTGCGCGCACAAGACCTATGGACCCAAGGGCATCGGCGCGCTGTACGTGAGGCGCAAGCCGCGCATCCGGCTGGAAGCCCAGATGCACGGCGGCGGCCATGAGCGCGGCATGCGCTCGGGCACCCTGGCGACGCACCAGATCATCGGCATGGGCGAGTGCTTCCGCCTGGCGCGCGAGGAAATGGCGACCGAAAACGAGCGCATCCGCATGCTGCGCGACAGGCTGCTCAAGGGCCTGCTCGACATCGAGGAAACCTATGTCAATGGCGACATCGAACAGCGCGTGCCGCACAATCTCAACGTCAGCTTCAATTTTGTCGAAGGCGAGTCGCTGATCATGGCGATCAAGGATATCGCCGTATCGAGCGGTTCGGCGTGCACTTCGGCCAGCCTCGAGCCCTCGTATGTGCTGCGCTCGCTGGGGCGTTCGGATGAGCTGGCGCACAGTTCGATCCGCTTCACCCTCGGCCGCTTCACGACGGCAGAGGAGATCGATTTCACCATCAATCTGCTGCACGAGAAACTTGGCAAGCTGCGCGAACTTTCCCCGCTCTGGGAAATGTACAAGGACGGTGTTGATCTCAATTCCGTCCAGTGGGCCGCGCACTAATGCGGTAAGCCGCATTAATGCCCGGCCCTTCGGGCAAGGTGGACGACCCACCCCCCAACCCCCGCCCGGAGGGCGGGGGCGACTAGCAAGAAATACTTTAGGAGTTGCATCATGGCATATAGCGAAAAAGTACTCGATCACTATGAAAACCCGCGCAACGTAGGTTCCTTCGGCAAGGACGACGATGGTGTTGCCACAGGAATGGTGGGCGCACCGGCCTGCGGTGACGTCATGAAGTTGCAGATC
Source organism: uncultured beta proteobacterium (assembly GCA_903859155.1). Taxonomy (GTDB): domain Bacteria; phylum Pseudomonadota; class Gammaproteobacteria; order Burkholderiales; family SG8-39; genus 2-02-FULL-62-17. Next base: position 5,097 of record CAIOLO010000087.1, read on the forward strand.
AAGGTCGGCAAGGATGGCATCATCGAAGACGCCAAGTTCAAAACCTATGGCTGCGGTTCGGCGATTGCCTCGTCTTCGCTGGTGACCG
>CAIOLO010000088.1 GCA_903859155.1 uncultured beta proteobacterium
AGCCCGGTCAGCGTCTGCGGCTATCACATCCGCGAATCCGGCGCCAACCCGGCCCAGGAGATGGCCTACGCCTTCTGCATCGCCAAGGCCTATGCCGACGAGGCGATCGGGCGCGGCCTGCACATCGACGAGTTCGCCGGCCGCCTGTCCTATAACTTCAACATCTTCGGCAACATCTTCGAGCAGGTTGCCAAATTCCGCGCCGCCCGCGGACTCTGGGCCAAGATCATGAAGGAGGAGTACGGCGCGGAGAAGCCCGGTTCGATGTGGCTGCGCATGATCGCGGGCGGCGGCGGCGGCGGTCTGACCTTCGAGCAGCCGGAGAACAACATCGTGCGCGGCGCTTACTATGCCCTGATCAGCGCCCTCTCCGGCGCGCAGACCATGGCGCTGTGTTCATACGACGAGGCCTACACCATCCCGACCGAATATTCGGCGCGGATTTCGCTTCGCACCATGCAGCTCCTGATCGAAGAAATGGGCCTGACCGAAACAGCGGATCCGCTTGCAGGCTCCTACTACGTCGAGACCATGACCAACCAGATGCGCGACAAAATTGCGCAGATCATGGCGGAAACCGACGCCGAAGGCGGTATCGTCAAGCTGGTATCCGAGGGCATCATCCAGGCCAGGGTTTCGGCCCAGGCCTACCGCATGCAGCGCGACATCGAATCCGGCCAATTTCCCAAAGTGGGCGTCAACCGTTACCGCAATGAGCAGGAAGAAGACCATCCGGTCGAATTCCATGCATACAAGGAAGAGGACGCCCGGATGCAGATCGAGCGTCTGAAACAGGTGCGAGCCGAGCGCGATCAGGCAAAGGTCGATCAGGCGTTGATGCGCGTACGCAAGGACGCGGAAACCGGCGTCAACCTGATGCCGGCCATCGTCGAGGCGGTGAAAGCCTATGCCAGCGTCGGCGAGATCACGCACGAGATGGTAAAGGTGTACGGGCGCTACAGGGAACCGATCCGTTTTTGAGCGATGCATCCGAGGATAAACCGATGACTGCAATCGAACTTCTGGAAATGCCGGGGCACGCAGCGTGAAACGGCGCACCATCCTGTCCTTGGAGCAGGCGCTGTCCCTGCCCTATGCCACGTTGCGCTTTGCGCAGCTGGGATGGCGGGTGATCCGCATCGAGTCCACGCCGACCGGCCAGGGACTCCCCGGAGACCCCAACCGCTACGTCGGCTCGCGTGTCGCCGACGACGATCGCCGCAGCTATTTCATCGCACCCAACGTAGGCAAGGAGGCGATTGCACTCAACCTCAAGGAGGCGCGCGCGCAGGAAGTGCTCAAGCGCCTGATTCGAACGCTGGACGTCGATGTCTTCTGCTGCAATACCGTGCCTTCGCGCTACCAGGCACTGGGCATCGACTATGAAACTCTCGCCGCGGTCAAGCCCGACCTGATCTGGGCCGGAATCTCGGCAATGGGACCGGCGGTCCCGAATGCACCGGGCTACGACCCGGTGATCCAGGCGATGGCGGGCTACATGGAAGTGACGGGCGACCCCAAGGGACCGCCGATGCTCACCGGCATCCCGGTCATCGACCTGAAGGCGGGCGACGAGGTGTACGCCAACGTGATGCTGGCCCTGCTTGATCGCGCCGAGGGCGGTCGCGGCAGGCAGATCCACGTGTCGATGCTGCAAGCCGCAGCGTCCTGGCTGATTACCGTGCTGCCGTTGATCGACTTCGGCTGCGAACCGAACGAGATCACGCGCGCCGGCAACGAACATCGCAAATTCATACCGACAAACGTCTATCCGGCGAAGGACGGATTCGTCTACATGGCGATCGGCAGCGACGTGCAGTGGCAGCGGCTGACAGCGAGCGCAAAATTCGCCTGTGTCGCGAACGAAGTGCGCAAGACCAACGAAGGGCGCCAGCGCGAGCGCGAAGCGATCCAGCGCGATATGGCCGCGGTGACCTGCAAACTCGCGATGGAGGAAATCCTCGCCGATCTGCGCGCGGCGGTAATACCTGCGACCCGCATCTTCGATATCCGCCAGGTGCGCGAACTCGCCCAGGTGCATGAAAAACTGACCCGCACCGTAATGCCCGATGCCCGCGTGGTGCACATGCAGCCGATGGCAGTCGATATAGAGGGTTCCCGCGGCGAACTCGCCTTCCCGCCCAAGTATGGTGCCGATACCCGGAAGGTGCTGGCCGAAGCCGGATACTCAGGGGCAGAAATGGATGCGTTCGCCGGTGCCGGGGTCATCGCGTGAGCGCAGGTTTGCAGCGGCGGCACGGCTACGATCTCCTGCGCAGCGAGCCGATGGCATTGCAACTCGAGGTGAGAAACAGCCCTACAGTTTCTAACGCAAACAGGGTCGTTCCAATGGGCTTTTTGCGATTGACTATGACCGACAAACGCGGAGATACTTTCAAATGCGATTGAGTTTCACACCCTTCCTCCGGCCGTACTGGAAAAGTGCGCGAATTCTTGTTGCGCCTTGCCGGGCCAGCCAAGTTTGCGTCAATTCCAGGATAGCGAGCGGACCATGCAGGAGATAAGCACCTATCTGGCACCTCGCCGCCTGGAAGAAGCATTGCAGGCAATGGCGGACGGCGATGCCACGGTTTTCTGCGGGGGTACGGATCTTGCACCGCAGACCGAATCCGGCGTGCGCCAATACACGGCGAAGCTGCTGAACATTCGCCGTATCGAAGGCCTGGGCGGTATCGAAACAAAGGGTGACAAGATTCGCATCAGTGCCCTGACGACCATCAGCGAAATCCGCTGCAACACCCCGCTCGCCGAAATCGCGCCCGTGCTGGCCGAGGCGGCCGAACATTTCGCCAGCGAACAGATTCGCAATGCCGCATCGGTGGGCGGCAACCTCTGCAACGCCTCGCCGGCGGGCGACATGATCCCGCCCCTGCTGGTACTGTGCGCTTCGGTCGAACTCGCACGCTGGCGCGACGGCGCCGTGCAGACGCGGCAGATACCGCTGGAACGGTTCTTCGTCAGCCCCGGCAAAACCGTCAAACTGCCGGAAGAGTTGCTGACCGCGGTAGTGTTCGACCGGCCTGCGGCCGACTTCGTCGGCAGGTTCCGCAAGTCCGGCCCCCGTCCGGCGCTCGAAATCTCCACCGTTTCGGTCGCTTTCGGCGCTCGAATCGCCGACGGGCGACTCAGCGGCGTGCGTGTCGCCATGGGCTCGGTCGCACCGACACCCTTGCGCGCCCGGCATGTCGAGGCTGCACTCGAAGGCAAGCAGCTCGACGCCGCGACCATCGCCGCCTCAGTCGCAGTGGCGGCGGAGGATGCCAAACCCATCGATGACGTGCGTGCCAGTGCCTGGTATCGCGGCCATCTCGTTCGCGTGTTCCTTGAAGAGGTACTCAATGATGTCCGTGGAAACTGAAATCCGCTTCAAGCTCAATTGCCGCGAGGTGAGTCTGAAGGTGCCGGTCACCATGAATACGCTGGCCATGCTGCGCGACAAGCTCGGCATGACCGGAACCAAATATGCCTGCGGCGAAGGCGAGTGCGGCGCCTGCACGATCAAAGTAGACGGCAAGACCGTCAACAGTTGCCTGATGTACGCTGTCGATTGTGACGAACGCGAGATCGTGACCATAGAGGGGCTGCGTACGCCGGAAGGCCTCAACCCGGTGCAGCAGGCCTTCGTCGATTACGGCGCCGTGCAGTGCGGCTTCTGCATGCCGGGCATGATCATGCAGGC
>CAIOLO010000089.1 GCA_903859155.1 uncultured beta proteobacterium
CCAAAAGCTTGCCGCGCTGCTTCTGGCAGCCGGCGCGAGATTTATGCGACGGCGGTTTCATGTACGACCGCGCGGCCAAAAGCTTGCCGCGCTGCTTCTGGCAGCCGGCGCGAGATTTATGCGACGGCGGTTTCATCTAGCGCTTTCCGCGATTTGGCAGGTGCAGCCTTCGCGCACGCGCGCCTGCGCCTTCGCGACCGCTACTGCGCTCGGCGTATTTGACCAGCCGTTGTTCCACCAGTGCATTGATGGAGCCCTCGGGAAAACCGCCGTTGCCGTCTGCTGCCCCGGCGGTAATCCCCGTGAGCAGCGCGATACCCTGGTCGATGTGGGTTATCGGGTAAATGTGGAATCGGCCCTGAGCCACAGCTTCGACCACCTGATCCTTCAGCATCAGATGTTTTTCGTTCGATGCGGGAATAAGCACGCCCTGCTCGCCGCTGAGGCCGCGTGCATTGCACAGGTCGAAGAATCCCTCGATCTTTTCATTGACCCCTCCGATCGCCTGTACGTCGCCATGCTGATTGACCGAGCCGGTGACCGCCAGCGACTGCGACACAGGCAGATCTGCTAGGGCCGAGAGCAATGCATAGAGTTCCGCGGAGGAAGCGCTGTCGCCCTCGACGCCGCCGTAGCTTTGCTCGAACACCAGGCTTGCCGACAGCGACAGGGGAGCCTCCAGGGCGTAGCGACCTGCCAGAAAGCCAGAGAGGATGAGTACACCCTTGGAATGGAGCGGCCCGCCCAGTTCGGCCTCGCGTTCGATATCGACAACGCGGCCTGAGCCGGGCCGCACGCGCGCGGTAATGCGGTGAGGCATGCCGAAAGCGAAACCTCCCAGCTGCATTACCGACAGGCCGTTGATCTGTCCGGCACGACTGCCCGACGTATCGATCAGCAGTGTGCCGCGCAACACTTCTTCCTGCAGGCGCGAGCGCACCCGGCCGGCACGCGCCTCGGTGGCGACGATGGCCTGGCGCACATCGGGCGCGGTAATGAGATTTCTCCCGGCTTGTGCCGCCCAGTGATCGGATTCGCGCAGCAGGTCGGCCAGTGCCATCGTTCGTGCCGAGAGCTTGCCCGAGTCGGCGGCCACGCGCGAGGCGCGCTCCACGACCTGTGCGACCGCGGCGGGATCCAGCGGGCGAAGCGATTCCTGCCGGGCGACGGCAGCCACCGTGCCCGCGTATTTCAGGTCCGCACCGGGGTGTCGCTCCATGTCCTCGTCGAAATCGACCAGCACCTTGAACAGCGCACCGAACTCCGGGTCGTACTGGTGCAGCAGGTAGTAATGCGTGCGCTGGCCGATCAGCACCACCTTGACATCCAGCGGGATTGGCTGTGGTTGCAGCGAAACGGTGCTCACCAGGCTGAGTGCCTGGCCCAGTGATTCCATGTGGATCTGGCGCGATCGCAGCGCCCGCTTGAGCGCCTCCCATGCAAACGGCTGCGCGAGCAGGCGCAGCGCATCGAGTATCAGGTAGCCGCCATTGGCGCGGTGCAGGGCACCGGACTGGATGAGGGTGAAATCGGTTTTCAGCGCGCCCATTTGCGCAACGTGCTCGATGCGACCGACCAGATTGTCGTGGGTTGGATTGTCCTCGTAGACCACCGGGGAGCCGGTCTGGCCGGCGTGCTCCACCAGGACGTTGACCTCCATGCGGCGCAATGGCGAATCGGCCCCCTCTGACTGGGGTGGTGGAATGCCAAACAGTGCCGGCGGTTCGCCGTCTTTAGCAGGCTGGAAGAACTCCGATTTGTCCAGTACGTCCGCCTGCGCTGCGCTCAGGTGCGCGATGACTTCGGGCAGGTTGGCGTACTTGAGCCTGACATCCTCGATGAGTCCGTTGACTGCAGTGTGGGTGATCTGGCGGTTCAATTCCTCGAGCTTGCGGTGCGCTTCGCGGCGCCACTTGGGCATTTCGTGAAAGACCTTCTCAAGCTCTTCCTGCAGCGCCGCGATGGCCGATTCAAGGCGCTTTTTTTCCTCGTCGGGCAGTTTGATGAATTCCTGGGGGGGCATTACCGCGTCATCCAGGCGCGGTGCGAATCCAAATCCTGCCGGCGTGCGCAGCAGTGCGATTCCTTGCGACGAGGCGCTTTCTTCGATGCCACCCATGGCATGGGCCTGGCGCTCGTTGAATTCGGACTCGATTTCGTGGCGCCGTGCGCGGTACCCATCAGATTCGAAAGCCGCGGGAATGCCGGTACGCAGGTCCTCCATCAGCCTTTGCATATCGCGCCGGAATTCCACGCCGACCCCGGGGGGCAACTGCAAGGCCTGCGGACGGTGCGGCGCCGCGAAATTGAATACATAACACCAGTCGCTGCTGACTTTCTCCGCTGCGGCGCGCTCCTCGATCAGGCGGCGCACGATCTGGTGACGGCCCAGGCCCTCGGGTCCCATCGCGTAGAGGTTGTAGCCTTCGCGGCGCATGCCGATGCCAAAGCGCAGCGCCTCCACGGCGCGGTCCTGCCCGAGCGTGTACCCGGCGTCAGTTATCTCGCCGGTGTTTGCAAAGGTAAATTGCGACGCATCGCAGCGCCGGCAAAGCCTTTCGGCAGGCAGTTCGGTCGGGGTGGCCTGGTCGCCGGACAGAAGGTCTGTCTGAGACATAGACATGCCGGTCAGTTCTGACGGATTTTCGCAGTCAAGAAAACAGCACACGCCGCTTTGGCGGTGCCTGCCCTTTTAACAACCTCGCGATGGTGGCGAAGAAGCGCCACAGGCGCTGCGCCGATGCCTGGCGCCTGCCCGCATCAATGCAATTCCAGCCGGTGCGCGCCATCCTCGGCGGGCAGGCCGGTATCCGGATCGATCCAGCCGGCAACACCGATTTCATCCTCGGCCTCTTCCAGTGATACGCATGACTCGACCGCGGCCAATTCCAGCGCGGTTCCGGCATCGATATCGTCCACCACTTCAAGCAGCGACGCGTGCGGGCCGCGCAGGCGCGTCTCGCCATTGAGCCGCCAGTAAAAGCCATCGGCGCGTTCCAGAACGCTGACGGTCTCGTCCTGGTAGATCGGCTTCATGGATTGTCGTGACATGATGTTCTCCCGGTTTGGCTGTTTCCCGTCTTCGGTCAGGATTCAGTTGTAGTGCTGGCCCATGGCGGCTTTGAGGCCATCGGCATCGAGAATTCGGATGTGCTTTTGCTGAACGCTGATCATTTCCTCATCCTGGAATTTGGAAAACGCGCGGCTGACCGTTTCGAGTTTCAGCCCGAGGTAGCTGCCGATTTCCTCGCGGGTCATGCGCAGGTTGAAATCGCTCTTCGAATAGCCGCGGGCATTGAAGCGTTGCGACAGATTGAGCAGAAATGCGGCCAGGCGTTCCTCCGCCCGCATGCTCCCGAGCAGCAGCATGACCCCGTGTTCGCGTACGATCTCGCGGCTCATAACCTTGTGGAACTGGGTCTGCAGGCCGGGCAGGTCGCGGGTGAGTTCCTGCAGTTTCGCGTAGGGAATAACGCAGACCTCGCTATCCTCCAGGGCTACGGCGCTGGTACTGTGTGTGCCGGTGCCGATGCCGTCCATGCCGAGCATTTCTCCCCCCATGTGAAACGCGGTGACCTGTTCGCGTCCGTCATCGAGCATCAGCGTAGCTTTGAAAAAGCCGCTGCGCAGCGCGTACAGCGAGATGAAGGGGTCGCCGGCGTGATAAACGGTTTCGCCGCGCTTGAGGCGCCTGCGGGTATAGACCAGTTCTTCGGCGCGCGTCGCATCGCTCCCGGAGAGTCCGCAGGGCAGGCACAATTCGCGCAGATTGCAGGAAGCACAGCGGGTCGCCACCTTGGTCACATTACCCGGCACAGGCGTTCGCGGCGGCATGGCAATTTCTGCACGGGTAGCATGGATTTCGATGGGGGGGGTCATGCCTTTCTCCTTTTGATCTGCTAAGCACAGTGGTGATAGTGGTCTTCGTCAGCCTGCCTTGCTGCGCAGCCGGCGAGAATCGCTTCCTTGACCTTGTCGAATTCGGTGCTTTTGTCCAGCAATGAACTGGCACCGGCTTCGGCGAACAGGCGACGGTAATGCGGATCCGGGTAATTGGTGAGTACGACGAATACAATTTTCGGTGCCAGCAGGCGCACTTTGCGAATGACTTCGATGCCGCTGCCGCCCCGCAGATGGATGTCCAGCACCACGGCATCGGGCTTGCTGGAGAGGATGCCGGCTATGGCCTCTGGCGGGGTCTCGGCCTGGCCGACCACGTCAATGTTGCCGCCCTCCTCGAGCAGTTTGGCCAGGCGCTCGCCGATGGCCGCTGAATCCTCGGCAATGAATACCGTGATGCGGTTCGGGTTTTGCAGATGCAGCGCTTGTTCCATGGCCCGAAGTATGCAAGCCGGCTGCGGGACAAACTATCGGCGCCGGCTGAATCAGCGGGTAGGCGGGCGCCTAAATCCGGGGTAGGAATCGTCCTACGCAAGCTTGGGCCTGCGGGCTCCAGAACGGGGGGGGAGGGACCCGCGCTTTTGCAACTGCGCTTCCGCTACCGCCGTTACCCGGCGCCATGGGGCGTGCCGCGTGACTCAGTCCAGGTTGTTTTCCATGGCGTAGCGGATCAGGTCCGCCTGGTTGGTCATGCCCATCTTCAGCATCAGCCGCGTCTTATGGGTGCTCACAGTCTTGACCGAGAGGTTCAGCTCAGAGGCAATGTCGGTGATGCTTTTTCCCGCCACCAGCAGGCGCATCACCTGAAACTCGCGGTCCGAGAGGGTGCTGTGCAGCGGACCTTCTGCGTTGGGCATCGCCCCCAGGGCGATCTGCTCGGCGACCCCCGGAGTGATGAAGGCGCCACCCGAGGCAACCTTGCGAATGGCCAGAACCAGCTGGGCCTCGGCGGTTCCCTTGGTAAGGTAACCCGAGGCGCCAGCGCGGATGGCGCGCACAGCATACTGCTGCTCCTCGTGCATGCTCAGTATCAGGATGCGCAGCTTGGGCTTTTCACTCTTGACCTGGCGGATCAGCTCAATGCCGCTGCGACCGGGCATGGACATGTCCAGCAACAGCAAGTCGAACTCCAGTTCCCGTGTTCGGACCAGAACCTCATGGCCGTTGCAGGCTTCGCCCACGACGGCGAAATCCTGGCTGGCATCGAGCATCTGCTTGAGCCCCTCGCGCACGATGGTGTGATCATCAGCGATAACGATGCGTATCATATGGCTTCACCTGGCGTTTCCAGAGGGATGCGCACTGCAACGACCGTGCCCTTGCCGGCGTTGCTCTGAACGCTGACCTCGCCGTTGAGCAGGTAGACCCGCTCACGCATGCCAATCAACCCGAATGACCCGCTTGCCCGGGTTTCCCCTGCGGAAAATCCGCGGCCGTTGTCGCTCACCGTGAGGACCAGTGCGCGTCCTTCGGTCTCAAGCGTCACCTCCACCTGGGTTGCCGCGGCATGCCGCGCGACATTGGTCAACGATTCCTGCAGGATGCGAAAAATCGCGGTGGCATGAGCTCCAGAGGTCTGAAGATCCGGCGATCCGAACGCCAGTTCGCAGGATATGCCGCTGCGGCGCTGGAAGTCCTGCACCAGCCACTCCACCGCAGGCGCGAGGCCCAGGTCATCGAGCATCATCGGGCGCAGATCGGCGGATATGCGCCGGGTCGCCGCAACGGTCTGGTCCAGCAGCAGTTGCATCGACGCGAGCTTCTTCTCCAGGTCGGCCGAGCCGGCGGGCAGCCTCTCGCGCAGCCAGGCGGCGTCCATCTTGAGTGCGGTGAGTGCCCCGCCCAGTTCGTCGTGCAGTTCGCGTGCGACCCGGCTTTTTTCCTGTTCCCGGACCTTTTGCGAAACCGAGGCCATCTCGCGGAGCTCTTCGCGCGAGTGGCGCAGCGCCTGCTCCGTGCGCACCCGCTGGCTGATGTCCCTGAGGATGGCCGTGAAGATGAGTTCGCCGGGTCTGCCCGATTTCGAAATCGATGCTTCCACCGGAAACTCCTCGCCATCGGCGCGCAGGCCGGTCAGCACCGAATGGTCTCCCATGCGGCGTGATGTGGTGCCGGTTGCGCCGAAATGCGCAACGTGCGCACGATGCGCCTGGCGCAGTCGCGCCGGCAGCAGCATGTCGAGCGGCTGGCCCAGCACCTGCTCGCGCGGCCGCTGAAAAATCTTTTCCGCAGCCTGGTTGAACAGCACCACCTGTTGCCGTTCATCCACGGTGATGACCGCGTCCATCGCCCCTTCCAGCACAGTGCTCACTTGTACCTCGGCGCGGCGCAGGGCGCGCCGGGCGAGGATTTCGTAATGTATCAGTACTGCCGCCGTCGTCAATACAACGACGCCGGCAAACGCGCTGGTCAACAGCATCTGCTGCGGATACCAGTTCATCACCTCGGCCAGGGCGGCAAGCAGCATGGTCGCCGCCGCCACCACCAGCACCGGGCCGAGGAAGATGAGCAGCACGCTGCGGTTTTGCTGCGTGGCCGATTGCGAATGGTCAAATACCGGCATGAAGCACCGCCAGCGTATTGGTTTGCGTGATCACCGCTTGACCCAGATCAATTGGTGCCGACATGCGGCGGCGCACAGTAACAGGCGAACTTGGCAGGAATTTGGGCCGCATCGCGCGACTGTGCAGCCGACCCGTGCGGGGGAAGGGCAAATCAGCCATTTGTGCCATTTGAGATAAAAACATTGGTCAACGGTTGTGGAAAAGTTTTGGTTTCTATGACCGTCATTGCACGCAATCGCGTTTGAGCATGGATATGTATACAAATCTCGTCATAGACGCAGACCTGATCCGCAAATACGGCGGCAACGGCCCGCGCTATACCTCCTATCCCACCGCCGATCGATTTGTCGAGGCTTTTGACGCCGATGTCTATCGCCACTGGTTGCGCAATAGAAATGTCGGTGGTATCTCCCGTCCGCTTTCATTATACGTACACCTGCCATTCTGCGGGACGGTCTGCTATTACTGTGCGTGCAACAAGATCGTCACCGGTGACCGCAGCCGTTCTGCGCCCTACATCAGCTATCTGGCCCGGGAGGTTGAGCTCCTGTGCACGGAGCTGGGCGAGGACCGCGCCGCCAGCCAGGTGCATTTTGGGGGAGGCACGCCGACTTTTCTTCCGGACAACGAGTTGCGCGAGCTGATGCGCGTTCTCGGTTCGGGATTCAAGCTGAATCCCGCCGGTGAATACGCCATCGAGATCGACCCGCGCGGCGTGGGCGAGGAGCGGGTCGCGTTGCTTGCGGAACTGGGCTTTAACCGCATGAGCCTGGGCGTGCAGGATTTCGACCCGGTGGTGCAGCGCGCGGTCAACCGCATCCAGACGATTGAGCAGACGCTGGAGACCACGCTTGCGGCGCGTCGCCACGGCTTCCGCTCCATCAATTACGACCTCATCTACGGATTGCCGCGCCAGACTCTGGAAGGGTTCTCGCGCACCCTCGATCTGGTGTGTGAAGCCGCGCCGGATCGCATTGCGCTGTATTCCTACGCGCACCTGCCCGCCGTCTTCATGCCGCAGCGGCGAATCGCGGCGGCCGATCTGCCGACCCCGGAGGTGAAACTGCAGCTGATGACCCAGGCGATCGCGAAATTCAGCGCCGCCGGCTACGTCTATATCGGCATGGATCATTTCGCCAGGCCCGATGACGACCTTGCGCTGGCGCAGCGGCAGGGACGGCTGACGCGGAATTTCCAGGGATATTCAAGTGCCGGCGATGCGGACACCCTGGCGATCGGCGTATCGGCCATAAGCAATGTCGGGCCCACCTACAGCCAGAACTACAAGGAACTCGACGATTACGCCGCCCGCCTGGATGACGGCGTGCTGCCGGTGCTGCGCGGCATAGAGCTGAGCGCAGATGACCTTGCGCGCAGTGCGGTCATACAGTCGCTCGCCTGCCACTTCCGCGTCTCCAAAGAATCCATTTCTATCGCGCACCTGATCGATTTCGACAGTTATTTCACCCACGAGATGAGCCATCTTGCGCTGCTGCGCGACGATGGCCTGGTGGATATAGACGACGAGTGGATCACGGTGACTCCCTCGGGCCGCCTGCTGGTGCGGGCTGTCTGCATGGTGTTCGACCGTTATCTCAGCCAGGGCCAGGCGCGCGCGCAATATTCGCGCGTGCTATGAGCAAGGCGGCGGACCGAGGTGCGTCGTTGCGGCGCGGCCTGCAATTTCTCGGTGCCACCGGCACGGTCACCGGATCAAAATATCTGCTGCGCGCCGGCGACGCGCGGCTGCTGATCGACTGCGGATTGTTCCAGGGTTACAAGCAATTGCGCCTGCGCAATTGGGCGCCGCTGCCATTGAAGCCAGCGGCACTGTCCGCCGTGGTGCTCACCCATGCCCATATCGACCACAGCGGCTACTTGCCGCTGCTCGTGCGCAATGGCTTCGCCGGAAAAGCCTATTGCAGTGAGGGCACCCGTGATTTGTGCCGCGTCATGCTGCCCGATGCAGGCAGGCTGCAGGAAGAGGAAGCCGACTATCTCAACCGGCGCGGGCTGTCGCGCCACAAACCGGCCAGGCCCCTGTACACCGAAAGGGATGCGAAGCACGCGCTGACATTGCTGCAGCCAGTGGATTTCGGCGTGCCGCTGGATTTGCAGGGCCTGACCCTGACCCTGTTCCCGGCCGGGCATATCCTGGGCGCCTCCATTGCGAGCCTCGAGCAGGGCAATACGCGCATCGTGTTCTCCGGTGACCTTGGCCGGATGGAGGATGCGGTCATGGCGCCACCGGCGCGAGTGCGCCACGCGGATTATCTGGTGCTCGAATCGACCTACGGCAACCGTCGCCACGATAATTCCGACCCGCAGGAGAAACTGGCAAGCCTTATTCGCGCTACTGTGGCCCGCGGCGGCGTGATGCTGATTCCCGCTTTTGCCGTAGGAAGAACCCAGACGCTGCTGCATTTCATCCATAGCTTGAAGGAACGCGGCGAAATTCCGGCGGACCTGCCGGTGTTCCTGAACAGCCCCATGGCCACCGAAGCGACCGGCGCCTATGTGAAATATTGCGCGCGGCATGGCGCCGAACACCGCCTGACGCCGACGCAGATCCAGGCGCTGAGCCACACCGCGGTGTTTGTCGACTCGCCGGACGATTCGCGCCGCCTCAACGCGCGCGGCGGGCCGATGGTCATCATCGCCGGCAGCGGCATGGCCACCGGCGGGCGCGTGGTGCATCACCTCAAAGCGTTTGCGCCCGATCCGCGCAATACCATCCTGTTTGCCGGTTTTCAGGCGGGTGGGACACGCGGGGCCACGATGGTCGCTGGCGCCGGTTCGGTGAAGATCCATGGCGAATACGTGCCGGTGCGCGCGCAGGTGGCCATGATCGAGAACCTGTCAGCGCATGCCGACGCGGGCGAAATCCTTGCCTGGTTGCGCGGCTTCGAGCAGGCACCGCGACAGACCTTCATCACCCACGGTGAGCCTGCGGCCGCCGATGCGCTGCGCCGCGACATCGAGGAAGCACTGGGATGGCGCTGCAGCGTGCCGGACTACATGGAATCCGTGGAGCTTGCTTGAGGCTGCTCGGTGAGGAGCAGTTCGGCCAGGGCGAGAAGGCTGCACCCGGCCCGTATTCATCTCGACCACGGGCGTTACCCTGACGCGGAATTCCAGGTGCCGCGGCCCCGGGCAAAATGCATCGTCTTGATCATTCAGGTTTCACCCCAAGATATTTCACCAGTTCCGCGACATCCCGCAACTGGGCGCGTATGTATTGATCGAATGCTTCGGGGCTCCCCGGGTTGGGTGTGAGGCCGACGCGCTCCACGATATTGGTCTGGTAGGTCGGGTTGTCGAAGGCTTTGCGCAGTTCCGCGTTCATGCGCGCGATCAGTTCGCGTGGCGTGCCGGTCTGATAGTGATAGCCCTGCCAGGTGCGCAGGGGCAGCTTTATTCCCAGTTCGTCGAAGGTGGGCACATTGGGCATGTCGCTGTGGCGTTTTTCCGAAGTTATCGCCAGCACTTTGAGCTTTCCCGCCTTGATGTGCGGCCCCGAATTGTTGAACGAGGTGAGCGAGACATCGCTTTCATTGGTGACCAGCGCCAGGATGTTCTGTGGTTGGGTCTTGTAGGGCACGGGATAGAACGGGGCGCCCCTGGATTTTCTCAGCCAGTCCATGTACATGTACCCGGTGCTATTGGTGCCGAAGTGGCCCCAGTTCACCTTTTCCGGATTGGCCTTCGCATAGTCGATCAGTTGCTGCACGGTGTTATAGGGCCGCGATACATGCGCCACCAGCGTGCTGTCGAAGAATCCCGAGTGCACCACCGGCGCGAAGTCGCGCAGCGTGTTGTAGGGAAGGTCCGGCCTGAGCACCATGTTCCAGATCATCACGTTGCTGGCCGTGCCGCACAGCGAATAGCCGTCGGGCGGAGCTTTGGCGCAGACGGAGGTGCCGATGATGCCCTCGGCGCCGACGCGGTTGTCGATGATCACCGGCTGACCGAGCTGCTTCCCGAGGATGTCCACCAGGCCGCGACTGACAGCGTCGGTGGTCGCGCCGGCGGCGGCGGCGATCATGATGTGCAGGGGTTTGGTGGGCCAGCCCTGCGCCTGGACAAGGGCGGTGAAAAACAATTCCGAGAGGGCGAGTGCGAGCAATACCGATCGATTTCTCATTCCATTTCCTGTCTAACAGGTGGCAATATGACGCGAAGGATTCGGCAAATTGGAAAGATTTAGCATGTCCGGCTGGCAAGCATAGGCAGCCAACTACGATATTAATATTAATATAATGTTGTCTCCATGACCACCCTGTGAAGGGATCCTCGGGTGTCAGGATAGCGTCTTCCTGAATTGATTTTGCGAGGAGCATCGAAATCGGAAACCGGCAGGGCGGCCCCCGGTCCGGCCGGCGACCGCCGAATTGGACACGCGCTTGAGTACAATGGCCGTTCGGGTGGGATGCAAGCAGAAATCCCAGATACATTTGATCCGCGCCGGAGGAGATGAATTCATGAGGGCAGGTGTGAAGCAAGTGCTGGTTTTTCTCGCTATGGTGGCTGTTGCCTCCACGGCATTCCCCCAGGAAAAGGATTTTCCAAGCAAACCGATTCGCCTGGTTGCACCTTTCGGGCCGGGCAGCGGTGCCGACACCTCGGGGCGGTTTTTCGCGGAACTGCTGGGCAAGACACTCGGCCAGTCTGCGTACGTGGAGAATCGCCCTGGCGCCAGCGGATCGGTGGGAGCGGTCGCGGTGAGGAACGCGCCTGCGGACGGCTACACGCTGCTGATTGCCGGATGGTCCGCCCAGGCGGTCAATCCGATCGTCTTTCAGGATCTGCCCTACGACCCGATCAAGGATTTCAAGCCGGTGTCGGGATTGACGCGCAGCGCAATCGGCTTCTACGTTCCGGCCAATTCAAAACTCAATGGCATGGCTGATCTGGTGGCCGCCGCAAAAAGCGCGAAGCAGCTGTTGAACATCGGCACCATTTCCGAAGGCCAGCAGATCATCGTTGCCTGGTTTTCCGGACTCGCCGGCGTGAAAATGCAGAACGTGCCCTACAAGACCGGCGCTCAGATGCTAACCGACCTGATGGGCAGCCAGATCGACGTGGCCACGGAGAACATTCCTTCGACCGCCCCGATGGTGCGCTCGGGCAAGTTGAGGATGCTGGCGACCTCGGGCGAGACCCGCCACACCGAGCATCCGAATGTGCCGACCGTCAGGGAAAGCGGCTATCCCGAGTTCACGAACTATGGCTGGTCGGGGCTGTACGTGCGTGCGGAAACGCCGACCGAGATCACCGCTGTGCTCGCCGATGCGATGCAGAAGGTCATGGCGATGCCGGCGGCGCGCGAATTCGCCAGGAAGCTCGGTTCGGAACTGATGAATTTCGGTCCCGAGGCGATGCGCAAATATGAAGCCGATCAACTGGCGACTTTCCGTCGCGTCGCGCACGCCTCGGGCATCACCGCCGTTAAAATGGGCAATTGAGGATTGATCAGGGAGGAGGAGGTTCGTGTCTGATATCCAGGATGTACGGCCCGCTTACGACTGGGATTACGCCGTCATTGGCGATGCCGCGAGTCCGGTGACGGTCGAAATCAGCGCCGACAAGATTCTGCAATATGCCGCCGCGCAGCGCGACACCAATCCCGCGTTTCGGCGCGACGCCGGGGCCGCACTGGGTGTACCGCCGGTCATGGTGCGCGTATATGCGCCGTTGCGTCGCCGCGAACTGGTGGCGGAAAAAGGGGCTCGTTACCCGAACCATCCGACCCCGGCTGTGCACTGGCGCTGCCAGGTGCTGGAGTCGCTGCGCGTCGGCGACCGCATCACCAGCATCACGCGGGTGCAGGACAAATATCTCAAGAATGGCCGCCACTTTATCGCCTGGCAGGTCGAGGCGCGCCGCGGCGCCGACATCGTGGCGCTGTTCGAGTACGTGAACCTGTGGGATCGCGGTCGTCCGGAGGACAGGAATCGATGAACGCTGCAGCTAAACCGGCTTGTTTCGCGGATATCCAGGTGGGCGATGTGCTGCCTTCGCAGATCTGGACGGTGACCAAAGCGGACATAGCGGCGTTCGGTGAGTTCCTCTATCCGCCGCAACCTGACAATCCGGAGCGCAAAGGCAATCCGCACATCGATGAAGAGTACGCGCGCCAGAGCATCTACGGCGGCCTGTTTGTCGATGGCAACCAGACGGTGGCGTTCCTCTGCCGCATGGCCACCGACTGGTTGCCGGCAGGGGCGCTGGCCCACGGCTGGAGTGATGTGGACCTGAAGTTTCCGAATCCCTGCCGCCTCGACGACGTGATCACGTTCACCGGCAAGGTGGCGACCAAGTCCAGCGAGCGCGGACGGGACCAGGTCAGGCTCGAGGTTCTCGCATCCAATCAGGCGGGCAAGCTTGTGGCAGTGGGGCATATTTCCGCGCAGGTGGCGCGCTAGCGATTCTGGCGCAGCAGGCATCGTTCCCCGCGCAGTCCCGCATCTGGAATTCTTATGAAACCGTGTAATTTTCTGGGAGTTTTGACATGGCTAACGAAACCGGCATACCGGTGTATGAGTGGGCAGCCGCTGAGGTGGGGGACACCATTCCACCGGCCGACATTCGTGTGGAGAAGGCGCGCATCGACCTTTATGTGAAGACCTCGGGGGACGCCAACCCGCTGTACAGCGACGAGGCATTCGCTAAATCGAAAGGCATGGAGTGCACTGCGGTGCCGATTTCGATGGCGATGCGCGTGGCGCCGACCCGGCGCTCGGTGATCATCAAGAAAAAAGGCTTCTCGCATCCGGTGCGCCCGACACCTTTTGCGCGCTGGGAATGCCAGTTCTTCGCGCCAATGAAACCGGGAGATGTCATCACCAGCGACACCCGTCTCGGTGAAAAATTCGAGAAGCGCGGCCGCAAGTATGTGGTGTGGACGATCACCGCGCACAACCAAAGGGGCGAGAAGGTCATGGAATACCGCTCCACCAATTGCTGGGAGGGCGCCAGGCCCGAGGACAAGTCACGCTGAGCCTGAAAGGCAGAGGCGGAACCCGACGACTTGCCTCGGCTTGGAGGCCGTTTTCCCCGTTATTTTGTAACGTTGCAAAAAGCGCAACTTCACAAAATGACGAGATGCATACAAACCTCTGTTCTTCGTGAGTTGTGTCAACACTAGTCTCGCAAGTTAATATTCGACAGGAGTGCACTACATGACCAAAGACCCGCGCGACCGGACGTTTGCGGACCTGACCGAAGGCGAGGCCTTGCTGCCATTGCATATCGCGGTTACCAAGGAACACATCAATGGCTTCCAGGATTTCCTCGGCCATCATGACCCCGATACCATAGAAGGCACGCAGTGGCTGGTGGGCAACAATCTGCATGTGGACGAGGATTTTTCGCGGCGGAACATGTTTGGCGGTGTTGTCGGCGATGGCAACCAGACCATCCAGTACCTGTGCCAGTTGCTCACCGATTCGCTGCCTTGGGGGTCGCTGGTATCGGGTTGGAGCAGCCTTGACGTCAAGCTTACCAATCCGACACGCCCGGGGGACGCAGTGGTTGCGACCGGCAACATCGTCAGGAAATTCAGCGAGGACGGGCGCGACTACGTGATCTGCGAAACCAAGGCGCTCAAGCAGGGCGACAGCATTGTCGCCATCGGCACGTTCAAGGCTTATGTGCCCGCGCATGGAAACCGCTAGCGAAGGACCGCTCGAGGGGCTCAAGGTCCTCGACCTCGGGCACCAGATCGCCGGCCCCTATTGCGCGCGGTTGCTCGCAGACCAGGGGGCGGACGTTGTCAAGATCGAGCGCCCGCTGACCGGGGACGTGGCGCGCGCCATGGGCCCATTTGCGGGCGATCATCCGCACCCCGAAAAATCGCTCACGTTTCTCTATCTCAACTACAACAAGCGCAGCCTGACGCTTGATCTGAAGAGCGCGGCAGGGCGGGAAATTCTGCTGGACCTGGTTCGCGACGCGGATGTGCTGGTGGAGAATTTCGAGCCGCGGGTAATGGCCTCGCTGGGCATTGATTTCAAGGCCTTGTCCGCGGTGAATCCGAAACTGGTGGTCACCTCCATTTCCAATTTCGGGCAGACCGGCCCGCGACGCGACTGGCGCGCCAATGATCTCATTGATTACGCCGTGAGCGGAGTGATGTCGATCTCCGGTTATGCGGAGCGCGAACCTGTGAAACACGGTTATTTCCAGGCGGGCTATGTCGGCGGCCTTGCTGGCAGTATCCCCACCATGGCGGCAGTTCTGGTGCAGGGTGCCACAGGCAGGGGGCAGCACGTGGATGTGGCGATTTCGGAAGCGCTGAGCTCGACCTTGCTGCTGACCGTTCCCTATTACACCTACATGGGCGAGACACAGACGCGCCGCGCCCCGGTCGGCGAGGCATTCGGCAATTGCGCGCGCGCGCGCGATGGGTGGGTAGTCGCGCATTCGCCACGCAGCGGCGAATGGGGCGATTTCTGCGATGTGGTGGGTGCCCCCGAACTCAAGGACCCCAAGTTCGCAACGGCGCGCGGCAAGATCGCCAATGCGGCGGAACTCGATGAGTTGCTCGGTGCGGCGCTGGTGCGGCATGACCGGTTCGCGCTGTTCGAAGAGGCGAACCGCAAGAAGATTCTTTTCGGTGTGGTGCAGACGCCAGAGGATCTCGCCCGCTGCGAGCAGCTGGCCGAGCGAAATTACTACCACGAGATCGATCATCCGGTCGCGGGCCGCCTGCGCTATCCCGGCCAGACTTTCGAAGCATCCGAAAGCGGCTTCGCCATTTCGCGGCGGCCGCCGCTGCTGGGCGAGCACAACGAGGAGATCCTGGCCGGGCTGGGTCGTTCCCGCGAGGATATCCTGCGGTTGCGCGAGCAAGGTGTCGTATGAATCAGCCTGCAAAAACCACGGACCTTCCGCTCGCCGGCGTGCGCGTCATCGACGCAAGCCACGTATTTGCGGTTCCCTACGCCACCGGCCTGCTTGCCGACCTGGGTGCCGAGGTCATCAAGATCCAGGCGCATACGCGCATGGATGTCATGGCCGGTCACGGCCCTTTCCCGGAAAATATTCCCGGCGAACGCGCCTGGGACCGGGTTGGCAGCCTCAACACCGTCAACCGCGGCAAAATCGGCCTCTCGCTCGATCTCACCAAGCCGGAGGCGATCGAGATATTCCGCCGCCTGGTGCGGGTGAGCGATGTGCTGGCCGAGAGCTTCACCCCCCGCGTGATGAAGAAACTCGGGCTCGATTACGCGGCGCTGCGGGAAATCCGGCCGGAATTGATCATGCTGTCGAACACCGGCTATGGCCACAGCGGACCCTGGCGCGAATATGGCAGCGTGGCGACCTCGCTGGAGGCCACCACCGGCATGTGCTGGCTTTCGGGTTACGAAAACGGGCCGCCCAGCAAGATCGGGCAGTCCTATACGGACTTTCTCGCTTGCTGGAACGCGGTATACGCGCTGCTGCTCAGCCTGTACAGGCGGCGCAGAACCGGGCGGGGACAATGGATAGATCTCTCCATGTACCAGACCGGTGCGGCCACGCTAGGACCCCTGATCATGGATTATTTTGCCAACGGCAAGGTTGCCTCGCGAATGGGAAACCGCCATCCGGACATGGCGCCGCATAATGTTTACCGCTGCGCCGGAGAGGATCGCTGGATTGCCATCGCGGTGGATTCGGATGAAGCCTGGCGCGCTCTGGGTGTGGCAATGGCGCAACCGGCCTGGGCCGCCGAGGCGCGCTTCGCCGCAGCGGCAGGTCGAATCGAAAACAGCGCGTTTGTCGATCAACAATTGTCCGCCTGGAGCGCCGGCCAGAATGCCGAAGAGTTTGCCGCGCGACTGCAGAAAGCCGGGGTCATGGCCGGCGTGGTGGAGAACGGACGGGATCTCCTGCATGACGAACAGCTTCGCCACAGAAATTTCCTGGAACTGGTCCGGCATCCTCCTGAGAGCGGTATAGGCGAGCGGCGCTATATCGGCCGGCCCTGGAAGCTGTCCGGCGCGGAGCTTGCCATCACGCGGCCGGCTCCCCAACTCGGTGAGCACAACCGCGAGATTCTCACCGGTTTGCTGGGGTACTCGGAGGCGGAAGTCGATGCGTTGGAAAAGTCGCAGGTCATCGGAAATGAAATCACCAACGCCGGAAAGGTGCAACCGCTTCATCTGGAGGGGATGAGGCGAAACCATCGCATCGGACAGCCGGATAACGGCTACCGGGAAGTCTGAATACGGGCAGACCGGCGATCCGGAATCGCTTTACTTCGGCGGCATTACTCAGGCTTGACCTTGGCGAGTTTTGTCAGCCGGCCCGCGAGTTCACGATCCACCTTGAGGAATCTGCCGAATTCCTCCGGCGAGCCGGCCTTGAATTCCACGGAACCGGGAATCAGGAATTTCTCGCCGAAGGCGGTGTCGGCGAGCACCTTGTTGATCTCCGTATTCAGCCTTTGAACGATATCGCGCGACGTACCTGTTGGCGCAAATGCGCCGACCCATCCGCGAAAGTCCATGTCGTAGCCCAATTCCGCGAATGAGGGGACATCCGGCAGGTTGCGGTAGCGGTTGGGACCGATGGTGGCAAGCACCTTGATCTTGCCGGCTCTGGCAAGGCTGGTCAGCGCTCCCGAGGCATTGAGCATGACCTGTCCTTCACCCGCTATGATCGATTGCATGGCCGCGCTCGACGCCTTGTACGGCAGTTCCAGGAATTTGACATTGAAGGTGCCCTCCACCCAGGCACGGTATAGATCCGAAAAACTGCCTGGCCCCCAGGTGCTCCAGACCAGTGACTCCGGCTTTGCCCTTGCCATTTCGATCAGTTCGCGCAGCGAATTCACCGGCACCGTGGCGCTCACCATGATGGACGCGGCGATCACCCCCATGTTGGCGACGGGCGCGAGGTCGCGCAGCGGTTCGTAAGGCAGTTTCGAATAGAAGTAAGGGTTGAGCGAAACCGGCGCACCCTGCGTGACCGACAAGGTGTAACCGTCAGGGGCGGACCTGATTACGGCTTCCATGCCGATGATGCCGTTGGCGCCGACACGGTTCTCCACCACCCAGGGCTGTCCCAGAGCAAGGCTCATTGGCTGCGCCATGGCGCGCGACAGGATATCGGGCGGCGCGCCTGCGGCGCCTGGGATGATGATATGCACCGGCTTGGTAGGGTAGCTCTGGGCCCACGCCAGATGTGCGGCCAGCAGCAATGCGACCAATGGGGCGAGGCGAAAGATTGATTTCATCCCGATTTCCTTTTCCGATCGTGCGGCTATTAGAACAAGGATTTAAGGGAGCCGCCATGGCTCCTTGTGTCGTGTTCTTGAGCCGATGACGCCTGGAAGGGAATCTCAATACATCTAAAAAATGGAACTTATTTACAAAAACATTCGAATGGTTAGAGTGGTATCCGCCCCTTATACTCTCTCATCCAAGCAGAGGAAACCGGGTTGCTGCGCCGAATTACGGCCTGTTTCCCTGAGACTGGAAACCACCGACGAAGGCGGGACACAAGATGGAATCGATAGGAACCTGGTACTGGTATCTGGGATTTGCGGTGTTTGTGCTCCTGGCCATCGTCGTGGATCTGGTGGTGCTGGAATCCAAAGGGGCAAGCAAGGTCTCCTTCCGACAGGCGCTCGCGTGGTCGATGATCTGGATATCCCTGGCCCTGGTGTTCAATGCCTTGTTGTGGTTTTACCTGGACGGAAAGCTCGGCCGGGAGGTTGCCAACCGCAGCGCCACCGAATTCTTCACCGGCTATCTGCTGGAGAAATCGCTCGCCGTGGACAATCTGTTCGTATTCCTGATGCTGTTCACGTTCTTCGGGGTGCAGCCTATGCTGCAGCGCCGTGTGTTGATCATCGGCGTTGTCGGCGCGATCGTGCTGCGCGCGGTCATGATCCTGATCGGAGCATGGCTGATCGCCCAGTTCCACTGGGTTCTCTATCTGTTTGGCCTGATTCTTCTGGTGACCGGCGTCAAGATGCTGATGTTCGCTGAAGTCGAGCCGGACATGAACCGCAACCCGATCCTGCTATGGATGCGAAAGCACATGCGCATCACCGATGAATACCAAGGGGAACGGTTCTCGATCGTGAAGGAGGGGAATCGATGGTTCACGCCTCTCTTCGTGGTTGTGGCCATGGTCGCCATCACCGACGTGATTTTTGCGGTGGACAGCATACCGGCCATTTTCGCCATCACGCTGGACCCCTTCATAGTGCTGACATCCAACGTCTTCGCGGTGCTCGGCCTGCGGGCGATGTACTTCATGCTGGCCGACCTGGCGGACCGCTTCCACCTGCTCAAGTACGGCATCGCTTTCATCCTGATATTCATCGGCATCAAGATGTTGCTGCTCGATATCTACAAGATTCCAGTAGGGTTTGCTTTGTCGGTTGTCGGCATCGTGCTCGCGATCTCCATGCTGGCGAGCATCTGGATTACCCGAAAGCCCAGGGCAAGATCGGCGGGGACCCGATCATGAGGCGGGGCACGCTGCGCCGGTTATTC
Organism: uncultured beta proteobacterium; assembly: GCA_903859155.1. Taxonomy (GTDB): domain Bacteria; phylum Pseudomonadota; class Gammaproteobacteria; order Burkholderiales; family SG8-39; genus 2-02-FULL-62-17. The sequence continues at coordinate 18,959 of CAIOLO010000089.1, forward strand.
CCTGCCTGAATCCGGCCCTCGCTGCCGGCTGCGCGTTTCCCTCTGATCTGGGGGGGTACGAGGGGGCGAAGGCTCCCTTGTTTCAGGACTACGCTAGCTGTTCCCGAGTTGTATTCCGGCAAGCAGCCAGCCGTTATTGCCTTCACGCGACTTGACCAGATGCCATATTTCGTCAACGGATTCCGATGGAATGCCGGGGCCCTCGCTGACCAATCCGGTGAAACGCACACTGACCACATAACGGGCAGCCTCTTCTGCGACATCCAGGACCTGGGCATTGATGTTGATCACGTCCGTATTCTGGGTGGCATTGCCGCGCTCGTCGATGTTCATCTTCAGCTCGGCGAACATTTCCGGCGTGGTGAAGTCGCGGATGTCGTCGAGATTGCGGGCGTCGTTGGCCGCCTGCAGGCGGATGAAGTTGATCTTGGCATTGCGCTCAAAGGCGGGCACATCGAATTCCGCCGGAATGTGTCCGGACGGCGTGCCCACGGACGTCATCTCCCTGGTCACCGCTGCAGAACCCGGCATCGACACATCGTGCGCCCGCATCAACGGTGCCGCGTTCGGTGCTCCCGAAGCGGCGGACTTGAACGTACCACTATCCGCACCTGCGCCGGCCAGCGCCGGTTGCGCTCCGGCAGCGCGCCGCCGCATGACCAGGCCGATGACGACTATGACGGCCATGACCAGCAAGCCGATCATCAGCATCGATGCCAGTTCTTCGCCAAAGCCGAAGTGGGACGCAAGGGCAGCCAGTCCGATGCCGGCGGCCAGACCGGCAAGCGGCCCCATCCAGGATGACTTGGGCTGTGCCGCGGCCGCGGCGCCCGCCGCGGGAGCTTTTGCGTTCGCGGTTTGAGCGGGCGCCGCTGTGGCAGCAGGAGATTTGTCGGGCGTGCCCATCTGTCGTTGCATGCCGGTGGACTTGCCGCCACCGAGACGCTTGGCGGCGTCGGCCTCCCCCACGGCCATGGTCAGGCCAAGCGTCAGTACCAAAGCCAGCAACGAGAATAATTTCATCGAGTTCACCTTTGAGATTGAGTCAGACGGCAAAAACGATAGCCTCTTGTTATCGTAAATTAAAACAGAATTATTTATATCGATACTTCGTAAAAAACTGATGATTGCGGCCCGGTCCGTCAAATCGCGAGCCCGATCTCAGCCGGACGCTTCCCCGCCGAAATATGCCGCGGCACACCGGGGACCGTGCCGAACGCGGCGGGCGATGCCGTGCCCGCGGCCAGGCGAGCTGCTACAGAGTCCGGCCCGCGCGCAAAACAAAGACGCGCCAAATCACGTATCCGCGCGTTTTTTCACGCGTCGGGCACCGACCGTCTTTTTTGGAGTCGGGTCAGGCGCAGTCCGGTGTCGGGAATTGCTCGCAGGTTGCACGCTCCCGCGCACGTTGCCGAAAAGATCCTGCTGCGCCGCCTGGCTCATGGCCACCGTTGCCGGGTGCTTGAGCCTGCGTTCCGTGGTTATGGCATAGAGTTGTTCAACCACAGACTCGATCTTGCCGACCGGGTGGACCCCATACTGCGCACAGACGTAGCCGGAAATGGCGGTTGGCGCCGCGAACAACCCCGCACCGCCCTGACCAAATGCCTTTAACAGGGCGATATCGTCGAATTCACCGACGATGCGGGGATGAAGGTCCTGGTCTTCGAACCATTGCATCAGGCGGGCGCGCACCGCGACGCCTTCGCCGGGCATCAGAAACGGGGTGTCCGTGAGCGAGGCGGGAAATTTGCCGCGCAGGGACTTAATCAGTTGCGGCGCGCCGAAGATGGTCAGGTCGCTTTCTCCGAGCAGGTGGCTGTATCCGCGCACATTGACCTCGGTCGGCATCGGCCGGTCAGCGATGACGATGTCGAGCCGGTGTACCGCCAGATCCGCGAGCAGGGTCGTCAGCCGGCCTTCGCGGCAGATCAGGCGCACCGGCTCCTGCAGCCGCATCGCCGGCTCGACCACCCTGTAGGCCACGGATTTGGGCACCGAGTCGGCTATGCCCACCATGAAAGGCAGCAGCTTGCGCATTGACTGGTCGCGCGCGACCTCCAATAGCTCGTCGCCGAGGCTGAAAATTTCATCCGCGTAGCCGAGGATGCGGCGGCCGGTCTCGGTCAGTTCCAGGCCGCGTCCGGCGCGGCGCAGCAGTTCGGCGCCGATGACCTGCTCCAGGTCGCGCAGTTGGACGCTGATCGACTGCGGGGTCACATGCAATTGTTCGCTGGCGCGGGCAATGCTGCCTGAGCGCGCGACGGCCCAGAAATAGCGCAAGTGCTTGAAATTGAGTGAGGCCATGGAAATCCAATAATAAGAAAAATACTAACTGTTATTAAATTATATTCGATTTGTTGGATGTCATCGACATGCCCAGAATGCGCAGCGTCTTCACCACAACAGGAGCGCAAAAATGCAGATCGATATCCAGTCAAGAGGCTTTACTCTGACCGAAAGCCTGCGCCGGCATGCCGAAAGACGGCTTCAATTCGCGATCGGGCCGATGAGCGAGAACCTGCGCGCCATCGCGATGCGTCTCTCGGATGAAAACGGCCCGCGCGGCGGTGAGGACAAACTCTGCCGCATACAGGCAAGCCTGGCCGGCGCGCCGCCCGTCGTGATCGAGGATGTTCAATCCAACCTGTATGTTGCCATCGACCGTGCCGCGGATCGCCTGGGCAGGACGGTTGCGAGAAGGCTGCACAGGCAGAGAAGAGCCCGCCGCTCTTTGGGCCGGGCAGGACTCGCCGATCGTGTCCTTGCTCCGGAGAGCATCGAAGATCTTCCGCAATCCGGCGCACTGCGCATCTGCAATTGATTCTTTCCGGATGAACCTGCCGGAATCTTTCGCATTTTTTCAGGGAGTTTGTTCATGAAACGCATTGCATTGTTCCTGCTGACCAACCTTGCAGTGTTGGTCACGCTTTCCGTGGTGGTCCATCTTTTCGGCTTCGACCGGTTCATCAGTGCCCAGGGGCTCGATTTCTCCGGCCTGCTCGCCTTTGCCGCGGTATTCGGCTTTGGGGGCGCGTTTTTCTCTCTGGCCATATCCAAGTGGTCGGCGAAGATGGCCGTCGGGGCGCGAGTGATAGAAACACCGTCGAACTCCACGGAGGCGTGGCTGCTCAGCACCGTGGCGCGGCAAGCCAGTGCGGCGGGGATCGGCATGCCGGAAGTTGCAATCTATGAAGCCGATGAAGTCAACGCCTTCGCCACCGGCATGAATCGCAACAATGCCCTGGTGGCAGTCTCGACCGGCCTGCTGCAGCGTATGACGCGCGCCGAAGCCGAGGCGGTGCTCGGCCACGAAGTGTCGCATGTGGCGAACGGCGACATGGTGACCCTTGCGCTGATCCAGGGCATCGTCAATACCTTCGTCATCGTCATCGCACGTGCCGTCGGCTGGTTCGTCGACCGAGTCGTGCTGAAGAACGAGGAGGGGCCCGGCGTCGGCTATTACGTGACTTTCTTTGTGCTGGAGATTGCGCTGGGCATTCTCGCCTCGGGCATCGTCATGTGGTTTTCGCGCCGCCGTGAGTTTCGCGCGGATGCCGGGGGTGCCGGGCTGGCGGGTTGCGCGGCGATGATTGCTGCGCTTGAAAAGCTCAAGGCGCTGAGTGAAGAGTCGCGCCTGCCTGAGCGGGTGGCCGCCTTCGGAATATCCGGCAGGAGAGGCGGCTGGATGCAGTTCTTTGCGACCCATCCGCCGCTCGAGGACCGCATCGCCGCCTTGCGCGCGGCGGAAATTCCAAAGTTCCTGGGCGTGTCGTCGCAGTTTCGTTGAGAGTGGCCAGGGGGCTGGAAACAGAAGCTGTGCAGCTATTCCACTTTCATCCCGCTTTCCTTCACCACCTTGGCCCATTTTGCAAGCTCGGCGAGCATGAACTGACCGAACTCCTCGGGCAAATTGTCCGCCGGTTCCGAGCCGTCGGTCTCCGGCTGGTTCAATATTTTTATCAATTCAGCGTGCAGCCGCGTGACGATGGGGTGATCAGGCGGATTGGCCGGCTGGGGTAATCCTGCTGTGCCACGACAGGTATGACAAGGCGAAGGCTCGGCGGAAAGAGCGCAGCGCACAAAAAAGCACGGCAGATGCTTGTTATGGACAGGCGCCGCCTCAAGGCGCAGCGGCCATCAAAGCAAGACCCCGGATACCGTGCGGCAGGGCTGTGGCAAAGGATTCGACAGGGGGGTGCACACAACATATAGATATTGCCGCATACTCGGCTCCTTGCCCCTGTCAATTGCCGACAGCCGATTACCGACATGCCGATTACCGCACCGGTTTGCCGAAGATCGCCAAGTCTTAACCTATGTCAAAGGGGCACCGCAATTCCACAATAGAGTGTCGCTGGCCCCTTTGAGGGGGGAGGCGTAGGCACGCCGGTTGTCTTAAGGATATTTCGATGATTGAAAGCGCAGTAACATTGCAGACGCTCGACGGGAGTCAGGCGGTGGCCTCGGTGGCCTATCGACTGAGCGAAGTCATCGCGATCTACCCGATCACCCCCTCCTCGAACATGGGCGAGCACTCCGACGAGTGGGCCGCCAAAGGCGTGCCCAACCTCTGGGGTAACGTGCCGCAGGTGGCCGAGATGCAATCCGAGGGAGGGGCCGCTGGCGCCGTCCACGGCGCCATCCAGGCCGGCGCGCTCTCGACGACGTTTACCGCGTCGCAGGGCCTCCTGCTCATGATTCCCAACATGTTCAAGATCGCCGGCGAACTCACGCCCTTCGTGATGCATGTGTCCGCGCGCACCATCGCCACACACGCCCTGTCGATTTTCGGCGACCACTCGGACGTGATGGCCTGCCGGTCGACCGGATTCGCCATGCTCGCCGGGGGTTCGGTCCAGGAGGCGCAGGATTTCGCCGCCATCGCCCACATCGCCACGCTCAAGACGCGCATCCCCTTCCTGAACTTCTTCGACGGTTTTCGCACCTCTCATGAAGTGGCCAAGATCGCGGTGCTCTCGGACAACAACCTGCTCTCGCTGGTGGACGAGGATGCGATCGCCGCCCACCGCCGCCGCGCGCTCTCGCCCGACCATCCGGTGCTGCGCGGCACGGCGCAGAACCCCGACGTTTTCTTCCAGGCGCGCGAGGCCTGCAACCGCTTCTACGACGCCTGCCCGGAAACGGTGAAGGCGGAGATGGAACGTTTCGGCCGGATCACCGGCCGGCACTACCGCCTGTTCGACTACGTCGGCCATCCCGAGGCCGAGCGCGTCATCATCATGATGGGCTCGGGCGCGGAGACCGCGCACGAACTGGTCGACTGGATGGTGGCCCGCGGCGAAAAGGTGGGCCTGCTCAAGGTGCGCCTGTTCCGCCCCTTTGCCAGCGCCGATTTCGTCAAGGCGATCCCTCAAACCGCGCGGGCCATCGCGGTCCTCGATCGAACCAAGGAACCGGGCGCGATCGGCGATCCTCTCTACATGGACGTGGTCGGGGCGCTTCGCGACGCCGAGGAGGACGGCATCGTCAAACTGCGCGCGCGCGTCGTCGGCGGGCGCTACGGGCTGTCCTCCAAGGAGTTCACCCCGGCAATGGTGCGCTCGGTATTCGATGAATTGTCCAAAGACAAGCCGCGCCGGCGCTTCACCATCGGCATTGTCGACGACGTCACCGGCCTGTCGCTGCCCCTGGATTCCTCCTTTGACATCGAGCCCGATGATGTGGTTCGCGCGGTGTTCTACGGCCTGGGTGCCGACGGCACCGTGGGCGCCAACAAGAACTCGATCAAGATCATCGGCGAGGAAACCGAGCAACATGCGCAGGGCTACTTTGTCTACGACTCGAAGAAGTCCGGCGCCATCACCATCTCGCACCTGCGCTTCGGGCCGCGGCCGATCCGTTCGAGTTACCTGATCCGCAGGGCCAGTTTTGTCGCCGTGCACCAGTGGAGCTTCTTCGAGCGCTACGACGTGCTGGAGGTGGCGGCACCGGGGGGCACGCTGCTGATCAATTCGCTGTTTTCCCCGCACAAACTGTGGGATGCGCTGCCGCAGGAAATCCAGCAGCAGATCATCGACCTCAAGCTGAAGGTCTTCACCATCGATGCCTATGACGTGGCGCGCCGCGCCGGCATGGGCGGTCGCGTCAATACCGTCATGCAGACCTGCTTTTTCGCCCTGGCCGCGATTTTCCCGCGCGAAGAGGCGATCGGTTACATCAAGCGCCAGATCAAGAAGACCTATGCCTCCAAGGGCGATGACGTGGTGAACCGGAATTACGCCGTGGTCGACGATACGCTGGCGCATCTGCACGAGCTCCGGGTGCCGGCATTGGCGAACTCGGAGATCCGCATTCCGCCGATCGTATCGAGCAAGGCGCCCGATTTCGTCAAGCGGGTCACAGCGGTGATGCTCGCGGGCAAGGGCGACGCGCTGCCGGTGAGCGCCTTTCCGGTCGATGGCACCTGGCCCACGGCCACCGCGAAGTGGGAGAAGCGCAATCTCGCGCAGGATATACCGGTGTGGCATCCCATCGTCTGCACCCAGTGCAACCGCTGCGTGATGGCCTGCCCGCATGCGGCCATACGCGCGAAAATCTATGCGCCGGAGGCGCTGGCGGGTTCCCCGCCCACCTTCCAGTGGATCGAGTTCAAGTCCAAGCTTTCCAGGGGCGACAAATACACCCTGCAGGTGGCCCCCGAGGACTGCACCGGCTGCGCGCTGTGCGTCGAGGTCTGTCCCGCCAGGGATAAGTTGAATCCGCGGCAGAAAGCCATCGAGATGGTCCCGCAGGCGCCGCTGCGCGAACCGGAGCGCGACAATTACGAATTCTTCCTGGCACTGCCCGAAGTCGATCGCACCCGGCTGCCGCTCACGGTGATGGGGACGCAGTTCTTCGAACCGCTGTTCGAGTACTCGGGCGCGTGCAACGGTTGCGGGGAGACGCCCTATCTGAAACTGCTGACACAGTTGTTCGGCGACCGGGCGCTGATCGCCAACGCCACCGGCTGCTCGTCGATCTACGGCGGCAACCTGCCGACGACGCCTTATACGGTCAACCGCGAGGGTCGAGGCCCGGCCTGGAGCAATTCACTGTTCGAGGACAATGCCGAGTTCGGCTTCGGCTACAGGCTCGCGGTGGACCAGCAGGGCCAGCAGGCGCGGCAACTGCTGCGCGCGCTGTCGGGCGAAGTGGGCGAGGTGCTGGCAGAGGCATTGATCAACGCCGAGCAGCAGGGCGAGAAGGCGGTCGCCGACCAGCGCGCCCGCGTCGCCGCGTTGCGCGCCAAGCTCAAGGCCAGCCGGCGGCCCGAGGCGCGGCGGCTGGAACTGCTTGCGGACTATCTGGTGAAGAAAAGCGTCTGGATCGTCGGCGGCGACGGCTGGGCCTACGACATCGGTTACGGCGGGCTGGACCACGTTCTTGCCTCAGGCCGCGATGTCAACGTCCTGGTCATGGACACCGAAGTCTATTCGAATACCGGCGGCCAGCAATCGAAGGCCACACCGACCGGCGCGGCGGCCAAGTTCGCGGCCGCGGGCAAATCGATCGCGAAAAAGGACCTGGGTTTGCTGGCTATGTCCTACGGCAGCGTCTACGTGGCGCAGGTGGCTTTTGGCGCCAACGACGCGCAGACGGTCAGGATCTTCACCGAGGCGGAGGCCTATCCCGGACCCTCTCTGATCATTGCCTTTTCGCATTGCATCGCGCACGGCTACGACCTGGCCCACGGCGCGGATCAGCAGAAACTGGCGGTCGATACAGGCTACTGGCCGCTGTATCGCTACGATCCGCGCAGGCAAGGGCCCGGAGAAAGTCCGCTGCGGGTCGATTCGCCTTCGATCAAGGGCAAGGTGACCGATTACACGCGCAACGAAACCCGCTTCCGCATGGTCGAGCAGCAGGATCCGGCGCGCTTCAAGGAGCTCATGCGCATGCTGCAGCAGAAGTCCGAAGAGCGCCTGGCACTCTACGCCCATATGGCACTCCCCATGAAGCCGCGGGGCGCGGGCGCCGCGCCTGTGCAACCCACCACCGACAACAGTCCCAAGGACGAGTGACCCCATGACAACGTCCCCGAACGCAACTGATTCCGTCGATCTTTCGACCCGCTACCTCGGCCTGGATTTGCCGCATCCGTTCGTGCCCGGCGCCTCGCCGATGATGGACGACCTCGACACGGTGCGCCGGCTCGAGGATGCCGGTGCTGCGGCCATCGTGATGCGTTCGTTGTTCGAAGAGCAGATCGAGCAGGAGCAGGGGCGCACGCTGTACGACATCGATTCGAACCTCAACTCGTTCTCCGAGGCGAGTTCGTTTTTCCCTCGCCCGGCCGAGTTCCGGCTCGGCCCCCAGGCCTATCTGGACCAGATCCGCCAGATCAAGGAGGCGGTGAAGGTGCCGGTGATCGCCTCGCTCAACGGCATTACCGCGACAGGCTGGCTGGAATACGCGAAGCTCATCGAACAGGCGGGCGCCGACGCACTGGAACTCAACGTCTACTACGTGGCCACGAACCCTGACGAGGACGGCGCCGCTGTCGAGCGCCGCACCGTCGACATTGTGCGCACCGTGAAGCGCGCGGTGCGGATTCCGATCGCGGTAAAGCTGTCGCCGTTCTTCTCGTCGCTGGCGAATTTCGCGGCTTCTCTGGAGGCGGCGGGTGCCGACGGCCTGGTGCTTTTCAACCGCTTCTACCAGCCGGATATCGACATTGAGGCGCTGGAGATCCGCAACGAATTGCACCTGTCGGACTCCTCCGAGCTGTTGTTGCGGCTGCGCTGGCTGGCGATTCTTTCGGCGCAGCGCAAAATGGACCTCTCGGTCTCCGGCGGCGTGCACACGCCGGCCGACGCCGTCAAGGCGGTGATGGCGGGGGCGCGCTCGGTGCAGGTGGTTTCGGCGCTGCTGAAAAACGGCCCGCAGCAGCTGGTGTCGCTGCGCGCCGGCCTCGCCCGCCTGCTCGAGGAGCGCGGTTATGCCTCGCTCAAGGAAATGCATGGCTGCATGAACCTGGCGCGCTGTCCCGACCCGGCGGCGTTCGAGCGCGGCAACTACATGCGGATCCTGCAGAACTGGCAGGCCTGAGGCTTAGGCCTCCCGGCAGGAATCCGCTTCCCTTCTTGCAACGGGCTGCAGGTGAGCCGGTTTGCGATCGCCTCCATGCCGAATCGAGCTTTAAAAAAAATGATTTACATCAAAGCCGCGCCGATATCGATTCCCCTACTCTTGGCTCGACAATGTTCGGAGCGAGAAAAGGGAGGAAATGGTGGCCTCAAAAGCTTACAAAGGCTGGTCGGTCGTAACGGCGAGCACAACGGCGTTTACGGTTTGTTTCATGGTATGGATGATGTTTGCCGTGATCGGCATTCCGATCAAGCAAAATCTCGGGCTCAATGAAACGCAGTTCGGCATTCTGGTGGCCCTGCCGGTTCTGACCGGCTCGCTGATCCGCCTGCCGCTGGGTATGTGGACCGACCGGTTCGGCGGACGAATCGTGTTTTTCATCCTGATGTTGTCCACGGTCTTCCCAATCTGGTTTATTTCGCAGGCCACTGAATTCTGGCACTTCCTGGTGACCGGCCTGTTCGTCGGCGTGGCCGGCGGTTCCTTCACGGTCGGCATCGCCTACTGCGCGCGCTGGTTTCCGCGGGAGCGTCAGGGGCTTGCCATGGGCATCTTCGGCGCGGGCAACACGGGCGCGGCGGTCAATAAGCTGGTGGCTCCGAGCATCGTGGTGGCATTCGGCTGGGCGATGGTGCCGCAAGTGTACGCATTGCTCATGTTGGTCACCGCCATTGCATTCTGGTTTTTTACCTATACGGATGAAGATCATTCCACGGGCGCCACCGAGGTCACCGTCCGCGAGCAGTTGGCTGTGTTGAAGGACCCCAAGGTTTGGCGGTACAGCCAGTACTATTCGATCGTCTTCGGCGGTTACGTCGCGCTGTCCTTGTGGATGACCAAGTACTACATATCCGAGTACGGCTTCGACATCCAACTGGCGGCTCTGCTCGCCGCCGCTTTCAGCATTCCCGGGGGGGTGCTGCGCGCGGTCGGCGGCTGGTTCTCCGACAAGTACGGCGCGCATACCATCACCTGGTGGGTGTTGTGGATCTCACTGGTCTGCCTGTTCTTCCTGTCTTATCCGCAAACCGATCTCACGATTAACACCGTGGACGGTCCCAAGGCCTTCCATATCGGGCTCAATGCGACGGCATTCACCATCATCATGTTTTCGATGGGAGTTGCGTTCGCGATAGGCAAGGCCTCGGTCTTCAAGTACATCTCCGACGACTATCCGGGAAACATCGGCGTGGTGTCCGGCGTGGTTGGTCTGGCGGGCGGCATGGGCGGTTTCATCCTGCCCATCATGTTCGGCGCGCTCGTGGATCTGACCGGCGTGCGCTCCTCGGCGTTCATGCTGATGTTCGGCATCGTCTGGGTTTCTTTGATGTGGATGTACTTCACCGAAGTGCGGCCGATGGGCGCGGAATTGAGCCGCAAGCACCCAGAGCCAGCTCACTTTTCATGAACCACAAGTCCAACAGCCGGAGATTCAAATCATGACCAACACGCAAGCAAAGCCAGGTGCGGTGGGTGCCGATGCTGCAAGCGGCTACAACTCGGCCGATATCCCCGAGTGGAACGTCGAAGACAATGACTTCTGGGAGTCTCGGGGCAAGGGTATCGCCAACCGCAACCTGTGGATTTCCATCCCCAACCTGCTGTGCGGATTCGCCATCTGGGCGATGTGGGGCATCATCACGGTGCAGATGCTGAACCTGGGTTTCCCTTTCAGTTCGGCGGATATGTTCACGCTGACCGCGATCTCGGGCCTGATGGGCGCGACGATGCGCATTCCGGCCTCGTTTTTCATCCGCCTCTCCGGCGGGCGCAACACCATCGTCCTGACCTCGGCACTTTTGATCATTCCGGCGATCGGGACCGGCATTGCGCTGCAGGACAAGAACACGCCGCTGTGGGTATTCCAGCTCTGGGCCTTCCTTTCCGGCATAGGCGGGGGCAACTTTGCCTGCTCCATGTCCAATATCACCGGTTTCTTCCCCAAGCGGCTGCAGGGCACCGCCCTTGGGCTTAATGCGGGGCTGGGAAATTTCGGTGTGACCACCATGCAGGTGCTGATCCCTCTGGTGATGACCGTTGGCCTGTTTGGCGCTGTTGCCGGCGCGCCGATGACCCTGGTCAAGGACAGCGGCTGGATCCTGGGCAAGATCACCGCCGGCACGCCGACCTTCATTCAGAACGCGGGGTTCGTCTGGGCGGCGATCCTGGTGCCGCTGGTGATTGCCGCCTGGATCGGCATGAACAACCTGCTGCCCTTGTCGCCCAATTACGGCGGCACCCTGGCCGGCTTTGCCAAGATCCTGTACCTGTGGGGCCTGACCTGCATTGTCGGGGGACTGGGCCTTTACCTGTACCTGCCCGCCCCCACGGGTCTTGGCCTGCTGAACATGTGGGTGGCATTGCCGCTGATCATGCTGGCCACGCTGTTCACCATGAAGCTCGCCGCCTTCGGCGAGATGAAGGGCAATATCGCCAAGCAGTTCGAGATATTCAGGAACAAGCACACCTGGTCGATGACGATACTTTACATCGTCACTTTCGGGTCGTTCATCGGCTTCTCGATGGCGCTGCCGCTGGCGATTACGGTGATCTTCGGTGTTCAGCATCTGCCCGACGCATCCGGGGTGATGCAACACAGCCTGAAGAACCCCAATGCGCCCTCGGCGCTGACCTACGCATGGATGGGCCCCTTTGTCGGGGCGCTGATCCGGCCGGTCGGCGGCTGGATATCCGACAAGGCGGGCGGTTCCATCGTCACCCAGGTCATTTCGGCGTTGATGGTGGTGGCATCCGCCGCAGTGGGTTACGTGATGCTGCTGGCTTACAAGTCGCCGACCCCCGAAGAGTATTTCCTGATTTTCATGGTTTTGTTCGTGATCCTGTTCGCCGCCAGCGGCATAGGCAACGGCTCCACCTTCCGCACCATCGGCGTGATTTTCGACCGCCAGCAGGCCGGACCGGTGCTGGGCTGGTCCTCGGCGGTGGCCGCTTACGGCGCCTTCATTGCGCCGGTGGTGATCGGCGCCCAGACCAAGGCCGGCACTCCGGAAAACGCCATGTACGGTTTCGCGGTGTTCTACGCCATATGCCTGATTCTCAACTGGTGGTTTTATCTGCGCGCCAACGCGTATGTGAAAAATCCGTAGGGCGTGCCTGGTAAATGTTGGCATTTCCCACTGTTTAGTGCATCCATAGATCAGCAACGCTATTGCCGGAGCATTTCATGAGCCACTTTCTTGACCGACTGAATTACTTTTCACAACCCCGGGAGGCGTTCTCCGATGGCCATGGGGTGACCACGGGCGAAGACCGCGCCTGGGAGGACGCTTATCGGGACCGCTGGGCGCATGACAAGACGGTGCGCTCCACCCACGGCGTCAATTGCACCGGTTCCTGCTCCTGGAAGATCTATGTCAAGGGCGGAATCGTCACCTGGGAAACCCAGCAGACGGACTATCCGCGCACGCGCTGGGACATGCCCAACCACGAACCCCGCGGCTGCTCGCGAGGGGCGAGCTACAGCTGGTACCTCTACAGCGCGAACCGCGTGAAATATCCGCTGGTGCGCGGGCGCCTGTTGAAGAGTTGGCGCGCGGCGCGTGTCGCGCTCCAACCGGTGGAGGCCTGGGCTTCGATTGTCGAAAACGATGACAAGCGCCGTGAATACCAGCAGGTGCGCGGCCTGGGCGGCTTCGTGCGCTCCTCCTGGGACGAAGTCAACGAGATGGTCGCCGCGGCCAACGTCTACACCATCAAGAAACACGGCCCGGACCGCATCATCGGTTTCTCTCCCATTCCCGCCATGTCGATGGTGAGCTACGCGGCCGGCTCGCGTTACTTGAGCCTCATTGGCGGCGTGTGCATGAGCTTCTACGACTGGTACTGCGACCTGCCGCCGGCGAGTCCGCAGATCTGGGGCGAGCAGACCGACGTGCCCGAATCGGCCGACTGGTACAACTCCAGTTTCATAATCGCCTGGGGCTCGAATGTGCCGCAGACACGCACCCCCGACGCGCACTTCTTCACCGAGGTGCGTTACAAGGGCACCAAGACAGTGGCGGTGACTCCGGACTATTCCGAGGTCGCGAAGCTTTCCGACATCTGGTTGCACCCCAAGCAGGGCACCGATGCGGCGGTGGCGATGGCGATGGGCCACGTGATTCTGAAGGAATTCTATTTTCCCGATGGCGGGGGGGAGCGCAGCGCCTACTTCGACGATTACGTGCGCCGCTACACCGACATGCCGATGCTGGTGATGCTCAAGAAACACACGCTTCCCGGCGGTGAGGTTATTACGGTGCCCGACCGCTATCTGCGTGCCTCGGACCTGGACGGCAGCATGGGCCAGGTCAACAATCCGGAATGGAAAACCCTCGCCGTCGACCAGGCCGGCGAGGTGGTGCTGCCCAATGGCGCCATTGGTTTTCGCTGGGGTCCTGAAGGCCGCGCCGACCAGGGGAAGTGGAATCTCGAAGCGAAAGAGGCTCACCACGGAGAGGAAGTCAAACTCAAGCTGTCGTTGCTCGAAGGCGAGGACCCCGACACGGAAACCGCCAGGGTGGGCTTTCCCTATTTTGGCGGAATCGTGACCGAGCACTTTTCCAATAATGTGCAAAAAAACGCTGCTGACGATGTTCTGGTCCGTACCGTGCCGGTGCGGCGCCTCATGCTGGGCAAGGCAGGCGAAGCAGTCGAGGCGCTGGTGGCCACGGTGTTCGACCTGCAGGTGGCCAACTATGGTGTGGCACGGGGTCTCAAAGGGGAACTGGCCGCGAAGAACTTCGACGACGACACCCCGTACACGCCGGCCTGGCAGGAACGCATCACCGGCACGCCGCGGGACCAGGTGATCACGGTGGCGCGCCAGTTCGCTGAAAACGCGCACAAGACACAGGGCAAATCAATGGTGATCATCGGCGCGGCGATGAACCACTGGTATCACAGCGACATGAATTACCGTGGTGTGATCAACATGCTGATGATGTGCGGTTGCATCGGCAAATCGGGCGGCGGCTGGGCGCATTACGTCGGCCAGGAAAAGCTGCGCCCCCAGACCGGCTGGACGGCGCTCGCTTTCGCGCTCGACTGGATCCGCCCGCCGCGCCAGATGAACAGCACCAGCTTCTATTACGCGCACACCGACCAGTGGCGCTACGAGAAACTGGGCATGGAGGAGATCGTCTCGCCGCTGGCCGACAAAAAGCTGTACGGCGGCAGCATGATCGACTACAACGTGCGCGCCGAGCGCATGGGCTGGCTGCCCAGCGCGCCGCAACTGCAGACCAATCCGCTGCAGGTGGTGCGCGATGCGCAGGCCGCCGGTGTGGATCCGAAAGATCATGCCGTGAGTGCGCTCAAAAGCGGTGCGCTGAAAATGAGCTGTACCGATCCGGACCACCCGAGCAACTGGCCGCGCAACCTGTTCGTGTGGCGGTCCAATCTGCTGGGTTCCAGCGGCAAGGGCCATGAATATTTCCTCAAACATCTGCTGGGCACCAGCAATGGCGTGCAGGGCAAGGACATGGGCAAGGAAGAGGCCAGGCCCAAAGAGGTCGTGTGGCACGAGAAGGCCCCGGAGGGCAAGCTCGACTTGCTGGTGACGCTGGACTTCCGCATGAGCACCACCTGCCTGTACAGCGACATTGTGCTGCCCACCGCCACCTGGTACGAAAAGAACGATCTCAACACCAGTGACATGCACCCCTTCATCCATCCTCTTTCGACTGCGGTCGACCCGGCCTGGCAGTCCAAGAGCGACTGGGATATCTACAAGGGCTTCGCCAAGAAGTTCAGCGAAGTCTGCGTCGGTCACCTGGGCGTCGAGCGCGAACTGGTGCTCACGCCGCTCATGCACGACAGTCCGTCCGAATTGGCCCAGCCCTTCGAGGTCAAGGACTGGAAGCGCGGCGAGTGCGAGCTGATCCCCGGCAAGACCGCGCCGAACATGGCGGTGGTGGAGCGCGACTACCCCAACGTCTACAAGCGCTTTACCGCGCTGGGACCGCTGATGGGAAAAGTGGGCAATGGCGGCAAGGGGATCGCGTGGAACACCCAGACCGAAGTGAAGCAACTCGGCGAATTGAGCGGCCTGGTCACCGCTGAAGGGGCCACCCGCGGCATGCCAAAAATAGAGACCGACATCGACGCCGCGGAAGTGGTGCTGATGCTGGCGCCGGAAACCAACGGACATGTCGCGGTCAAGGCCTGGCAGGCCCTGGGCAAGCAGACCGGGCGCGACCACACCCACCTTGCGGTGCATCGCGAAGACGAGAAGATCCGCTTCCGCGATATCCAGGCGCAGCCGAGGAAGATCATTTCCTCGCCCACCTGGAGCGGCATCGAGAGCGAGACGGTCTCCTACAATGCCGGCTACACCAATGTCCACGAGATGATTCCCTGGCGCACGCTCACCGGGCGACAGCAGTTCTACATGGATCATCCGTGGATGGTTGCTTTCGGCGAGGGCTTCACCAGCTATCGCCCGCCGGTGAATCTCCGAACCACCGCCGGCATCCAGGGCACGAAGCCCAATGGCAATCCCGAGATTGCGCTGAACTTCATCACCCCGCACCAGAAATGGGGCATCCACAGCACTTATACCGACAACCTGCTGCTCCTGACGTTGAGCCGCGGCGGACCCTGTGTGTGGATGAGCGAAGACGACGCCAGGAGCGTCGGCATCGTCGACAACGACTGGATCGAGCTTTTCAACATCAATGGCGCGATCGCAGCGCGCGCGGTGGTCAGCCAGCGCGTCAACCCCGGCATGGTGATGATGTATCACGCGCAGGAGAAGATCGTGAACACACCCGGCTCGGAAATCACCGGCCAGCGAGGCGGCATCCACAATTCGGTGACGCGCGCCGTGCTCAAGCCCACCCACATGATCGGCGGTTACGCGCAGTTCAGCTACGGCTTCAACTATTACGGAACCATCGGCACCAACCGCGATGAGTTTGTCGTGGTGCGCAAGATGAACAAGGTGGACTGGCTGGATACGCCGGTCTCGGGCCAACCCGCCGCTGCGGCGCACGCGTAAGGAGAAGAACATGAAAATCCGCGCTCAAATCGGCATGGTGTTAAACCTTGACAAGTGCATCGGCTGTCACACTTGCTCGGTTACCTGCAAAAACGTCTGGACCAGCCGGCCCGGCATGGAATACGCCTGGTTCAATAACGTCGAGACCAAACCCGGCATCGGCTACCCGAAGGAGTGGGAGAACCAGGACAAATGGAACGGCGGCTGGATGCGCAAGTCCGATGGCAGCATCGAACCGCGCCAGGGCGCCAAGTGGAAGCTTTTGATGCGCATCTTCGCCAATCCCAACCTGCCGCAGATTGACGATTATTACGAACCTTTCACCTTCGACTACGACCACCTGCAATCGGCCCCCGAAATGAAAGCTGCGCCGACCGCGCGTCCGCGCAGCCTGATCACCGGCGAGCGCATGGAAAAGATTGAATGGGGTCCCAATTGGGAGGAACTCCTGGGCGGCGAATTCGCCAAGCGCTCCAAGGACAAGAATTTCGAAGCGGGGTTCGAGGCGACGCAGAAGGACATCTACGGCCAGTTCGAAAACACCTTCATGATGTACCTGCCGCGCCTTTGCGAGCATTGCCTCAACCCTGCCTGTGTCGCCAGTTGCCCCTCCGGCTCGATCTACAAGCGCGAGGAAGACGGCATCGTGCTCGTCGACCAGGACAAGTGCCGCGGCTGGCGCATGTGCGTCTCCGGCTGCCCCTACAAGAAAATCTATTACAACTGGGAGTCGGGCAAGGCGGAAAAATGCATATTCTGCTATCCGCGCATTGAAGCGGGCCAGCCCACGGTGTGTTCGGAAACCTGCGTCGGGCGCATCCGCTACCTGGGTGTGCTGCTGTATGACGCCGACCGCATCGAGCAGGCCTCCAGCGTCGAGCACGACAGGGATCTTTACCAGTCGCAGCTGGATGTGTTTCTCGATCCCGCCGATCCCAAGGTGATCGCGCAGGCGCGCATCGACGGCATTCCCGATGCGTGGATGGAGGCCGCCCGCAACAGCCCGGTATACAAGATGGCTGTGCAGTGGAAGGTTGCGCTGCCGCTGCACCCGGAATACCGCACCATGCCGATGGTCTGGTATGTGCCGCCGCTCTCGCCCATCACCGCTGCGGCCAATGCCGGCCAGATGGGCATCAACGGCGAAATCCCGGACGTCAAGCAGTTGCGCATCCCGGTCAAATATCTTGCCAACCTGCTGACCGCCGGTGATACCCAGCCGGTGATTCGCGCGCTCGAGCGCATGCTGGCCATGCGCGCCTATCAGCGAGAGAAGCATGTCGAGGGGCGCATCAACACCGCGGCCCTGCAGCAGGTGGGCATCACCCAGAGCGAGGTGGAGGACATGTACCACGTGATGGCGATCGCCAACTACGAGGACAGGTTCGTCATCCCCAGCAGTCACCGCGAATATGCCGAGAACACCTTCGACATGCGCGGCGGCTGCGGCTTTTCTTTCGGCAACGGTTGCTCCGATGGCGTCAGCAAAACCAGCCTGTTTGGCGGCAGCAAGCGCCGCACCATCCCGATCAAGGCGGAGGTCTGAGCCATGGATGCAAATCTGGAACCTGTCAATGCTTCGGTCAGCCTGCGCGCCCTGGCGAGCCTGCTGGCCTATCCGGACAAGCAGCTGCGCGCGCATCTGCCGGCGCTGCGCGAGGCGTTGCACGCAGAAGGAGCGCTCCCGGCATCGCGTCTGGCGGAACTGGACGAGTTGGCGGAGTGGCTCTCGGGTGCGGGCAATGCCGCGGACCCGTCGGATGAGCTTGAAGTCGAGGCCGCCTACGTCGAACTGTTCGACCGCGGCCGCAGCACCTGCCTGCACCTGTTCGAACACGTGCATGGCGATTCGCGCGATCGCGGCCCGGCGATGATCGACCTGGCGCAGACCTACGAAAAAGCCGGCCTGTACCTGGCGCCGGGAGAGCTGCCGGATTACCTGCCGGTGGTGCTGGAGTTCGTCTCCACCCAGCCGCCGCGCGAAGCACGGGATTTTCTCGCCGAGATGGCGCACATCTTCAACGTCATGTACAGCGCGCTGCGGCAGCGGCAGAGCGGCTACGCCGGCGTGCTTGGCGCCTTGCTGGACCTGGCAGGAGAAACGGCACAGCCTGTCGAATTCGTCGCAGAGGAACCGCTCGACGCGAGCTGGTCCGAGCCAGCCGTGTTTGGCGGCTGCTCCTCGCAAGGCCAGGTGGGGCCCGGGCAGGCGCAGCCCATTCAAATTCTGCGCAAGGATGGTCTCAACAGGAACGCCCTCACCAGGGATGCAATCAACACGGGAGTTTCCGCATGAATGCCTTCGACACTTTGTTGTTCGGCTATTACCCCTATGTCTGCATGACGGTGTTTTTCCTCGGCAGCCTGCTGCGCTTTGATCGCGACCAGTACACCTGGAAAAGCGATTCCTCGCAGCTGCTGCGTGCCGGCACGCTGCGCTGGGGCAGCAACCTGTTCCACATCGGCGTGCTGTTCCTGTTCTTCGGCCATTTCACCGGGCTGCTCACGCCGCACTTTGTCTACGAGCACTTCGTCAGCGCCCCCGACAAACAGATGGGTGCCATGATCGGCGGCGGCATTTTCGGCACGCTGGGTTTTATCGGACTCACCATGCTGCTGCACCGCCGCCTGACTGACCCGCGCATCCGCGCCACCTCCAGAAGCAGCGATATCCTGATCCTGGTGTTGCTGTGGCTGCAACTGGTGCTGGGCCTGGTCACCATTCCCTTGTCAGCGCAGCATCTGGATGGCAGCTTGATGATGAATCTTGCGGAGTGGGCGCAGCACATCGTCACCTTCCGCTCGGGCGCCACCGAACAGCTCGCGGGGGCAGGCTGGATATTCAAGACCCATCTGTTTCTCGGCATGACCCTGTTCCTGGTGTTCCCGTTCACCCGGCTGGTGCACATATGGAGTGGCTTTGCGACCCTGACCTACCTGATTCGACCTTATCAGCTGGTGCGCAGCCGCCGGCTGAACCTGCCTGTAGCCCACAATCTGCCGCGTCATTCGGACGCCGGAGTTTGAGGAGGGCCACGGGATGACAAGCACCGCAGATCGTTCAGCAGTCACAGCAGTCACAAAAGCCGCCGTCAATGCCGAATCGGGCATCGCACGAGTCAACGGCATAGCCTTGAACGGACCGCGGGAAATGCTGGCGGCCGGCGAATTGCGCCAGCGTGCCTGCAGCGAATTGCTGCGCCAGGCAGCGCGAAGCGCCGGTCTGCTCGACAGCGGCGATGCGCCCCCGATCGATGGTGTGATCAGCGAGGCGGCGGCTGCCGCCATCGAGCGTCTTCTGGAGCAAAAACTCGTCCAGCCCGAACCCTCCGACGAGGCCTGCCGCCGCCATTATGCCGCGCACGAAGCGAATTACCGCAACGCAGAACGAGTGCGGGTGCGCCACATCCTGTTCGCGGTGACACCTCGCGTCAACGTGGCCGCCTTGCGCAAGCGGGCCGAAGCCACCCTTTTGGAGGTTCGCTGTCACGATGGCAGGACGGAGGATATTTTCGCGAAGGTCGCGGGCGAGCTTTCGAACTGTCCCAGCGGCGCCGGGGGCGGTCACCTCGATTGGTTGAGCGCGGGCGATTGTGCCCCGGAGTTCGCGCGTGAACTTTTCGGTCATTCCGAAGTGGGCGTATTGCCGCGCCTGGTGCAAAGCCGCTTCGGGCTGCATGTGGTCGAGGTGCTCGAGCGCGAGCCAGGCAGCGCCCCTGCATTTGATTCGGTGCGGGGGGCGGTGGCCGTGTCGTTGCGCCGGCAGTTCTTTGTCACCGCACTGCAGCAGTATTTGAAGTTGCTCGCTGGAAAAGCCGCAATCGAGGGTGTCGAACTCGACGCCGCCGATACGCCGCTGGTGCATTGATCTCGGGCGGAATCTTGACCTGTATCAAGTGGGTAGAGTCGCGATCCACGTAGGCTCAGTCTTTTCTAGATCGATCCTGCACCCATGCCCGAAACCAAGCCAGCCCCTCAGATCATTCAGGGTGGCATGGGTGTTGCCGTATCCAACTGGTGCCTGGCCCGTGCCGTGGCCCGCCACGGCCAACTCGGTGTCGTCTCTGGAACGGTCATCGATACCGTGCTGGTGCGTCGCCTGCAGGATGGCGACCCTGGTGGCCACATGCGGCGCGGGATGTTGCATTTTCCGATCGCGCGAGTGGCGGCGGATGCGTTGCGCCGCTACTTTCTGCCGGCAGGGCGGCCCGCCGGTCGCGGCTACCGTCTGCTCCCGATTCCGCGGGCGAAGCTGACTCCGGCGCGGCGCGAACTCATGATGCTTGCCGCTTTCGTGGAAGTGTGGCTCGCCAAGGAGGGCCATGATGGCTATGTCGGCATGAATCTGCTCACCAAGGTTCAGATTCCGACCCTGCCTACGCTGTACGGGGCAATGCTCGCTGGCGTCGACTACGTGTTGATGGGTGCGGGAATTCCTCGCGACATTCCCGGTGCGCTCGACCTGCTGGCCGAACACCGTCCGGCGCGTCTGCGTTTCGAGGTCGAAGGCGCGACCGACCAACCCGGCATTGACCTGGTGTTTGATCCCGCCGGGCACTGGGACTCGCTGCCGCCACCCCTGGCGCGTCCGCGCTTCCTGCCGATTATCGCCAGCAACTCGCTGGCAACTTTGTTAGCCCGCAAGGCGACTGGCCGGGTCGACGGCTTCGTGGTCGAGGGGCCCATCGCCGGCGGGCACAATGCGCCCCCGCGCGGCCCGGCGCGGTTCAATGAGCGCGGCGAGCCGCTGTACGGCGAACGCGATGTCGTCGACCTTGCTGGTCTCAAGGCATTGGGCCTGCCCTTCTGGGTGGCAGGCGGTGCGGGCCACCCTGAAAACCTGCGGGCGGCGCGCGCTGCCGGAGCTGCCGGGGTCCAGGTGGGAACGCTGTTCGCCTACTGCGAAGAGTCCGGCATGGCGCCGCAATTGCGATCATCGGTGCTGAAGCACGTCATGCGCAATGAAGTCACCGTGCGCACGGATGCGCGCGCGTCCCCCACGGGCTACCCGTTCAAGATTGTGGACTGGCCGGAAAATCCGGTCCATGGCATGGTCCGCGAGCGGCTCTGCGATCTGGGCTATTTGCGCGTTGCCTACCGCAATCCCGACGACAGTATCGGCTACCGCTGCGCGGCCGAACCCGTGGACCAGTACCTGAGCAAGGGCGGCAAGCTCGAAGACACCACCGACCGCCAGTGCCTTTGTAACGGGCTGAATGCCGCAGTCGGGTTGGCACAGCTGCGCGAGGATGGCAGTGTCGAGCTGCCGGTGGTCACCAGCGGCGACGATCTCATCGGTATCGCCGGATTTCTCGCCGGTCGCCTGCACTACAGCGCGGCCGAGGTCATCGATTATCTGCTCGAGGCTGTGCCCGCATAGCAGGAGAGGGCGCTCCTCCAGCTTGGAGACAGCCATTTTCGGGTACGGCAAATTCCGAAATCTGGTCTAATCAGTTCCGCGGGTTATCCGCAGATTTTAAAAATGGGGGCGGTTAAATGTTAAAGCAATTGCGTGGGCTGTTACGAATCATGCTCGCGCTGGCATGTGGCGCTATTCCGGTTTCAGTCAATGCCGCCGATGCACCAGCCAAACCGGCGGCTAAGCAGGCGGCCAGGCAGGCAAGCAGCAAACAGGTTGAACGCGGACGTTACCTGGTCATGATTACCGGCTGCAACGACTGCCATACGTCCAATTTCCTGACGACCGGAGGCAAGACCCCCGAGAAGGATCGCCTGACCGGAGGCGAACTGGGTTGGCGCGGACCATGGGGTACAACCTATCCGGTCAATCTGCGCCTGTTTTTCCAGGACATGGGGGAGGAGCAGTGGATCCAGCTGGCCAAGGAAATCCAGCGGCGACCGCCAATGCCCTACTTCTCGCTTAATGCCATGTCTGCGGCCGATTTGCGCGCCATCTACAGCTACATCCGCTATCTCGGACCCGCCGGAAAAGCAGCGCCCGCGTTCGTTCCGCCAGACAAGGAACCGCCGCAACCCTACGTTCAGTTTCCCAAGATATAAAACAGGGCAGCGCGCCTGTCTAGCGCAGGAGCAATTCCTGTCGCGCGACTGCTCGCACTCGCGCTTGTTGCGGCGGGTGGGTGCTTGAGCAGGCGCCATTTTCTTTGCGGCCGCGCGATCCCGGATTAGGAATACCCCAGCGATCTGCTCAAGGTATTTTTCTATTCTTGATCCGCATCAAGGAATCCGTATCTCCTCGACGCCTATAGTCCGCGTGCGCTGCGTTGGGCAGTTGCGTGAACAAGGGGGAGCTTATGAGCGGCACTTTCACCACTTCGGCGGCACGGAACATTTTTTTCGGCGGGACGGTGTTCTTCGCACTGGTGTTCCTGGCGCTGACCTTCCAGAACGAGAGGATCATTCCGCAGCGCGACCAGCGGGCGCAACTGGCCGCCAACCCGGGCATCGCCGTTGGCAAGAGGCTCTGGGAGACCAACCAATGCATCGGCTGTCACACGCTGCTGGGCGAGGGCGCCTATTTCGCGCCGGAACTGGGCAATGTCTACAAGCGCCGCGGACCTGACTTCATCAAGGCATGGATGAAGTCCCAGCCCACCGGCACGGCAGGGCGCCGGCAAATGCCGCAGTTCAACCTGACCGACAAAGAACTGGAGGACATTGTCGCTTTCCTCAAGTACGTGTCGGAAGTGAACACCAATAACTGGCCCCCCAACGTCGAAGGCTGACCGGAGAACCCAAACATGAAATACCAATCACAGTCGGTCGCAAAAATATACTTCATCGGGGCCATGGTCCTGTTTGCAGCGCAGATCCTGTTCGGCCTGATCATGGGCCTGCAGTACGTTATCGGGGATTTTCTGTTCCCGCTCATTCCCTTCAACGTGGCACGCATGGTGCATACCAATACGCTGATCGTGTGGCTGCTGATGGGTTTCATGGGTTCGGCCTACTATCTTGTTCCTGAAGAAACCGAAACCGAGCTGTACAGCCCGAAGCTGGCCATCGCCATGTTCTGGATCTTCCTGTTGGCTGCGGGACTGACGGTGGTGGGCTATCTGCTGGTGCCTTACGCCACGCTCGCGAAAATGACCGGAAACGAGTTGCTGCCGACCATGGGGCGCGAGTTCCTGGAGCAGCCGACCATCACCAAGATCGGTATTGTCGTGGTCGCGCTGGCATTTCTTTTCAACCTCACCATGACGGTGTTGAAGGGACGCAAAACCGCCATCACCCTGGTGCTCATGCTCGGTCTGTGGGGCCTGGCGATTTTCTTCCTGTTCTCCTTCTACAATCCGGACAACATCGTCAGGGACAAGTTTTTCTGGTGGTGGGTGGTGCACCTGTGGGTCGAAGGAGTTTGGGAACTCATCCTCGGCGCCATTCTCGCCTTCGTGCTCATCAAGGTAACCGGTGTCGACCGCGAAGTGATCGAGAAGTGGCTGTACGTGATCATCACGCTGACGCTGGTCACCGGCATCATCGGTACGGGCCACCACTACTTCTGGATCGGCACGCCCGAGTACTGGCAGTGGTGGGGATCGATCTTTTCGGCCCTGGAGCCGATTCCGTTCTTTGCCATGACCCTGTTCGCCTTCAACATGGTCAACCGCCGCCGCCGCGAACATCCGAACAAGGTGGCGACATTGTGGGCTCTGGGCACCGGTGTCATGTCGTTCCTCGGCGCGGGCGTGTGGGGCTTCCTGCATACCCTGTCACCGGTGAACTTTTACACGCACGGCACGCAGATCACCGCGGCCCACGGGCACATGGCGTTCTACGGTGCCTATGTGATGGTGGTGCTCACCATGATCTCCTACTCAATGCCGCTGATGCGCAACCGGGTCGCCAACTCGAATTTCGCCCAGGTAGTGGAAATGTGGGGGTTCTGGCTGATGACGGTGTCCATGGTGTTTATCACGCTGTTCCTCACCGCGGCGGGGATTCTCCAGGTCTGGCTGCAGCGCGTAGCGGCCACGCCGATGTCCTTCATGGATACGCAGCTGCAACTGTCCCTGTTCTACTGGCTGCGCGAAGTATCCGGGGTGATTTTCCTGATCGGGCTGGTGGCCTATCTGTGGAGTTTCTTCTGCAAGGGTGAAGCCGCACGGGCATGACGGCGAGCGCAGTACTTTTAGCCAGCACCCCGGCCATGCGGCCGGGGCTGGTTTTTTCGCGGCAAGGGTTCCAATAATGGACATGCGGGCGACAACGGCTCAGATTCCCTACTACGATGCCGCTGGCAACGAGATCGTGCTTTTCGAGCACGCCTGGAAAAACCATCTGCCGGTGCTGATCAAGGGACCGACCGGGGTGGGCAAGACGCGCTTTGTAGCGCACATGGCGGCGCGGCTGGGGCTGCCCTTGTTTACCGTCGCCTGCCATGACGAACTCTCGGCCGCGGACCTGGTCGGACGGCATCTGATTGGCGAGGGCGAAACCTACTGGTCCGACGGTCCGCTCACGCGCGCCGTCCGTGAAGGCGGCATCTGCTATCTTGACGAAATCGTCGAGGCGCGCAAGGACACCACGGTGGTCATACATCCTCTGGCCGACCACCGCCGCTGCCTGCCGATCGACCGCACCGGCGAGACGCTGGTCGCTCCGTCCTCCTTCATGCTGGTGGTTTCCTACAACCCCGGCTACCAGAATTTTCTCAAGGGCATGAAGCCATCGACGCGGCAGCGCTTTGTCAGCCTGCGCTTCGATTTTCCGACGCCGGAGCGCGAGGTGGCCATCCTGGTCAGCGAGACCGGTTGCGACATCACGGTGGCAAAAAGGCTCGTCTCCATCGGATGCGCCTTGCGCGCGCTCAAGGACGTCGACCTGGAAGAAGTGGCCAGCACACGCCTGCTCGTCTATGCGGCGCTGCTCATCCGCGACGGGCTCGATCCGGTCGAAGCCTGCCGCGCCGCGCTGGTGGAAAGCCTCACCGACGATTCCGAGGTTGCCGCCGCGCTGTTGGAGGTGGTCCTTGCCACTTACGGTCGATGACATTCCAGGACGCCGTCTGGCGGTTGCGGCCGAAACCCTGTTTCTAGCCAACCTGCTGGTCGCGCCGGGGATTGCCTTTCTCGCATTGCTCTGGATGCGGCGCCATTACGCTGACGCACCAGCGCTGGCGCGCTGCCACATTGATCAGGCTTTCTTCGCCGGCCTGTGGAGCGGCGTCCTTCTGCTGGTCGTCACGGCGGTTTTGCTGATGCTTGGCGGTGTGACATGGATATGGACCTGGGTCATTGTCATCCCCTATTTCATCTGCATGCACGCGAGCCTGATCCTGCTGGGCGTTCTCGGCCTGGCCAGGGCGCAGGCCGGCAGGCCCTACACGTTTCCTTTGATCAGGCCCCGCCGTGGCTAGCACGAGCGTCATACCGATACGGGTCTGGTCGGCCAAGGCGGCGCCAGGGGCGCCCGGTGTGCTGCAGCGTCGCCGCCTGATTTTCCAGATCACCTTCTTCGTATTGTTTATCCTGGCGCCGGTATTCGATCTGTTCCGCTACGACCTGGCCTCCGGACACGCCATCGTCTTTGGTTACGCCTGGCGCCTGGGGGTGGACGAATTCTTCGCCGGCCGCATCGACGCGTTGCAGTTGGGCCTGAATATCATCATGCGGTTGTTTATTCCGGTGCTGGGCGCCGCCGCGCTGTTTATCGCGGCGGCCTGGCGCTGGGGGCGGCTTTACTGCGGCTGGTTGTGTCCGCACTTTTCGGTTGTCGAAACCATCAACCGCCTGATGCGCCATGCCAGCGGCAAGCCCAGCATCTGGGAGAGCAAGCCCTTGCCCGGGCGCAATCCTGATGGCAGCGTGTTCAAAATCAGCGCGCGCTGGTGGTTCGTCACAGTGCCGTTGGCGGTCGGCTTTGCCTTGCTCTGGGCCGTCGTGTTGTTGACCTATCTGATCGCCCCGGCCGAGATCTACGGCAACCTCGCGCACCTTACGCTCACGCGCAATCAGGCAGTCTTCATCAGCGCCGGCACCGTCGTGTTGTCGCTGGAATTCATGTTTGCGCGGCACCTGTTCTGTCGCTTTGGTTGCGCGGCCGGGCTGTTCCAGAGTCTGGCCTGGATGGCCAATCGTCATGCGATGGTGGTCGGATTTCAGCGCAAGCGCGCCGATCGCTGCGCCGAGTGTTATCGAGCAGGTTCAATCGGCACGGCTGCCTGCGAAGCGGTCTGCCCGATGCGGCTCAAGCCGCGCATGACCAAGAATCAGATGTTCGCCTGCACCCAGTGCGCGCAATGTGTCGCCGCGTGCGCCACCGTGCAGAGCGCCTCGGGCACGCTGCTTGGCTGGGTGGAACACGAAAGCGCGTTGCAGAACGAGGCGCAGGTGAGCCTGACCGGAAGGCGAGGCTGACGCATGGAAGAATTTGTCGGTGCACTGTGGAACCGGATAGTCACCCGCGCCGCACGCCGCGACTATCCCGAGGCAGCGGTCGGGCTCGGTGAGATCGAGAAAATGCTCGGCGTGTTGTTCCGTGCGCTCGGGGGCGACGCCGGCCTGCGCGTCACAATGGCCGCCGAGCAGCGCCATGGCGCGCGGCGGCGGCTCCTTGAGCGCATCGCCGGCAGCGGCGAAAGATCGCCGCGCTCGGCCCTGGACGGGGCCACCTTGCGATTGCCGGAGCGTATCGCGCTGTTCGCGCGGCGCGAGTTGAACCGCGATCTCTACCTATGGCTGGTTGCCGCGGCGGCGCACCAGCCAGCACCTTGCGGCGATGCATGGATCGTGCGCAACCAGATTGCCACGCTGCGCGCCCTTTCACGCTATCCGGGCCTCAGGCTGCGTTATGAGCGGCTGGTGGCAGAGGTGCTTGCGGGGCGCATCGATCCGGCCGCCATGCCGGCCGACGAGGCCGCGCAGGAGCAGGCGGTGCGGCAGGCCCTGCTACAACCGGGAAGCGTCAGCAGCCTGCCGCCGCTGATGCGCTCCAAGGCCAGGAAATTGCAGGCGGTGCCATTGTGGATTTATCCCGCACCGGACATGGCCCCGGGTGCCGCGGCCAGCGCACATGCCCCGCGCGCCGAGGGCGGTGGCAGCCGTGCGCAGGAGAGCGAGGCCGAACGCAAGCGCTACCAGGCGCAACGCACCGAAACGCCGGATAACGAATCGCCGCTGCTGCTGCCGTTTCGCGCGGAGAGCATATTGTCATGGGCCGAGTACGTGAAGGTCAACCGCGCCCTGGATGACGATGAGAACCCGGATGCGGCGCGCACCGCCGCTAATATGGATCAGTTGAGCGTGGCGGCCGACAATGGCGAGCGCGTTGCCTCCAGGGTGCGTTTCGACCTCGACCTGCCATCGGCCGCCGAAGATGATGCGCCGCTGGGGGAGGGCATTGCGCTGCCTGAATGGGACCATCGTCGCCGTGAACTCAAGCCCGACTATTGCCGTCTGCAGCGGCTGGTGGCCCGCGGCGCAGTCCCCTTGCCGTTGCCCGAGCACCTGCGCAGGCCCGCCCGCAAACTCAGGAACCAGTTCGCCGCGCTGGCACACGCGCGCCGCTGGCAGAAGGCGCAACCCGATGGCAGCGAAATCGACATCGACGCCTGCGTGCGCCTTCACGCCGACCGTCTTGCGGGCCGGCACCAGGCTGGCGGCGCATATATGAGCCTGAAACGCCAGGAACGCGATCTGGCCTGCCTGGTACTCGCCGATCTTTCGCTGTCGACCGACGCCTGGGTCTCGGACTCGCACCGCATTATCGATGTGATACGCGACAGTCTCATGCTGTTCGGCGAGGCGCTTTCGGCCACCGGCGACCGTTTTGGCTTCTACGGCTTTTCCTCGCTCAAGCGCGGCAACGTGCGCTTTCACGAGATCAAGGACTTCGCATGCACCTTCGACAGCGCGGCGCGCGGCCGCATTGCCGCGCTCAAGCCCGGCTATTACACCCGCATGGGCGCCGCGATCCGCCACGCTTCAACAGTGCTGTGCAGGCAACCGGCGGCGCAACGCCTGCTGCTGATGCTCTCAGATGGAAAACCGCACGACATGGACCTCTACGAAGGGCGCTATGGCATAGAGGACACGCGTAAAAGTCTGCTGGAGGCGCGCATACTCGGCATCAGGCCCTTCTGCGTCACCATAGACCGCGAAGGGGCATCCTATCTGCCCCACCTGTTCGGCTCCGGCGGCTTCACGGTGTTGCGCAAGGCGGAAGACCTGCCGACGCGTCTGCCGCTCCTCTACGCCCAGCTCACCGGCGTTTAACCCGGACTTCATGTATTTTCAAAATCTTGACATGTCTCAAATACCTGGCGAGTTTGCGGACGTAGATTGCAGTCCCGCTGGCGCAAACCAAACACTGCCGCTCGATGGCACGGTTTGCGGCCCGTCATGCGGGGAGATGGCCATGGCAGATGCTGCGTTCTTCCGGCAGAGTGCGTCGCCGGGTCCTTACAATCGGAAAGGAGGGGGCATGAAGAAAGAACCTGAATACACCGTTCGCCTTATTGACGCGCGCGCCATGGTTCACCCGGAACCCTTTGAGCGTGTGGTCGAAGCGCTGACAAGCCTGGGGCCGGATGAGCGTGTCAAACTGGTGCTTGATCGCGAACCGATCCCGCTCTACCGCTTTCTGCAGGCGAACGGCTACGAGTACCGGGTCTCGCCGCAGTCCGGTGGGATCTATGAGATCCTGATCTGGGAGCCGGTCCGCAAGTGAGGCCTGGCGCGAGGTCTGTGCGGCGGCTTCTGCCGGCGCAGCTCTTCAGCCGGTGTAGCTCTTCAGGCGTTCGACATCGCTGATCAATATTTTGCGCCCCTTGACCGTGATCATGCCGCGGCTGACCAGTTCGTGCAGGATGCGCGAGAAATGTTCCTGCGTAAGATTGAGGCGGGAAGCGATCAGGCCTTTGGTCGCGGGCAGGGTGATGCGTAACTGTCCCTTGCCGCCGGCCTCGTCATCCGTATCCGTGACGGCGCGCTGGCTGAGCAGGTAGCCAATGAGGCGCTCGGTGCCGCTGCGCATCGATACCGCCTCCAGGTCGCTCATCAGGTAATGCAGGCGGCGCGACAGCCCGCCAACGATGCGACGCGCGAATTTCGGGTCTCGCTCCAGTTCGTCGAAGATGGCATCGCGCGAGATGAAAAGCAGTAGCGAATCGGCAAGCGCGTGGGCGCTGACCACATGGCGGGTGTCGAGGAACATGACGGCTTCGCCGAAACTCTGGCCCGGTCCGAGGATGTCGACCACTTTTTCGTCCCCCGAGGACGAAGCGAAGGCGAGCTTGATCTGCCCGGTGACGATGACATGCATGCCCGCCGCGGGTTCGCCGCGATGGAACAGGATCTCACCGCGCGCTGCGCGTTGCTGGCGCGTGCGCGCCGCAACGCGATCGAGTTCGTCCGGCGCCAGTTCCCGGAACAACGGAAGATTACGCAGGAAGTCCTGTTCACGGATGATGGTTGGCGTCAAGGTTTGCCCTTTATTCAACTTGACGCGCAGGGTACCGCAGATTGAGCCCAGGCCGCTGCGCCGGTCACGCGCCCGCCAGCCGCGCGCCTTCGAGCAGCAAGCGCACCGCACCGCTCACCAGCAGGGCGACGCCCACCGACAGCGACACCGAGACCAGGGCATCTCTGCGGCCGATGGTCTTGAGCATCACTGCCAGGGTGGAAATACAGGGAATGTAAAAGGTGAGGAACAGCAGGAAGGTCATGATCTGCACCCAGTCGAGTACCGCGCCCACCTCGAAGGTGCCCAGCGCCTGATAGATCATCAGCAGCGACAACTCCTTGCGCAGAATGCCGAACAGGATGGGGACCCCCAAAACCACCGGCAGTCCCAGCCACCAGGAGGTCACGGGCGTAAAAAGGGTATTGATGAGCGCATCGGCGCCGACGTGGTGCAGCAGCGCGAGCAGCACGCTGCCGGCGATCAGCAGGGGGGTGACGATGGTCACCACGTCGCTGGTGCGCGCCCAGGTTTCGGCGACCAGGGTGCGCCACCGGGGCAGCGCGTAAGCCGGGATGTCCTGCACCAGACCTGATCCGGCGTGGTCGCCGCGCCGCGCGAGCAGCCGCCCCAGCACGGCGATCACGACAATGGTCAGCGCGAAGATGGCGAAGACGCCGCCGGCCCCGAGATATTTGCCGGCCAGCGCAAGAATGATTGCCGAGCGCGCCGAGCAGGGTACAAAACTGATCAGCATCGAGGCAATGACGCGCTCGCGGCCGCTGCTGACTTTGGCCACGCCCGAGATCGCGGGCACGTTGCAGCCCAGGCCGAGCAGGAAGGGCACGGCGACCACGCCGTGCAGGCCGATCTGGTGAAAACCGCGATCGACGACGAAGGCGATCCGCTGCATCACGCCGACCTCCTCGAGCACCACCAGCAGCAGCACCAGTGGAATCATGTACGGCACGACGATGCCGACCAGGCCGATGAGGCCGTCGGCCACCGCGCGTTCGACGACCCCCGCGGTGGACTGCGGCTGCCATCCGGCCAGGACGTCGATCAGGCGCGCCGCGGTCATCGAGTCGAGCCAGGTGCTCATTTCGAAGACCACGAACAGCACCGCCGCGAACACCGCGAGGCTGCCGATCAGTCCCCACTGTGGGTGCAGGAACAGTTCATCGAGCCAGTAACGCCAGCCGCGCCCCTCGTGCGGAGCCCCGGCGCGGGTGGCCGCCTCGAACAGCGTGGCGGCCCGGTGATGGCGGTCCGCGTGCAGTTCTTCATCCAGAGGGCGCGGGAGTTTGCCGGCGGCCTCTGCGCGCAATTGCTCGAGTTCCGGCAGCAGGGCCGGAAAATGCTGGCGCAATTCGTCCTCGAAGTAGGTGTCGCCCGCCGCGAACTGCAACAGAAGATATTCGTGGGGCACGCGAAACGACGCCTGCACCTCCTCCCGGGCCAGTGCCCCGGCCAGTGGCTGCAGGCTGTCGCGGATGTGCATCGCAGCAGGCGGCGGCAGCGGGCAGGACGCTGCGCGCGCGACATCCACCGCCGCGGCAAACAATTCTGCGATTCCGCGGCCCATGGTTGCTACTGTTGGTACTGCCGGCACGCCGAGAAGTTTGGCGAGGGCTTTGACGTTGATGTGCAGCCCGTTTTCCCAGGCCTCGTCCATCTTGTTGAGCGCGATCACCATTGGCCGGCCCAACTGGCTCAATTCCAGGGTGAGTTCCAGGTGGCTCTCCAGGCTGCTTGCATCGACGACCTGGATGATGAGATCCGGCGCGGCGAGCGGTGCGGGCGGGCCCTCCGGTTCGTGCGCCGATACCGGCGGGCGCTGGTCTCCCCAGAGGAGATATTTCAATGCCGCCAGATCGTCCTGCGCCAGATGCTGTAGCGAGCGAATGCTGGGCAACTCGACTACGCTTGCCTCGTCGAATCCGATCTTCACCGTGCATTCCGCGTAATCGCGTTGCGTTCCGGCGAGTTTTCCGGTGCGCGGCGAAGCGCTTGATACCGCGCCGAAGAGCGTGCTCTTGCCCGCGTTCGGCATCCCCACCAGCGCGATGCGCAGGCGCTTTGCGCCGCGAAACAGCGGCGAGCGCAGCGGGACGGCGACTTGATTCATCGGCTTTTTCATTGGAATCGGCCAGCAGGTTGTAACGGGTGCCCGGGCCGCCTCATCGGTCCGTGGCAAACGGAGTGCCGCGAGGCTTTCGCAGGTCAGCAGAGCTTTACGGGTGACGCCGGAAATATGACGGCAGCAAGAGTGTACTTCACACCACTGCCGGAATTCCGGGTTTGATATTCGGCAATACGCCATCAATTCGCCGGCATTCCCGGGAAATCCATGCGTCCTTGGTAACGTCTCGAATCATGGCGCAGCCGGTTTCGTACTTGCCGTTGGGGTCTTTTCCGCCGCTTCGATCAGTTTCAGTAATTCAGCGGCCTGGGCAATGCCTTGCGTCTGTGCCCGTATTGCCCATTGCCGGGCTGTCTCGGCATCACGCGCGGTTCCCAGGCCGAATGCGAGCAATCGCCCCAGGTTGAACTGTGCGGGGGCAAATCCGTTCTCGGCGCTCCTTCGATACCAGGTGAGCGCCAGGGCCGGATCGCGGGCGACGCCGCGACCGGTCTCGTAACACTCCCCGAGGTTGTTCTGCGCGGCGAAATCGCCCGCATCGGCTGCGGTCCGATACAAGGCAAATGCCTGGGTCAATGATTCGGCAGTCCCTTCGCGCACGTAAAGCCATGCGAGCACGCTGATTGCACTGACTCTGCCTTGTGCGGCCGCGGATTGCAGCCATTTCTTCGCGCAACTGGTGTCGATGCTGGCGCCCTCGATGCAGGCGCGCCCCAACCGTTCTGCGGCAGCGGGATTACCTCCAAGTGCCGCTTGCTGCAACCACTGCCGCGCGCGCTCCGGCTGGGTCTTTGCAGCGCACTGTGCGGCCCGATACGCGGCATCAGGCTGCCCGGCATTGGCGGATCGCGAAAAATAATCACAACCTCGGGCGGGGTCAGAAGTCACCAGAATGCCATCGGCATAATAGAGCCCCAGCGCAGCCTGCGCGCGTGCCGGCTGCTCGCGTACCAGTTGGGTGACCCGCCAGAACGTATCCGCGAGGGCCGTCTTGATCAGAGTGGCATAGTGAGATACCTCCTGCGCGCTTCCCCGTGATTCGGCTGCCAGAACGCGGTTGGCGGCCTCAATCGATATCAGACCTAGATTCCGCCGCGCGGTTTCATCCCAGGTGACCATCTTGATCGCATTGCGCTGCGCAAGGATCAGCACATTAAGCTCGGTTGCCGTCTGTCTGGCGATGTTGTCAGGCAGCAAAGGCGCTACAGCCTGTGCCGGATTCGCCTGTTGTGCGCGCGCCGGCGGTTTGAGCTGAACCCTGGGAGGAGATGGCCTGAGCTGGCTGGCCGCTTTCAGTTTGAGTGCGGAATCCTTGGCGGGATTCGCCTGCGCTGCCGGCTGCGCGGCATCTGTCGATAGGGTGCCTTCGGCGCCGCCCGCCCCCAGGGGTACTGCCAGGCACATGCATCCGAGTAGCCGGATCAGCGCCGCAATGCGTGACCGGCGTTGCCGCCTAACCATAGCTTGTCCCATACCGAAATACCCGCGCAGCATGGAACAATTCCTGCCGCGCATCAAGGGGCACACCGCTGCCGAAGTTTGCCACTTCCTGTTCACCCCTCGGAACAGCCGCGCAGCCTGCCCGATATCGGGCACCGGATCCATGGCAAAACATCGATCCCTGACTCGCCCTAAAATAGCGCCTCTTGAAGTGGTATGCGTTCAATATTCAGGCAATGCCCGGGGAATGAAAAATGCCGGGGAAAATTCCGGCCGCAATAACCGCCGCTGCGCAACACCCGGGCGCGACCCGGACCGATTTCACGCCAATCCGATGGCGTGGCAACTCATGAAGGCGTGAAGCATTTCGATGTCAGACACCTCTAACCCCATACAGAAAATAGAAACCCGCCTGCAGGCGATCACCTGGGAGGCGCCGGGTATCCACAGTTTCGAATTGCGCCGGCCCGATGGCGGTGCTTTGCCGGTATTCACCGCGGGCGCGCACATCGACCTGTACCTCGGCAACGGCATGGTGCGCAGTTATTCGCTGGTCAATGCGCAGGGAGAAACCCACCGTTACATCGTCGGCGTTAATCGCGATGTGGCCAGCCGCGGCGGTTCGCGATACCTGCACGACACGCTGAAGGTGGGCGACTCGCTCACCATCAGCGCGCCGCGCAACAACTTTCCCCTTAACGAATCGGCGCCGCACAGTGTGTTCATCGCCGGGGGCATCGGCGTCACCCCGATGTATTGCATGGTGCAGCGCATGGCGGCATTGAAGGCGTCGTGGCAGCTTTTCTATTCCAGCCGCACTCCGCAGCACGCCGCCTACCGCGAGGGCATCGAGGCGCTGGGCAAGGCGGCCGGGCAGCAGGTGGTCTTCAACTACGACCAGGTGCCCGGCGGCAAGATGCTCGATCTGAAGGCCCTCATCGCCGGCATGGCGCCCTCTGCCCACCTTTACTGCTGCGGTCCCCTGCCGATGCTGGCTGCCTTCGAGGAGGCCTGCAAGGGTCGGGCCGAGGAGACCGTGCACGTCGAATATTTTTCCGCGCGCGAGGCCGCGGCCACGGGCGGCGGGTTCAATGTGGTGCTGGCGCGTTCGGGCAAGAAGGTGTTCGTCGCCGAAGGCAAGACGATCCTGGACGCGCTGCTCGATGCCGGCGAAAACGCGCCTTTCTCGTGCATGGAAGGCGTGTGCGGCAGTTGCGAGACCAAGGTGGTCAGCGGCACGCCCGATCATCGCGACATGATCCTCACCGATTCTGAACGCAAGGCCGGCAAGACCATGATGATCTGTTGTTCTGGGTCGAAATCGGCGGAACTGGTGCTGGATTTGTAGGGCAGGGCGGCGCTTTCCGCCCCTGGATGATGCTGTGTAGAAGCGCAGCAATTCTCGATATTTTCATGTTAATAAAATGTTATCGATAAAAGCCACCTGTGTTTTCAGGAAATTTTTATCCTGAAAATGGGTTGTATTCGGATTCTTGGAGGGGACGGCAATGAAACGCAGCAGCGACCGCATTCGCACCACCCATACCGGCAGCCTTCCCCGGCCGCCGGAGATTCTCGAGTTCCTGCGCCTGAAGGAGGCGGGCAAGCCCTATGACGCCAAGGCCTTCGAAGCGGCGTTGACGCGCTGCGTGGCCGGGAGCGTGCTGCGGCAAAAGCAATTGGGCATCGACGTGGTGAGCGACGGCGAGTGCAGCAAGCCCAGTTTCCTCGGTTACATCGGCGAGCGGCTTTCCGGTTTTGAAGCGCGCATTCCGCCGGGCGGCATTCCGGTGCCCACCGGGCCGATCGGCACCACCGGGCGCGACGCCGAGATGTTCCCGGAATTCTACAAGCATGTGCTCGAGCACAATCCGTTCGAGAATGCGGTGCGCCTGCCGCCGCTGGTGTGCGTCGGTCCGCTTCGCTATGTCGGCCATGACAAGATTGCCCGCGACATTGCCAACCTCAAGGCGGGCATGGCCGCGGCCGGCGTCGACGAGGGTTTCGTGCCCACCTCGGCGCCATTCACCGTAGTGCCCAACGAATACTATCGCTCCAACGAAGAGTACCTGGAAGCCTACGGCGAGGCGGTGCGCGAAGAGTACAAGATCATTCTTGAGGCGGGCCTCCTGGCGCAGATCGATTTCCCCCACCTGGTGAGTTCCTGGGATGCCAAAAAGGGCATGAGTCTCGCCGACTACCGCAAGTGGGCCGAAGGCCGGGTCGAGCACCTCAATCACGCCTTGCGCGGCCTGCCCGAGGATCGCATCCGCTTCCACACCTGCTACGGCGTCAATTTCGGCCCGCGCGTGAGCGACCTGCAGTTGGAGAATGTGATCGATATTTTCTTCAAGATCAAGGCCGGTTCCTATTCCTTTGAAGCCGCCAATCCGCGCCATGAACACGAGTGGCGCGTGCCGCAGAAGGTTAAAGTTCCCGAGGGCAAGATCCTGATTCCCGGCGTGGTGACGCATTCCAACGCGATGATCGAACATCCCGAGGTGGTGGCCGATCACATCGAGCGCTGGGCGCGCTCTGCCGGGCGCGAGAATATTCTGGTGGGCAACGACTGCGGCTTCGCGTCGGTGGCGGGCAACACCGAGATCCCGATGACCGTGGCCTGGGCTAAGCTGCAGGCATTGGGCGAGGGCGCACGCATCGCTTCGGCGCGCTTGTGGGATGGAGGTTAGACAGGCATTGAACCCGGCTGGCCGGTGTCAGCGAGGCGCAGGCCAGGCGTTTGATTATTGAATTCATGGAAGGAGCAGCATGCGTGCGTTGATTGCAATACTGACGGTGTTGGCGGCGGTCGCCACATCGGCCGCCCTGGCACAGACCTGGCCGAACAGGCCAATCAAGCTGATCCAGGCGGCGGCGGCTGGCAACAGCGGCGATGTCGCGGCGCGCCTGTTCGCCGAGCGGCTGCAACGCTCTGTTGGGCAGGCGGTGGTGGTCGAGAACATCGCCGGGGCAGCGGGGCTTCTTGGCGGGCAGGCGCTGGCGCGCAGCGCCCCCGATGGCTACACCTTGCTGTTCGGCAGTTCCGCCACGGTGGTGAGCGCGAATCTGTTCGTCAAATCGGTTCCCTATGATCTGAACAAGGACTTCACCGCCATTGCCAACCTCATCGAAGTGGTGCCGTTCATGCTCACCACGGGCGCCGATCAGCCCTACAAGACGCTGGCCGAAATCATCGCGGCGGCCAAATCCAATCCCGGCAAACTCGCCTACGGCATTGAGGGTTCACCGCAGCGCTTGATCGGCCTGCTCATTGCCAAGCGCGCCGGTGTCGATATGGTGGAGGTGCGCTACAAGGCGAGCGCGCAGGGCATTCAGGACGCATTGAGCGGACGAATCCAGGTCATGATCGCCTCGATGGCCGCAACCGACGCGCTGGTGAAGGCGGGAAAGATGCGCAGAATCGCGGTTGCCTCGGCAGTCCGCTTCCCGGGATTCGAGGATCTGGCCACCGTCAACGAGACCCTGCCCGGCGTGGTGGTCGATGGCCAGTACTATCTTATCGGCCCGGCCGGTCTGCCCGGCGATATCGTGCGCCGGCTCAATCGCGAGGGCGAGGCCTATGTGAAGGATCCCGAAATCATCAAGCGCCTGCTGTCGGTAGGTTTGAAGATGACGCCGAGCGCGGGAACACCGGAATCGACCGCGGAACACCTGCGGCGCGAGCGCGCGCGCTGGGAACAACTCACCAAAGAGGTGGGTTGGGTGCCCGAGTGAGGGCGATGGACGAACTTTCATCCCACGCCATGGCCATCGCCGCCGAGTACTCGGCCTGCTTCTGCTGCACCCTGAAGAAGCATTGCACGGCCGCGAAATCGCGCGCCGCACGGGGCTCCCTGCAGGAACGCTCACGCGTGAACTGAAGCGATTGGCCGATGTGGGGTTGCTCAAGCGCGAGCGGCGCGGCAATCAGCAGGTGTACCAGGGCGACACGTCCTGTCCCGTATTCAATGAAGTGGCCGGCATCTTGCGCAAGACATCGGGTCTTGCTGACGTGCTGGCTGAGGCATTGGCTCCGGCCGCACAGCAAGTGCGTGTCGCGTTTGTTTTCGGTTCGATGGCGCAGGGGCACGAGTCCAGTGCCAGTGATGTCGATGTGATGCTGATCGGTGATATTGGTTTTGCTGAGACGGTCAGCCTTTTTTATCCGACTCAGGCAGTATTGGGGCGTGAGGTGAATCCCAAGGTTTTTACCAGAGAGGAATTTTCTACCAAGGCAACAATCGAGCCCTTTCTGCGCGATGTGCTCGGCAAGCCCAAAATTTTCCTGATCGGGGGTGACCGTGACCTTGCAGAACTTGTTGGGCGTCAGTCTTGACTCTGTTGCGCCTGAGCGGGCGCAAGTTGCAAGGATGCTGCCGGCGGCCGAGCGCAACATGGCCGATACCCGAATCGCCGGGCTGAGCGCGGAGACTCGCTTCGATGTCGCGTACAAGGCGATCATGCAGTCTGCGATGCTGGCGCTGTATGCCAACGGCTATCGCACACTCACCAGCCGCCCGGGCCATCATCAGACTGCGATCCAGACTCTGACGCTCACCGTCGCTCTGGCGCCCGAACAGGTGCGCGTGCTCGATGCGTTGCGCAAGCAGCGCAACCTGGCCGATTACTCGGGCGACCTGGTGCCCGATTCGGCGGTCGATGAGTGCGTCACCAGTGCGACCGCTTTGCAAGCGCAGGTGCTGGCCTGGCTGCGGGCGAACAAGCCGGAACTGATATGACATCGGTGCTTAAGGCCGGCCACTGACGATGCTCCCCATACTCGTTTCGCGCCGGCTACTCGATGGCTTGAAGGAGTTCCTGCGCGCTACTTATCCCGTCACTACACCGGGATTGCGGCGCGAAGCTTGATGCAGAACGGAATAATTTAAAAACTTTCACTTTTTTATAGCAAGAAATAGCGATAAATTTTTAAAGAATTAAATCCAAATAATGGAATTATCAAGAATCGACTGGCTGGCCCAGGTCCACGAAGATGCGCTGGAGCCCGATCTGCCTATCTGCGACAGCCATCACCATCTCTGGGACCGGCGCGCCAACCAGGCGCCGTTCGAGAACTACCTGGTGCGCGAGTACCTTGCCGAGTTCGGCGGACACCGCCTGGTGGCCTCGGTGTTCGCCGACTGCAATTCCATGTACCGCGCGCGCGGCCCCGAGGAAATGAAACCGGTCGGCGAAACCGAATTCGTGCAGGGCATGGCGGCGATGGCGGCAAGCGGCCTGTATGGCGATTGCGCGGTGGCCGCGGGCATCGTCGCCTATGCCGACCTGAGTTTGGGGACGCGCATCGCGCCGGTGCTCGAGGCGCATGTCGCCGCAGCCCCCGGGCGCTTTCGCGGCATCCGCTTCGGCACGCATTGGGACGCCGACCCGTCGGTGCGTCCGGGACGTTCGCATCATGCTGCACCCAACATGCTGGGCGATGCCGGTATCCGCGCGGGCCTCGCCTGCCTTGCGCGCATGGGACTGTGTTTCGATGCCTCGTTGTTCTTTCACCAGATCCCGGAACTCACGGCGCTGGCGCGCGCCCTGCCCGGAATGACGATCGTCCTCGGGCACCTGGGAGGGCTGCTCAATATCGGTCCCTATGCGGGGAGGAAGGACGAGATCTTCGCGCATTGGAAAAAAGATCTTGCCGAGCTGGCCACCTGTCCCAATGTCGTGGTGAAACTGGGTGGCATGGCCAATCCGCGCTTCGGTTTTGGCTGGCAGAACGAGAAGCGGCCGCCAACTTCGGATCAGTTCGTCGCGGCGACGCGCCGCTATTTCCTGACCGCAATCGAATTGTTCGGGCCGCATCGCTGCATGTTCGAGAGCAACTATCCGGTGGACAAGGTGTCCATTGCGTTCGCCGTCCTGTGGAACGCCTACAAGAAAATGACCGCCGATTTTTCACCCGCGGAGCGCGCCGAGTTGTTCTGCGGTACGGCGATGCGCGCCTATTGCCTGAGCGCTGCGATCTAGCGCCGCTTCAATCGGCCTTGATATTCTTTTCGCGGATGATGCGCGACCACTTGGCGGCGTCCGCCTTGATCAGCGCGGCCAGTTCCTCCGGGCTGGAGGCGGCCGGCTCCGCGCCCGAGTCGCGCAGGCGCGTGCGCACAGACTCGTTACCCAGCGCCGCGCGCAGGCCGCGGTTGATCGCGTCCACCGTGGCGCGCGCTGTTTTCGCCGGCACCAGCAGCGCGTACCAGTTGTTCGACTCCACGCCGTTGATGCCCTGCTCGGCAAAGGTTTTTACTTCGGGCAGCAGCGTGTGGCGCCGCGGCGCCGCCACGGCGATGGCTTTCAACTTGCCGCCCTTGATCTGCCCGATGAAGCCGGGCAGATCGCCCAGGAATCCGGCGACGCGGCCGGCGAGCACATCGGTGATGACCTGCGCCGCGCCTTTGTAAGGCACGTGCAGCAGCTTGGCGCCGGTGGCCGCCTGCAGCAACTCCAGGGTGAGGTGCGGCGTACTGCCGCTGCCGGAGGAGCCGAATGGCGTGGGCTGCGCCGCTTTGATGGTGTCGGCGACGAATTCCGCGGCGCTGTTGGCCGGGTTCGATACGTTGACCACGAACACCGTGGAGTTGTTCACCACCACCGAGACCGGCGCGAAGTCACGCACCGGATCGTAGGGCAGCGGCGAATACAGCGCCGGGCTGATCGCGATTGCGCCCACGCTGGAGAGAAACATCACCGCGCCGTCAGGCGCGGCCTTGGCGACATATTCGGCGCCGATGTTGCCATTGGCGCCGGCGCGATTCTCCACCACCACGGTCTGTCCCAATTCGCGCCCGAGCGGCTCGGCAATCAGGCGCGCGACAAAATCGACCGGCCCGCCCGGTGTGAACGCGACGACGATCTGCGCGTTGCGTTGTGACTGGGCGAGGGCCGTGCCCGCGATGCACAGGCAGGCAAGTACTGCGCGGCGCAGCAGTCTGGGGAGCATTTTTCGGTGTGCGGACATGCGGATTCCTTTTCGACTATGACGGAAATCAGGCGAACGGCTCGTGCCTGAACAGGGTCCTCTTGGTGTTGCGGAAATTCGGCCGCACCCGCGAACTCCAGGCGGTATTGCGCACTGCCAGCCATTCGGGACGCTCCAGTGTCCCCGCTTCGGTCAGATCGTAGGCGGCGATGTATCGCGGCTTGTGCGACAGGTTGCGGTAGCGCGCCGCGGCAATGCAACCGGGCACCGCTGCGAGTCCGGGCAGGTGTTCCGTGTCGTACCAGTCGTTCAGTTCCTGCTCGGGGCCGGCATCGACATCGGTTTCGACCACATAGTGAAAATCGGCTGTGCAGCCTCGTGCCGGGCCGTCCCTGTGGAGCAGCGGCGCAATTGCGCTGGCGGTCAGACCCTGGTCAACGAGGCTCCGGGTTGCACAGGGCTCCAGCGAGGCGGCAAGGCCGAGCGCGTCTTGCGGCGTGAGCAGATAACAATAGAGTTCCGCATCCGACACCGCCTTGAAGCAGGCGTCGACGGAAAATCCGAGCGTTGTCGCCAGAAGGTGCAACTCCCGGCGCCAGTCAACATGGGCGCCAGGGCGCGTTTTGAGCAGAATCCGGTTGCTTGTCATCATGGCCGCCCGCAGACTATCACGGGCTGTTTGCCGCGGCTTGCTGCGGCCTTGTGGGCGGTGCGCGATTCGTCCAAGATGGCTGTCACGGCGTTCGTTTCGAATACAACGGGAGACACAGCATGGTCAAAACGATTAAGCGCTTGATTGCAGTCCTGGCGGCCGCGCCGCTGCTTTGCCATGCGCAGAGCTATCCGGTGAAGCCGGTCGTCCTGGTGACGCAGTTTGCCCCGGGGAGCACCGGCGACACGCTGTGCCGCATCATGGCCGAGAGCATGAAGGAGGTGATGGGCCAGCCGGTTATCGTCGACAACCGCGCCGGCGCCGGCGGTGTGCTGGCCGCCGAGTACGTGGTGCGCGCCGCACCCGACGGCTATACCCTGCTGGTGGGCACCACCGGCACGCAGATCATGCGGGTGCATCTGGCGAAGAACAGTTCGTTCGATCCGGTGAAGGATTTCACCCCGATCACCGAGGTCGGCGAAACCCCGACCCTGTGGGTGGCCAATCCGTCTTTCGGCCCGAATTCTTTCCGCGAAATGATCGACTATGCGCGCGCCAACCCGGGGACCGTGACCTACGGAACCTCGGGTATCGGCTCGCCGCATCACCTTTCCGGGGAGTTGCTGCGGCAGATGGCAGGGGTCACCATGATTCACGTGCCCTACAAGGCATCCGCGCAGGCCTTGCAGGATACCGTGGCCGGCCAGTTGAACACCACCTTCGCCATCTCGGGTCTTGCGGTGCCATCGGTGCGCGCCGGCAAGGTCAAAGCGCTCGCCATCGTGCGCAGCCAGCGCTTCAAGCCCCTGCCCGATGTGCCGACGGTCGGCGAAATTGTTCCCGGATTCGAGACGCCGCCGGCCTGGACCGGCCTGTTCGGCCCGGCCGGCATGCCGGTGCCGCTCACCACGCGCGTTCACGCCGAAGTGGTCAGGGCGCTCAACGTGCCGGCGGTGCGCACACGACTGTCGGAGCAGCAGCACTTTGAAGTGATCACCAACGAGACGCCCGCGGCATTTGCAGCGCA
Organism: uncultured beta proteobacterium; assembly: GCA_903859155.1. Lineage (GTDB taxonomy): Bacteria > Pseudomonadota > Gammaproteobacteria > Burkholderiales > SG8-39 > 2-02-FULL-62-17. The sequence continues at coordinate 60,625 of CAIOLO010000089.1, forward strand.
GATCAGGCGCGAGATCGACCTGGTCGGCAGAATAGTCAAGGGGGCTGGCATCAAACCAACGGAATGAGCCTTGGGAAATTTGCGGGTTGCTGACTTTGGAGGACGAAGCTGCAAGAGGGCAATCAAAGGGCCGCCTCCTTTCCTCGGGTTGATGCTCGCCTTCTCTGGGCGGTGGCATTCGAACCGTGGTTTGGCAATCAGATGCTTGGAGAGACCGGTGCTGCTCCGTGCGGCATTCTTCAGGACGATTCGAAACCGCCGTTGACGTTTCGGCAGGAGTTCTGGATTTCCGTAATGAGGATGCGACTGAGCGGCGAAAGGTTAGATGCGCCACGATGCATGATGCCTATGGGTCTGCGGAATACCGGAGAGTTGAGGCTGATTTCCATTATGCCGTCGTCGCTGCCCTCGTCATGAATCAGGCCCTTGGGCAACACGGCCACAAGGTCGCTGTCGGCGAGTATCGATTGGATGAACGTCTCGGAACCGCCCTCCACCGTGGCTGCCGGCGGCGTTGAACCCTCCAGCCTGAAGTACTCGTCGATGCGCTGCCGGTGCGCTGAGCCCAGCCTGGGATAGATCCACGGATATTTTCCGAGTTCGCGCACATTGAGGTTCTGGCTGCGCACCAGCGGGTGGTTACGCCGGACCGTGATTACCAGTTCGTCGTAGAACAATATGTTCTGTTGCATGCCGTCTTCGAGCGGGCCGTTCGCCAGGATGCCGACGATGAAATCGAACTGTCCGCGGCGGAACGCGGGAACCAGGTCGGAGTTATTGAGTTCGGTCACGGACACTGTCACCTCCGGCCGCACTTTCATGAGCCGGACAATCGCCGAGGGCAGATAGCTCTTGGCGATCAAAGGGATGACACCGACCGCGACACTGCCTTTGCGCGCCCCGCGCAATGCCTCAATTTCGCTGCGCGCCCGGTCGAGTTCCGCGTCTACGCGCTTGGCGTGGTCGTATAGACACTCGCCGTAGATGGTGGGGCGCATGCCTCGTGAATGTCGTTCCAGCAGCTTGACCTTGAGTTCCTGCTCAAGGTGCCGCAGGCTCTTGGTAAGGGCCGGCTGGGAGATGTTGAGCACGCCGGATGCCTTGGTGAGCCCCCCCGACTCGACCACGCAGAGAAACTGCTCGATTTGCCGGCTGTTGAGTCCCATAACCTGGGGTTATATATCGGGTTGAAAGATTGATTATACATAGCAGGCTTCGGCGGTTCATCATGCCATTGGCAACCTGGAGCAGTCGCAATGGACCCGATTACCCTTGAAATCATCAATTCATCCCTCGCGGCCTACGCCGACGAGATGACCAACAGCTTCTGGCGCAGTTCCTACAGCTACATGAACTATGAGGTGCGCGATTTCGCGGTCGGGTTCATCGATCGCGAGGGCCGTATCATCACCCAGTCGCGCTATACCCATCCCGCTTTCACTGGCGACCTGGGATACGTGGTCAAGGCCGCGGTCGATGATATCGGCGAAAGCAATATTTCCCAGGGCGATATCATCGTCACCAACGACCCGGTGGTGCAGGGGCAGCACCTCAACAACACCGTGGTGTTCGCGCCCCTGATTTGTGACGGCAGGATATTTGCCTACTCCTGCGTGCGCGCGCATCTGCACGACGTTGGCGGCGCGACGGTGGGTTCCGGCGGTCCCGGAGCCACCGAGATCTTCCAGGAGGGGCTGCAGATCAGCGCGTCGCGGTTGTACCGTAAGGGCGTGGCCAACGAAGAGTTGTACCGTCTGATAGAGCGAAATACCCGCTTTCCAGAAATCGTGCGGGGCGATCTGAATGCGCAGGTGGCTGCAAGCAAGTTGGGATTACGGAGGTTCCTCGAACTGATCGAGAAGTTCGGCCGCGCGACGATCGAGAAGGCGGTGATGGCCTCCTGGGACATGGCCGAGCGTGCCGCGCGCAAGGCGGTGAGCGCAATCCCTTCCGGGCGCTATTACGCAGAATCGTTCCTCGACAACGACGGGATCGATCTCGAGAAGCCGGTGCCGATCCGCGTGCATGTCGAAATCAAAGGGGAGGAGATGACCATCGACTTCTCGGATATCTCCGACCAGGTGAAGGGCGCTATGAACAGCGGCTACTATGGCGGCGCGACCAACGTCGGGCGCATCGTCTTCAAATGCCTGACCACGCCGCGGCTGCCTTCCAACGAAGGGTGTTTTCGCCCGCTGACAATCATCTGCCCCGAAGGCAAAATCCTCAACGCTCGCCGGCCAGCGGCGTTGTACGAGTGGTCGGTGACCTTTCCCACCATTATCGATACCACGCTAAAGGCTTTGTCCAATGCGCTAGTCAGCCGCGTGCCGGCGGCGACCCGAGGCGATCCGCGTGGCGCCTGGATCAGCGGCTTCAACGAAGCGACGCGCAAATACTTCACGATTAATATTCCGCACCCGGGTGGCCACGGTGCGAGGCCGACCGCCGACGCGCCTTCGCCCAAGTGCTCGATACAACAGGGCAATGAACACGGCCTGCCAATCGAAATCGTCGAAACCAAGAATCCGGTGATCTTCGAGCGTTACGCTTTGCGCGAGGATTCCGGCGGGGCGGGGCGTTATCGCGGCGGCCTGGGTACGGATGTCATGGCCTATCTCGAACTGGATTGCGATGTGCGCAACCAGATGAGTCGCTCCAAGTGCCCGCCCTGGGGGCTCGACGGCGGCGGCAACGGCGCGACCAATATCGCATTTACCGTGGATAAGGGCAGGGAAAGCCCGTTGCTGCGCACCAAGATTCACCGTCTGGCTTCAGGCGAGCGCGTGCGCGTTCTCACCGGCGGGGGCGGCGGGCACGGTGATCCGTTTGATCGTCCCGCGGACAAGGTGCGGGACGACGCGGTCGACGGCTATATTTCCATCGCAGCGGCGCGTGATTGCTACGGCGTGGTCATGAACCAGAAATTCGAAATTGACGAACAAGCGACGGCAACGAGCCGTAACAAGCGTGGAGAGGCGGCACAATGATCAGGATTGCGACGGATGTCGGCGGGACCTTCACCGATCTCGCAGCCTACGACTCTGAAACGGGCGAATTCATCATCGCCAAGGCGAGCACCACGCCTGAAGTCGTCAATGGCGTGAGCGATGTGATGCACAAGGCGCGGGTCGACGCAGCAAAAGCAGATTATTTCATTCACGGCAGCACCATCGCCATCAACACGGTGATCGAGAAAAAAGGCGTTGTCACGGGCTTGATTACGACGCGCGGCTTTCGTGACGTGCTGGAGATCGCGCGCGGAAATATCGTCAATTCCTTCGACTTGCTGTTTACGACGCCACCACCGCTGGTTCCCAGGCGTTTGCGGCTGGAGATCGACGAAAGAATCCGCGCCGACGGCAGTATCTTGCGCCCGCTCGACGAGGCCGAGGTCAAGGCCCGTGTGCGTGATTTGATGGGCCAGGGAGTCAAGGCAATAGCTGTCTGCCTGCTGCACGCGTACGCCAATCCGGTTCACGAGAAGCGTGTTGCCGCATTGGTGCGCGAGGTCTGCGGCGAGGCGATATTCGTCTCGGTGTCTTCGGACATCCTGCGCGAATACCGTGAGTTCGAACGCACCTCGACAGCCGTGCTGAACGCCTACGTGGGGCCACGCGTGGGCGCCTATCTGCACAGCCTGCAGGGCCGTCTGGCTGAGACCGGTTTTCGGGGCAGTGCCATGGTGATGCAGTCCAACGGCGGCACCATGGCGTTCGAGTTGGCCAAGGTCCAGCCGGTGCGCACGATGGAGTCCGGGCCGGTTGGCGGAACGGTAGCGGCGGCGCATCTGGCTGCGAAAGCAGGTTACAGGAACGTTGTAGCCTTCGACATGGGAGGTACCACCGCCAAGTTGAGTTTGGTGCGTGACGGTAATTTTGAAATCTCGGAGGGTTATTGGATTGGTGGGGAGGAACACGGCTACGCTTTGCAGCTTCCGGTGGTGGACGTGGTGGAGATCGGCGCGGGCGGCGGCAGTATCGCCAGGGTGGACGAGATGGGTTCGCTCAAGATCGGGCCGACGAGTGCCGGCGCGGTGCCCGGGCCCGCGTGTTACGGAAAAGGCGGAAACCTGGCCACGGTTTCGGATGCCGACCTGCTCCTCGGGCGGCTCAACCCTGACTATTTCCTCGGCGGCGAGCTCACGCTGTCGCCGCAGAAATCCTTCGAGGTAATCGCCGCGCAGGTCGCGCAACCGCTGGGGCTGGAGGTGATGCGCGCTGCTTTCGGCATTATCAAGATTGCCGACACGCACATGGCGCACGCGGTCAGACTGATGACAGTTGAGAAGGGCCATGACCCGCGCGATTTCGTGCTGGTTGCCTACGGCGGCGCCGGACCGTGCCATGCGGTGGCGGTGGCACGCGAGTTGAACATCGGCACGGTGGTGATACCGGCGAATTCGGGGATCCTTTCCGCGGTGGGTATGTTGCTTACAGACGCCAAGGAGGAATTCGTGCTGAGCCGCATTTGCGCCCTCGATGTGGCCGTGCCGGCCGAACTGGAATTGCTGTTTCAGGAACTGGAGACGGACGGCTTTCGCCGCATGCAGTCGGCGGGATTCGGCAGCAGCGACATCTACACGCGCCGCGCCGTGGAGTTGCGCTATACGGGCCAGGAATTCACGCTGCGTATGCCGGTGACGGAGCCGACCTCGAGTGAGGGATTTCTCGGCAATCTCAGGAAGCGATTTTCGGAACTGCACGAATTGCGCTATGGCCACGCATTCGATAAGGCGACGCTGGAAATTGTGGCCTTGCGCGCTGAAGTCTGCGGACGTCTGGAAAAACCAAAGCTGGACATGGGTCCGCACTCGACTGGTAAAGTGGCGGCACCCGAGTACGACAACAGGCAGGTGTATTTTGAGGGCTGCGGCAAGGTGCCATGCCGCGTCTATCGCCGCGACCGGTTGGCCTTGGGTTCGCACATAACGGGACCGGCGATCGTCGAAGACATGGCTTCAACAACCGTGCTGCATCCCGGCGACACGGGGGTGGTGGACTCGCATGGCAGTCTGATCATTACCGTTGCGCCGGAAGCGCCGAATACAGCAGCTGAACACGGTGAAATACTGGCTGTAACGACCTGAAGTGGGCGATACACCGGGCCGGAGGAGCTAACGAGGAGGATGAGATGACGGCATCAGCGACAAAGTCAAGGTGCAACGAAACGGTCGCTGAAGAGGCGGCAATGCCGCGCGCCTTCAGGAACGTCAGGGCCGAACGGAAGCGGGAGTTTGCTTTGGTCAAGCTCGCTGCGGTTTTCTGGATTTTCGCTTCCGTGGCGGCGGCGCAAAGCTATCCTGTCAAGCCGGCACGCATCGTGGTGCCCTATCCGCCTGGCGGGTCCAATGACGTGGTCGGGCGGGTTGTCGCACAACGGCTTTCCGAGATGTGGGGACAACCCGTGCTGGTCGAGAATCGGCCCGGCGGCAATGCTGTCATCGGTGCGACCGCAGTCGCCAGGTCTCCGGGGGATGGCTACACCCTGATGCTCACCTCGGATTCCACCTTCGTCGCCAATCCGTTTCTTATCAAGGATCTTCCCTACGATCCGATCCGGGACTTCACGCCCATCAAGGCAATGTGGGAAACCTCGCCGGTGGTTACCGTAAACGCCGCGTTGCCGGTGGCAAGCGTTCCCGAACTTATTTCCCATGCAAAGGCAAAACCAGGAGCGCTCAGTTACGCCTCCTTCGGCATCGGTTCCTCGGCGCACCTGTTCATGGAGGATTTCAAACAGATGACCGGCATCGACATCGTTCATATTCCCTACAAGGGTGCGCCGCAGGCGGTACTGGCCTTGACCACCGGAGAAGTCCAGGTGATGATGTCCAACCTGGGAATCGTCGCGCCGCAGGCGAAAGCGGGCAAGCTAAGAATTCTCGCTTCCACGACGCGCAAGCGCCTGCCGCAGCGCCTGGACCTCCCGACGGTGCCCGAGGCCGGCGGACCGAAGTTCGAAACCAGTTCGTGGTTCGGGTTGGCCGGTCCCGCCAACGTGCCACGGGATATCGTGGCAAAAATCTACGCCGACACCACCCGCATCCTGGAAAGCGCCGAAGTGCGCAGGCAGATGGATGGCGCTGGCTGGATGCTGATCGATATGAGCACTGAGGAATTTGCTCAGTACATCAAGAATGAACTGGGACGCTGGGGCAGCCTGATCAAGGCGGTCGGCATCAAGCCCGAATAAGATGTTCCTGCGGCAGCAATGAAAGGCAGTGTTGCACCATGACGACAGGCAGCAAAGCGACCAGTCCCGCCGTGCAACGCATTCGCGAAGGCAAGCCGGTGGTCTGCATGCCAGTGCGCTTTTCACGCACGCCCAATATTGCCTATGTAGCCCATGCGGCCGGCTTTCATGCGCTATACGTCGACATGGAGCACAGCCCCATCGCGCTGGACGAAGCCTCGCGTATCTGCCTGGCCGCATCGGCGTTGGGCCTTGCCTCTTTGGTGCGAGTTCCCTATCACGATGCCCACGCCATTGTCGCGGCGCTCGAAATCGGCGCCACGGGCATCATCGCACCGCATATCGAAACCGCTGAACAGGCCGCCCAGATCGTCAAGGCGGCGCGCTTTCCACCCGAGGGCGAGCGCGCAGGCGCGGGCGAGGCGGTCGCGCTGCGCTACCAGCAACTGGGCAGAAAAGAAGCGGGCGAGCGCCTAAACCGCGAGACACTCGTTATCGTCATGATTGAATCGCTGAAGGCGGTGCAGAACGCGGAGAGGATCGCCGCGGTTGACGGCGTGGATGTGTTGTTCGTTGGCACAGGCGATCTGAGTTCAGAACTCGGCATCGAAAAGGTCAGCGGTAATCCGCGCATCATCGAAATCTACGAGTCGATATTCGCGGCATGCAAGCGCCACCGGCGCTGTCTGGGCGTGGGTGGCATCAAGAACGACGCCGAAATGCTGCGACGCTTGTACCAGATGGGCGCGCGTTTCTTTTCCGCGAGCACCGACGAATCCCTGTTGTTGCGGGCCGCGCGTGAGGAGATGGATAAGCTGAACCGTATCCTGCCGCCTTGAGCGGTCCCCGTTGAAGCGGTTGCTACTCGCCCTTCATCCCCGCCTCGGCGATGGTGGGCACGTCAGGCAGCGCGGCGTTGCGCTTGGTGGCGCCTGCACCACCGCGATTTCCGATCACCACCGACTGGCCTAAGCGCTCGTTCAATTGCTGCCCGATCATGCGCCCGACCACGTCGCTGCTGCCCCCGGGCGAAAAGGGAATGATGAGGCGCACTGGTCTTGACGGATAACTCTGCTGCGCGTTTGCAGAGAGACAAGCAAGCGTCGCAGATTGCGCGGCAATAACCAGCAAAAGGACGCGGATCGAATTTCCTCCCACTGTTGTCTCGCGCCGAGGGATGGGGCACGCCTTGCCACCGCGCTGAATGTTAGGGCATTCCCATGGGTTTTATTCAAAGCGCGCGGGCTCCCTTTGCAGGTTACCGTATGGGGAAACGGGCATGGCGTTAGAATCGCCGGCATTAGGCTGACGTTGGATAGGGAAGGGACGATGATGAAAAGCGTTGCGATGCTGGGTGTCTGTATCTTGGTGGCGATGTCGACGGCGGCAACTGCGCAGTCCTATCCGGTGAAGCCGATCAGGCTGGTCAGTTCGGTATCGGGTGGCGCCGAAGTGGTGGTTCGCGTGGCCAATCAGCGCTGGCAGGAAACCACCGGGCAGCCCATGGTGATGGAGGTGCAGTCCGGGGCCGGCGGCGCGGTGGGCGCGGAAATGGTGGCGCGGGCCGCGCCCGACGGTTACACCATTCTGCTGGCGACGGCGAGCGCAATCACCATGCGGCCGCATCTGGCGAAAAACGTGCCCTATGATCCGATCCGCGATTTCACCCCGATCATCCGCACCGGCGAGGCGGTGCTGGTGGTGGCGGCCTTTCCTGGCGCACCCTTCGGCACGATCAAGGAAATGATTCAGTACGCAAAAAACAATCCGGGCAGGCTCTCCTATGGCAGCTCGGGTGTGGGCACCAATCACCACCTGTCCGGGGAGCTCATCGCCCGCGCCGCCAACATCGACATGGTGCACGTGCCTTACAAGACCGCGCCGCAGTTGATGAACGACACCATCGGCGGGCAGGTCCCCGTGGCCTTTACCATCCTGGCGACCATCTCCGCCAACGTGAAAGCGGGAAAGCTCCGCCTGCTGGGGGTGTACAACACGCGGCGCTATCCGCTGATTCCGGATGTGCCAACCGTCGCCGAAGAAGTCCCCGGCTACGAACCTCCACCGGGGTGGATGGGCTATCTCGGCCCGGCCAACCTGCCGCAGGCCCTGGTGCTGCGACTGAATGCCGATCTGGGCAAGTTCTACGCCGAAGCGCAAATGCAGTCGCGCGCCGATGCCGCGGGCATCATGCTCTCTAACAGCACGCCGGCCCAGTTTGCCGATGACTTGAAGCGCGAATTCGCAACCGTCGCGCGCATCGTCAAGGCGGCAGGGATACAACCGGAATAGTTGCGGCATCGCGTGAACAGGGGCAGCGCACATCAAACGGACTGAATCGCTCGCCTGCGGCGTGTCCGATACCGCCGCCGCCGTGCGCTAGTTCGAGGACATCTGCCGGGAGATGCCCGATGGGCGTGTCTAGTCCTTGGCCGCGCCGGAGGCCTTGATGGCGAGCGCAAAGCGCGCGATTTCAGTGTCCCAGAATTTTCCGAATTCGCTTGCGCCCATGTAGCGCACGCTGACCCCGACCTTGTCGTAGGAGGCGGCGGTGGGTTGATGCGCCAGCGCCTTGCGGATTTCGGTGTCGATGCGGGCGATGATTTCCGGAGGCGTTTTCCCGGTCGTCACCACGCCGCCCCAGGCGCTCATCTCAAGGTCCTTGTATCCGGACTCGATCATGGTCGGCACCTCGGGCAGTGTCGTTGTGCGCTGCGCGCTGAACACGGCCAGCGGGCGGATCTTGCCGGAGCGGATGTGCGAGATGGCTGAGGACAGCGTGTCCACCGTCATGTCCACGGTTCCGGCCATCAGTGCGGTCATGGCCGCCGCCGCCCCCTTGAAGGGCACGTGCACGACGTTGATGCCGGCGTAGTACTTGAACAGCTCCGCCGAGAGGTGCACCGCGGTTCCGGCACCGGTGGAGGAGTAGTTGAGCTTGCCCGGGTTGGCGCGCGCGAACGCGACCAGTTCGACGAGCGTCTTCTGCGGCCGGTTCGGCTCGACCATCAGCAGGTTGGGAATCACCCCGACCAGGGAGACGGGTGCGAGGTCGCGGCGCGGATCGAACGAAAGGTCCTTGACCATCGACTGCACGATTGCGACCTGCGGTGTGGCCGAGAGCAGCGTGTAGCCGTCAGGCGATGCCTTGGCAACGGTTTCACCGCCGCCGACAACGCCTCCACCGGGCCGGTTCTCGATCACGATGGGTTGCCCCAAGCCCTCCTGCAGTCGCGGCGCGAGCAGGCGCGGCGTCAGGTCCGCGATCCCGCCAGGCTGGCTTGCGACGATGAAGCGGATCGGCTTGGTGGGGAATTTTGAGTCCTGGGCGAGCGCCGCGCCGCAGGTGAAAATGGTGGCGAGTACAAACGTGCGCGGCAATGAATTCAAGGGACGCTCCTCCCGGTGTGTGGGTTGCTGCCATTGTAACCAACTAGCCGGAACGGTACACCGCACCGAAAAATCGCCGAAAAAGCGCACCGAACAACCGCGACGGCATGCAAAATCAGCTTCAGTTGGCGGACCCGCGGTTGCCGTCGCGCCGGAGTCCGGCCTGCAAACGGGCCGGGCCGCTGGCGGTTGCTGATCGAGCGTAAGGGTCGTCACGACGTTTCACATATGTGAAATCCCGGGCGTCAATTTCACATATGTGAAACCGGACTATCATTGCCGCCATGGCAATGCCGCTGGTCAAATCCGCGCACCGCGTGGTGCAGATTTTCGAATTCTTCGCCGAACGCAAGGCCCCGGCCGGGCTGATGGAGGTGGCGCGCGCACTGCGCAGCCCGCCCTCCAGCACCTCGGCCCTGCTGGGCACGCTCCAGGGGCTCGGTTATCTCGACTACGACCGCCATCAGCGCACATTCATGCCCACCCTGCGTGCCGCGCTGCTGGGCATCTGGGTGAACGATCTTCTGCTAAGCGATGGCACGGTGCTGCGGCTGATGGTCGAGTTGCGGGAACAGACCGGCGCAACGGTGGTGCTCGGCGCGCAAAGCGGCCTGCAGGTGCAGTACATCCAGGTGATGCATTCGCTGATCCGGCGCTCCGGACCCGAGGTGGCCACCGGTCGCCTGCGCCCGCTGCTCAAATCCGCGGTGGGGCAGTTGATACTCAGCCTCAAGGACGATGCGGAGGTGGTGGCGCTCGCGCGACGCGTCAATGCCGAGGAGAAGGATCCCGCGCGGCGCCTGCGCATCGAAGATTTGATGCGAAAAATCGAGGCCTGCCGGCGCGAGGGTTACGGCTATACCGAAGGGGCGACCACGCAGGGCGCAGGCATTATTGCCGTACTGCTGCCAACGCCCCCGCACCAGCGGCCGATCGCGCTGGGCATCGGCACCTCGCTGCGCATTCTGCGCGAGCAGAAACTCAATTTCCTCGCGGCCCTGCGCCAGGCGGTCAAGGTGCACGGCAGGCTGCTCGGTCTTCCGGTCGCCCCGCCGGCCGAAGCGCGGACCACGGGCACCCGCCGCGCCGCAAAGCGCTGAGCATCGGCGCGGCGCGCTGTCAATCCCCCCTGTCACGGCGGGATTGACAGCGGCGCAGGTCCGGCCCAGCATCGCCGCTCCTTGTTTTCGCCGTTGACCGGAGAGTCCATGCCCACGACGCTTGATTGCAGCATCATGAAACACGTTTTCGGAACCCGGCGCATGCGCGAGGTGTTCGATTCCCGCAAGCTGCTGCAGAGCTGGCTCGACGTGTGGGCGGCGCTGGCCGAAGCCGAGGCCGACGCGGGCCTGATTCCCGCTGAGGCCGCGAAGAAGATCCGGTCGGTGGCGAAAGCCGAACTCTACGACCTCGAGAAAATCGGCGCGGGCGTCGAGTCGGGCCGCCACATTCTGATGCCCTCGATCCGCGCGCTGACCGAAAAATCGGGCGATGCGGGCAAGTACGTGCATTGGGGCACCACCTCGCAGGATGTCTTCGACACCGGGCTGGTGCTGCAGATCCGCGACGCGCTGGCAATCATCGAGGACGAAGTCCGTGCCCAGATCGGCTTTCTGCTGCCCCTTGCCGAGCGCTACAAGTCCCATGCCATGGCCGGGCGCACCCACTGGCAGCATGCAGTGCCGATCACCTTCGGCTTGAAGGTGGCGTTCTGGATCGACGAGCTGGGCCGCCACCTCGAGCGCCTGCAGCGCTGCCGCAAGGTCGTGCTGGTGTGCCAGATGAGCGGTTCCGCAGGAACCTTTGCCTCATTGGGAACCAGCGGTCCGGCGGTCCAGGAGGCCTTCGCCAAACACGTGGGACTGCCGCTGCCGGATGCGCCCTGGTACAACATCCGCGACAATTTTTCGGAACTGGTCTCCACGCTGGGCATGATCGCCGCGACCACCGAGCGCATCTGTAACGAGACCGGACGCCTTTCCTCGACGGAAATCGGCGAAGTCTGGGAGCCCCAGACCAAGACCCAGGTGGGCTCCTCGGCGATGCCGCAGAAGCGCAATCCGATCAACGGCGAACGCGCCGTGGCCAACTGCCATCTGGTGCGCGGCCTGGTGCCGGTGATGCAGGGCCTGATGGTGGTCGCGCACGAGCGCGACATGTCGGTGACTGCGGCCGAATGGCTGCTGTTGCCGCAGTGTTTCATTCTCCTCGATGGGGCGCTGTCGCTGGCGCATCGCATTCTCGAGGACCTTCAGGTCGATCCGCAGCGCATGACCCGCAACCTTGCATTGACCGGCGGGGGCATTGTTTCCGAGGCGGTGATGTATGGCCTGGGCTGGAAGATGGGGCGCGGCGAAGCGCATGAGCTGACCATCAAGATGGCGCGCCAAGCGCATGCCGAGCACAAGGAGTTGATCGACGTGATGCTCGCCAACAAGGAGGTTTGCGCAATCCTGTCGGAGGCGGAAATGCGCGAACTGGTGAAACCCGAGAACTACCTGGGGGTCGCGCAGTCGGTGGTCGATCGCGTGCTCAGCAGCGCCGCGGCGCGGCTTGACGCCACGCGCGGCTGAGGGGCGCGCACATGGATCAGAGCGCCCAATCCCGTAACCTGGCCGCCGAGATCGCGGCCGTGCTGCCGGCGCTGGCGCGCCTGGCCGACCGCGATGCCGTGGCGTTGCGCCTGGCCGATACGGCCGCGTGCGCGCTGGGTGCGGAGCGCCTGGCCGACCAGGCGCAGGAGGCGGACGAGGGGACCATCACCCGCATCCGGCGCTACGGGTCGTGGGGGCAGGGCCCGTGCACCGTATGGGCCGACGGCACACGGGCGAGCCTTGACGATGCGTCGCTGCGCAATGGCGTCGCCGCGCGCTATCTGGATTACAACGACACCTACGTAGGGCGCGCAGTCATCCATCCGAGCGACATGATTGCCGCGCTGGTGGCGCTGGCCGAAGCGCGCGCTATCGGCTGGGAGCGGTTGATCGAAGCAATCACAGTCGGCTACGAGGTCATGTGCCGGTTCGCCGACCAGACGCAGGTGGCCAGTCACGGCTTTGACGGCTCCTCGACGCTGACACCCCTGGGCGCCGCTGCCGCGGCCTCGTGGTTGATCGGACTGGACGAAGAACGCACCGCCGAAGCGCTGTGCGTCGCGGCACTCGATGCCGGCGTGCTGCGCTCGGTGCGACAGGGGCGCTTGTCCGACTGGAAGGCGATTGCCTCCGGGCGCGGTGCGATGAAAGCGCTGTTCGCGGTGCGCATGGTGGAGGCGGGCTGTCATTCACCCCAGAGCGTTTTCGAAGGCAAGGATGGTTTCTGCGAGCGCGTGGGCGGGCCCTTGAGCATCGGCACCGAGGGCGGCGCGCGCCTGCCGCGCACGCTGCTGAAGAAATATCCGGTGCAGATTTTCATTCAGGGCCTCATCGAGCTGGCGCAGCAGTTGCGGTCCGAGTTGCCGGGCGCGGCGGCCGAGATCACCGCCATCAGGCTGGGCATGTCGCGCCAGGCGGTTGAAATGCTGGGCGGGGCCAGCGCGGGGAAGGCCAGGATCAATCGCGAGACCGCGGACCACACGCCCGGGTTTGCCATCGCAGCGGTGCTCCTGAAGGGGCGCCTTTCCCACGACGACTACGAGGCGTTGCTCAAGGACGAGGGCGTGCTGTCGCTCATGGCCGCGGTGAGCATGGAAGAAGATCCCGATGCCACGCGTGCCTATCCGCGCGAATTTCACGCCAAACTGACCGCCACGCTCAAAGGCGACAAGACGATAGTGGTCTCGCAGCAGGGGCCCGCGCCGATGGACGGGGTGTCCTTTGCGCGCAAGCTCGACGATCTCTGGCCTGCGGCGAGGCCGCGCATCTGGCCCTGGCAGCTAAGCGGTGAAGCACCGCGCTTTCCGGCATGAGATTCCGAATCCGGTAACTTGAATAGTTAAAAACGTGAAAAGGACCGAAGTCATATGAACATGATAGAAAAAATTATGGCCAAACGCAGCGGCCGCAGCAAGGTCGCCGCCGGCGACGTGGTGGTGTGCGAGGTCGACTGCGCGCTGCTGCACGACCTTTCGGCGCGCAGCTGTCGCATCGTGTTCGAGAAGCAGGTGGGCGGCAAGATGCTGCACCCGGAGCGCATCGTCACCGTCATCGACCACCAGTTCTCGCCGCCCACCGAGGAGAAGGCGGCCATCCTGGTGGCGATACGCGACTTCGCGTGGAAGAACAACATGCCGCTCTACGACTGCGGCAGCGGCAATATCCACAACGTCGCGCTGCAGATGGGCCACATCCGCCCCGGCGACCTGGTGGTGGGCTCGGACAGCCACTCGCCGGTGCAGGGTGTGATGGGCGCGTTCTGCGCCTCGCTCGGCAACGACTCGTACGCGGCGACAGTGATGCCGTATTCGAAATCGTGGTTCAAGGTGCCCGAAACCGTGCGCGTGGAGGTCACCGGAAAGACCCGCCCCGGCGTGACACCGCGCGACGTCGCGCTGTGGCTGTGCGCCGAGATCGGCGAGGGCCGCGTGAACTACCAGGCGGTCAAGTTCTGCGGCGAGTACATCGAGTCGCTGCCGTTCTGGGACAGGTATCTGTTCCCGCTCATGGGTGTGGACATCGGCGCCAAGTGCGCCTACATCGATCCGGACAAGACCACCACGGACTTTGCCGACAGTGTCGGCTGCAAGGGTTACGAGGTCGAGCGCGACGATCCGGGCACGAAATTCGTCGAGACCTGGAGCTACGACATCAGCAACCTCGAACCGCAGATCTGCTTCCCCGCCACGGTGGGCAACGTGGCGCCGATTACAAAGTATGTCGGCACGCCGATACAGTGGGCCGAGCTTGGCGGGCACGGCGGCGGCCGGCTCACCGATGTCGAGCAGGCGGCGCAGGTGCTGCGCAAGAAATCCAAACACGGGCACGTCTGCTTCAATATCGTTCCGGGCAGCCGGCACGTGTTCTCCGAGGCAGTGAAATCAGGCGCCCTCTCTGCGCTGCACGAGGGCGGTGCCACCTGGTTTCCGGCCAGCACCGGCGCCAACCAGGCGGTCAACATGGGTGCGATGGCCGATGGCGAGACCATGATTTCGACGCACGTGCGCAATTTCCCCGGGCGCAACGGCAGCGCCAAGGCGCAGATGTTTCTCGCCTCCGCGCTCTCGGTCGCCGCGGCTGCGACCGCCGGGAAAATCACCGATCCAAGGGAGTTCCTGTAATGGCCAGCGAAAAGAAGATCGTCCCGATGAAGGGCCGCGCCTGGAAGTTCGGCGACAACGTGCCCACTGACAGCATTGTTCCCACCGCCGTGGTGCAGGGCACGATGGAAGTCATCCTGCCGCACGTGCTGGCGGATCTCAAGCCCGAGTTCGCCAAGGGCGTGAAGCAGGGCGACATCATGGTCGCAGGCCACCATTTCGGCCAGTCCTCGGGCCGCGGCGTCGCCTCGAAGGCGATTGCGGCATCGGGCATCGTCTGCATCGTCGCGGACAGCTTCGCCAGAACCTTCCTGCGCAACAGTTACGAAGTGGGCCTGCCGCTGCTCGAGTGTCCCGGTGCCTCCGAACTGGCCAAGGATGGCGACATCGTTTATCTGGACCTGGTAAAGGGCGTGGCGCGCAACGAAACCACGGGCGTGGAACTGAAGGCACGGCCGGTCGCGCCTTTCCTGCTGACCATGCTCGAGGCCGGGGGCATCATCCCCCTGGTGAAGAAGACCGGACCGGACCTGGGCACGGGCGGGGCTTAAGCGTCATGTACAAGTCTTTGCTCATCGAGAAGAGCGGCCCGGTCTGGCGCGTGATCCTCAATCGTCCCGAGGTCAAGAACGCGCACGACCTTGACATGTTCCGTGAGCTCGTCGCGGCATTCGACGAGGTCGAAAGCGATCCCGCATGCCGCTGCGCGGTGCTCACCGGTTGCGGAGATTTCTTCTGCGCCGGACAGGACCTGCGCTTCACGCGCACCGCCGATGCGCAGATGGTCGATGCTTACGGGCGCTGGAACGTCGCCGCCCGGCAGCGCATCCAGCGCAATTTCAAGCCGGTGGTGGCGGCCATGAACGGCCCGGCCATCGGCGGCGGGGTGTATCTGGCGACCTCCTGCGATCTTATCGTCTCGGTCGACTCGGCCTTCCTGCAACTGCGGGAGATCCAGGCGGGCAATCACAGCGGCGGGGCATTCGTCTATACCATCGGCCGCGCGCGCTCCCTGGAGATGTCGCTGCTGGGGCGGCGTGTTCCCGCGCCCCAGGCCGAAGCCTGGGGCCTGATCAACCGCAGCGTGCCGGCCGCCGAATTTGATGCCGCGGTGAAGGATTACACCGACGCGCTGATGGAACTGCCGCCGCTGGCGTTGCGTTACACCAAGAACGCCACCAATATCCTGCTCGACATGGGTGGATTTTCCACGCACATGGAGGCCGGTGCGCCGATGCAGCGTTACCTTGGCCTCACGCCCGACGGCCGCGAGGCAAAACTCGCCTTCAAGGAGCGCCGCAAGCCGCGCTTTAGCGGCGCCTATCCCAAGGTGGCGGACCCGGAATGACAGCGCGCCTCGCAACCGTCCTGCACAGGAGCCGCACTTGTCGAAAGCATTGAACGCGTACCGGGTCCTGGATTTCACCCACGTGCTGTCCGGGCCGATCGCAACCAATTTCCTCACCCTGCTGGGCGCGGACGTGATCAAGGTCGAGTCCGGCGCGGGTGACACCATGCGCAATTACGGCGGCGGCCGGGGCAACGAGGGCATGGGTCCGTCATTCGTTTCCGTGAACTCGGGCAAGCGTTCCATGGTGCTCGATCTCAAGAGCGAGGCCGGACTCGAAGTGGCGCGGCGCCTGATCGCGAAGGCGGACGTGGTGGTGGAGAACTTCCGTCCCGGGGTGATCGAGCGGCTCGGGTTGGGCTACGAGGTCTGCCGCAAGATCAAGCCCGACATCATTTTCTGCTCGGTCTCCGGCTTCGGACAGTCCGGGCCGTTGAAATTCAATCCGGCAATCGATCAGATCATCCAGAGCATGTCGGGCCTTATGAATCTTTCGGGTGAGCCGGGCAGTCCGCCGATACGGGTCGGTTTCCCGGTGGTCGATACTTATACCGGCCTGCTTGCCGCATTTGCCATGGTGGCCGCGCTGTTGCAGCGCGAGCGCAGCGGGGAAGGCCAGCATATCGACGTGGCGATGTTCGATGCCTCCATGGTGATGATGATCTCCGTACTGGGCCCGTTTCTGGTGGCCGGCGAAAAACCGGCCAAGCAGGGCAATCGGGGCTACAGCATGTCGCCCACCGCGGATACTTTTCCGACAGCCAGGGGCAGCATCACCCTGGGCGCGGTGCGCCAGGAACAGTTCGAAGGACTTTGCCAGGTGATAGGGCGGGCGGACCTGGTCGCCGATCCCCGCTTTGCCGACAGGAAGTTGCGCTTCCAGAACGGCCAGGCGCTGCAGGCCGAGGTGACGCGCGAATTCATGAAAGGTCCGGCCGAGGAATGGGAGCGCCGGCTCAATGACGCCGGAGTCGCCGCCGGCGTGGTGCGCAATCTTGACGAGGCCATCGCGCTGGAGCATTTCAACGAGCGCGGCCTGAAGCTGCCCATGACGGTCCCGGGTATGGACGGCGCCAGCATGCAGGTGCTCAACGCCGGTTTCCGTTATGCGCACAGTGCACCGGGTGTCGATCGGCCGCCGCCACGCCTGGGCGAACACACGCGTGAAATTCTTGAAGAACTCGGCTATGGGCCGCACGAGATGGAAGCCATTCTGGCAAAACCCGAAAAGGGCGCGCGCAAAGAGGTCAAAAAATGAGTGGAATACGAATGACGAGCGCGGGTGGCCGCGCAATGATCGAATCCGGCGGCCGCTTGATCGATGTGGCCCGGCGTTCCGGAGGAAAGTTCTCCGCCGATCCGATGGCGCTGCTCGCGCAATGGGAGGCGTTCACCGACTGGGCGCGCCTGCAGGCCCCGGACGGCAGCGAACCGCTCCTGGACGCCGCGCTGCTCGATGTGTGCGTGCCGCGTCCGCGCAGCATCTTCGGCATCGGCGTCAATTACCGCGAGCACGGGCAGCAGGCCGACATGGAACTGCCGAAAACCCCCATGGTGTTCACCAAGTTTCCCAGTTGCCTCGCCGGCCCGCGCGCCGACATTCCGCTCACCTCCAATCGGGTCGATTGGGAGGCCGAGCTGGTGGTGGTGATCGCAAGGGGAGGGGAGCGCATCGCCGCCAAGGACGCCATGGCGCATGTGGCGGGCTACACCATAGGCCAGGATATTTCCGACCGGCGCCAGCAATTCAGCGACAAACCGCCGCAATTCTGCATCGCCAAATCGGCGAAGGCCTACGGTCCGATCGGTCCCTGCGTGGTGTCGCTGGATGGCTTTGCGAACCCGCTGGATCTGGCCATTTCCTGCGACTTGAATGACGAACGCATGCAGGACAGTCGCACCGGGATGATGATATTCAACGTGCCGGAGTTGATCGCTTTTGTGTCGCGCTGGTGCGAGCTCGCGCCGGGCGACCTGATCTTCAGCGGCACCCCCGGCGGTACCGGCGCCGTGCGCGATCCGCGCCGCTACCTGCAGCCGGGCGAAGTCATCACGACGCGCATCGAAGGCATAGGAGAAATACGCAACACCTGTATCCCGTGAGCCGGTCGCTGCAAGCGGCGGGCATTTAACAGGCAACTTGACTGAAAGCGAGGTGGCGCATGAAGTCCTGCAAGGCTGTTCTTCTGTTCATTGTCCTGCTCTGCACCGTGGCAGTTCCGCCACAGGTCCGAGCCCAGGGGCGGCCGATCAAGTTTGTCGTCCCCTACGCGGCAGGCGGCGCGGTCGACGTCTATGCCCGTGCGGTGGCGGTGCCCTTTGGCAGGCATCTGAATCAGCCGGTGGTGATTGAAAACATGGGCGGAGCCGGCGGCAACATTGCCGTGGCAAGGGTTGCAAAATCCAGCCCCGACGGCGAAACGCTGTTGTTCCACAACATGGCCATGGCCACCAATCCGTCGCTGTACCGCAAGCTCGACTACGACCCGCTCAATGATTTCGATTATGTCGGCGTGGCGGCCCACTCGGTCATGGCCATGGTCATGCGGCGCGACATGCCGGTCTCCGATCTCAAACAGTTCATTCCCTACGCGCGCGCCAACGGCGACAAGATCACCATCGGTGATGGCGGCATCGGCGGGCCGACCAACCTTTGCGCGCTGCTGTTCATGTCGGCGATAGGCACCAAATTCACCGTCATATCCTATAAGGGCGGAGCGCCGGCACTGAACGACGTGATGGGCAGCCAGATCGACCTTCTTTGCGACGGTACCGCGACAACCGCGCGTTATATCGCGGCGGGCAAACTCAAGACGCTGGGCGTCTCGAGCAAGGCCCGCCTGACTTCCATGCCCAACGTGCCGACGATTGCCGAGGGAGGGTTGCCCGGCTTCGAGCTGGCGCCCTGGTCGGGGATTTACGCGCCCAAGGGCACGCCTCGCGCGGTGCTGCAGCGCCTGGAGGGCGCCCTGCAGGCGGCGGTCACCGACCGCGACCTGGCAGTGCATTTCGACAATCTGGGCCTGGTGCTGGCCTCGCGGGAACTCGCCTCTTCGGCGGGGCTTGCGGCACACCTCAAGGCGGAGATCGAGAAGTGGGGCGTGCTGATCAAAAAGACCGGCGTTCAACTCGACTGAGCAGGGCCTGATTGGCGGGCACCCGCCAGCCGCGCGGTTGTTATACGCCCATGGCGGTGCCGCTCGGAGGAACCCCCAACTGAGCCGATGAGCGGCCGGTACCAGCCAGTAACGCGCGGCTAGCGTATCGGCTTGCCACCACAGCCAAGCAATCCTGAAAAGTAAAGGCCCCTGCGAAAGTGCCAGGGGCCTTTTGAAATTACCACGGTGCTACATCTTGTTCTTAGCTGCCTCCTCCTCCTCTTCTTCCTCTTCTTCCTCTTCGTCTTCTTCTTCTTCGTCTTCTTCCTCTTCGTCTTCTTCGTCGTCTTCTTCTTCGTCTTCTTCGTCTTCCTCTTCCTCCGCGTTCATTTGGCAGTGTTTTTTCGCGACTTGCGCGCTGCTACCGCCCGGGATGTTTGTTTTTCTCGGATTTATTTTTCGCTTGTTCGACTTTTTCCATCTCGTTGACCTCTGAAAATTTTCCGCTCATCGCGCATCCAGATTCTTCTGCACACCGCAGAAGCACATCCACGCCGCCATGCAAAGCGGGATAACGAGGTACAGCACTACAGCCACGAGTTCAGTCATGTGTTGGCGCCGATGCCCGCATACTTTCTTTGTGAGCCCTGCGTCAACAACCAGGCGAGCTTAGCCGGATGCAGGTGTTGTGACAGTTAAGATTGTTTAAGGAAAGCCGATGCCGGCGAGCCTGGCGAGTTACTGTGCGCACGCCAACAACAGCGCCCCGCACCGCCGCACGCTCGCCAGCATTAGCAATTCATGCGAGGTTTGTCGCCGGTTGCCGGCACACCACCAATTAAAGATACCAACCAATTCTCCGGTTGGTATTTTTTTGCCTACTGCCGCGTGTTCACGCGGGTTGGTGTGGGTTGCTGCGGACTTCGCTCACCTCCCCTCGCCCCACCATCGGCCCCGTTTTCTCTCTCCGTTTGCCGTTTCTCTCTGTTCCGGGACCCCAAAATTTTCGAGACGTCCGCAGGCACAAAATAAAATATCACGTTAAATCAATGCTCTGTCTGCGGACTAATCAACCGAGTTCGTTTGACGTATTGGGTAGCGGAGGGAACGCAGTGAATCGAGAAATTCATGCTCTGTTCCGTGACAGGCGGCAGGTTCAATCCCTCCGGCCTACTCGACCATTACCTCTTCCCTCGCAGAGGTCAGGGAAGTCGGTGGATGACGAGAGGAAGTGTGTTGTTGCCGACCGCCTCATACAGCAGTGCGGCGCACACCGTAAGGGTCCATCCGGAGCGCATCGTGACCGCGCAGAGAAGAACCGGACCGTCAGGTAATTGGATTGCAGAGTTGAGCTGGATGGCGTGTTCGAGTTGTGTCACCGCTGGTGTGCTGGATGTGTTCGTCGGGGGCGGCGCTCCCTGCCAAGTGAACAACTCCACGACAGGGAGGCGGCCAACACTGGCGATGTGCTCCGCCAGGGCGCCATTCGCGGTCATCTCGGCCATGGGCGCAGGCGCTGCTGCCACTGCCACAGGGCGAGTACCCCACACCTTGGACCAACGGCGCAGTGTTTCAACCGCGCCGGCGAGGAGTTCCGGGGGGATGCTGCTGTTGCCGCTTCGTTGCATCAACCGGTCTGAGGGATGTGAACCATGAAATTGGGCTGGAGCAAAAACGACAAACCAGAAGGGCATCTACAGGACCGCGAGATCTCGCGCAACGTTGGCCAGTTCCTCGGACGACTGGACGAAATACTGCCTTTTATTTACATCGCTCAGTACGGAGCGTCTAATCGTGACCTCAAACTCAAGCCAGCACTTTGAGCCCGTGCTTCTCGACCACGGCCAGCAATTTGAGCGCCATGCCGCTGGGCCGCTTGGTGCCAGCCTCCCATTTCTGTACCGTTGACTCGCTAGTGTTCAGATAGCGCGCGAATACAGGTTGACTGACATGCGCCCCCTCGCGGATTCGTTTGATCTCCGCCGGAGCAATCACCGACGGCGCAGTGAGACACGATGCGTCAAATTCGCGCATGGTTGCCTTGTCGATGGTTCCGGCACGATGCAGCCCTTGGGCTGCGCTATGGATCGCCTCGAAGGCGTCGCTCTTGAACTTGGCTTTACTCTTCATCGCATAGCTCCTGTAAGTCACCCTGATTCAGCGCGGCCCCCAACTCGGAGTCCGTCATGCGGCCATAGGCCTGCGCCAGTTTCTTGAAATCAGCAAGCTCATCATCATCGATGTTGGTTCGGTCCTTCTTGGCGAATAGATAGACGAAGATCCAATACCGCCCGCCCTTTGCCAGCACGATCAAGCGGTGCATGTTCTTGTTCAGCCGTTTTTTGAACACGCCGCCGCCCAGATCGTCAACCTGCCCCTGCATGATCTCTCGAATCGCCGCAATCAACGCCGGATCACCGATGCGCGCCTTCCTTGCCGCCTTAGTGAACCAGTCTGTCTTGAAAGCTCGCGTCAAAAGTTTTTTCGACATGGCGTAGTGTAGCACTCAGTCCTACTTATGTCACATCCTGTCCAAGCATGACATCGACGACGACCCCGACGGAATCGGCCACCGTCAGAACGCCACGTTCCCCGTCACATTCGGCTAAGAAGCCTCGTTACCAGCGGACGATGAAATCGCCCCGACGACGTAACCTTCAGCGTAACAGCACATGTCGTCCAGTTTGGTTTGGGTTCGCAGTAAAAGATCGATACGGTTCCAGGAACGATCTGGTAGACCCCGGCGCGCGTGGGGTCAGTTCCCATCTACCGAATCCGCTTGAGAATTCTGAGGAGGATGGGTTCACTGTGCGTTTCGATGAGAAGTGTCCGGTTGCTCTTCGCTGCCTCGCTCAATGCATCGCCCAGGGAAGTCTGCAACGCCGGATGTAGATGGAGTTCCGGTTGCTGGGCGAAGCGTCGGCGAGTCGTCCACAGCGCCACTATCGCCGGCAAGACGTTCCGTCGCGATGCAACAAACCAAACAAATTGTGCGTAAATTGTGCGGGTGCGCTTTTATTCATAGCGACAGCGAACAAGCATGGTCTTTAGCCGAATAATCCTCTCGTTCGTGAGGATTATTACATCACTGACCTGCCTTAGCTTAAATTCCGCACGATCAAGAGGATTTATTGCGAAACGCGCCAACTTAGCGCAAAATCCTCATAAACGTGAGGATTGATAATGAAGATACCCATCCACAATGCAGCCGCCATCGGCAAGGTGGTGCGTGCCAGCCGCAAGGCTCAGAAAATCCGGCAGGATGATGCTGCGGGCAGCATCGGCGTTAGCGAGAACTTCCTCGGCAAGATTGAGCGCGGCAGCGATTCCGTGCAATGGGGGAAGCTCTTTCAAGTCCTCGAAGGCCTGGGCGTCCGGGTCATGGTGGATGTGCCTGATGGCGTAGCCGCCTATTTGAACGACCCATCACGCAAACAGGACAAACCATGAACGACCGCTCCTTGCGTGCGTCCATCAATCAGACGGAGGTCGGCACCTTGCAGGAAGTGGGTGGCCTCTGGAGTTTCCAATATGCTGGCGCCTGGTTGGACAACCCTCAGAGCTTCGCGCTCAGCCCGCATCTCCCACTGGCGGCAGAGTCCTTGCTGGACGGCGCAAGCCAGCGTCCCGTGCAGTGGTATTTCGACAATCTGCTGCCGGAAGAAGAGCAGCGTGTTTTGCTGGCCGGAGACGCCAGGCTGGATGCGGCAGACGCCTTCGGTTTGCTGACCTGGTACGGAGCTGAGTCGGCAGGGTCGGTGACGTTGCTGCCGCCGGAAGCTGGGCATCAAGCCGCAGAGCCACTGCGCCCGTTGCCGGACGACGCCCTGGAGGCACGTATCCGTCAGTTGCCCAAGGCGCCGCTGACGCATGCTGCCATCAAGCGCATGTCGCTGGCGGGCGCCCAGCACAAGCTGGCGGTTGTCCTGCAAGATGGCGCGCTGTTTGAAC